>DATMIW010000053.1:0-2501 GCA_035554115.1 Pseudolysinimonas sp. | reverse complement strand
GATCTGAACGCGACGCTCTGATGGCGATTCTGCAGCACCCCACAGATGTCGGGGCGGAACTGGTGGAACGTGCGACCCGCGTGCGTTTCGTCAATGCGACGCTCTCTGTCGTGCGCGACGCTGTTTCCGCGAGCCTGGATCACGTCGAAGCCGACGGCTGGCTGCAGCATGTCAGTGACCAGGTGCCCGCGCCGTTCGCGACCCTTGTGCAGCAGCTCGGGGTGGCGCCGATTCCGCAGCGGCCGGATCTCCTGGCGCAGTACTGCCGTGGTGTGGTGACTTCGCTCATCGATCGAGACCTTCTGCGCGAGAAAGCGGAGGTTGTCGGGGCCATGCAGCGAGCGCGATCCGAGGGTGACGACGCCCGGTGGGGCGAACTGAGCCGACAGTCGGTGGCGCTCGAGGCCGAGCGGCGAAAACTCCGCAACGAATGATCAGCTACCTGGCGGTACGGTAGTCCGGTGGCCCAGGAAGATCGCGCGAAAACTGAAGGCATTGCCGTGCTCGCTGACGATCTGACTCTCGGCTACGGCGACGATGATGTGGCGGTCAGCGGGGTGTCGTTCGCGATTCCGCGGGGCGGCATCCTGGGTGTCGTCGGCGAAGCTGGGTCGGGCAAGAGCACGCTTGCGCGCGCGGTTGCTGCGCAGACTGTGCATGGCGAGAAGCCTCCGCCGCATATCGTGAGCGGTCAACTCGAGGTTCTGCACCACAAGATCCGCGGCATTTCTGAGCGTAAGCGCGACAGCCTCACCCTGCGGGTCGGCTACCTGCCGCAGGACGGCGGGTCGACCCTCGAACCTCGTCTGACGATCGGCGAGAACGTGGCGGAACCGATCTATCAGCGCGACCCCAAATTCGACAGGCTCGACGCGGGGGCCGCTGTGGCGACTCTGATCGACGCTGTCCGCCTGCCTCTCGCTGTGATCTCGAAGTTCCCGCATGAGCTCAGCCGCGGCCAGCGTCAGCGCGTCGCCTTGGCGCGCGCGCTGATTCTCGAGCCGACACTGCTGGTGGCCGACGACCCGACGATGGGTGTCGATGTGCTGGTGCGCGGTCGCATCCTCACCGTCATCGCCGATCTGCAGCGCGAACGCAACTTCTCGGCGCTTGTCGTCGGCCACGACCTGCGTGAACTGCGCACGATGACCGAGCAGATTGCCGTCATGCACGCGGGAATCTTCGTCGGTCTCGGTCAGGTGGATGAGGTGCTCGGCAACCCGCTGCACCCCTACGTCCGCAAACTGGCCGACATCCTCGCCGCCTAGAGCCGCCCCGCGCCCCGCGTTCTGCAGGAGTTGCGCGTTCTGCAGGACATGGATCCTCGAAGTATTGTGATTGCAGGACAGAACTCCTGCAGAACGCGAGCGCAGGCGTCGCAAGTACGCCGCGGTGGCAAGGAGCGTCCGCAGAATTTGCTAGGCTGACGACGCTGTTTTCGCAGCATTCCTCGGTAGCTCAATTGGCAGAGCAATCGGCTGTTAACCGATAGGTTCTTGGTTCGAGTCCAAGCCGGGGAGCCATTCCACCTCTCTCGCATGTACTCCCGCGAGACGATGCCCGAAGTTGGCTCCCGCCCGTAGCATCGACCCATGCCCGGCCACTGGAGTGAGCACCGCCCGCCCGACGGGCCGTTCCCCGAGTGGCGGATGCCGCGATCCTTCACCCTCTGGGCGCCAGTCATCGTGTCGTTCTTGGTGCAGGTGCCGGCCGCACTTGTTGTTTCGCGGGTGACTCGGGACATGCCTCTGGAGTCCCTTCTCTCGGTGGGCCTGGCTCTGGCGGGCCCGGTGCTGTTGATCGGGGCCCGGAGGTTCCCGGGACCGGTCGTCGCACTGATTGCCCTCGTCGCGACACTCGACCTCTTTGTCGGTCACAACCTGGGCCCGCCCTATCTCGCTCTCGCCTTCGCGATCATCGGGGCGATTGTGCGCGGCGCGCGCATCTGGGCCTGGGTCGCTATCGGCGGATGCTGGATCGCGGCAATCACGATTGCCGCGATTATGGGCACCGACACCTGGGCGCCCGGGCGGATCGCGGGGACGACTCTGGGCATCCTGATTGTGCTCGGCCTCGGTGAGGCGTTCCGCACCCGCCACGAGCGCGGAGAGGAGTTCCGTCGTCGGCTCAGTCAGCGTCGTGAGACGGCGGTGCAGGCCGAGCGCGTGCGCATCGCTCGTGAACTGCACGATGTACTCGCGCATTCCCTGAGCCAGATCAACGTGCAAGCCGGGGTGGGCCTGCATCTCATGCCCACTCAGCCGGACAAAGCGGCGGATGCCCTGGCCAGCATCAAAGAGACGAGCAAGTCCGCGCTCGATGAGGTGCGCGCCGTCCTGGGGGTGTTGCGTTCCGATCCGTCGGAGCCTGCTCCGCCACTCGTGCCCGAACCCGACCTGGATCGCGTTGCTGCCCTGGTCGAGAGCTTCGCGGCCTCGGGGATGCAGGTGACCCTTGACGATCGTCTCGTGCACACCGAGGTGTCCGCACCCGTGCAGCAC
>DATMIW010000052.1:0-12543 GCA_035554115.1 Pseudolysinimonas sp. | reverse complement strand
AGCGGATCATCCCCCTGAATGATTTCGCGGGATGCCGCCACCCAGGGGCCCACCCACGACCGCAGGCCGCGAAGAGTGCGCTCATTGCCGGGGTCGTCGGGCGCCTCCGCCACCCTCACCGCGTCAACGAATTCCGTGACCCGGTGGCCGGGGTTGTAGTCCTCGCGGCCAGGCCCACGCACGACGATCGTCTGCACGCCGGGACGCTGGATGAGCTCCGGCACCTCACGGCTGAGAGTCGGATGCCCGAACACAATGACTCGTTCGACCCGCCCCCCGAAATCGTCGGCCCGCAGCAACTCCCGATATGCCGCAACCAGCTGCGGCCCGAAACGTGCGCCGCTCGACACTTCGGCCAGCAGCGGAGCGCCGAGATCGCGTGCCGCCCGCTCGGCCTGCTCGCCTGCTCCTGTGCCGGCGACAACAACCGTGCCAAAGCTCGGAACAAGGGATGCCGCGGCGAATGATCGAGCCGGAGGCGGCGACCAGTCCCCCCGAACCACCTGCGGAATCGCGACCGGCGACGACAGCGGTTCTCGGAAGCCCAGGTTGATATGGGCAGGACCGCGGAGCTCCGCGAGAGTCCGTGCCGCCAGACCGCGAGCGCGGTCGGCGAGGCCCGGACCGTGTTCCGGAGCCGGCACGTCGACAGTCGGCGCCGCATCCCCGAACATGCCCGGCTGCGTCGTCGTCTGGTTGGCACCGATGCCGCGGAGCTCTGCAGGGCGGTCAGCGCTGAGAACAATAAGGGGCACACCGGAATGGGCGGCCTCCAGCACGGCGGGGTGCAGATGCGCCACGGCACTGCCGGATGTCGTCACCAGCAGCACTGGTCGGCGGCTCTCGATCGCCAGCCCGAGGGCTAGGAATCCGGCAGAGCGTTCGTCGATCCGCACCCGCAGGCGCAACAGTCCGGCGCGCTCGAACTCGGCGGCGGCGAGCGCGAGAGCCTGGGAGCGCGAACCGGGGCTCAGCACCAGATCGCGGACGCCTCCGGCAATGAACCCCTCGAGAAGAGCGACCGCGAAGGTGCTCGACGGCGCAGGGCCGTCAGTTGCCGGTCTTGTCATCGTCGAGCTTGCCGTCATCGAGCTTGCCGTCATCGAGTTCAGAGAGCCGCTTCTCCAGATCCCGAATGCGCTGCTCCTGCTGCTGCTCACGGTTCAGTCGGTCGAGAAACTCGGAGTCATCGTCGGGGGCTGACGGGCCGCGCCGGGTTGGCCTGCCGGCACGAGGCGATCGGTTCGGAGGCGCGGACAGGGGGTCGTTCGCATAACGGCCGTTCTCGCGAGCACTCACTGGCTCGCGACCGAGAAGGAACCACAGCAGGCAGCCGATCAGGGACAGGAAGATGGCGAGCAGGATCCACACAACTTTGGGCAGGTACCGCACCCGGCTGTTGTCGATGGTGACGAGGTCAACAATGGTGAACACCATGATGGCCGTCAGAATGAGCGGCACGATGACCCGAATCATCCCCTGATTCTAGGTGGCCGGCCTAGGGCCCGTCGGGGAGAGCCCAGCTGCGTCGACGTAGAATCGCCGAATGCGCCCTTGGATCACCTACACACTGCTGCGGCTCGGGCTGTTTGCGGTGTCGCTTATTGTGCTGATGCTCATCGGGGTGCCGCTGTGGCTGGCCGCGATTCTCGCCGCGGCGATCGGCTTCTGCGTGTCATACATCTTCTTCCCCCGC
Organism: Pseudolysinimonas sp.; assembly: GCA_035554115.1. Taxonomy (GTDB): domain Bacteria; phylum Actinomycetota; class Actinomycetes; order Actinomycetales; family Microbacteriaceae; genus CAXTSE01. The sequence goes on along the minus strand of DATMIW010000052.1, from coordinate 10,847 downwards.
CTGCGTGAACGGGTCGCGGTTGATCTGGCTGCAGCACGGACTCGGCGCAATCCAGATCCCGTCGCGACCCCGGTCGGTGCCGACGAAAGCGCCGAAGACCGCTAGGCGACGAAGATGACGGCCGCTGCGAGGCCGACCCCGTAGAAGAGCGAGGTGAGCAAGGTCAGCCGCAAAGGGATGACGTACTCGCGAGCCGAGCGGGCAAAGATCACGACAATGATGGCCGGGATCGCGGCGACCGCAACGAAGTAGACGTAGAACGATTTGTCATACAGCTGGCCGAACAGCCACAGGATGGCGAACGGCACGAGCATGAGGATCACGTACAGCACGCGCGACCCCACGTTGCCGAGCCGCACCGCCAGAGTGCGCTTGCCGTGCAGCGCATCCTTCTCGCGGTCGCGCAGATTGTTGACCAGCATCACGGCGGCGACAAAGCATCCGAGGGCAACGCCCCCGAACCATCCGTCGGCGTTGACCTGCCCGACCTGCGTCAGCATCGTTCCCGCGACAGCCGCGACCCCGAAGAACAGGAACGACACCACCTCGCCGAGCGCGAGATAGCCGTAGGGACGCTTGCCGCCGGTGTAAAACCAGGCCGCGACCAGAGCGAGAGCCCCGACCGCGAACAGCCACCATTGCTGGCTGAGCACGATCAGCACAATGCCGGCAAGGGATGCGATGCCGAAGAACAGGAGAGCAACGACCAGCACCGTACGCGGCTTGGCGCGCCCCGATCCGACGAGGCGGGCCGGGCCGACGCGGTCAGCGTCGACTCCGCGAATGCCGTCGGAGTAGTCATTGGCGTAATTGACGCCGATCTGCAGCCCGAGCGCGACAACGAGAGCCAGGGACGCGCGCACCCAGTGGTCCCACCAGTTGTCGGTCAGCATCGAAGCGAGCCCTGTACCCAGTACGACGGGCGAGATGGCGAGCAGCAGGGTGGGAAGGCGGGCTCCCGCGATCCAGGTGCCGAGAGTGGCGGGACGCACGGCCACAGCTTTCGACTTCGCGCCGCTCGATCGCCCGCTCTTGCCCCCCGCGCGTGCGGCCGCAGCTCGCTGCGCAGACGCCTTCTCGGCCGCCGCCTTTTCGGCCAGTGCGCGGTCGACAACTCGCGGGTCGATGCGCTGCTCTTTCGGACGCGGCGTGAACCGCGTCGTGGGGCGGCGGTTGCTCGGGCCTGGGTTGTTCGGGCGCTGGTTGTTCGGACGCTGTTGCTTGGGCACGGCGACAGCCTAATCGGCGAGGCGCGGCGGCCCGGCCTGTTCCCGCGCTCGCTCGGCCAGCGCACGGCGGTCGACCTTTCCGCTCGCGAGAAGAGGCAAGTCCGGCACCCGGATCACGCGGGCCGGTCGCGAAGCCGCCCCCAGTTCCCGACCCACAGCCGCAATCGCAGCATTCGTGTCGGCGCCCGACACCGTAAATGCGACAGGCACCTCGCCCCACCGTTCGTCAGGCGCTGCAACGACCACCGCGTCGGCAAACTCCGGTTGCTCGCGCAGCACACGTTCGACGGCCCCGAGGGCCACCTTCACGCCACCCGAGATGAGCACGTCGTCGCGACGACCGGTCACCGTGAGCATACCGTCACGCCACGACCCGCTGTCGGCAGTGCGGAACCACCGCACACCGTCCTCTTCGACGAACCTCTCGGCGGTGAGAGCAGGGTCGCCCAGGTACCCCTCGGCGATGCTAGGACCGCCCAGCCAGATCTCGTCGTCGACGACCTTCACGACAGTCGTGCCGATCGGCTGTCCGTCATAGACGCACCCTCCGCTCGTCTCACTCGAGCCGTAGCTGCGGGTGACGGTCACTCCCGCAGCCGTCGCTGCATCCACCAAGGCCTGCGGGGTGGCTTGGCCGCCCACCAGCACTCGGCGAAAACCGGCCAGCACGCGGCGGGCGGTGTTATCGGCGAGGAGCGTCGCGAGCTGGGCGGGAACGAGCGAGGTGAATCTGTCGGGATGCGTGAGCTCGCGCGCGGCGGCGACGAACGCAGCTGCGGTGAAATGTGATCCGCTAACTGCAACCGGCACCGTGTCGGCCGCGAGCGAGCGGGCGAGCACGTTGAGGCCGGCAATGTAGTGCGTGGGCAGCGCGAGCACCCACTGACCGGGGCCGCCGAGAGCGGACTCGCTCGCGGCCGCATTGGCGAGCACGGCATCCGCGGTGAGAACGACACGCTTCGGGGTGCCCGTCGATCCGCTCGTCTCAACGATCAGGGCGACGGGTGCCGCGACAGTGTCGGGCAGATCGAGGGTCTGATTGTCATATGCCGTGCCGGGTATGACCAAGATCGCAGGGCCGCCCGCGAGCGCCGTACGCAGCGCATCGAACACGTCAGCAGCACGCTCGCCATCGCCCGGCGACCCGACGCCCGCCAGCCCGACGCCCGCAGATACGACGCGCAGCTGCCGCGTCACGTCAGAAGTGCCAAGGATAGGGCGCCCAGTCAGGCGCACGCTTTTCGAGGAACGCGTCGCGCCCTTCAACCGCCTCATCCGTGCCGTAGGCGAGACGGGTCGCCTCGCCTGCAAAGAGCTGCTGCCCGACCATCCCGTCGTCGACGGCGTTCATGGCGTATTTCAGCATCCGGATCGCCGTCGGACTCTTCCCGAGGATCGTCTCGGCCCAGCGCAGGGCCTCCTTTTCAAGCTCGGCGTGTGGCACAACCTTGTTGACGGCGCCCATCTGCTGCGCTCGGTCGGCGTCGTACTCATCTGCGAGAAAGAACACTTCGCGCGCAAACTTCTGCCCGACCTGCTTGGCGAAGTAGGCGCTGCCGTAGCCGGCGTCGAAGGAGCCGACGTCGGCATCCGTCTGCTTGAAGCGGCCGTGTTCACGGCTGGCGATCGAGAGATCACAGACGACGTGCAGGGAGTGTCCGCCACCGGCCGCCCAGCCGGGAACGACCGCGATGACGACCTTCGGCATGAACCGAATCAGTCGCTGCACCTCGAGGATGTGCAGACGGCCGACCCGCGGTTCCCCGCCCGCGTCGTACTGATACCCGTCGCGTCCGCGGATGCGCTGGTCGCCCCCCGAACAGAACGCCCACCCGCCGTCTTTAGGGCTGGGTCCGTTGCCGGTGAGAAGCACCACGCCGATCCGGGGATTCTGCCGGGCGTCATCGAGGGCGGCAGCCAACTGATCGACGGTCTTGGGGCGGAAGGCGTTGCGCACCTCGGGACGGTTGAACGCCACACGGGCGATGCGGCCCGACACATCGTGGTGGTAGCTCACGTCGTCGAAGTCGGCGAAGCCGTCAACCTCACGCCAAAGCTCGGCATCGAACAGTTCAGAGATCGGCGCAGTCACGGCCCCACTCTAGAACTCTCGCCGGTTGACTAGCCGCGAGCGGGCCAGACTAAGGGGATGACCCCGTCTCTCGTTGACCTGCTTGATGACTCACACATTGTCTCGCTGCCGCTCGTCACACAGTTTCGCGGCGTCCGGCACCGCGAGGCCATGCTGCTGCAAGGGCCCAACGGCTGGACCGAGTTCTCTCCGTTCCCCGAATACGGGGACGCGGAGGCGGCCGCATGGTTGGCGGCGGCGATCGAGGACGGCTGGGGGGCGCCGGTCCCGGTGTTGCGCGATCGCATCCCGGTCAATGCGACGCTGCCTGCCGTCGGGCCGGAAGCCGTCGAGGGCATTTTGACGCGCTTCGGGCCTGTGCGGACAGTGAAGGTCAAGGTCGCCGAGCGGGGACAGCTGTTGGCGGATGACGTGGCCCGGGTGCGCGCAACCCGTGCCTTCCTGGGGCCCGAGGGTCGCATCCGCGTGGATGCCAACGGCGGCTGGAACGTCGACGAGGCGGAACACGCCGCACACGCCCTCGCGGAATTCGACCTGGAATACCTGGAACAGCCGTGCGCCACCGTGCTCGAGCTGGTGGAACTACGCGGCCGCCTGCACGACTGGCAGCTGCCGATTGCCGCCGACGAGAGCGTGCGGAAAGCCGACGACCCCTTGGCCGTCGCGCATGCGGGCGCAGCCGACCTGCTCGTGTTGAAAGCGCAACCTCTCGGAGGAGTCTCTGCCGCCTTGGCGATAGTTGCAGCCGCCGGCCTGCCGGTTGTTGTGTCGAGCGCCCTTGACACCTCCGTCGGACTGGGGATGGGCGCGCGGCTGGCCGCGGCACTCCCGGAGCTCGATTACGACTGCGGGCTCGGCACGGCGGCGCTGCTTGCTGCCGACGTCACAGCCGACCCGCTGACCCCGCGCGACGGAGCTATCGACGTGCGCCGCGTTGAGCCCGACCCAGCGCTGCTCACCCAGTACACGGCCGACGGAGAGCTTGCGGCCTGGTGGCGCGCTCGCCTCGCCCGCTGCTACGAACTGCTCACCACCCCAGAGGAGTAGGCGTCAGTACGACGTCGATAGCCCCGAGTAGGAGTGCAGGCCTGCGAAGAACAGGTTCACGACGGTGAAGTTGAACAGCACCGCCCCCAGACCGATGATCGCGAGCCAGGCCGAGCGGTTGCCCCGCCATCCGCGCGTCGCGCGAGCGTGGATGTAGCCGGCGAACACGACCCAGATGATGAAGGTCCAGACCTCTTTCGTGTCCCAACCCCAATAGCGGCCCCACGCGCGATCCGCCCAGATGGCTCCGGCCATAAGCGTGAAAGTCCAGAAGGCGAAGCCAACGATCACGAGGCGGTTGGCCAGCGTCTCCAGAACTTCGGATGTCGGCAAAGTCCGCAAGAACCGCACTTTCTGCAGTCCCCCGCCTTCACGCCGTGACTGCAGAAGTTGCGCGATCGAGAGTCCCCCGCCGACGGCGAAGAACCCCGTGCCGAGGGTCGCAACGAACACGTGGATCACAAGCCACGCCGACTGCAGTGGCGGAGGCGTCGGCGTCACGGGGACGTAGAAGTTGACTGCTGCAACGCCCATGAGCAGCATCACGATCCCGGTGATGTACGCCCCGAGGAATCGGGTGTCGCGCCAGAGCTGCACGATCAGGAAAACGCCGACGATGATGCCAGTGCCGGTGAGAGCGAACTCGTACATGTTGGCCCACGGCACACGTCCCGCCGCAAAGCCGCGCATGACCAGCGCAGCCACATGGACCGCCCAGCCGAGGATCGTGAGCGCGAACGCCGTGCGTTGCCAGCGCGTGGCGCTACCGCCGGTGGAGCTTGTCGAAACCGCGCCACCCGGGGTCTCGACAGGCTCGACCGCCGAAGTCGGCTCGACCACCGAACCCGCGGCGACGACCATCGGCTGGCGCACGGATTGCACCACGGCCGTCCGCTTACTCAGATCGAGAACGTAGCTGATAAACGCGATCGCATACACGGCGATCGCCGAATACACGGCGACCACTGAATAAGCGGAGAGTGTTGAGGGGTCCACGGGGTCATCCTACGTTTCGTCGTCGCCCAGGACTTCGCGATGTCGACGGGCGAGATCGGCAACCGCAGCGGGCAGGGTGGGGTCTTCGCCGCGCGCGAGGCCGGCGTATTCGAGGCGGGTGGTTCCGGATTCGGCTGTCGCCGTGATCCACACCCGACGTCGCGGCACGAACAGACTGATGAGCAAGCCGCCCAGCACCAGGACCGCGAAGGTCAGAATCCACCACTGTGTGCCGTCGTGATGGATGTCGACGCTTATGTAGCGCTTGAGGCCCGAGTATTCGATGGTGCCGAGGCCGTTCGGCAGCGCGACGGTTTGGCCGGGAGAGATCTTGAGAGCTTTCACGCCCGAATCCGCACCCGCGATCTGCGTGAGACCCGTCGGGTCGAGAGTGTAGGCATTGACCGGGGCGCCTGTGTCGAGACCGAGGTCACCCTCGTAGACGAAAGCCGTCACGAGCGAATGACCGTAGTTGTTGGGGGAGAACGACGAATAAATGCCGTCGGAACCCTCAACAGGGTCTGGGTAGAAGAACGACATCAGGGCGAGCTGCTTGTCGAGGCCGTCCGGCACCTTGATCACTCCGCGGCTGGCGAGGTTCGCATCCGGCTCAACGTAAGGCACAGCCTCATCGAAGACGGTGTCGCCGTCCGCGTTGCGAATCGTGAGCACGGGCGCATAACCGTTGCCGAGCAGGTAGACATCGGTGCCGCCGATCGACACCGGCGAGTTCACCTTGAGGGTGGCGGGCTTCCAGTCGCCACCCTTCTCGCGGGTGCTGAGGGATGCGGTGAAGTCGAGGGGATGCCAGGCCCCGCTGGTCTTGTCGAATTCGTATTCGGGGGTGAACTTGTCGAGCCGCATCGAGAACGGCTGCAGATCGCCTTCGGTGAAGAACCGGCCCGGATTGAAGGAGTCGTAGCCGAGAAGCACATTCGTAAACGGCTCGCCCTCGACCAGGACACGCTGGCCGGTGTAACTGAACCCTCCGCCGAATCCGATGACGACGAGCACTCCGACCAGCGCCGCGTGGAAGATCAGGTTGCCCGTCTCGCGCAAATAGCCGCGCTCGGCCGACACCGAGAGACGCTCACCCTCGCGTCCTTCGTCTGCTGCGGGATATCTTGCGACACGGTAGCCCTGGCGACGCAGGAGGCGAGCCGCCTCGTCGATGGCGACCGCCGGATCCGCCGCCGACGCCTGCGAGCTGTATCCGACCAGTCGCTGCAGGCGCTGGGGGGTCTTGGGGGGCCGTGCGCGCAAAGCGTCGAAATGATGCTTCGCCCGCGGCACGATGCACCCGACGAGCGACACGAACAGCAGCAGATAGATGGCCGAGAACCAGGGTGCACTGAAGGTGCTGAACAGCCCGAATGCGTCAAGGGTCTTAAACAGCTCGGGATCACGCTGCTGGAACTGAATCACACCGTTCGGGTCGGACGTCCGCTGCGGCACAAGCGATCCCGGCACGGCCGCGAGCGCGAGAAGCAACAGCAGGATGAGCGCCGTACGCATGCTCGTGAGCTGGCGCCAGAAGAACCGAGCGTAGCCGAGCGGGCCGAGGCGCGGCTGCGCGATGGTGTCTGCCAGAGGCGCCTCGGAGTCGAAGTGGTCGGCGGGCCGCAAGGGATCGCTAGAGCGGGAGGTCATATGTCGAAACCACCGCCCCCACACTCGAGAGCAGCGCGCCCCACACACCGGTGACCATGAACACTCCGATCGCGACGAGGATCGCCCCGCCAATGATGTTGACCGCGCGGATATGCCGCTTCACCCATGCCACAGACCCGCTAACCCAGCCGAAACCGAGAGCTACTAAAACGAACGGGATGCCGAGTCCGAGGCAGTAGGCGAGCCCGATCGTGAGTGCGCGCCCGGTGTTGCCTGTGAAGGCGAGGGTCGACACGGTCGCCAAAGTCGGACCGATGCACGGGGTCCATCCGATGGCGAAAACCACGCCGAGAAGCGGGGCTCCGATAAGCCCGGATCGCGGCCTCCAGCTCGGTTTCATCGTGCGTTGCAAAAAGGTGAACTGCCCGATGAACGCGAGCCCCAAGATGATGATGACGACGCCCCCAATAACCAGGATGACGTCTTGATACCGCGTGAAAAAGGTTCCGACCGCGCCCGCAATCACGAAGATCGCGAGGAACACGACCGAGAATCCTGCAACGAAGAGCCCAGCCCCGGCGACCATGCGCCCCCGTGTGCGCTGTGCGCCTCCCGTCACTCCGCTGACGTAGCCCAGATAGCCGGGAACGAGCGGCAGCACGCACGGGGAAAGGAAGGAAATCAGCCCCGCCGCAATGGCCACAGGGATTGCGACCCAGAGACCGCCATTGAGCGCAATACCGCCAGGATCCACGGGTGCCGCTACTTCTCGGCCACGAGGTCGTCGAGCACTGTTGACACGACCGACGGACTCTGGATCGCTCCGCTGAAGCGCGCGGCCACGCGACCCTTCTTGTCGAGCAGCAGCGTCGTCGGCACGGCGTTGGGCGGCACATTGCCGGCGAACGCGAGGGTCACATCGTTCTTCTCGGCATCCAGGATCGAGCTGTAGCCGACCCCGAACTTCTGCGCGAAGGTGCGGGCCTGGGCTGCGCTGTCGCGCAGGTTGACGCCGACAAAGACGACACCGTCATCCCCGTATTTCTTGTACAGCTTTTCGAGGTCGGCAGCCTCGGTGCGGCACGGCCCGCAGGCGGCGTACCAAAAGTTGACCAGCACGACTTTGCCCGCGAAGTCGGCACTCGAAATGGTTGCCCCGGAATCGCTTGTGCCGCCGAAGGGGACCGGACCCTTGCGCTGGGCGGCACTGATCACGACGGTGGTGCCATCACCCGAAATGTAGTCGCCCCCGTCGTCGCCCTTGCTGTAATCGTTGGCCAGGCTGTCGGCCTGCGAGCTGCATCCGGCCAGCACGGCCACGGCAACGACGGCAGTCACGAGCACGGTGCGCACGCGGGCTCGAGCGCGATTCGGGTGGATCACACGGCTCCCTGATTCATACGGCGCCCAGATCGATCGCCTCGGCAAGCAATTCTCTCGCGGGTTCCTGATAGTCGACCTCGACGAAATGTCCGCCCCGTCGTGCCACCGTCGTGATGCTCGACAGCGAGCAACGTCGACGCCGGGGGTCGCTCGCGAGGCGCTTGCCCTGCACAGTGCGCGCGACCATCCAAATCGGCAGCTGATGGGTGACGACCACGACCTCGCCGCGCTCAACACTCGCCTCGGCGTCGTCGAGTGCGGCCATCATGCGCGCAACGATCAAGGTGAACGGCTCTCCCCAAGACGGACGCAAGGGATTGATGAGCCAGCGCGCGACGAGCGGCCGACGACGCAGCTCCCTGCGGATGTTGACGCCCTCGAACCTGTTATGCGGTTCGATCAGCCGATCATCGATCACGAGTTCGCCGGTGTGGGCACCGAAACGCTCAACCCACGGAGCTGCGCTCTCGCGCGTGCGCTGCAGGGGACTCGCCCAGAGTGCGGTGACCGGATGCCCCACCAGCGAATCCGCCGCCAGTGCGGCCATGCGATGCCCGCGGTCGCTCAGCCCGAATCCGGGAAGACGGCCATACAACACCCCGCGCGGGTTGTGCACCTCACCATGACGCACGAGGTGGATGAGGTCGGCCGGCACGAGGGAAGTCTACGTTTTGCTGCGCGGTAGACTCGCCACTCGTGACCGACCGCCGCTTGATCAAGGACCTTCCCGCCGCATCCGAAGGACCGGTGTCTGTCTCCGGCTGGGTCGACACGGTGCGGGATCAGAAGAAGGTGCAGTTCGTCGTGCTGCGCGACGAGTCCGGCGCAGTGCAGCTCGTGCACCCACGCGCGCTGGAGCTTGGAGAATCGCGTAGCGATTCCGCGACGCCAGCGCCGAGCGAGGATCACGACCCCATAGCAACCCAGATCTCGGCCCTCAGCGGGGGCACCTTCCTCACGGTCACCGGCCAGCTCAAGCACGATGAGCGCGTCAAGCTCGGTGGCCTCGAAATCAAGATCGAGTCGCTCAACGTCGAAGGCGCCGCCCTCGATCTGCCGATCGCCGACGACACCAGCGTCGACAAGCGGATGGATTGGCGCTTCCTCGACCTGCGTCGCCCGGAGCAGAACCTCGTCTTCCGCGTGCAGACGACCTTCCTGCACGCGCTTCGCACATGGTGGGTCGACAACGACTACATCGAGATCCACACTCCGAAGCTCATGGCGTCGGCCTCCGAATCTCGCGCCGAGCTCTTCGAAGTCGAGTACTTCGAGACGAAGGCCTACCTCGCGCAGAGTCCGCAGTTCTTCAAGCAGATGGCGCAGCCGGCCGGATTCGGCAAAGTCTTCGAGATCGCGCCCGCCTTCCGCGCCGACCCGTCCTTCACCTCCCGTCACGCCACCGAGTTCACATCGGTCGACGCCGAACTGTCGTGGATCGACTCACATGAAGACGTAATGGCTATGCACGAGGCGATCCTGGTCGCGGGCCTTACAGCGGTCAAAGAAAAGCATGGCGCCGAGATCGAGGCCGCATTCGGGGTCGAGGTGACGGTACCGAGCGTGCCGTTCCCGCGCATCCCGCTCGCCGAGGCGAAGCGCATCGTCGCCGAGCGCGGCTATGAGGTGCCGCGCGCCGACGCCGATATGGACCCGGAGGGCGAGCGCCAGATCGCCGCCTATGTGAAGGAGGAATACAACCACGAGTTCGTATTCCTCACCGACTATGCCTCGAGCATCCGGCCGTTCTATCACCGCCGCCACGACGATGACGCGGGCCTCACGAACAGCTACGACCTGCTCTTCAACGGCACCGAGATCTCCACGGGAGCCCAGCGCGAGCACCGCATCGACGTGCTCACCGCGCAGGCCCGCGAGAAGGGTCTCGACCCAGAAGAGCTCGGGTTCTATCTCGACTTCTTCCGCTATGGCGTGCCGCCGCATGGGGGATTCGGCATGGGTCTCGCGCGCGTGCTGATGCTGCTGCTGCACCAGCCCTCAATCCGCGAAGTCACCTACCTCTTCCGCGGGCCGAACCGCCTGACCCCGTAGGGGCTGTTGGTCGCTGGGATCGAGCCCCGGGACGGGGCTCGGTGCTGGCGTCTCGGTGAAGGCCAGAAATGGCCTTCACTCTAAGCTCCAGCGCGCCAATGCGGGTTCTCCATGATGCCGAGGACGTTGCCAAACGGGTCGACAACCGCGCCCGACACCCAGCCTTCTCCGCGGACGGTCGGCGGCTCGAACGGTGTCGCGCCGCGCGCAAGCAGATCGTCGAAGGTGGCCTGCACGTCGTCGACGCTCCAGTAGACGTACTGTCCTCCGGGCGTGTGCTCAAGGCGACCGGGAATGTACTTCGCGTCGACAATGCCGAACTCGTCGACATCCCGCCCGAAGCGCCACTCGAGGTAGCCGTCGCGGACGAAATACGGTTCGGCGCCGAAGAAGTCGGTGTACCAAACTTGCGCCGCCGCCATATCGGCGGCCTGAAA
>DATMIW010000051.1:0-7554 GCA_035554115.1 Pseudolysinimonas sp. | reverse complement strand
CTGGCAATCGTGCTCGGCATTGTGCTGATCTTCGTTGCCTTCTTTGCGCTCTCGTGGCGGATGCACACCTTCCGGATCACCGATGAGCTTGTCGAGGTGCGCAGCGGCATCCTGTTCCGGACTCACCGCAAGGGGCGGCTGGATCGCATCCAGGGCATCAATATTGTTCGCCCGTTCGTTGCGCGACTTTTCGGTGCCGCCCGCCTCGAGATCAACGTCGCGGGGAACGACGCGAAGGTGCGTCTCGAATATCTCGGGAGTCGCAATGCCGATGCCCTACGCCTCGAGATTCTGCAGCGCGCCTCTGGCACCGCCGATCGAGCTCGTCGAGATCCAGCCCACGTCGACGCCTCCTTCGTCGAACAACGCGTAGCCGACCTCACCGCCCCCGAGCTAGACCCGAGCCTGGCCGCACCCGAATCGGTCGTGAAGATGCATCCCCTGCGCCTCATCGGGTCGACGGTGCTCAGCGTCACCACACTCCTGTTGCTTGTCGCTGTCATCGGGATAGTCACCACCGTTGTCGTATCCGGCACCTGGTACATCGTGTTTGGACTGGTGCCCGCGGTCTTCGGTCTCGGGTCGTTCCTCGTGAACCGCGTGGTGAAATCGCTGCGGTACACGATCGCCGCGACCCCGGATGGCGTGCGGGTCGGATACGGACTGCTGTCGACCAGCAATGAGACGCTGCCGCCGGGGCGCATCCACTCGGTGTCGATCAGCCAGGAGCTGCTGTGGCGGCCGGCCGACTGGTGGCAGGTCAAGGTGAATCGCGCGAGCGCGTCGTCGGCACAGGGTGCGGCGGGCCAGCAGAATACGACGATTCTGCCGGTCGGAAGTCGGGCCGATGTGCTGCGCGTGCTCGCGCTTGTGGTGCCGTCGCTCGACGCGGACGGCGAGCTGCGCGCACTTGTCGAGGCGGGTCTCGGGCCCGCCCGCGACGGGGACGGCTTCACGAACTCGCCGCGCCGGGCTGCGGTGCTGAGGTGGTTCTCGTGGCGGCGAAACGGGTTCGCCATGCGTCCGGATGCTGTGGTGCTGCGCCGGGGCGCGATCTGGCGGCAGCTGATTGTGGTGCCGACACCGCGCATCCAGAGCGTTGCGGTGTACCAGGGGCCGCTGTTACGTGCCTTGCGGCTCGCGTCGGCGACGGTGCACACTGTTGCCGGTCCGATTTCGGCGCGGATCGGCGCCCTCGATGTTCGCGATGCGAGCGGGTTCTTCACTACGGCATCCGCGACCGCGATCTCCGCGGCGCAGGCAGACAGCTCGCATCGCTGGCGGGCAGGGGAGGAGCCGAGATGACCGCCGCAGGGAAACACTGCGCTCGGCTGGCCGCATGACCACGCAACGCGACGGTCGCCTCGGTGTGGGCATCATCGGAGCGGGCCATGTCGGCCCCGTGCTCGGTGCTGCCCTGCTCGGTGCAGGCCATGCCGTTGTCGGCATAAGCGCCGTATCGCAGAATGCCCTCGACCGCGCCGACGCGATGTTGCCGGGCGTCCCTGTGCTCAATGTGTCGACGATCGTCGAGCGCAGCGAGCTCGTCATTCTCGCCGTGCCCGACACTGAGCTTCCGGAGTTGGTGGCAGGCCTGGCCGCAACCGGCACGTGGGTGCCCGGCCAGCTTGTCGCGCATACGGCGCCGGGCTTCGGCGTGGCGGTGCTGGCGCCGGCAATGGCGGCGGGCGCGATTCCGCTGGCGCTGCATCCGGCCATGAGTTTCACCGGCACGAGCATCGACCTCGTGCGCCTGCGTGAAAGCTGGTTCGCGGTGACGGCGCCCGCGCCGGTGCTGCCGATCGCGCAGGCGCTCGTCGTCGAGATGGGTGCCGAACCGCTGGTCGTCGCCGAAGCGGATCGCGCGGCGTATGCGGAAGCCATTGCGGCGGCGACCGGTTTCGCGACCGCGATTGTCGCGCAGGCGGCAACGGCATTGCGTGAGGTCGGAATCGACGAACCGAGCCGCATCCTGGGTCCTCTCCTCCGCTCCGCCGTAGAGAACGCCCTCCGCACCCCCTAGCTCCCGAGAGCGGGTGCGGCTGTAGCATCGGTCGGGTGACCAGGCCCGTCGTTGTCGAGACGATCGAGCAGCTGCGTGCCGCGCTGGCCGGTCGACGCGTCGCATTCGTGCCCACAATGGGCGCGCTGCACGACGGGCACCTGGAGCTGGTGCGGCGTGCGCGGGAACTGGCCGACACGGTCGTCGTGTCGATTTTCGTGAACCCGCTGCAGTTCGGTGCCGGTGAGGACTTGGAGAAGTACCCCCGCACGCTCGACGCCGACCTTGCCCTGCTCGCGCCGCTCGATGTGGCATATGTCTTTGCGCCGAGTGCGGCCGAGATGTATCCCGACGGCGAGCCGCAGGTGACGGTGACAGGCGGCCCGGTCGCGGCGCTCTTCGAGGGCCGCAGTCGCCCCGGCCATTTCGACGGCATGCTCACGGTTGTCGCCAAACTGCTGGGCATCGTGCGTCCTGAGGTGGCGGTGTTCGGCCAGAAGGATGCGCAGCAGCTGTTCCTGGTGCAGCGGCTCGTGCGCGACCTCGACATTCCCACGCAGATCGAGCCGGTCGACATTGTGCGCGCCGACGACGGTCTCGCCCTGTCGAGTCGCAACCGGTACCTCGGTGAGGAGGAGCGGATAGCGGCCCGCGCGCTGTCGCGGGCTTTGCACGCGGCGGCTGCGGCATCCGATCGCGGACTCGGCGAGTCGGTGACGGCGGCGCATGCGGTGCTCGGGGGCGAAGCTCTCGTTAAGCTGGACTACCTGGAGGTCGTGGATCCGCGTACCTTCCTGCCGGTCGATGACGAGTTCCGCGGCCCCGCACGCGTTCTCATCGCGGCGCGGGTCGGCGCAACCCGGCTCATCGACACCGACACCATCTACCTGAACTGAGCGCCCGCATGAACACTCCGCCGGTCGAGCCTGTCGAGACCACTCCCGCCGACACGATCTCGACAAGCTCGATCATCGAGACCACCGCCGAAGAGATCGCCGAGCAGAAGGCCGTCCGTCTTGCGAAGCGTGAGCGCCTCATCGCCGAGCTCGGCGACGCCTATCCGGTCGGCGTGCCGATTACCCACACCATTCCGCAGCTGCGGTCGCAGTGGTCCGATCTCGAAATCGACACCGCCACGGGCGTCGAGGTCGGCGTCGCGGGGCGCGTCATGCACTCACGCATCGGGGGCAAGCTCTGTTTCGCGGCTCTGCAGTCGGGTGACGGATCCCGCATCCAGGCCATGGTGTCCCTCGCTGAGGTGGGCGAGGAGTCGCTCGCCCGCTGGAAGGAGCTCGTCGACCTGGGTGACCACGTCTTCGTAAGCGGCGAGGTCATTTCTTCGCGGCGGGGCGAGCTGAGCATTCTGGTGCGCGACTGGTCGATCGCGGCAAAAGCTGTTCTGCCGCTGCCGAATCTGCACTCCGAGCTGAGCGACGAAACCCGCGTACGTCAGCGCTACCTCGATCTCATTACCCGCGAGCAGGCGCGCGCGACGGTGCGCGCCCGCGCCGCCGTGGTGTCGAGTCTGCGTGCGACCTTCGCAGGCCACGACTATCTCGAGGTCGAGACGCCGATGCTGCAGACGATGCACGGGGGCGCGGCCGCGCGGCCGTTCTCGACGCATTCGAACGCCTTCGACACTGAGCTGTTCTTGCGCATCGCGCCGGAACTGTTTCTCAAGCGCGCGGTTGTCGGCGGCCTGGAGCGGGTCTTCGAGATCAACCGCAACTTCCGCAACGAGGGCGCCGACTCCACCCACAGCCCGGAGTTCGCGATGCTGGAGGCCTACCAGGCCTACGGCGACTACCTGCAGATGGCGGATCTGACGCAGCAGCTCGTTCAGAACGCCGCGCAGGCGGTCAGCGGCTCGCATGTTGTGACCTGGGCCGACGGCACCGAATTCGATCTCGGCGGTGACTGGGATCGCCTGCCGATGTACGGCTCGCTCAGCGAAGCCGCGGGTGTCGAGGTCACCCCTGCGACAACGCTGGCCGAGCTCGAGAAGTTGGCGGCATCCGCGGGTGTCGAGGTCAAGCTCCCGACCCACGGCAAGCTGGTCGAAGAGTTGTGGGAGCACTTCGTGAAGTCGGGGCTCACCCGTCCGACTTTCGTCATGGACTTCCCGGTCGACACGAGCCCTCTGGTGCGGGCCCACCGCACGACGGCCGGTGTTGTCGAGAAATGGGATCTCTACATACGTGGTTTCGAGCTGGCGACGGCGTACTCCGAGCTTGTCGACCCGGTTATTCAGCGCGAGCGTTTTGTCGAACAGGCGACGCAGGCGGCCCGCGGCGATGTGGAGGCGATGCGCCTCGACGAGGAGTTTTTGCGGGCCCTCGAGCACGGCATGCCGCCCTCGGGCGGAATGGGGATGGGGATCGACCGTCTGCTCATGGCGATCACCGGTCTCGGCATCCGCGAAACGATTCTTTTCCCCCTGGTGAAGTAGGTTCGGCGCATGCCCTCGACGAATCTGCCTGGAGACGAAAAGCCGCGCATCAGCTGGCAGCGCTGGGCCGTGTGGATCGGCTGCGGCGGTGTCGGTCTGTTCATGGTGATTTCCGGCATCGTCGGAATCATCACAAAGGGCTGACGTGGATCAGCGAACCTCACGCATCATCGCGATCGGTGGCCTTCTCCTCATCGTCGCGGTGATCGCCGTCGCGACCATCCTCGCCCGCTGACCGCTGACCGACGCACCTTTCTTCGTTCCGTTCACGTTATGAAGGACCCGCGCGCGGCACTCGACCAGCAACCTCGCGTACCCTGGAGCCATGCCTACCGACTTCTGGGGAAACGCGATCTTCTCCGTGATCCCCACGCTGTTGTTCGGGGTGCTCTTCTGGTTCGTCTTCCGCGCGATCATCCGATCCGACCGCAACGAGCGCAAGGTGTACGCGCAGATCGAGGCCGAAGAGCGCGAAAAGGCGGGGCTTCCGCCGGCTTCTTAACGGCGTCGGATCGACCGCTCGTGTCCTAATATCGAACACGACGTCACAATGCCGAAGACATCCGCCGCAAGGAGCCGACCGTATGGCCGCAGAATCCGGTACGCAGGCCAGATCGCAGACCCTCAGCCGCGGGATCCGCCTGCTCGAAATTCTCGCGTCGGCAGACGGCAACCTCACCATTGCCGAGCTCACGGCCGCGCTCGATGTGCATCGCTCGGTCGCCTACCGACTGCTGCGCACTCTCGAAGATCACAACCTCGTGACGCGGGATGCGACCGGCCGCTTCGCCCCCGGAGCCGGACTCGCCGCCCTCTCGGCAGGTGTCGCACGCGACCTGCAGGTCATTGCACTCCCGATGCTCAACGATGCGGCGAACGAACTCGGCATGACCTGCATCCTCGCCGTGATGCTCGACACGGGTGAAGCCGTCACCCTGTCGACGGCGATGCCGCGCCAGTCGGTGGCGGCCGTGTCATATCGGCCGGGGCACCGGCATCCGATCAGTTCGGGGGCACCGGGGAAGGCGATCCTGATGAGCATGCCCGAGTCCTCGTGGCCGCCGAATTTGAGCCTCGAAACGCGTGCCGATATCGAGGCCGCGCGCGAACGAGGGTATGCAATGAGTTCCGGCGAAGTTGTGCCGTCGCTCACCTCATTGGCCGTCCCCCTGATTCTGCCGGGGCAGCCGCCCGCATCCGTCGCGGCAATCCACTTGGGCTTCAGCCGTCCGGAAGCGGAAATAGCCGCAGTGCTGGCCGCTGCGGCACAGGAGGTGCGGCGTTCCTACGGTCTGACGTAGAACCGACCGCCGACCGCGCTACTTCGCGAGCAGGATCGGGCGGAAGAACTCCGCCAGCTCGGCTGTCGCCGTGAGTGGCAGAACGTTCGCCACATACTGATCCGGCCGCACGACAACAACTGCGCCATTGCGGTCGATGCCGCGACTTTCGAAAATGTCGTCGGCAGGGTCGGCCGCATAGGTCTTTTCGTAGTCGATGAGCTCGAACGGGCCTGATCTCGGCTTGAAGGCCTCGGGCACTCGGGAGATATCGACGCCTGTGTAGGGCTGCTGGTAGATGACTTTCACGTCGAAAAGGCTGTCGATATCGGCGCCGTCACGCGTGTAGGCCAGAACGGGGGAGTCCGGGGACGAGCTCAGCCAGTTTGCCCAGTCCGTTGTCGCCGACGGCTCGCCAGCGGCTGCCGCGTCGGCGAAAACATAGATGCGCCAACGTCCGTCGGCCCGATGGTGGTGCCCCAGGTGCAGAGGGTAGTTGTCAGCGACGCGGATCACGCCGGCCGACTTGAAGCGCTTGCCGACCGGGAAGCCCGTGGCGAGATCCTGGTAGGTGGACTCGGCGGTCAGCAGGGACGGGGCGTATTGGGTCATGAAGCCGGCCGGGAATTCGGCGGTCCGCGTGTAGAAGTCCTCCAGCTCGGAGGGGTCTTTCAGATCTTCGGGTCGCGTCGCCATAAGGGTCGACCACTGCTTGTCGAAGTCGATCAGGTTCTTGGCGATGACCTGACGCTCCGCCGAATAGGTGTTCAGCAGGGTCTCGGGGCTCCGGCCGTCGAGCACATGCCCGAGCTTCCAACCAAGGTTGAAGCCGTCCTGCATCGACACGTTCATTCCCTGACCGGCTTTGGCGCTGTGGGTGTGGCAGGCATCGCCCGCGATGAAAACGCGGGGGGAGCGCGTGCCGATTTCCTCGACCGGCACGTCGTCGAAGCGGTCCGTGAGCCGGTGCGCCACCTCGTACACGCTGTGCCACGCCACGTTCTTCACGTCGAGCGTGTAGGGGTGCAGGATCTCATTGGCCGTCGCGATGATCTCGTCGATAGTGGTGCTGCGGATCGCCCCCTGATTGTCGGGAGCGAGCTCGCCCAGGTCGACGTACATGCGGAACAGGTAGCCGCCCTCGCGAGGGATCAGCAGGATGTTGCCGCCGGATCCGGATTGAATGGCGCACTTGGTGCGGATGTCCGGGAAGTCGGTGACGGCCAGCACATCCATGACCCCCCAGGCGTGGAAGGCCTGGTCGCCGGCAAGGGTGCAGCCGATGGAGGAGCGGACGGCGCTGCGGGCACCGTCGGCGCCGAGCACATATTTGGCGTGCACGATGCGCTCTTCGCCGAATCCGTCGCCGGGGCGGGTGCTGGCCAGGGTGACGGTGACGGGGTGGGTGCCGGCGCTCGGGCCTGAGGCGATGCTGAGGTCGCGGAACTCCCAGCCGAAGTCAGGCTTCATGCGAGTGGGCGACTGCGCCATCACCTCGGCGAAATGGTCGAGCACGCGCGCCTGGTTGACGATGAGGTGCGGGAATTCGCTGATGCCCGCCGGGTCGTCCTCCGC
Source organism: Pseudolysinimonas sp. (assembly GCA_035554115.1). Classification (GTDB taxonomy): domain Bacteria; phylum Actinomycetota; class Actinomycetes; order Actinomycetales; family Microbacteriaceae; genus CAXTSE01. The sequence goes on along the minus strand of DATMIW010000051.1, from coordinate 248 downwards.
CCGAGCGGTGCGGATGATGCGGGAGGGGTCGGCGGGGTCCGGCTTCCAGAAGGCCATTTCGGTGATCCGGTACGCCTCAGAGGTGATCTCTTCGGCGAAGCCGAACGCCTGGAAGGTCTCCACGCTGCGGGCTTGGATGCCGTCGGCGTGACCGATCGCCAGCCGTTCGGTGCGCCGTTCGACGATTCGCGTGGTGATGTTGGGGAACTGCGAGAGCTGGGCCGCCGTGATCATGCCCGCGGGTCCCG
>DATMIW010000050.1:0-59026 GCA_035554115.1 Pseudolysinimonas sp. | reverse complement strand
CATCGACTTTGTGTCAGCCGAAGCCGTGTTCCACGGTGATTTCACCCTGACGAGCGGCAAGAAGGCGACGTACTACGTCGACCTCCGCAAGGTCAGCCTCGACCACCGTGTCGCTCCCCTGATCGGCCAGGTCATGGTCGATCTGATCGCTGAGATTCCCAAGGTGGATGCCGTGGGCGGCCTGACCATGGGAGCCGACCCTGTTGCCACGGCCGTGCTGCACCAGGCGGCGGCACGCGGACTCGCGTACGACGCGTTCGTCGTGCGCAAAGAGCCGAAAGATCACGGACGCGGCAAGCAGGTCGAAGGGCCAGACCTCGCAGGCAAGCGCGTTGTGGTGCTCGAAGACACCTCGACCACCGGCGGGTCGCCGCTGAAAGCCATCGAGGCGCTGCTCAAGGTCGGCGCCGAAATTGCCGGTGTTGCCGTCGTCGTCGACCGGTCGACCGGTGCACGCGAAGTCATCGAAGCGGCGGGATACCCGTATTACGCAGCCATCGGCCTGCGAGAACTGGGGCTTGAACCGCAATGACCGGGAGGGGCACCGCCGGTGGCGGTGGCGAAGATGCCGGCGAAGAGCCGCCTCCGACCGAAGCGATGGATGCGGTCGAGCTGGAACGTGACCCCCCTGCGGGTGCTGCGGCCGGATCCGTGCCCCCTGCGAGTGCCGCGGCTGGGCCAGACTCCGACGACCCGGCATCGGAGCTCGACTCCCTGTTCGGTGATGCCCAGTTCCGTGAATACGATCCGGGGATCGCGCCGATCGTGGCAGAGAACCCCTTCCGTCGGGTCGAGCCGGTGGGTACCGAAGCTCCTGCGTCAGGGAAGCCCGCGCGACGGCTCGGGCGAGCGAAAGCTGCTCGGGCGACGGGTCTTGAGACGCCGCTTCGCGGCCACTCGGCCGGCGGTGGTGCGTCCGTGCCCCCATCCGCGTCGGGGTCGGTCGCCTTCGCACGTCTGAGCCACGAGCAAAAGATTCTGCTCGGCATTCTGGCGGGGCTCCTGACGTTGTTGGCCGTTGTCGCTCTGTTCTTTGTCGGGATGCGGACCTCGAGTGCCGCAGGATCCGCGTCGGCGGCGACTCCCGCGCCCTCCTCGTCCAAGATCAGCGCGCCCGCGTTCGTTCCGGGTCCGATCTCCCCGGGTCGCCATGGATGGAACGAACTCCGGGGCGGTGAATGTCTTGCCTCTTACGACGGCCCGTGGGCACCGACGTTTACTGTCGTCGACTGCGATCGTCCGCACGAGGCGCAACTTGTGTTTCGCGGGGTTTTCACGGCCGCAAGTGGTGCATATCCGGGCGCCGACGTCCTTGCTGCCGACGTTGTGAAGGCTTGCACCGCGGCCGGAGCGATCGATCTGACAAAGGCACGAACGATTACCGACGCGCAGATCGCCGAAAGCTACCCGGCGACAGCTGAGGATTGGAAGGACGGCTCTCGCAGCTACTTCTGCTTCGTCGACCGCGCCGGGGAGGACCCCTTGACGGGCACCATCGCCGTGCCCCAGAAGAAGGCGCCGGCGCCCTACCTTGTCGGACCTACCCCGAGCGCAAGCCCGGCCCCTGTGCCGTAGATCTCATAGCCACATCCCCAAGGAAAGAGGAAACATGTCGAAAGTCGCCGTCTTCGGAGCTACAGGTTTTGCCGGGTCGCACATCGTCGAAGAACTGTTGACCCGCGGGCACCAGGTCGCCGCTGTCGCACGTGATGTCTCGAAGGTTGCCGACCGGCCCGGTCTCTCGATAATCGCCGGTTCCGTCGAGCAGGATGACGTCGTCGCCCGCGCCGCGGATGGCGCCGACGTCATTGTTGCCGCCCTTCCTGCGCTGACGGATGAGACGAGCTTGCCGTCTGCCGTCACGAAGCTTCTCGCCGCGGCGGCACGCGAGGGGGCGAGACTCGGGGTCGTCGGTGGTGCGGGCAACCTTCGCGTCTCCGAAGGTGGGCCGTTGCTCGCCCACACTGAGGAGTTTCCTGCCGAGCTCCACGACATTGCCGCTGCGCATACCGAGGCGCTCAACATTCTCAAAGAGAGCGACGAGGCTATCGACTGGTTCTATTTCAGTCCCGCAGGAGAGTTCGGCGGGCACAACCCGGGTACTCGCACCGGCACCTTCCGTGTTGGTGACACCATCCTGCTGACCGATGCCGAGGGAGCGTCGGAGCTGTCGGGAGCCGACTACGGCATCGCATTCGTCGACGAGATCACGACCCCCACGCGTCACCGGGCTCAGCTCACCGCCGCCTACTAGGGGCCGGAAAATACCTGCGCGTAGGGGAGTCGGGTGCGCATGACGGCCACGGCATCCGGGCTCTCGTCGACCAGCAGAGCGCGGCGACCGAGCGCCGAGGCAACGGCGCCGGTCGTGCCGGATCCGGCGAAGAAGTCGAGCACGAGATCGCCGGGCGCGCTCGACGCCTGCACAATTCGCCGGAGGACTCCCTCGGGCTTTTGTGTGGGGTAGCCCGTGCGTTCCGAGCCGTTGGTGGTGACGATCGTGTGCCACCAGACGTCGGTGGGCAGTTTGCCTCGAGCGACCTTCTCGGGTGTCACGAGACCCGGCGCCATGTACGGCTCACGGTCGACAGCCGCGCTGTCGAAGTAGTAGGCGCGGGGATTCTTGACGTAGACGAGGATCGTGTCGTGCTTGGACGGCCAACGTTTGGTGCTCTTGGCCCCATAGTCGTACGCCCAAATGAGTTCGTTGAGAAAGCATTCGCGCCCGAAGAGGGCATCCAGCGCGACCTTCGCGTAGTGGGCCTCGCGGTAGTCGAGGTGCAGATAGAGCGTGCCTGCGTCATCCAGCAGTCGCCAGGCTTCGAAAAGTCGTGGTTCGAGGTACGCCCAATAGTCGGCGAAGGTGTCGTCGTAGCGGGTCAGAGTTCCTTTGACGATGTCGTATGACTGCCCCTGAAACCCTTGGCGCACCCCGTCATCGCTTCGAGTGGTTGTGATGCTCTGTAGGCGCTGCGTGCGGCCGGTGTTGAACGGGGGGTCGAGGTAGATGAGTCGCACACTCGCATCAGGCAGTGTCGCGGTGACGGCGAGGTTGTCGGCGTGCACGATAGCGACGGGGCGCGCGGAGGTGTCGGGTGCGGAGGCGGGGCTGAGCCACGCATCCGGATGCCAGGGCGGGTCTCGGGGTGCACGCGGCATGTGGCGAGGTTAACAGGTACGGTCGGGGCGTGCCCCACAGCTCCGATTCAGATGAAACTGCGCCGCGTTCGCCGGTTGGGGTGGGACCGTGGCTGGGAGGCGAAGCGGCCTGGCCCACCGACCCTCGATACGACCGTGAGCTGCTCGCGCACGGCGACACCCGCAACGTCGTTGACGCCTACCGCTATTGGACGATGGAGGCAATCGTCGCCGACCTCGACTCGCGGCGGCACGGCTTCGACGTCGCAATTGAGAACTGGCAGCACGATCTGAACATCGGGTCGATCGTGCGCACCGCCAACGCCTTCCTCGCCGGCACTGTGCATATCGTGGGTCGCCGGCGCTGGAACAAGCGCGGTGCCATGGTCACCGATCGCTACCAGCACGTTGTGCATCATGAGACGGTCGCCGACCTTGCGGCATGGGCCGCGAGTGAGGGCCGTCCGATCGTGGCTGTCGACAATGTTCCGGGATCGGTCGACGTGACCGAGTTCGACTACCCACCGGATGCCGTGCTGCTCTTCGGGCAGGAGGGCCCCGGACTCAGCGCAGAAGCTCTTGCCGCGGCAGAGGCGACAGTCAGCATCCGCCAGTATGGGTCGACGCGCTCGATCAACGCCGCGGCGGCGGCCGCAATCGTCATGCACGGCTGGGTTGCGCAGCACGGAGCATCGGGTGGTGCCACCGCCGGAGTGGGTGCGGGCGGAAGCTAACCGCGCTCGCGTTGGGGCTTTGGCGCGCGCGGCCTCCGCGGCTTCGAGGCGGGGGCTAGTTCGGCGGTGGCGAGCACAGCGCGCTGCAACCAGGCCTCGTCGTCGGCCAGCTCGGGGGGAACCGAGTGGTAGAGCTTGGAGCCGGGGTAGGCCTCGCCGAGGAATGTGCCTTCGAGAACCTCGGCATCCACCCCCACAGGCTTCAGGCGCAACACGTTGTCGGTGATGAAGCCGACGACCTTGTTGTCGACGTAGAGGCAGTATTCGCCGAACATGGGTTGCGTGCGGAAGGGCAGGCCCGCGAGCTGGTCTTCGAAATGGGCGACAGTTGCCCGGTTTGTGGACATACACACAGTCTGTCGGCGGCCTCCGATATCATGGGGTGTAATCCACTCATATTTTCGAGGGAGACCCGTATGCCCGCCGTCGTATTGATCGGCGCCCAATGGGGCGATGAAGGTAAAGGCAAAGCCACCGACCTGCTCGGCAGCCGCGTCGACTACGTCGTCAAGTTCAACGGCGGTAACAACGCCGGTCACACTGTCGTGGTCGGGGACGAGAAGTACGCGCTGCACCTGTTGCCCTCGGGCATCCTCTCGCCGGGTGTCACACCCGTCATCGCCAACGGTGTCGTCGTCGACATCGAGGTGCTGTTCGAAGAGCTCGATGCGCTCGCGGCGCGCGGCGTCAACGTGTCGAAGCTGCTGCTGAGCGCCAACGCCCACGTCATCACGGCCTACCACCGCACTCTCGACCGCGTGACCGAGCGGTTCCTCGGCAAGCGACAGATCGGCACGACCGGGCGCGGGATCGGACCGGCGTATGCCGACAAGATCAACCGGGTCGGCATCCGGATTCAAGACCTGTTCGACGCGAACATCTTGCGCCAAAAGGTTGAGGGCGCTCTCGACCAGAAGAACCACCTGCTCGTGAAGATCTACAATCGGCGCGCCATCATGGTCGATGAGATCGTGGATGAGCTGCTCGCCTATGCCGAGCGCTTGCGTCCCATGGTGGCCGACACCTCTCTCGTGCTGAACCAGGCATTGGATGCGGGCAAGACCGTGCTGTTCGAGGGGGGCCAGGCGACGATGCTCGACGTCGACCACGGCACGTACCCCTTCGTCACCTCGTCGAATGCCACGAGTGGGGGAGCGGCCACCGGATCCGGTGTCGCGCCCAACCGCTTCGATCGCGTCATCGGGGTCATCAAGGCATACACGACGCGGGTAGGGTCGGGGCCTTTCCCGACCGAACTATTCGACGAGTCGGGCGAATTCCTGCGCTCGCACGGATTCGAGTTCGGCACAACGACCGGGCGGCCGCGGCGCACGGGTTGGTATGACGCGCCGATCGCCCGCTACTCGGCGCGCATCAACGGGATCACCGACTTCGTGCTCACGAAACTGGACGTGCTGACCGGGCTGGACGTAATCCCGGTCTGCGTCGCCTACGACGTTGAGGGCACCCGCGTCGACGAGGTGCCGGTCAATCAGACCGACTTCCATCACGCGGTGCCGATCTACGAAGAGTTCCCCGGCTGGAGCGAAGACATCACCGGCGTGCGGTCATTCGACGAGTTGCCCGTCAACGCTCAGAAATACGTGCTCGCGCTTGAGGCGATGAGCGGATCCCGTGTTTCGGCGATCGGGGTCGGTCCCGACCGTGACGCGATAGTCGTGCGGCACGAGCTGCTGTAGGCACGGGTTCCGTGCGGGCTGAGCCTGGCACAATGACGAGGTGACCGCCGTGCGACCCGAACCTCAGGAGCTGGTGGGGCGCTTCGTGCGATTGGAGCCCTTCACCACGCAGCATCTGGCCGGTCTGTGGGAGGCGCTCGCGCATCCCGAGGTGTTTGCTGGCGGGTATGGTGGCGGGCCCGCGGGTCTGCCGGCGACCCAGGAGGCGTTTGACCGCTGGTGTTCGGGGTACGGAACCGGCGAGCGGGCGATCAAGTTTGTTGCGCGCCTCATCGGGGGCGAGCATGACGGGCGCGTGGTCGGAGCGTCGACCCTCGGTGATCTGGACGAAGGCCTTGAGCAGGCGCACCTGGGGTGGACCGGATGGGATCCGCGGGTGTGGGGCACACAGGTCAATGTGGAGGCGAAGTTGCTGATGCTGCAGCTCGCCTTCGATCACGGCTACGGCCGCGTTAGATTGCAGGCCGATGACGCCAACGCGCGGTCGCGGGCGGCAATTGCGAACCTCGGCGCGACCTTTGAGGGAGTGCTGCGTCGTGACCGGCGTCGGGCCGACGGGAGCTGGCGGGGCACAGCCGTGTTCTCGATTCTGAGTGACGAATGGCCGCAGGTGCGGGCGGGGCTCGAGCGGCGGCTTGCCGAATTCGGGGATGCGCCGGTGGTTGTGACACCGGCGAGTTAACCCTGTGCTTAACCCGCTCGCCTGACCCCAGTCGGCACCGGATGCTTAGCCCTGCATTGCGACCCCCCAATGGGGGGCGCGCGGGGCACAAGATCCTTAACGTTGTCCATGCCGCACACCCCCCGGCGGACTTACCCCCCTAGAGGCCGCCGGGCGGCAACCCGAATAACCCGATGACCCCGCCGGCGTCCCCCCGTGACGTCGGCGGGGTAAGGACGGACCCCCCGTGACCCCCACCGTCGACCACGGATCTCCGTGGCAGCCTTCCGGCGCAGAAGGCCGGTCGGTACTGCATGTCGTCGAAAATTGGGGCTCAGGAGTTCGCGCCGCGACTCTGCAGTTCGTGCGTGCGACACCCGAGGTCGAACACCACCTGCTGCGTGGCACATTCCGCACCGAATTCGTCGACGACAATGAGACCGGATTCGCGAGCATCCGCCTGTTGCCGTCCGGTTTCTTCGCCCGGCGCCGCGCAGTCCGTCGGGCCGTGCATGAAGTTCATCCGGATGTGGTTCACGCGCATTCGTTCTATGCCGGGGTTCTCGTGCGCTTGACGATTCGCAACAGGTGCACCTGCCGTATTGCCTATAGCCCGCACTGCTTCGGGTTCGAACGCCGCGATGTGTGGCTGCCGAAGCGCCTGGGCATTCGTCTGGTCGAGAGGGTATTGGCCCGCAACACTGACACGCTCGCGGCCTCGTCGCCCCGTGAAGCTCGTACGGCGGCACGCCTTCACGTACATCGGGTCGTGTCTGTTCCGTATGCGACGCAGATTCCCGCCCTGGCGATGTTCGAACGCCGGAACCCCCTGCGGGTCGCGGCGGTCGGCCGCATCGGGGCGCAGAGGGACCCCGATTTTTTCCGCAAGACCATCGACCTGCTGCGCGTTACTCAACCGGATGTGATGACGTGTTGGATTGGCGACGGCGACGACACCCGCGCCCGCCACCGTCTGGAAAAGGCCGGCATCCACACGACGGGGTGGTTGCCGTCGTTCGACGCCCACCGCACCCTGGGAGCGGCTGGCCTCTATCTGCACACCGCGCGCTGGGACGGCTTCCCGCTCTCGATCCTCGAAGCCGTGGAACTCGGCGTTCCCGTGATCGCACGCGAGGTGCGCACGCTTCGCGGCATGGTGGCCACGCCTGGCCTGACGACCCCGGCCGCGATGGCCGCCGCGGCGTCCGCCCTGATCGCGGGCGGTGACGTCACCCGACAGCGCAACCTCGACATGTGGCGTCAGCTTTTCGCCTTCAACACCATCGAGCATCAGGCGGAGGCCCTGCGCGCGATTTACACGACCGGTGCGACCGCGGCTGTGCTGCGGTCTCGGTTGCTCAGGTATTGGGAGGTGGCGCGCCATGCGCGCCACCTTGTCACAGTTTCGGAGTTCTCTCGCGGCGAGCGTGCCGAGGTGCTTGGGGTTGACCCGAACCGCTTTGCGGTAGCCCCAAATGGGCACCAAAGCGCGCTCGCCGCGGGAGTTGATGCGGAGGCGATCGTCGCAGAGGGAGACACGCCGGCGCCTCCCAGCGAGTCCGGATGATTCTCAGTCCACCGCATTAACCCAGCTATTAACCCTGAACACCACGGCACGGTTACTCACGAGAGAGCCTGGTGCGCGGCGGGGCAATTCTCTAATTTGGGAACACGGTCGCCAACCCCGAAGACGGTGGCCTATTACCCGGCGCTTACCCCCAGGTCCCGGGACACCCTTTTATTCCGGAAGCCATCCCCCCAATGGACATCCACGATTACCTCGGCGTGCTGCGCCGCGGTCTGGTTCTGATAGTGCTCGGCGCGCTCATAGGCGTGTTCGGCGGCGTCGTCGCTGCGGCGATGGAGAGGCCGTCCTATTCGGCGACCTCTCGTGAACTGCTGACGAACAAGACGGCGGGCGACCTGAACATCAGCCAGCCGAGTGTCGCGTCCTACGCCCTCGTGGTATCCAGCGGCCTCGTGCTGCAGCCGGTCATCGATCAGCTCGGGCTCGATACCAACGTTGACGATTTGGCGCGGCGGGTGTCGGTGGTTGCTCCGCCGGAAACCGTCGTCATCGAAATTACGGCCACCGCGTCAACTCCTGTCGAAGCGCAGAAAATCGCCAACACCATCAGCAGCGTGTTTGGCGAAGTTGTTGCCGAGCAGCTCGAGACGACGACGGATGCTAGCTCCGACGCGGCGCTCCCGACGGCTCCGGTTCGGATTGTGAACCTCGAGAAGGCCGGCCTGCCGTCAGAGCCCAACCCGCCGTCTGGGTCGCTCAGGATTCTCGTGGGCGGTGTGTTGGGTCTCGTGCTCGGGCTTGTTCTCGCTTCGCTTCTCGAAGCCGTCGATCGACGCGTGCGCAGTGTTCGCGATGTGGCCCAGGTGACGGATGTCCCGGTGGTCGGCGAGATCGTGAACGACCGGGCTGTGCGCTCGAACCCGCTCGTTGCCCGCACCGGCTCGCGCGCCGCGAGTTCAGAATCGTTCCGGGCACTCCGGGCGCACCTCGATATTCTGCGCAGCCGTGCCGACGCACACACCTTCGTCGTGACTGCCACAGGTCGTGCCCAGGGCAGCACGACGGTCGTCGCCAATCTCGGCATCGCGCTGGCCAACACGGGCACCTCGGTAGTTCTTGTCGACGCGCATGTGCGGTCATCCGCGCTGTCAGAGCTGTTTGGCGTGCACGCCGCTTCAGGTCTCTCAGACGTTCTCGCGGGCCGGTTGTCGCTCGACAGCGTGGTGAACACGCGGATGACAGGTGGGGTCGCACTGCTTCCTGCCGGCACTGTGGTCGGCAACCCGAGCGAGCTTCTCGCCACACCCGCCATGCGCGCCGTGTTGGCGGAACTGCGGGAACGATTCGATGTCGTGCTGATCGACACCCCCACTATCGCAGCGACGACTGATGCCGCCGTGCTCGGATCGTTCGATGCCGCGACTCTGCTTGTGGTCGAGCAGAACCGCGCGACGCGTCCCCGTCTCGAAAAAGCCCTGGGGTCGCTTGCCGCGGGCGGGACTGTCCCTCAGGGCATAGTCCTGAACCGCACGGCCGACGGATGGGAGAGTCCGTTCCATCGGACGCACGCAACTCTTGCATCGCCTCCCGTCGTTCCTGTCGTTCAGCTTTCACCCGCGTTGCGCGAGCCATCCTCGCCCGTCGAGCCTGTCTCCTCGCCGGTCGAGCCTGTCCTCCCGCCGGTCGAGCCAGTCGAGACCCCGGAGCCCGTCGAGGCAGTCGAGACTCCGGAGCCCGTCGAGGCCCTCGAACCGGCAGAGGCATCCGATTCCTTTGAGGCCCCCCGTTCCGATTTCACGCCGTTCTCGTCTCCGATACCCGCTGGCCTTCTTCCTGAAGGCCAGGTCGAGCTACCTTTCGGCCGGGGGGCGTCGGACCTCTTTGCCGCCAGGCCCACGCCAACTGCGGCTGAGCAGCGCGCCGGTGCAGAACTGACGTCGCGTTTTGCTCCCGACCCGTCGAAATTCGTACCCGACTCGTCCGTCTATGCGATCGCCCGCCCTCCCCGCGCGGGTACAGAGGGTCAGGTTCCCCCCCACGTCGTCGGAGGAACCATCGTGTCGACGGTGTCCACCAGCAAGCGCCGCGGCGCTGCCGAGTCGTCCGAAAAGGCGCCGCCTCCTCCGATCGAACACGTTGTGCCATCACAGGCAAAGGTGTCAGCTGAACCAGTGGAGCCGGTCGAGCATGACGACCCACCGGTCGAGACGGTCACCCCGGCGGTCGAGCCTGTCGAGGCCACGCCCGAGCCGGAACTCGAGTTGATTCCCGTCCCAGTCGCCCCGCCGGCCGCCCCCCGTCATGACACCGCACCACGCGTGCGGCTGGTCCACGACACCGCGCCACGCGTGCGGCTGGTCCATAACGCTGCTCCCGCGTACCCGGTCTATGACACGGCTCCGCGAACCCGCCCTGTGGCAGTGCCACCCCTGCCCCCCGAACCCAGCCCGCGAGTGCCGTCCGAGAGCGCCGACCAGTCCGTTGAGGCCATCGGCAGCCTGCTGGGTGAGATCGGTGGCCTTCCCAAAGTGGAGGTGCGCGCCGCCTACGCCAGCCCGATCAGCGATCCCCCCACTGAACCGAATGATCGCGCCCGTCGGAGCTATGAACTGCGCTCTCGCGAGCTCGAACGGGCGGCGCAGGAACGCCTGGTGCGTGAGCAGCAGCGCATCGAGCGCGGCATCCGGGAGCAGCTTGCTCATGACAAGCGCGAACTTGAGATGGTGCTCGACAACCGCCTCGACGAGACAGTTGTGCGGCCGTCACAGCTGAAACCGTACGTCGCCCCCACCTACAACGACGACCTCGACTGGGATGGGCCCGCCGACAGCTGAGAGCGCGCAGAGGCGAGCTACGCCGTGCGGGAGTCTTCGTCGAGCAGCCCGAGTTCGGCGGCGACGAGAAGTGCCTCTGTGCGGGTCGACACGTTGAGCTTGCGATAGATGCTGCGCAACTGCGCTTTCACCGTGTTGTTTGCCACGAACAGCTTTTTGGCGATCTGCTCGACTGTCGCACCCGGCTCCAGGGAACGGAGCACGATCAGCTCTCGCTCGCTCAATGCACCGGCGACAACCGTGTACGGCGCCAAATAGGTTGTGCCGTGGATCTCGTGGCGGGCGAGGAACCGCTCCGCTTCGGGATGCAATGAGGCAAGCCTCGTAACGGTGTCGTGCGGCAAAACGTGGAACGGCACAATGACGCCGGATTTTTCGGCCTGGTTCACAGCACGAAGCAGGGATGCGGTGGCGTCGTCCTCGCGCCCCAGGGCGAGCTCTGCAGCGGCCCGCAACACGGCAAGATCGAGCTGCCCCGAGCGCTCCGTGCGGCCGCGCCGTTGCCCTTCGAGAATGAACAGCAGCGCATGTTTGGCGTTGCCGGCAAGCAGTGCAAGACGGGCACGCGGCACCGCGATCCAGGTGTTGCGCACCGAGACCTGGTCGAGTGCGGCTTCTGCGCGAGACAGCTGACCGAGCATGAGAGCGAGGTCGGCGGCGTCGCTCGTGAGCAGCACCTGGGCAGTGGAACCCGCGACCAGTTGCTCACCGTGTTCGGCCCACGCGCGGTCGAGGGTCGCATCCGTCTCGACCGGGTCACCCCAATACAGCCCGTAGCGATTGGCGGCGTGCGTCGCAAAGACCCACAGTTCGTCGTGATCGCGCAGATCGGCGAGCCGCGCGAGCCCTTCTTGCGCGGCCTCCGCATCGAGGCGACCGATTGCGATGAGAACCTGTGCGGCATGTCCTGCGGTTCCGAGTGCGTGGCCGTTGATTTCCGACAGCCAGGTTTCCGCGTGATCCGTTTCGCCTTCGAGGGCGCGGACAAGTGCCGTCGCTTCGGCAGCGCGGTCGAGCAGACGAACGCTCGATGCGGAATGGTTTTGCAGCAGCGAATAACTGCGGGAGAAACTTTCACGCGCACCGACAATGTCGAGCCCGAGCAGACGCGTCATACCCGACTGATAGTGGGCTTCGGCGAGGGTGCCGAGTGGCCGGGCAGCGATGTCATCGTCGGAGTCGAGAAGGGCATCCAGTTCGGCGGCGGCCTCGAGAGCGACGGAGAAATCTCCCTTCAGGCGGAAGACGATTGTCTTGATGAGCAGCACGTGCAGCCGGTCCCACGCTGACGTTTCCTTCGGCAGACGGCCAAAGATGCCGGCGGCACGGCGCGCGATTGCCAGATACGCCTGAGCGAGACCTTCGCGAGGTTGCCAGCCGACCTCGAGACAGAGAGTGAAGCGCGGGTTCTCGTCGCGCACCCACCGCGGCAGGGTCAGGATCGCGTCGTGGACCCGAAGCGGATCCTCTTCGAGGAGTCGGAACATGGCACTGTCGAGAATGTCCACGACCGCGGCCCAGTCTTCGGCATCCGAGTAATGAGCGATCGCCTCGAATACGTCACCGTTGTCGCGAAAGTGCTCGGCGAGCGACGAACTCAGACGCTTCGACAGTTCCGGATCGCGGAACCGCAGCTCGGTGATGAGGATGCGCCGCAGCATCGGTTCCATGCGGTACCGGGGCTCGCCCGGCCCGCTCTCGCGCAGCACGATGCGAGCCTGCGCGGCTCGGTCGAGCTGCGTGCGTGCGGCAACGGCAGGTGCCACAATTCCCAGGATCTCGGTGGTCAGTTTCGAAGGAACCGCGAGAGGAAGCAACCCTGTGACATCGTCGTGACTGCTCGCACGGAAATGCATCGAGAGGTAGCTCTCGGTCTCGTCGAGCAAGTACGTCACGGCGTCGCCCTGCGTCTCCATCTCTTCGAGGCTGGCGGAAGCGATGACGGCGGGCAGCACATCGGGCAAGCTCAGCGGTGACTGCGCCAGAGCAAGTGCGTCTTCATGGGTGAGCTGCACGCCGAGCTTCGCCGCAAATGTCTGGATGCCGTCGGCATCGACCACGAGCGCCGACCCGGATATCAGGCGACTTTCATGTTCCACACGGCCCAGCACTTCAACAAGACGTCGTGCGGGCGAGACGGCCACGAGTGACAGGAGGGGCACGTCGGAGAGCAGACCGAGTAGACCGGAATCGACGTCGTGGGATATCGCCGGGTCGAAGAGCACAGCAAGCAGCAGCGGGCGGCTGAGCTTAGAGACGAGCGCGCGGATCGCGTCCGCGCCGTCTTTGGGCCCCCCGGCTGCGCGAGCGGTGGTTCCGACAGCCTTGGCCACGGAATCCCGAATCGCGATCCACGCCGAAGCGTCATTGGGGCTCGCTGCGAGATCGACCCATGCAATGTCACGGTCGATGGTGTCTTCGCGCAGGGCACGCGCGAGCAGTGCGCGTACGGGAACGAGTGGAAGCGCGGGTATAACAGTGACGCGTTCACCGAGTTCGGGCGCTCGCAAATCGACGGCCGCAAGCGGCGCCGATGATGCGGGGATTCCGTGGTGATGCGTAGACATGCAGTACTCCAGGAGTGGCTTTTCGGTCTCCTGTTCATTAACCCCCGCTATCACCCGTGTTGAAACCCCCTGTTGGGGATTCATCGGGTCCCCTTTATGGGGACAGACCGGTCCGTCAGCCGGCGCGCTCCCGCGGGGTGGCACAGTATTCTCGCCATATGGCGCACGACGAAACGGACTCTGCACGCGACACCACCGGCGCGGCGGGAGGGCTCGACGCGGATGCGGAGGCGGCCCTCGCGGAGCTCCGCGGCATCCGTCTCAGTATCGACAACATCGATGCGGCGCTCGTCAATTTGCTGGCAGAGCGATTCAAGTTCACCCAGAGTGTGGGACGTCTGAAAGCCGCGCACGGCCTGCCGGCGTCTGACCCCGAGCGAGAGCGCGCTCAGATAGCTCGCCTCCGCGCGCTTGCGGAAGATGCCCAACTCGACCCGGCGTTCGCCGAGAAGTGGTTCAACTTCGTCGTCGCCGAGGTGATTCATCATCACGAGCGCTTCGCGACGGGGTCGGTGGCGACCAACACGTCGTCGACTTCGTGACGACCTGGGATCCGCACCGCCTCCCTCAGCAGCATGGACGCACGATTGTCGTCACCGGCGGCAATGCTGGGGTCGGCTACTTCACCAGTGAGCAGCTCGCGGCGGCCGGCGCCCACCTTGTGTTGGCATCGCGGTCTCGCGAAAGAGCCCAGACCGCCATGGACGCGATCTGGCAGCGAGTGCCCGACGCGCAGCTGACCTTTGTCGCTCTCGATCTGACGTCTCTCGCCTCGATCGCGCGCGCCGCCGATCAGGTGAACGACCTCGGCGGGATCGATGTGCTCATCAACAACGCTGGTCTCGTCACGGCGCCTACGCGTCGGACAGAGACCGCCGACGGCCTTGAGCTGCTTGTCGGCGGTAACGCAATCGGGCATTTCGCTCTGACGGCGCAGCTGTTTCCGTCGCTGCGACCGGGTGGGCGGGTCGTCGGCCTCGGCAGCATGGCGACGCGGATGACCCGGCTGGATGCCGACGACCTGATGTCTGAGCGACGCTACAGCGCGTTCCGGGCTTACGGCTTCTCGAAGCACGCTGTGCACGGATTCGCGTTCGAACTGGACCGTCGGCTGCGCGCAGCAGGCGACACGCGCGCATCGCTGCTCGCGCATCCGGGGTTCGCCGTAACTGGCCTTGCCGCACGCCGCCCTGGCATCACCGACATCTCGCGAGGGCGCCGTATTGCCGAAACAACTCTCGCCTTTATGGCACAGGGCAAAGATCGTGGCGCCTGGCCGTCGGTGCGAGCCGCGAGCGATCCGGATGCCGTGGGCGGCTCGTTCTACGGACCGTCGCGTACCGTCGCGGGCCCCCCGGTCACGCTGGCGCCGGTGGCTTCGAGGGCGAGCCCAGAGTTTGGCGAGCGATTCTGGCGGCTCGCTGAGCGGGCCTCTGGCGTCGCGTTCGCCGTGTGATGCGCGCTTTCAACCAGCGACGTGAGCGCCGAAGTGCTCGCGCAGGGGCGCGGCATTCGCGGCGCGCAGCTCCGCCAGCGGAATCGTCGTGAGACCCTGGATCTCGACGGCCGCGCCCTCGGGCCCGCCCGCATCCGTCACCCCAATGCGCAGCACGGGGTAGCCGCGCCCTTCGCACATCTGCGTGAACTTGACGTCCTCTTCACGCGGGACTGCGACGATCGCGCGCCCTGTCGATTCGCTGAAAAGGGCTGTCGCCGCATCCACGCCGTCACGGGCCAGGATGTCGTCTAGATACACGCGCACGCCGACGCCAAACCGCAGGGAGCCTTCCACCAGCGCGGCGGCGAGCCCGCCGTCAGAGAGGTCATGCGCCGCGTTGAACAGCCCCTCATGCGCACCGCCCGCGAGCAGTTCTGCGAGCTGCTTCTCCGCCGCGAGGTCGACGGCCGGGGGACGCCCGCCCAGGTGACCGTGCACGACCCCGGCCCACGCCGATCCGTCGAGTTCGAGGGAGGTCGTGCCCAGCAGGTAGAGGTTGTCGCCCGCGTCCTGCCAGCCCGACGGCACGCGTCGCGCCACGTTGTCGATTGTGCCGAGCACGGCGACAACAGGCGTCGGGTGGATCGGCACATCGCCGGTCTGGTTGTAGAACGACACGTTGCCGCCCGTGACCGGGATGCCCAGCTCGAGGCAGCCGTCGGCCAGCCCCTCGACCGCCTGGCTGAACTGCCACATGACCTCGGGGTTCTCAGGTGATCCGAAGTTCAGGCAGTCGCTCACGCCCACCGGGGTTGCGCCGGTGACCGCCACATTGCGGTATGCCTCCGCGAGCGCGAGGCGCGCACCCGCTCGCGGGTCGAGGTAGCTATAGCGGCCGTTCGCGTCGGTCGCGACAGCGAATCCGAGGCCGGACTCCTCATCCACCCGCACCATGCCGCCGTCGTCCGGGTGGCTCAACGCTGTATTCCCGCCGACGTATGAGTCGTACTGCTCGGTGATCCAGCTCGGGTCGGCCAGATTGGCACTACCGAGCAGCTGCAGAATCTGGGCCCGGATGCCGTCGCCGTCGCTCGGACGCGCCAGCTTCGCCGCGCTGTCGGCCTGCACTGCGTCGATCCAGCTCGGGTAGGCGACGGGCCGGTTATACACGGGTCCGTCGACAGCGACGGTCGACGGGTCGACATCGACGATGACCTCGCCGCGCCAGGTGATGACCAGCCGCCCGGTGTCGGTGACCTCGCCGAGCACACTGGTCTCGACATCCCATTTCTTGGTGACCGCGAGGAAGCCCTCCAGCTTGTCGGGAGACACGATCGCCATCATGCGTTCCTGGCTCTCGGACATGAGGATCTCCTCCGCCGTGAGCGTGGGATCCCGCAGCAAGACGTCGTCGAGCTGCACGGCCATGCCGCCCTCACCATTCGCGGCAAGCTCACTCGTTGCGCAGGAGATTCCGGCAGCGCCCAGGTCTTGAATGCCCTCTACGAGGTCGCCCGCGAACAGCTCAAGGCAGCACTCGATGAGCACCTTCTCGGCGAAGGGGTCACCCACCTGCACGGCTGGCCGCTTGGTCGGCCCGCCAGCACTGAAGGTGTCGCTCGCCAGAATGGATGCGCCGCCGATGCCGTCTCCGCCGGTGCGTGCCCCGAAGAGCACGACCTTGTTGCCCACGCCCCGTGCATTGGCCAGGTGCAGGTCTTCGTGGCGCAGCACCCCGACGGCCAGCGCGTTGACGAGCGGGTTGGCCTGGTAGATCGGGTCGAACCAGGTCTCACCGCCGATGTTCGGCAGGCCGAGGCAGTTGCCATAGAAGCTGATTCCACTGACAACACCGGGCAGCACCCGCGCGGTGTCGGGGTGGTCAATCGCGCCGAAGCGCAGAGCATCCATCACCGCGACCGGCCGCGCACCCATCGAGATGATGTCGCGCACGATGCCGCCGACTCCGGTCGCCGCACCCTGGAAGGGCTCGATATAGCTCGGGTGGTTGTGGCTCTCGATCTTGAAGGTGACAGCCCAGCCCTCGCCGATGTCGAGCACGCCGGCGTTCTCGCCCATTCCGACCATGAGGTTCTTGGTCATCTCGGGGCTTACCTTCTGGCCGAACTGGCGCAGCCACACTTTGCTCGACTTATAGGAGCAGTGCTCGCTCCACATGACCGAGTACATGGCCAGCTCCCCGCTTGTGGGGCGGCGACCGAGGATCTCGCGGATGCGCGCATATTCGTCGGCCTTCAAGCCGAGTGCGGCATACGGCTGTTCCTTCTCAGGTGTCGCGATCGCGTTGCTGACGGAATCGACGGTGCTGACGCTGCTCACGCGGGAAAGTTCCTTAACAAAGGGGCGGCCGGATGCGCTCCCAGCCTACCGGCGCGTGACGCAGCGGCTACCATGACGCCCATGCCAGACACCCCTGTTCGCCGAGTACGAAGAAGCGACCCCGATCGGCGCGAGCGCATTGTCACCGTTGCCACGCAGATAGTGGCGCGGGACGGGCTCGACGCTCTGACGCATCGCGCCGTTGCCGCCGAGGCCGATGTGCAGGTGGGGTCGACGACCTACTACTTCCCGACCAAAGAAGACCTGATCTCCGCGGTTATCGAAAACGCGGTGCGGAAGGGGCCGGGAATGCTCGGCGAGCAGCTGGAGGCTTTCAACGCCTCGGTCGACCTGCCAGGCGCATTGACTCGTGTGTTGACGGAGCTCGTCACGAACCAGTTCGATCAGACGCTCGTCGACTACGAGATCCACGCCGCCGTCCGGAGGCGGCCCACGCTCAGTGCGCTCGTCACCCGGTGGCCGAACATCGAATACGACGCGATCGTCAAGTACACCGACCCCGAAACCGCGAAGTTCCTCGGCGATCTGTTCGAGGGATTGCTCGTGCAGTTCGTTCTCTACGGCCACGAATTCCGTGCGGATGCTGTCAGGAGAGCCTTTGATCGGGCGGTGCGTGCGGGCGAACTGTCGCAGATCGAGGAGGCCGGATCGCGGTAGTTCGCGCGCGGACTGGAAAAATTTATGGACCTATGTCCATAAATTGGGTATGGTGACTCCGAGGCACCGAAGCCCAGTCACAGAGGACCACGAAAAATGCCAGTAACGCACCATCCGGATCCGAGCGCCGAGCGCGCACATATCCGCGGACAAGAGATCGCTTTCCGCAGGGCGGGTTCCGGCCCGACCCTCGTGTTCCTTTCCACTGTCGCCTTGTCGGGCAGGTGGCTTCCGATCTACGGCCAGCTCGCCGAGCACTTCGAGGTGATCGTCCCCGACCTTCCGGGCTTCGGGCTTTCGCCCCAGGGGGAATCGATGCGGGATATCGATGACCTGGTTTTCACCCTGGCGGAGTTCCTCGACGAGCTCGGTGTCGGGAAGTTTGACCTGGTCGGTCATTCATTCGGTGGCTGGGTGGCCGCGGAGTTCGCCGCGTTCTACCCGGATCGCATCGGCGCGCTGGTTCTCATAACCCCGATGGGCGTCCGTGTGCAGGGCGAGGCCGTCGCCGACCTCTTCCGCCAGGATGCTCAGGGCCGCCTGAACCTCATGCTCAATGGCAACACCGACCTCCTGGTCGACGAAAGCGACGAAGAGCCGCTCGAGAGGCTGCTGCAGGACTTCCACGACCTGACGGGCTTCGGTCGCTTTGCATGGAATCCGCGCTATGACATCCGCTTGGACGTCCGCCTCGGGCGCGTGAAAAATCGCGCGCTCATCATTGGCGCCGACGACGACCGCGTCGTCCCCGCATCGCACGCCGCCCGTTTTGCCGAACTGCTTCCCAACTCACAGCAGCTCACGATTCACGGCACGACGGCACCCACTGGGCATGCCGTGCACGTCCAAGAGCCGGCCGTCGTGGCTGCCGCAATTGACAACTTCGTAGGAGGCCACTATGCCTGAGCTCGAGTTCTACTCCATCGTCGATCGCAGCTATCGGTGGTTCACGCCCGCTCAGAATCGTGAATCCATTGGAATCGATCTGCCGAACTCGGAATACGACCCCGACCTGGGTCAGCAGGTTCTCGAAGAAGTCGCTCAGGGCGCACAGCGCGCGGAACGGCTCGGCTTCGACGGCCTCCTTATCTTCGAACAGCACAACACCCCCCTTGCCCTATTCCCCAACGCGCTGACCGGTGCCGCCTGGCTCTCGGCCAAGACCACCGGAATCAAGATCGTTGCCGGAGGCCCGATCCTCAACGCGTACTCGAGCCCCGTGCGACTGGCCGAGGAGATCGCGCTCGTCGACACCGTGAGCAACGGCCGCCTCACTGTCGCCTTGCCGCTCGGAATCGGTGCCCAGTACCACG
Source organism: Pseudolysinimonas sp. (assembly GCA_035554115.1). Lineage (GTDB taxonomy): Bacteria > Actinomycetota > Actinomycetes > Actinomycetales > Microbacteriaceae > CAXTSE01. The sequence continues at coordinate 40,095 of DATMIW010000050.1, read as the reverse complement.
GCTATGGCGCGATGAATCCTGTCCACGCGCGCGCAAAGTTCCGCGAGGGGGTGGAGCTGCTGCACAAGATCTGGGCGGAAGACGGCCCCTTCGCGTGGGAGGGCGAGCACTATCACCACCCCTACGTCAACGTATGGCCGCGGCAGCGGCAGGACCCGCATCCTGAGGTGTTCATCACGGCTGCCGGATCGCGAGAGACCATCGAGCTCGCCGCGAAGTATGACGCCACCTATCAGGCGATCCTCACTCCAATGCCCATTCTGACGAAGAACACGCAGCTGTTCCGTGACCTTCGAGAGGAGTACGGACACAAGCCCGACCGGAAGAAGATCGCCGCGGTCATCTCGATCCACACGGCAGAGACCGATGAAATCGCTCGTGCCGAGGTGGAGAAGCACGCCCTGTGGGGACTCCAGAACGTCCTTCGCTTCCCCTTCAACCAGTCCTTCCCGCCCGGACACGTCAGCCAGGCGTCGCTCCGCGGAATGATGTCGGGCGGCTACCGTTCGAGCGATCCGTCGCTCGCGACCTGGGAACAGATCACCGAGGGGTACAGCTACATCGCTGGCTCACCCGAAACTGTCATCCGCAAGCTGACCGAACTCACCGACGCTATTGGCGCCGGCCGGGTGATCTGCAGCTCAGACTTCACGCTGCCGATGTGGCTTCAGGAGAAGGCGCAGACGATCTTCGCGAACGACGTCATTCCCGCGTTCCGGGCGCCCGATGGCTTGGCGGTCTGGCAGCGGGAGAAGCCGGTCGGGTACACAACGGCCACCGAGCGCGCGGGGCGCAAGCCGCACTACGCGGGAACGCCCACGGTCGGGGTGAACGGCGAATACGTGCCGTTGCTCCCTCAATAGCCGCCTTTCTTCAGCCCCATCTCATTTCGCAGCGTTCCGCTGCTCAATCACCCTTCAAGGAGCACCCATGTCAGAAATCACCATCCAGCAACTCCTCGACGCTCATCCCTCGCCGGTTCGCGCCCTTCGCACTCTTCCTTTCTCGATCCCCGGGTCGGCCGGCGAGTTCGTCTACGAGTACAGCAACTGGAAGTCAGAGCAGATTTCCTGGGTCGAAACAGCGGCCCTGCTCGACCTTTCATTCCACATGACAGATGTGGTCATTGAGGGCCCGGAGGCCCTCGAGTTCCTGACAACTTTGGCCGTCAACTCCTTCACAAAGTTCCCCATCGGCGTGGCCAAGCAGTTCATCACCGTCAGCGCCGAGGGATTCATGGTCGGCGACGGCATCCTGATCCGCCTGGGCGAAGAGAAGTTCCACCTCATCGGCGACGGTGGCCTCACCTCGTGGGTCCGATTCCACATCGAGACCAGTGGCAAGAACATCACGATGGATGTCGACTACGGCCATTTTGACGGCAGCGCGCCGGTGCTGTTCCGCTACCAGGTGCAGGGCCCCAACGCACAGGCTGTTGTCGAAGCGGCAACGGGCGCCCCGGCCCCGGACCTGAAGTTCTTCCACACCACCACCATCCAGATCGCGGGCACAGATGTCCTCGCCCTCCGGCACGGTATGGCGGGACAGCCCGGGTACGAGCTTTCGGGTCCATGGGCAAACCACACCGCCGTACGCAAGGCACTGCTTGAAGCGGGAGCTGAGCTGGGCCTCACCGAGGTCGGCCACTTCGCGTACTTCTCGGCCAATTTGCAGGGCGGCTGGATCGCCACGGAGCTTCCCGGGGTGTTCACGAGCGAGTCGACCCGCGCCTATCGCGAGTGGGCTCCCTTCTATTTCGCCGGGTCGATGGCCGGCAGCTTCGATTCCGAGAACATCGAGGACTACTACATCACCCCGTTCGAGCTGGGCTACGGCCGCTTCATTGACTTCGAGCACGACTTCATCGGCAAAGAGGCGCTGCAGCAGCGTGCCGAGAAGGGTGGCCATCGTCAGCGCGTGACACTCATCTGGGACGACCAGAGCTTCGCTGATGTGTTCGGCGACCTGATTCGCCCCGAGAAGGGCCTTCCGCCCCAGAGCATCACGCTTCACGACGCAAGCTTCGCTCTCAACCAGTTCGACGCTGTGCAGGCCGACGGCAAGACGATCGGATTCAACGTCCAGTCCGGATACATGGCACCCGACCGCCGCTTCATCTCGCTCGCCATCATCGATGCCGAATACGCCACACCGGGTACCGAGGTCACGCTTCTGTGGGGCGACAGCCTCGCCATCCCGCGCGCCGACGCCGAGCCGCACCGTCAGGTGAGCATCAAGGTGACTGTTGCCCCCGCGCCGTACGCCGAGTACGCCCGTAACGAATACCGCAAGTAGGGACCGAAACGATGAGAATTCTTGACGACTATTCGCTCGAGATGACGGCCAAAAATGTGCCGGATCTCGAAGCCGCGCGCGAGCTGATTCCCGCCGGCACCCGGATCAACGTGACCTACCTGGGCAACGAAGACCTCCCCATGAGGTTGACGGCGTCCAAAGCTGTGAAGGACTTCGGGTTCCGCCCGGTGCCGCATATTTCGGCCCGCCGGCTGGAGTCACAGGAGCAGCTCGAGGAGTTCCTCGGCGCGCTGCGCGACAACGGCACGGTTGAGAGCGTCTTCGCGGTCGGAGGAGACCCCGAGACCCCGATGGGCCCGTACGACAACTCGGCCGAGCTGATCGAATCCGGCGTGCTGCCGAGCTTCGGCGTGCAGGACGTGAGCATCGCCGGGCACCCGGAGGGGCATCCGGATGTCAGCAACGAGATCCTCTGGGAAGCCCTCGACGCGAAGTACAAGACACTGAAAGAGCAGAAACTGCCAGGCACGATCCTGACGCAGTTCAGCTTCGACGTGGATGCCGTGCTCACCTGGATCGAAGCCGTCCGCGCTCGCGGAATCGACCTGCCGATTCGGGTTGGGCTTCCGGGCCCGGCCGGGATTAAGCGCCTGCTCGGTTTCGCTCGCCGTTTCGGTGTGGCGTCCTCGGCAGGAATCGCCAAGAAGTACGGGTTCTCGATTACGAACCTTCTCGGCACCGCCGGTCCGGACAACCTCATCAAGGACCTCGAATCGCGCTACGACCCGGCGATCCACGGCGTGGTGAAGGTGCACTTTTACACGTTCAACGGAATGACAGCGACATCCGAATGGATTCGCGACTTTCAGGCACAGCAACACTCCTAACACCTACAAGAAAGAGATGACGATGCCGTCTATCGAAAAGCTTTTTGAGGCACACCCTAATCCGGTGCGCGCCCTACGTAACGAACCCTTCTGGGACCTATCCGACTCCGACATCTTCAAGATGGAGCGGTCGAACTGGCGCTCAGAGCAAGACGCCTGGTACAAGACTGTCGCCCTGTTTGACCTCTCGCACCATATGAGCGACATGTACATCAGCGGGCCTGACGCGCACAAGCTGCTCAAGTACCTGTCCATCAGCGCGCTTGACCCGTTCCCGGTTTACACAGCGAAGCAATTCATCACCGCGTCGGCCGAGGGATACCTGTCGGGCGACGGGATTCTTCAGCGCCTGGGTGACGACCAGTTCCTGTTCATCGCTGACATGGCATCTCGCGACTGGGTGGACTATCACATCCGAACCGGCAACTGGGATGTCACCTACCGCGAAGAATTTCGGATGCCCCACGTCACATCAAGCACCTATCGGTTCCAGATCCAGGGACCGAATGCACTGACACTCATCGAGCGGGCGCTCGGCGGACCCATGCCCGAGCTCAAGTTCTTCCACCTGGCTGACCTCGAGTTCCAGGGCCTCAAGTTCCGTGCTCTGCGGCACGGCATGGCGGGCCAGGCGGGAATCGAGATCAATGGCCCGTGGGAAGACAAGCAGAAGATGCATGACCTGCTGCACGAGCTGGGCAAGGACCTCGGCATCGTCGATGTCGGATGGTGGGCGTACGCCTCTTCGACAATCGAATCCGGCTGGCTCTGCGTCGAACTCCCCGGTTACTACATCGGTGAGGGCGGGGCGGCCTTCCGTGAGGTGGGCTCTGACTTCGTGACGTCCCTCGGCGGAAGCTTCGACTCCGAGAACCTCGAGGACTACATGTTCACCCCGTACGAGATGGGCTACGGGCGCCTGGTGGACCTGGAGCACGACTCGATCAGTCGCGACGCCCTCATCAAGATGTCACAGGAGCCGGTCAAGCGTCGCAAAGTGACATTCGAGTTCAACGCGGACGACGTAGCCAAGCTCTACGCTGACCTTTTGGACAGCGGCACGACGCCGCCCCCGCAGTTCTTCCGCCTAATCGACACGGCCTACTCGGGTAGCCAGTACGAAGCGGTCAAGGTTGACGGCAACACGGTGGGCGTCGTCACCACGATTTCCTACGTTTCGCCGCACCGCAAGGTGATCGGCATCGGGGTTATCGACGTGGAGTTCGCAGAGCCGGGCACCGAGGTGACGGTCCTCTGGGGCGACAGCCTTACGATCCCGCGCCCGAACGTGGAGGAGCACAGCCAGGTGCTGCTGCGTGCCACTATCGCGCCGTCGCCGTACTCGAAGTACGCGCGCGAGAAGTACCGCAGCAACGCGTAATTCGCGTTGCGAATGCAGGGGGTGGGTCTTCGGATCCGCCCCCTGCGTCGTTGGATCCGGGCAAATCCGGGCCTTCGTCCACGACTCGTGGACATGATCCTGGAATTGCCCGGATTAGCGGCGGCACAGCGCGCACGGAGTGGGCACGGAGCTTACGTGGAGGTGACCCCACGTAGCGTCGAATCAATGGCAGACCTTCTCCTTGCGCAAAACTCGTGGCCAGCTCTCGCGATCGCCGTAGGTCTCGCGGTCACCGTCGGCATCCTCCTCGTCGCAGTCGTGAGCCTCATCACCCGCGCAGCAGCACGGCGGCTCGGTGCCGGCGACCAGCTCCGTCGGGTGCGTCTGCCGTTCCGGGTGCTCGTCATCCTCGTCCTCGTGTGGATCGCCGTGAGCGTCACTCTGCCCGAGCCGAGCTGGCGGCCCGCGGTCGACCAGACCTTCCGCATCCTGACCATCGCGGTAGGCGCGGCTTTCGCCGGCGCGCTCATCGGCCTGCTGCTGACGCACACGATGAACCGCTACCGCGTCGACGTGGCCGACAACCGGATCGCCCGCCGTGCCCGCACCCAGCTCGCCATCATCCGCCGCCTGGTTTACCTCGCCGTCTCAATGGTTGCCCTCGGCGCGATTCTGCTGACATTCCCCGGTGTCGAGGCGGTGGGTGCGAGCGTGCTGGCCTCGGCCGGTCTACTGAGTGTGATCGCGGGACTTGCCGCGCAGTCCACCCTCGCCAATGTGTTCGCCGGCGTGCAACTCGCGTTCTCGGACGCGATCCGGGTCGACGATGTCGTCGTTGTCGACGAGGAGTGGGGGCGGATCGAAGAGATCACACTTATGTACATCGTGCTGCGCCTCTGGGACGACCGGCGCCTCGTGCTGCCGTCCACATACTTCGCGACCAAGCCATTCGAGAACTGGACGCGCCACCAGAGCGAACTGCTCGGCGCTGTCGAATTCGACCTCGATTGGCGCGTCTCGCCGGCGCAGATGCGTGAGGAACTCGACCGGGTGCTCGCCGGAACAACCCTGTGGGACGGACGCGCGAAAGTGCTGCAGGTGACGGATGCCGTGGGCGGCCTGGTCCGCATCCGCATCCTGGTCACGGCTCACGATGCCCCCACGCTGTTCGACCTGCGCTGCTATGTGCGTGAGGAATTCGTTGAGTGGATGCGGCGCGAGGCCCCGCAGGCGTTGCCCCGTCAGCGGGTGGAGCTCGCCGCCGATGCGAGCGCTACCGAGTCGAAGGACCCACGCTCTTCTGCCACAACACCGCGCGCGCATATGCCGCACACGGATACCGATCGCGAAGGGCTGTTCACCGGTAGCCGTGAAGCCGAGCAGCGCGCGCAGACATTCACCGCGAGCGTGGAATTACCGACGCCTCCGCGCTTATAAGGCTGCCGAAATGACCGACGCCTCCGCGGCCAGATGGCTGCGGAGGCGTCGACGTAATACGGACTATTTGCCGAGCGGGAACTTGTAGCTCGCCAGCGGCAGGTCGGCGACGAAGTGCACGCCCGGCTCGGCGGCGATCATGTCGGGCACGCGGCTCAGGATCGACACATTGGTGACGGACTGGCCGGGGAACGGGTCGAGCCGCACGCCGATCGTCTCGTCGCCTTCGACGAGCAGCTCGTCGTGCGCCGCAGCCACCGGGATGGCACTCACCTTGAACACACCCTCAAAGGTGATGCCCTTGTCGGTGGTGAACGAGGCAAGCTCGACGACGCCGGTCGCACGCCCCGGAAGAATGTCGCGGTCGGCGCTCTCCCAGTGGTAGACCTCGTCAGACACCACGGAATCGTAGGTCTTCGAGATGTCGCCGACGATGGTCGCGCCGATGCGGCGGGCGACCTCCTTCAGCGCACCACCGAGCACGGCCGGGTGGTGCAGCATGAAGCCCTGCGTGCCAGCGAACTGCTCTGCGTCCTGGTCGTATCCGACGAGCTCGGCCAGGTTGACGGAGATCGCTTCAACCGAAAGCTCCGAGGTCACCCGGATGCGCTTGAGATTCGATGCCGCAGACGCTACGAGCGCGGGCAGCTGCACCCAGAAGACATCCTGTGCCCCACCGGAAACGAAGCTCGCGCCGCCTTCTTTGGCAACTTTGTCGAGCTCCGGGGTCCACGAGTCGTCCGGACCGAGAAGGTCTTGGTGAAGCGTGACGACGTTGATGCCGCGCGACAGGAATTGCTTCGCTTGCTCGACGATGTCGGTGGGCTCAATGGCGGCGGCGAGAAGCACAGCGTCGAGCGGTCCGGCGGCGAGGAGCTCGTTGAGCGATCCAAAGACCGGAGTCGAGGGACCGTGTCCGTTGAGGAAGTCGGAGATCGGCTTGCCGACCTTGTCACCGATGTCGACGGCGCCGACCAGCTCATAGCCCTGGTTGACGGCCAGCTCTGCGGTGCCCGCTCCTTGCAGGCCGAGGCCGACCACCGCGAAGCGGATTGCATTGTGTGTCATGAGTGTTCCTTTCGATGGGCGAGGTTCTTCTCCAATGAAGAACCGGGGTCAGGGAAGAGTCGGGAGGAGGCGTTCGCGTGCGAATGCCTCGAGCGAGGTGCGGCGGCGGCGGTCGCCTGTGTCGCCTGGGTCGGACAACGTGAGAGTGAACATTTCGGCCATCGCCTGGGCTGTCGCGGGCGGAATGCCGAACGACAGGAATTCGGCGAGAACCTCGTCATACGTAGACCGGTGTCGCTCAATCGGACGGCCAAGTGCCGCGCTCAGGGTTGCCGCCGCCTCAAGCGGCGTGTAGCTGCGCGGGCCGTAGACAGCCAGTGCCTCGTGGCCTGTCCAGCTGATGTTCGCAAGGTACGAGAGCGCCACCGCAGCGACGTCATCACTCGTCACCATGTTCAGCTGGGTGTCGTCGCCGGTGCTCGTGGGCAGGATGCCTTTCGCGAGCAGCTCCGTGTACATCAGGAGGTTCTCCATGAGGTACCCGGGGCGCAGGATGCGCACATGTGGTGCAGCGGCGAACAGATCGGATTCGATGTCGGCGAAAACGTTGAGCAGCGCGGCTCCGCCCGCATCGGCCCCCTGGCTCGAAATGAACACAACATGCTCGATGTTGTTGGCGCGAATCGATGCGATAGCGGCGGCACCGAAGCTTCGCCAGAGCGCGGCGAGGTCGGGGTGCGAGACATCGGTGGGCAGGATCAGCACAAGAACGTCTGCGCCAACCCCCGCTTCGATGAGAACGGAGCTGTCGTGCAATTCGCCGATGTGTACCGGCGCGTTACCCACGAGGTCGGTGGGGATCTTGCCGAGGGATGCGCTGCGCACGACTATCGAAAAAGTGAGGCCCGCACCGGATACGAGCTCAAGAACGCGCCGACCAATCGGCCCGGTGGGGGCAGTGAGCAGTATCCGTTCAGGGATCGTCATCGATCCGGCTCCTTTGTCGTCGAACTAGGCGATACGTAACGTAAGCGACAAAAGATGAGGCCCGCAAGTTAAATCTTGCTGTGCTGTGGTCACTTTTGGCAGGCGCGACGAGCCACCATCTCGACCTCAGAGCCATTCAGGTCAATAAAACACTGGGCACGAGGAGCCCGGATTGGCTCAGGAGCGCGCCAGTGTGCTTTCGATAACGCTGGCGAAAAAAGTGAGGCCATCTAGTCCCGAGCGCATTGCACCGGGCGCATCCGGTCCGAATCCAAGCTCGGTTGCATGCTCGGGATGCGGCATCAGACCGACAACGTTGCCCCGCTCATTCGTCACGCCGGCAATGTCGTCGAGCGAGCCATTCGGGTTGCCGTCGACATAGCGGAAGGCGACGAGTCCGTCGCCATTCAGGCGGTTGAGGGTCTCGTCCGAGGCGATGAACCCGCCCTCGCCGTTCTTCAAGGGGATGGTGATTTCCTGGCCGGCATCGAATCCGGATGTCCACACGGTAGACGCATTCTCGACGCGGAGTTTTTGATCCCGACGAATGAAATGGCCATGGTCGTTGCGGATCAATCCGCCGGGCAACAGGTGGGCCTCCACCAAGATCTGGAACCCGTTGCAGATGCCGAGCACCGGAACGCCAGCGTTCGCCGCATCGATGACTTCGCTCATGATGGGCGACCGCGCGGCAATTGCCCCGCAGCGCAGGTAGTCGCCGTAGCTGAAGCCACCGGGTAGCACGATCGCGTCCACGCCGTCGAGGTCGTGCGTGCCGTGCCAGAGAGCTACAGGCTCGGCTCCGGCAAGGCGGATTGCGCGCTGAGCATCGCGGTCGTCAAGCGAACCCGGGAAGGTGACAACGCCGATCCTCATATGGTTGCCTCGTCGGCGAGCGCGGTCTCGGCGACATAGATGCGCACCACGTCTTCGATAACCGAGTTCGAGAGCATCTCGTCGGCCAGGCGCTGCGCCTCGGCGAACACAGCTTCGGTGACCTCACCCTCGACGGTCAGTTCGAAGCGCTTACCGATCCGGACCCCGGTAATCGGGCTGTTGCTGCGGGCGAGTGCCCCGGCGACGGCCTTGCCCGCCGGGTCCAGAAGTTCGGCCTTGGGCATGACCTCGACAACGATGGTGGGCACGGTGATCTCCCGCAGGATCGAGGGTGGATGAGAGCTCCAGTCTAGAGCGCGGCTGGCCCTCCCAAGCTGGACGCCGGCATTCGCGATAGCGCGGTCATCACGCCGTCGGCCAGGTTCCTGTACCCCTCGCCATCGGGATGAAAACGATCGGATGCGAGCGAGGCGCCATCGAATCCGGGCGCGTATCCGGCGTCGAACTCTGCCGCTACGCGTCGGGCCACGCGGGCCAGCCCCCGCGCGTGCAGCCCGAGTGCCGCGCGAAGCGGCTGCGGCAATACGGTGAAGCGTCCGAAGCTTGGGGGCGCCACGACCACCATTCGGATGCCGGGGTTGCCGCCGCGCAGGGCGTCTAGCAGCGCCGACAGCTCGTGCGCGTACGCGGTGCCGGACCGCAGGCGCAGGGTGTCGTTCCAGCCGACGAGGACGACGGCGATGTCCGTAGCCTCCGACAGGATTGTCGCGCGATGACGGTCGAGCACCTGGGCCGAGGTGGCGCCGTTAGAGCCCACGACGCGCCAGCCAACAGTCCGGCCCCGGCCCCCTGCCGCCTTGAGGCGTCGAACAAGGTGCCCGGCGAGCGCCTCGGTCATCGATTCGACCCCGGTGCCGACAGCCGTGGAATCGCCCACGACGAGCAGCTGCAGTGCCGAGGGAGCGCTGTCGCCGCCACTCCACGCATCGGCCGGTGGCGGAAGACGCGGAATGTCTCGCCGCAGCTTCCGCCCTTGCCTCACGACGATCGGCAGCAGGGCAAAAGCGAGGGCTCGGCTCATCGCGAGGAAGTCTACGCGGGCACCGTATCCGCTGGAGTAACGGTAACGAGGTTGTCCCACGGGTCGTCGAAAGCGAGGCTCCGCCCGTCGTTGCGGGGCTGGATGCCAGCGTGCTGCATCCGTTCGGTCAGAGCCCCAAGGTCGTCAGCACCGGGCACAATGATGTCGACTCGGCCGAGCCCGAGTGTCTGCTGTCGTCGGCCAGCGCCCCGAGCATTCCAGGTGTTCATGGCCATGTGATGGTGATAGCCGCCCGCGCTCACGAACAGTGCCTGCCCGGCAATCTCGATGGTCTGCTCGAAGCCGAGCTGGGTGATGTAGAACTCGCGTGCGCGGGGAATGTCGCCGACGGAGAGGTGAACGTGTCCGACGCGGGCGTCCCCGAATCCGGCTCCTGCCTCTCCGCGCTCGCTGAGGTTTTCGGCCAAGAAGCGGTTGGGATCGAGGAAGAGCGTGTGCATCTCGATTTGTCCGTGCGCCCAGCTCCAATCGGTGCGTTCGCGATCCCAGTAGAGCTCGACGCCGTTGCCCTCGGGGTCGTCGAAGTAGAAGGCGTTGCTTACGAGGTGGTCGCTGGATCCGCTGAATCGGCCGGCACCGCTGCGGGCGACCGCATAGACGGCCGCAGCCAGGGCCTCTTTGCTGTCAAACAGGATTGCGGTGTGGAACAGGCCCGCGTCACGGGGTCCGGCATGGGCAAGTTCGGGCGTGTGTTCCAGGATCATCGCAGGGCGCCCCGGCCGGCCGAGTGTCACTCGCGAGCCCGTAGCGTCGAGCTGGTCGAGCCCGATCACATCGCGGTAGTACGCGGTCATGGCGTCGAGGTTGCCCACCCGCAGGGTCACCGCGCCCATGGCGGTGTCGGCGGCGAGGATGTCGGCGCTCTTCGCAACAGATTCGGGGATGCCGGGGGCAGCGTTCGTGCTCATATCTGACTTAACGTGTGACTCGTCAACTAATTCCAGCTTTGCCGTATTTTGCGGGCGGAGGTCGGTAGCTACGCCGTGACGCGGGCGATGAGTTCGCGGTAGCGGTCGGCCGTGCGCGCTATGACGTCATCGGGCAGAGACGGAGGCGTGCCGGTCTTGTCCCAGTGGGCGGCCAGCCAGTCGCGCACGATCTGCTTGTCGAAGCTGTCGAGGCGGTGCTCGCCTCCCGCGGCGTACAGCGAGGCATCCCAGTACCGCGAGGAGTCGCTCGTGAGTACCTCGTCGGCGATCGTGATCTCGCCCGTCGAGGTGTCGCGCCCGAACTCGAACTTGGTGTCGGCGAGGATCACGCCGCGCTGTTCGGCAAGGGCGGAGGCCGTGGCGAAGGTGTCGAGAGAGAGCCGGCGGAGGGCCGCCGCATCCGTTTCGCCCACAATCTCGACGGAACGTTCATAGCTAATGTTCTCGTCGTGGTCGCCGAGGGCGGCCTTTGTGGCCGGCGTGTAGATCGGCTCGGGCAGGCGGTCGCCGTTGCTCAGACCGGCCGGCAGCGGGATGCCGCACACGCTTTGCGAGACCTGGTATTCGGCCCAGCCCGACCCGGCCAGGTATCCGCGCACCACGCATTCGAGCGGGAACATGTCGAGCTCCGCGACGAGCATGGCCCGCGCCGCGAGATCGGCGGGCAGGTGCAGGGAGGCAACATCCCCCGCCAGGTGATTCGGGATCCCGAGTCGCGCAAACCACCACAGGCTCAGCTGGGTGAGCAGGGCGCCCTTGTCGGGGATGCCAGGCTCGAGCACGTGGTCGAAGGCGCTCACGCGGTCGGAGGCGATGACCAGCAGGCGGCCGGGTGCGGCATCCGATCGGTAGAGGTCGCGGACCTTGCCCGAGTAGATGTGCTGCCAGCGCAGGGCGAGCAGGCGCGGGTCGCCCGCGGAATCGCCGGTCGAGCCGGTCGAGACCTCGGTCATGAGACCCTCGCCGCAATGTCGTGGCGATAGTGCGAACCCTCGAGCTGGATGCGGCCGATCGCCTCATAGGCGGCTGCCCGCGCAGTGGAGAAGTCGGCTGCCCGCGCGACGACCCCCAGCACACGGCCGCCGGTTGCGAGGTATTGGCCGTCGACGAACGCCGTTGCGGCATGCGCGATGGTCACGCCGGGCACCTCGGCGGCGGCATCGAGCCCCGTGATCGGGCGGCCTGTGATCGGGGCGTCGGGGTAGCCTTCGCTCGCGAGTACGACGATGACGGCGACATCGGGGGAGAACACCGGATACGGAACCCGTGCGAGCCCACCCGTCGCCGCCGCGAGCAGCAGCTGCGAGAGCGGAGTCTCGAGTCGCGGCAGAACCACCTGTGTCTCGGGGTCGCCGAATCGTGCGTTGAACTCGATGACCCGGATGCCTGCCGCTGTGACGATGAGTCCGCAGTACAACAGCCCGATGAACGGGGTGCCTTCGGCCTCGAGGGTGCGGATGGTTGGCAGGGCGACAGTTTCGAGGACTTCATCGACGAAGGCTGCCTCGGTTTTCCATCCCGTTCCGTGATCCGGCGCGGTTAGCCAGGGGAGGGGCGAATACGCTCCCATGCCCCCGGTGTTCGGCCCGAGATCGTCATCGAACACGCGCTTGAAGTCCTGCGCCGGGCTGAGTGGCACCACATCGTGCCCGTCGGAGAGGAAGAACAGCGAGATCTCTTGCCCGTCGAGAAACTCTTCGACGAGCACCGGTCCCTGTTGCAGATAGTGGGTGCCGTGGGCGAGGGCCTCGTTGCGATCTTCGGTGACGAGCACGCCTTTGCCGGCCGCGAGTCCGTCGGCTTTGACGACGTGCGGTGCGCCGAGCTCGTCGAGGGCGCTCGCGAGTTCGTCGACGGTCGTCGCGCGCACGGCTCGTCCGGTGGGAACCCCCGCGGTCTGCATGATCCGCTTCGCGAACTCTTTCGAGCCCTCGAGGGCTGCCGCAGCTTTACCCGGCCCGAAGACAGGAATGCCTTTGGCGCGCAGCGGATCGGCGACCCCTGCCACCAGCGGAGCCTCGGGCCCGATGACGACCAGCTCAATGTCGTTGTCGACTGCGTACCGCGTGACGACGGATGCGTTGGAGGTGTCGAGCGCGACAGTCTCGACCTGAGCCGCGAGGCCCGCATTGCCGGGAGCGGCAACGATCTCGTGGCCGGCGTTTTCGCGCAGCAGAGCGGACACGATCGCATGCTCTCGGGCGCCGGATCCGAGGACGAGGATTCTCACCGGCCCAGCCTAGCGACGGCTACCCTGGCCGCATGGCCAAGGCGAAGATCGCACACGCGGACGGGGCTGCCGCGGTGGAGGCCTACCTGCAGGGGGATGACGCACGCGAGAAGCGGGCAACCGCGTCCCGCTACCTGTTGCAGCTGCTCGAAGAGAAGGCTCCGGGCAACACGCTTGAGGTGCGGGTGCCGCCGTTCGGCGCCGCGCAGGTTGTGCAGGGGCCGCGCCACACCCGCGGGACTCCGCCCAATGTGGTCGAGATGGATGCCGCCACCTGGGTCGCTCTCGCCACCGGCTCCCTCGCATGGGCCGACGCGCTCGCAGCAGGCCGGGTCGCCGCATCTGGAACCCGCGCCGACCTCGGTCCCTACCTCCCGCTCGCCTGGCGCGTCGCCCCCTAGCTCGCCTTGCGCTCCCACCCGATGGTGTGCGCATAGAGCCAGTTGTTGCGGGTGTCGTTGGCCGCTCGCCTGAGGAAGATGGGCATGAGCGCGTCACGGATAGCGACGCCTACGCGGTTTGTGATGACACGCTTCTGCGCGTTGATCGCGCGTGCGTAGGCAACAACTTTCTCCGCGCGCGGTTGACGCAGCCTTTGGTACTCGGCGAATGCGGCTGAGTAGTCTGTCGAATCCCGGAGGCATTTCGCCAGGGTTATCGCGTCCTCCAGTGCGAGGGACGCGCCTTGGCCGGCACTGGGAGAGGTCGCGTGCACGGCGTCGCCCACGGCAACGACCCGCCCGCGGCTCCACTGCGGAACCTTCGTCAGGTCGTAAATGGGATACCCGGTGAGCGTGGTTGTGGTGTTGGCGAGGATCTCGGGCACGGGCGACGGGTCGTCGCGATGGAGGTCGCGCAGCTCGGCCAGCCAGGCGTCGCTCGAAATGTCGGCGAGCGCGCCGCGCGCGGGCTCGCTATGCGTCGGGTTCGCGAACCAATAGACAGTGCCGTCGGCGCGGACCAGGTACCCGAAAAACGATCGCGCGCCGAACACGAAGTGCTGGGTGTCAGGTGTCGGTTCCAGGCCATCCACCCGGGCGAATCCGCCCACGCCCACGAGGCCGCTATACGCGGGTGCCGGTGCGTCGGGGTCGATCCAGGTGCGGGTGGGGGAGCCGATTCCGTCACAGCCGATGAGAATGTCGCCCTCGGCGACGCGACCGTCGGCAAAGGTGGCGCGTACGCCATCCGGTGTCTCGTCGATCGTGGTCAGACGGGCGGAGTCGTGAATCTCAATGCCTGCCGCGGTGGCCGCGTCACGCAGCACCTGGTGCAGATGGCCACGCCGCACGACGACGCTTCCCCGTTCGGGGTCTCCCGCCGGGCCATTCGGCACCGTGCCGAGTCGGGCTCCGGTACGGCTCCACATCACCATATGTGGGGCGCGATGGCCGTCTGCCACAACCCGGTCGCGCAGGCCCAGTTCGTCGAGCACGCTGAGCCCGTTGGTCGCGACGTTGAGGAACAGGCCGGCATAGGGGTCCGGTGTCGGGGCCGCTTCATAGATCGTGGCTTTCCAGCCAGCCCGCTGCAGGAACAGGGCAACGGCGGGACCGGCGACTCCGGCGCCGATGACGAGGGCGTGAGGCATTTGCTATCCTTACTTAGAGAGACTCTCGCGAGACGAGTCTCTCGCAATTAGAGAGAATAGGTGAGCATGGCGAAAGTGTCAAGCCGTGAGTCGTTGATCGCACAGGTGGGCGACACGATGGCCGAGTTCATGGCACGCGCTGTGCTGTTTCAGGATGCGGTGGCCCGCGCAGGAGGCATTAACAGCACCGACATGCAGGCCGTCAGCCTGCTGATGCGCGAAGGTCCGGCCACACCCGGCGAACTTGCCGAGCGCACGGGTCTGACCTCCGGCGGAGCGATAACTGCCGTGATCGACAGGCTGGAGCGAGCGGGATATGTGCGCCGGGAACGTGACAGCGGTGACCGACGTCGGGTGATCGTCACCGCGATCCCGGAAATTGTCATGCAGCGGGTGGGGCCCATATACGGTCGGATCGGTGCCCAGTGGGCCGAGTACCTTCGCACCCTGAGCGACGAGCAGATCGCGTTTGCCAATGACCTCTTTGCACGCGCTGCCGAGGTCAACCATGAGGCCATCGAGAATCTCCGCACTCCGACATCAGAGACAATGGGGAAGTGAGCACTCCCGACCCGGTCCCGGCATCCGACAACGCATCCGATGGGGCGGTGTCTGGCCAGCCGACCGAGGTGCGCGTGCGGCGGGCACCGAAACTGGGCATCTTCCTGCTGCTCGGAGCCCTCTTTGGGGTGCTCGGCACGTTGGTGCTCACGAGTCTCTTCCCCGTCGACCCGAGAATTGGATTCGGGGCCACCTTCGGCTATCTGCTGCTCTTCGGGGTCCCGATCGGGGTCGTGCTTGCGGCCGTCGTCGGTCTCGTCATCGACGGAATATCGCGCCGTCGCGCCCGCACGGTGCTTGCGGAACGTGATGTGTCTTCCGCCCCGGACGAACCCATTCAGGACTGACTCGACTACCGCAAGTTCGGCCGCGCCGCATTCTGTGTCGCAAGGTCGACCATTTCACGCACTCGTGCGTCGCTCCCCGATGTCACCGACCATGCGATGACGATCCCCACCTCGGGTGTCTTCGGTGCAATCGGGATGCCGACGATCGTTTTCGCCGTTTCGCTGCGGTCGACAAAGGTGTCGAGGATCGTGACGCAGTACCCCAGGTTGCGAGCGACAAGCGCGCGCATGACCTCATAGTCACTTACCTCGTAGCGCACATTCGGTATCATGCCCGCCTCGGTGATGATCCGCAGCGTGTAGCCCTTGAGGGGGTTCGCGTCGAACAGGATCAGCGGATCCTGGGCGAGTTGGCGCAGATTGATCGACTTGTGCCCCGCGAGGCTGTGTCGTCGGCTGATGACGACATGGGCGGGGCGGCGGTACAGTTCACGCGTGCTCAGCGCGGTGGGCACCTCGATGTCATACAGGATCGCGCAGTCCAGTTCGCCCGAGATCAGCTCCTCGATCAACGTTTCCTGCGGTCGCACCGACAGCGCCAGGCCGGAGTTCGGGTGCCGAGTGGCGAAGGCGTCGGCGAGGCGCGTCAACACTGTGGCCTCGAGCATCGGGGTGCAGCCAAGCGATATCGGACCGGCGGGACTGTTCTCGCTGGCCACCGAAACGTAGATCTTCTCCGCGCGGTCGAGAAGGTCACGCGCCTGCTCGTACAGCATCTGACCGTTAAGGGTCAGCTCGATTCCCCGCGATCTGCGCCGCACGCACAGCTGCGTTCCCAGCGACCCTTCCAGGGTGTTGACGGCGAACACCACCGTGTTGGCCGAAACATGCTGCGCGCGGGCCGCCGCGCTGAACGAGCCGAGCTCGGCGACCAAACAGAAATATTGCAGCTGGGTGAGCGTGAAGCCGACGGTCGACGTCACCGGCTACGCCGCATCCACACGTCGCCATCGTTTGGGCACGAGCCGCCCGATGATCCGCACGAGCCCCTGCGGCTCGAAGATCAGCACGACGATCACCACGACCCCGTAGATGATCTGTGCGACAACCGCCGGGCCGATACCGCCGCCGCCGACGCTACCGACGCCGGGAATGTCGCCACCGAATCGCTGCAGAATCGCGGGGAGCGCCATGACGAACAGGGCACCGAGGATCGCTCCGGCCACCGACCGCATCCCGCCGATGACCACCATCGCGAGGTAGCTCAGCGATAGTGCGAGGCCCCAGTAGTCGGGCGTGACGAGTTGGATGATGATGGCCAGCAGCGACCCGGCCAGACCCGCGTAGGCGCTCGAGATCGCGAAGGCGATGGCGCGGTAGTGGCCGACGTTCACGCCCAGCGCCGCCGCATGCACTTCGGCATCGCGGATCGCGGTGAAGGCGCGCCCCACCCGTCCCTTCAGCAGGGCGACAGTGAAGGCAGAGACGGCGACCAGCAGGATGAGCGCGACGTACCAGAGGAACTGCGGTCCGCCGAGGGGCATCCCTGCAATCGCGAGATTGGACCCCGTCGATGACAGCGGCCCGATCTGGAGAGCCGGCGCACCTCGTCCGTTGAATCCGCCCGTGAGCGGTTCCAGTGTGTAGAACAGCCAGACCCCGATGAAGATCAGCGACAGTGTGGCGAGCCCGAGGCTGAGTCCTTTGAGCCGAGCCGCGAGCGGACTGAGTGCGACACCGACGACGGCCGCGATGATGACGGCCAGCGGAATCGCGAGAAGGCTGGGCAGACCGAGCCCCCACCGCGAATCGTCCCCGCTCGGGCTGGCCAGCCACACATAGGAGTAGGCGCCGATACCCAAGAAGAAGGGATGCCCGAGCGAGAGCTGCCCGACCCGACCGAACAGCAGCATGAGCCCGATTGCACCAATGCTTGCCGTGAAGACGAGGGCCCCCAGCTGGAGCCAGAAATCTTCGAGAAACGCGGGGAGCACAATCCCGATAACGGCGAGGGCGCCCACGATGATCCAACGCACGGTGCGGCGCTTAGACACGAGACACATCCTTTGTGCCGAACAGTCCGGCTGGTCTGATCAACAAAACAATGAGCATGAGGATGTAGGGGGCCGCCTGATAGAAACTGCGGCCCAAGAAGGCGAGCTCGTCTTGGTACCCCAGGGCGAGAACCTGCGTGAGGCCGACGGCGAGGCCGCCGACCACCGCTCCCGTTGTGGAGTCGAGACCGCCGATCACCGCGGCGGGGATCGCCTGAAGAGCGATTCCGCTCACTGTGACTTCGAGGCCCGCGCTCGGATAGGAGACCAAGAAGACACCCGCAACAACCGCCAGCGCTGAGGCGATTCCCCAGGCGAAGAGCGACACGCGCGACAGGCGCACGCCCATCAGCGACGCGGTCTCGGGGTCGTCGGCTGCTGCGCGCATCCCGACCCCGAAGTCGCTGCGCTGCAGCCAGATGTAGAACGCCACCAGCAGCACTCCGGCGACGGATACCGCAACGATGCGCGAGAGCGGCAGCGTCGTGCCCAGCACGTCGACGTTGGTCGCGCCCCACGGACCACCGGGAGAGATGATCTGAGCGCCGATCTGGTTCGAGGTGATCGTGTCGATCACCAGCGCGAGCCCGAACGTCATAATGCCGGCCGCGAGAACCGCCTGCTTCTTGTGGAAGGGCCGCACCAGCACCAGGTTGATCACGATTCCGAGGATCGCCGTGGCGACGATGCCGATTCCGGCCGCGAGGAAGAAGGGAAGGTGGAACCTGTCGACGAGGGTCGCGACGATAAGGGTGCCCACAACCAGGAGGGAGGGATGCGCGAAGTTGATGACCTCTGTCGCCTTGAAGACGATAACCATTCCCAGGGCGATGAGCGCGTAGATGGCACCCACCGAGAGGCCGTTGAGTATCAGGGAGAGGAGCTCGCTCATGCTGTTCCCTTCGCGACTTCGCTGCGCGCCGTCGAGTGACCGAGATAGGCCTCGATGACTTTCGGGTCGTTGCGGATCTCTTCGGGCGTGCCCGTTATCAGCACAGTGCCGAAGTTGAGAACCGTGATCCGATCGGAGGTGCCCATGACGACTCCCATGTCGTGTTCGACGAGGAGGATCGTGGTGCCAAGCTCTCGTGCGATGCGCGTGATCATCTGCTGCATCTTGATCTTCTCGTGCGTATGCACGCCGGCGGCAGGCTCATCGAGCAGAAGGAGCCGCGGCTCTGTGCACACCGCGCGGGCGACATCCACTCGTTTGGCGTCGCCGTACGACAGGTCGCCCGCGTCATGCGACAGCAGGTGGTCGACTTCGAGGAACTCGGCGATCTCGCGGACTTTCTCGCGTGCCTCGCGCTCTTCGTTGCGAGCAAAAGGCAGCCGAAGGCCGCCGCGGACCACGCCCGACCTCATGAGGCGATGCCGCCCGAGCAGCAGGTTCTCTTCGACCGTAAGGCTTTCGAACATCGAGTTGTTCTGGAACGCGCGCCCCACCCCGACCCGGGCAACCCGGTAAGGCTTGAGGCCGACGATCTCTTTGTCGTCGATGCTGACGCTTCCGACAACGGGTCGGTAGATGCCCGACAACACGTTGAACAGCGTCGACTTGCCTGCGCCGTTCGGACCGATCAAGGCGTGGATGCTGCCGGGGTCGGCAGAGAACGAGACGTCGTTGAGAACGTGCACTCCCGAGAAGCGCACGCTCACACCGGTGACATCGAGTTGTGCCCCCATGGTCGTGGTGATCATTTCGTGTCCTTCGGAACGCCTTCGCCACCGAGGTAGAGGCTGCGCACCCTGTCGTCATTGCGAAGTTCGGCTGCCGTGCCCGAGAGGGCGACCGTGCCGGTCGAGAACACGTACGCGGTATCTGCCAGGTCAAGAGCGACCCCGACGTTTTGTTCGACGAGAAGAATGGTTGTGCCCTCCGAGCGGATGCGGTCAAGAAGGTCCGCGATTTGGTCGATGATGAGCGGCGCGAGCCCCAGAGTCGGCTCATCGAGCAGCAGTACGCGTGGCTCGGCCATCAGGGCTCGCCCGATCGCGAGCATCTGCTGCTCGCCACCGGAGAGCAGCGCGCCACGCTGCCGCCGTTTGCCGGCTAATGCGGGGAACAGGGTGAAGATCCGCTCCAGGTCGTTCGCCGTTCGCCCCGCGGGATTGCCGAAGCGCCCGACGCGCAGGTTTTCGGTGACGGTGAGGCGCCC
This sequence comes from Pseudolysinimonas sp., assembly GCA_035554115.1. GTDB lineage: Bacteria > Actinomycetota > Actinomycetes > Actinomycetales > Microbacteriaceae > CAXTSE01. The sequence goes on along the minus strand of DATMIW010000050.1, from coordinate 20,428 downwards.
GAAGATCCGTCGCCCCTCGGGCACCTGCACGACCCCGGCTTTAGCGCGCCGCTCGGGGGAGACGCCGAGAAGCGACTCTCCTTCGAGCAGAATGTCGCCGCCCAGGATCGCTCCCGAGTGTCGGGACAGGTTGCCTGATATCGCGCGCATCAGCGTGCTCTTCCCGGCGCCGTTGCCACCCAGCACAGCGGTGATGCTTCCGGGCGAAACGTCGACACTCACATCTGTGAGGGCGGTGATCGCCGTGCCGTACCGGACGGTGATGTTACGGACACTCAGGAAGGGGTCTGCCGGCCGGGTGGGGCCGGCAGACCCGTCTTCTCCGAGCTGCGTCCACGAAGAGCTACGCAGCATCAGTGACTACTTTTCCGAGTCGAAGTACGCCTTGGCGTCTTCTCCTTCGTAGGGCTGTTTGACGAGCGGGGTGAGGCCACCGACCGCAGCCTTGTCGGCCTTGTGGATGTAGGTGGTGAACCCCGGAGGGGCCGACGAGCGATCCTTGGGGTAGGTGAGGTTGACCGACAGGCCCTGCATATCGAACGACTCGACGTCGGCGAAGGCCGCCGCTAGAGAAGCGCGGGTCAGCTCGCCCTTCTTGCAGGCGTCATCGAGGGCTGTCTTCATGAGGAGTCCGGATGCGTAGCCCGCGATGATGAGCTGCTGCGGTTCGGCTGCAGACTTGTCGCCGCCTTCATAGAGGGTCCGCAGAGCCGAGACCGCTTTGTCTTTTGCGCTCCACGCGTTGTACGGACTGACGACGAGCACACGGTCGGCGATTTGATCTGCGGCCGGGCTCGATAGGAGCTGAGGCACGTAGGTCGGCGTCGGCGCGATGATCGGGATGTCGAGACCGGCGGTTGCCGACAGTGCCGCGGCATTCGCGAGTTGCGGCGGGCTGGCGCTCATGAAGATCGCCTTATTACCTTTCGCGGCGATCTGGTTGATCTGCGATGACAGATCGGTCACAGTCGGGTCGATTTGGTACGGGTCGACGGTGATCCCGTGCTGTTCGGCCGCATAGGTGGCTCCCTTGAGTCCCGAGCCACCGAAGTCACCCTGGAAGTAGATGTAGCCGATCGAGTCACCCTTCTTGAGGGTCTTCTTGTCGACCAGGTAGTCGACCGCGTTGACCATCTCCACGTCGAAGGGAGTGCCCGGAATAAGGATGAGCTTCTTGCCGAGGAGAGTGGGCGACCAGCTCTGCGGGATCACGACGACATTGTCCTGCTCCATTTGCGGGGCGACGGCTTCGGTCATCGGTGTACCGGTGAGAAGCTGCACGCCCAGGATGTCCTTGCGGATTCCTGAGTACGCGGTCACCGCCTTCTGCGGGTCATAGGCGTGGTCGCGGGCGATGATTTTGACCTTGCGACCGTCGCAGACACCACCGTTGGCGTTGACCTCGTCCCAATAGAGATTCACGCCCGCCAGCTGTGCCTTGCCACCGGCCGCGAAGATCCCGGTCAGGGGCGATATCACGCCGAGGGAGATCGTCTTCGCGGTGACACCGGGAACCTTCTCGCCGCTGCCGCCCGACGTTGTCGTGCAGCCGGCAAGAAGGCCGACTGTGACGAGTAGCGAAGCTGCGACAGCGCCGCGCTTTCTGCTGAATGAAAGATGCATCATTGCTCCTTTTCAGTGGCCTCTCCGTTGAGGCCAGCCCACAGTATTGCGATCTGTGAACCGTCATGAAAAGGATACATCCTTGTTGAATCAGCGCAATTGTCTTGTTGATTGAGGCAACGCAACGACTTTAGGAAGCACCGTGACCAGAGCGTTATAAACGCGAGAAGCTCATGTGCGCGATGACAAGTGAATGGGTGAAGTTGCCCTCAACTACTGCGGTCACGGAGAGTTCAGCCGCACAGTTAACCAGCCCTACTGCTAGCCCTCGACGTTGCCCGATGCCCGAGACGGGCATCGGCGCTGGCGTCGCAGTGAAGGCCAGAAATGGCCTTCACCCTTAAGCTCCAGCGCGCTAGCTGCCCTGATTGGCCTCGACCCAGGCGAGATACTCCGGGCTCACTGTGCCCGTGATGTAGTCACCTGTGAAACAGCTCATCTCGAGGCTCGCGATATCAGAGCCCTCGAGGATGGCGGCCTCCATGTCACCGACCTCCTGGTAAATCAGATGGTCGGCACCCAACTCGGTGGCGATTTCGGGGATCTTGCGACCGGCCGCCACGAGCTCGGCGCGCGACGGCATATTGATTCCGTAGACGTGGGGGAATCGCACCGGAGGTGCGGCCGAGGTGAAGGTGACCGAATTGGCGCCGGCGATACGTGCCATGTCGATGATCTCTTTCGAGGTCGTGCCGCGCACGATCGAGTCATCGACGATGAGCACGTTCTTGCCCCGGAACTCCGACCCCATGGCGTTGAGCTTTTGCTTGACGCTCTTCTGGCGCTGCTCTTGCCCCGGCATGATGAAGGTGCGGCCGACGTAGCGGTTCTTGTAGAAGCCTTCGCGGTATTCGATGCCCAGCTTCTGCGCGACCTGCATCGCGGCGGGGCGCGAGCTGTCGGGAATGGGCATGACCACGTCGATGTCGCCCGACGGCGTGTAGCGGGCGATCGTGTCGGCCAGCCGGTCGCCCAGACGCAGGCGGGCGTCATAGACCGAGATGCCGTTCATGATCGAGTCCGGCCGCGCGAGATAGACGTACTCGAACGAGCACGGGATCAGCACCGGATTCTTTGCGCACTGGCGCGAGAACATTTCGCCGTTACGAGCGATGAAAATGGCCTCGCCGGGGGCGACATCCCGAACAGTCTCGTAGCCGCCCGACTCGAGCACGAGGGACTCGCTTGCCACGACCCATTCGTCGCCGACCAGCCCGGTGGTGCGCTTGCCCAGGACGAGAGGGCGGATTCCGAACGGATCACGGAACGCCAGCAGACCCTGGCCCGCGATGAGCGCGATCGCCGCGTACGAGCCTTCGACGCGTTCGTGCAGGGTCTCGATTGCGTCGAAAACCTGGTCGGGGTCGAGGTCCGATCCGCGCACCTGCTGCTGCAACTCGTGGGCCAACACGTTGACGAGAAGCTCTGTGTCTGAGCTGGTGTTGAGGTGGCGCCGATCAGTGCGGAACAGTGACTGCGTCAACTCGCGCGTATTGGTGAGGTTGCCGTTGTGCACAAGCACGATGCCGTATGGGGCGTTGACGTAGAACGGCTGCGCCTCTTGCTCTTTCGATGCGTCGCCTCGGGTGGCGTAGCGCACGTGGCCGAGGCCCATCGTGCCGAGAAGGCTGCGCATGTCACGTGTGCGATACGCCTCGCGTACCTGCCCCTTGGCCTTCTGCAGGTGAATGATCGCGCCATCACTCGTGGCAATGCCCGTCGAATCCTGTCCTCGATGCTGCAGCAGCGAGAGTGCGTCGTAGACCTGCTGGTTGACCGGGCTCGATGAGACGATGCCGACGATGCCGCACATGCCGCAGAGGCTCCAGGATGTTGAAGGGGAATGCCCGACGTGGGCACGGTCGATTCTCCCACACCGACGGAGGCGTGTGCTTGCCCCGCCGCCCGCCAGACCAGGTGTTGCAGAAATCAGACCAGACGTTCCAGAAAGGGGCGGAGCGCCTCGCGATAGAGGGCCGAATTGTCGCGGAGCGCTTCATCGACAGCAATGGCCGAATCGGCGATCCACCAGATGCCCGCTGTCGTGAGCGGCAACACCTCGATGCGCAGCTCGAAGGGCTCCGCCTGCCGTCCGAGCTCCCGCTCGCGGGCGGCCACCGCATCCGTCAGAGCCATATGCCACTCGGTATTCTCAGCGCCTGCTTCCACAACGCGCGTGTCATAGCTGTCGTGCACGACGTCGGCCCACGTCCGCGCATCGTCGAGACCCACCATCGCATCCACCGCCAGGTCGTTGCGTCGTCGGCCGTTACCGCAGGCAGACCGGTGCCGAGCAACCGCGGCAGCCCGGACGGGTCGGGAACGCCGAGGGCGTCGCGCAGATACAACGCAACGAGCACCGCACGCGATGCACCTTCGCGCGCTCGCCAGGTCGGGGGGCCGTCGAAGTCCACGTCAAGCAGGGTATGCCCGCCCGATACGCTGGGGGCGTGACGGCATCTTCTGACAGCTATGCCCAGGCCGGCGTTGACACTGCCGCGGGCGACCGCGCGGTCGAGCTGATGAAGGCGGCCGTCGGCCGCACCCACGGGCCGGAGGTGCTCGGCGGCGTCGGCGGATTCGCGGGCCTGTTCGACGTCAGCGCGCTGCGCGACTTTCGGCGGCCCCTCCTCGCCACCTCGACGGATGGCGTGGGCACCAAGATCGCGATAGCTCACGCTCTCGACCGCCACGACACCATCGGGCAAGACCTGGTGGGCATGGTCGTCGACGACATCATCGTGGTCGGCGCGAAGCCGCTGTTCATGACCGACTACATCGCGTGCGGCAAAGTCGTGCCCGAGCGTATTGCCGCAATCGTCGAGGGAATCGCCAAGGCGTGTGCGGAAACGGGCACCGCCCTCGTGGGCGGCGAGACGGCCGAGCACCCTGGCCTCATGGAGCCTGACGACTACGACGTTGCGGGCGCAGCGGTCGGCGCAGTAGAAGCGGATGCTGTCCTCGGTCCCGAGAAGGTGCGGCACGGCGACACGGTGGTTGCCATCGCGTCGAGCGGCTTGCATAGCAACGGCTATTCGCTCGTGCGCCACATTCTCGCCCAGCGCGGGCTCACCGCCACCGATCACGCCGACGAGTTCGGCGGCGTGCTGGGCAACGTTCTGCTTGAGCCGACCCGGCTCTACACGGCCCCGCTCGTGCAGTTGCTTGATGACATGCCCGATGTCGTGCATGCGCTCAGCCATGTGACAGGCGGGGGGATCGCGGCGAACCTCGCACGCGTTCTGCCACGTGGGTCGTGGGTCGAGGTCGATCGCGCCACCTGGAGCCCACAGCCGGTATTCCGCGTGCTGGCCGAGTGGGGCGGCATCACCCTCGGCGACACCGAAGGCACCTGGAACCTGGGCGTCGGCATGATCGCAATCGTGGATGCGGCGGCGGCGAGCTCGGTAACACACGCCCTCACGGCATCCGGTCTGCCGGCCTGGGTGGCCGGGCGCGTGACAGTCGGTGAGCGAGCCGGAGGCCTCGACGGCTTCGAACAGGGTGCTAAGGGTGTTAATGGTGGTGCCGTGAAGCTCGTCGGCGCCTTCGCTGGCTAATTCCGCGCATTAAGCCGAGAAGGCCTCCGGAGCATGCGGTAATCCGCATCACTCCGGAGGCCTTCGTCGCCTTTGTGGGCTTGGCTACTTAGCTGCCGCGCCCCATTCGGGCTTGAACTCGGACACCGTCTCCTTGGTGACGAACTGCGGGTTGTCAGCCTTGAAGCCGTCAAGCTCCGAATGGGTGACCTTCTCGCCGTGGACTGCCTGCGTCAGGGCCTTTGCCAGGAACGCACCGGATTGCTGCGGCCAGTTTCCCGAGGTTGCGAAGATGGTTCCGTCGGCGACGGCCGCGGCACCGTCCGAGCTTCCGCCGGATCCCAGGATCTTGAGTGTGTCGGTGCGACCTGCATCCTTGACAGCCGGGAGGGCAGCCAGTGCGCTCGAGTCGGCGGCCGACATGAAGACCGTCGCGTCGGGGTGAGCGCTCAGGATGTCGGGGAGCTGCTTAGCGACCTCACCCGGGTCGTACCCGGTCGAGAAACGTTGAACGATTTGTACCCGCGGGCCAAGGTCCTTCGCAACGCCGTCGGCGACGAAGTTGGTGTACGGGTCGGCAGCCGAGGCGATTTCTGCAATCACCTTGCACGGGTTAGCGTCGCCGCACGCCAGCGAAACAAGTTTGTCGGTGGATTCAAGAATCGTTTTCCGGGTGGTGGCAACGACTGCGACTACACCCTTGACCTGTGGCTTCAACTGAAAAGGTTCTTTGCCGACGGCCGTTTCGATTGTTCCCACAGGGATATCGGCCGCTTCCGCCGCCTTCACGCACGGAACACCCGTTGTTGACGAAACAGGCGACAGGACGATCGCGTCAAAACGCTTGCTCGTGATCGCATCCTGACACTGCGACAGCTGCTGCTGGGGGTCGAAGTTCGCTGAGAACAAGGTCACCGATCCACCTGCGGGCTTGACGACCGACTCAATTCCTCGTTTTTCAGCCGACGAGTAGTCGCTGGCGACGAAAGTGAGGAACGCAATCCTGATGCCTTTGCTGTTGTCACTACCGCCGCCAGTCGCGCACGCGGCCAGAACGGGGAGGGCAAAAATGGCTAGGGCGGCTACGGCCAACCTACGTACTCGAACAGATTTCACAAGTACTCCTTATCGCTTTCAACGCTGAAGATGCGGATTTTTGGACACTAGTCCATAAAATTGAGAAAACGAAATAGTTGGTGGGGGCTGGAATTGCTCTCGTCACCCAACTGTTATGTGCAACCGTTCGAAAAGGCCTCCGGAGTGTGCGGTAATCCGCATCACTCCGGAGGCCTTCGTCGCCTTTGTTGGCCTGGCTACTTAGCTGCCGTGCCCCATTCGGGCTTGTACTCAGACACCGTGTCCTTGGTGATGAACTGCGGCTTGTCGGCGGTGAAGTTGTCGAGTTCTGAGTGGGTGACCTTCTCGCCGTGCACAGCTTGCGTCAGGGCCGTCGCCAGGAACGCGCCGTACTGCTGTGGCCAGTTTCCCGAGGTTGCGAAGATGGTGCCGTCGGCTACTGCAGCGGCACCTTCTGAGCTTCCGCCGGATCCCAGGATCTTGAGTGTGTCTGCTCGACCTGCATCCTTGATTGCCGGGAGGGCAGCCAATGCGCTCGAGTCGGCGGCCGACATGAAGACCGTCGCATCGGGGTGAGCGCTCAGGATGTCGGGGAGCTGCCTGGCGACCTCACCGGGGTCGTACCCGGACGAGAAACGCTGGACGATTTGCACCTGCGGGCCCAGTTCCTTCTCGACGCCGTCGGCGACCAGGTTCGTGTACGGGTCGGCAGGCGAGGCGACTTCTGCAATCACCTTGCACGGGTCGGTGTCTCCGCAGGCACGCGAGACAAGTCCCACGGCCGAATCAAGAATCGACTTCCGGGTCGACGCCGCAACGGCAACGACGCCCTTGACCTGAGGCTTCAGCGTGAAGCCGTCTTCGCCCACAGCGGTTTCGAGTGTTCCCACAGGGATACCGGCCGCTTCCGCCGCTTTCACGCACGGAACACCCGTGGTCGAGGAAACAGGCGCCAGAACAATCGCGTCGAAACGGTTGCTCGTTATCGCATCCTGACACTGCGACAGCTGCTGCTGGGGGTCGAAGTTCGCGGCGAACATGGTCACCGATCCACCTGCGGGCTTGACGACCGACTCAATTCCTCGCTTTTCAGCCCCCGAGTAGTCGCTCGCAACGTAGGTGAGGAACGCAATCCTGATGCCCTTGCTGTCATTGCCGCCACCGTTCGCACACGCGGCCAGAACGGGGAGTGCCAAAACGGCTAGGGCGGCTACAGCCAGCCCACGGACTCGAACGGATTTCATACGGGTTACTCCTCATCGTTTTCAACACTGAAATACATAAGATGGGCGGCAGTTCGAATCTTGACGTTCGCTATTCGAACATGACGTTCACTAACTGGAGACACGGTAGCACCCGTCGAGTCTCGGGTGGACACCGTCACTAAAGAGTTACCGTTTGGCGTGAGTCACACAGAGCTACGCGCTCTTCGACTCGCTCGCATCGGGAGCCTCGTCGGATTCATCGTCAGAACCTTCAGCCAGGTATTCCGGCCATTTGCTGAGATCCTCGTCGAGGCGAGGGTTGCCAGCCAGCTCTTCTTCAAGAGATGCGTAGTTGGTGTCCGGGCTGAAGTACTTGAGATCGCGTGCGACCTTCGTGTGCTTCGCCTTCTGACGGCCGCGCCCCATGCGTGACCCCCTCGTGTAGAGATACGTCGAAATTGAATCGGAAAGACTGCGCGAGAGTCTATCACGCACCACCCAGGTGACTTACGGTGCAGCCGGTAACCTTGTGCAGTGACCGACCGGCAAACCGACACCTCTGTTGTCGTTATCGGTGCGGGTCAAGCGGGTCTTTCTGTTTCCTATTATCTACGACGTCTGGGTCTGGATCCCGGAAACGACGTGGTGGTTCTCGATCGCGGCCCCGGGGCCGGCGGGGCCTGGCAGCACCGCTGGGAGGGCCTCCGTCTCGGTTACGCCCACCGCGTCAACGACCTGCCGGGCATGGACGAGGTAGGTCTCAGTTTTGAAACCGCCGACCGCGCGCTGCCGGCGCGGGATATCGTCTCCGACTATTACGCGCGGTACGAAGACTTCTTCGGGCTGCAGGTGGTGCGGCCCGCGACCGTGACACGGGTGGAGTCAATCCTCGATGGATTCCGCATCCGGTTCACGGGCGAACACGGGGAACGCGATGTCACGACCCAGGTTCTCGTCAACGCGACCGGCACATGGGGAGCGCCATTCATCCCGTGGTACCCGGGGCGAGACACATTTGCCGGCCGCCACATCCACACTGTCGACTACGTGGATGCCGACGATCTGCGCGGCCAGAAAGTCGTTGTGGTGGGCGGTGGAACGAGCGCCATCGGGTTCTTGCTCGAACTGGAGAACGTGGCCGCCTCGCTCACGTGGGTCGCGCGCCGACCGGTCGAATTCCTCGACGATCAGGAACTCAATATCGAAGCGGGCGTATCGGCTGTCGCCCTGCAGGATCAGGCAGCGCGCGACGGGCGGGCTTTGCCCAGCATCGTGTCGACGACGGGGGTGCCGCGCAGCCGCCGCATCCAGACAGCCATCGAACGCGGGCTGCTCGAGGCGCAGCCGATGTTCGCGAGCATTGAACCGACGGGCGTGCGCTGGGCCGACGGCCGGTTCGAAGAGGCGGATGCGATTATCTGGGCCACCGGGTTCCGCCCCGAGCTGCGCCACCTCGCTCCGCTCAAGCTGCGCGAGAAGGCTGGCGGCATCACGGTGGGGCAGGGCGCGTCGTGGCGCAACCCGCGCATCTTCTTTGCCGGATACGGGCCCACGGCATCCACAATCGGGGCGAACCGCATCGGCCGCACCATCGCGCGCCAGGTGGTAGCGACGCTCAACAGCCTGCGCTAAGCGGGTCGGAGCCGAGCGATCTAGCGGGTGCGACGACCGCGCCGGAAAGGTCGGCGAGAGCCACCCTTCTCGGGCGACAAGGTGGCTACGGAGCGCATCGGCTGCGATCTCGATGTCGACGCGCGCTGCTCGGCTTCGAGGGCGGCGATTGCTGCTTCCCACGGGTGCTGGTTTTCGACGGCGGCGGCGTCGAATATGACAAGCTCGTTGGAGGGCGCTGTCGGGGTCGCCGGGGCTGGTTCGGCCGGAGTGACGACCGACTGCGCGACCACGGGCGCTGCGACCACTGGTGCTGGCGGAGGCGACGCCACAGGAGGTGCGACGACGACGGGCTGCGCCTGCACCGGTTCAGAAATAACAACGGGCTCGGCGATAGCGGGCGCCATAACCGGCTGTGCGGCGGGTTGTGCGGCGGCGACCGGCTGCGATGCAGGGACCGGGGCCGCCGGAGGTGCGTACTGCGGCGCGGGAGCCGCAGACTCCACGTGCGAGACTCCGGGAGGCGCCGGTTGTACGACCGAGCGCCGTATCACGGGCGGGGTAACAGTACGCGGCTGCACCTGCTGAGACCAGGTGTGTCCGTCCCACCAGCGCCAGGAATTGTCGTCGAGAGGATCGGGATACCAACCGGCGGTTGGTGCTTCATCGATCGTCATGGTCATGTGCGCCAGCCTAGAAAGACGGCCTTCCGCATTCATGCCCCAGTTCGGGGACGCCGCGCGCCGCGCGCCGCGGAATTGAGTGTCAGCCGCAGAAACGCCGGCGGCGCACGACAGTTTCCGCGGCGTAAGCCGGCCTAGCCCAGAGACGCTGTAACGACTGTCCAGCCGAGCAGCACGGCGCCCACCCCGGCCACCAGATTCGCCGCCACGCTGAGCGCCGCCGTGCGTGCGCGCCCCGTCAACACGAGCTGGACGGTCTCGACGCTGAATGTGCTGAACGTCGTCAGACCTGCCGCGAACCCGCTGACAAGGATCGCGCGGAGGTCCGGCGCGGCAAGAACATCCGCCAGACCGATGCCGACGCCCGCAACGAGCGAGCCGACACTGTTGACGATCAGCACCGCCCACGGCATCCCCGAACTGGCCGCTCCAGCATTAACGGATGCGGCGGCTCGCACCGAGACCGCGTACCGGACGAGCGCCCCCACCGCCCCCGCCGCGAGGGTGGCGAGCACGATGACGGTGCTCATTCGTCCGGCGCGATCTGCGGGGCGGCTGCGGCACCCGGACGGTGGCCGACGCGCAGGCCCAACAGCGCGGCGGCGAGGCCGGCCGCGAGTGTGGCGACCAGGTAAAGGGCTGCGATTCCGGGCATCCCGGCCCGAGTGAGGGTGAGCAGTGACACGGCGACGGCCGAGAAGGTGGTGAAGGAACCGAGAAGCCCCGTGCCCAGTCCGAACCTGAGCCAGTGTGGCGCCACGGGCCAGAGCCGCGCGACCAGCAGCGCGAGAGCGAACGACCCCGCGGTGTTGATGATGAGTGTCGAGACCGGGACGGCGTCGTCGCTGTGGGGCAGTACCGCGTCGAGGCCGAGCCGCAGTGCTGTGCCGAGCACCCCGCCGATCAGCACCGCCACGATCGTCACGGCTTGGCTGTCTTCTCGGGCGCGTCGTGTGGCCCGGAAGGGGTCGAATGGCTCACGCACCAGCGCCCGGGCGGCGGCGACCGGTCGCGGCCGGCGGCATGGGTTTGCGCGTCACGGGCCGCACTGGCTCGCCGCGACGATCCTGACCGGGCAGGGGTCGTGAGCGGCGGCCGTAGATGAGAGTCGACGAGTCGAGCAGCCAGGGCACGAGTGCAATGACCACTCCGTGGATAAGCGCGAGCTTGTGGCGGATCCGCCGCGCTTTGTGGTTGTGCAGAAGCGATTCCCACCAGTGGCCCACGATGTATTGGGGCGTGTAGATGGTGACGACCTCGGACCCGTTCTCGCCGCGTCGCTCCTTGATGTATTGAATGAGCGGCATGCTGATATCGCGATACGGGGACTGCAAAACCTTGAGCGGCACCTGGATGTTGTGCTCGACCCATTCGCGTTCGAGCTGTGCCGTCGCGTCATCATCGATCGAGACATGGACGGCCTCGATGCTCACGTGTCGGGCGGCGATCGCGTAGTCGAGGGCTTTCAGCACGGGCTTCTGCATGCGGCCGACCAGCACTATCGCGTGGTCTCCTTCGGCGCCGAATGTGGTTGTCGCATCCGCTTCGATCTCTTTGTCGACGTCGCGATAGTAGCGGTTCACGCCGAGCATGAGGATGAACAGGATCGGCATGATCACGAACACGATCCAGGCGCCGTGCGTGAACTTGGTGACCGTGACGATCACCAAAACGCTCAGCGTCATGAGCCCGCCGATGGCGTTGATCGCGAGTCCCCTCCAGATCGCACCGCGATCGGGGCTGCCCTTTTTCAGCAGAAGCCACCAGTGCCGCACCATGCCGGTTTGGCCGAGGGTGAACGAAACGAAAACCCCAATGATGTAGAGCTGGATGAGGGCTGAGACGTCGGCGCGGAAGACGACCAGCAGCACGACGGCTGTGATCGAAAGGGCGATGACGCCGTTGCTGTAGATCAGGCGATCGCCGCGGGTCGCCAGCGATTTGGGTGCGTACAGGTCCTTCGCGAGCACCGAGCCGAGCAGGGGGAATCCGTTGAAGGCTGTATTTGCGGCCAACAACAGCACAGCAGCCGTCACCGCCTGGATGAGGAAGAACAGCACACTGCCGTCGCCAAATGTGGCGGAGGCCATCTGGGCGATCAGGCTGCGCTGAGGGGCGTCACGGTCACCACATCCGACGAACGAGACCAGCTCGGTGCAGTCGATGTAGTGAACTTTGGCCAGCAGCGCCGTGGCCACAAGGCCCGAGAACAACACGACTGCGGTGATGCCCATCGCCATAAGCGTCTTCTGAGCGTTCTGAATCTTGGGCTTGCGGAATGCGGGAACGCCGTTCGAGATGGCCTCGACGCCGGTGAGGGCGGCGCATCCGCTGGCAAAGGCCCGCAGCAGAAGGAGGATGAAGGCGGCCTTGGTGAGGTCCTCCGACTGCACGACCAGGTTCGCGCTCTCGGCGACGGGTGTATCCCCGACGGCGGTGCGAATCAGCGCGGTAACGATCATGACCCCGATGGAGCCGATGAACAGATAGGTCGGAATCGCGAACGCCTTGCTCGACTCGCGCACCCCGCGCAGGTTGACGGCGGCAAGGATGATGACGAAGCCGACGGCGATCTCGACCCGGTAGGGGTTCAGGCCGGGCAGCGCCGAAATGATGTTGTCGACGCCGGAGGCGACCGACACGGCCACGGTGAGCACGTAGTCCACCAGCAGGGCGCTGGCCACCACGAGGCCGGCCTTTTCGCCAAGGTTCTTGCGGGCAACTTCATAGTCGCCACCGCCCGAGGGGTAGGCCTTGATGAGCTGCCGATAGCTGAGCACGACGACGAGCAGCAATATGACGACGGCAGCGGCGACCCAGGGCGCGAAGGAGAGGAAGGCGAGACCCCCAAGCAGGAGGATCATCAGCAGCTCTTGTGGCGCATAGGCGACCGACGAGAGCGGGTCGCTCGCGAAGATCGGCAGTGCCAAATGCTTGGGCAGCAGCTGCCCTTCAAGCTTGTCGGAAGGGAGCGGTTCGCCGATAATCCATCGCTTCGGCGACCGGCCGTCGATGGGCCGATCCAGATCAGTCACGAGGGGAGAGCGTACTCCTGCGGATTGGCGTGTCAACTTCTAGGATCGCTCGGTGAGCAGAACGTGGATGGAATTCGGGTGACAGGCCCTGTGGTGGGCGCAGTTGTCGCTCGGCTGCGCGCCGCGGGATGCGTGTTCGCCGAAGAGGAAGCCGCCCTGCTGATCGAGGCGGCCAGCGGGGTTGGCGGCTCGGCGGCGGTGCTCGAAGATATGGTGGCGCGTCGGGAGGCGGGGGAGCCGCTCGAGGTGATTGTGGGCTGGGTCGAGTTCTACGGCATCCGGCATGCAGTCGACGCCGGGGTGTTCGTGCCGCGTCGTCGCAGTGAACTACTGGTGCGCGAGGCCGTCGCCCTGCTTCGGGCCGGGGATTCGGTGGTCGAGCTGTGCGCGGGCGTTGCGGCGATCGCCGCCTCGCTCGCTGTCGCGGTGCCCGGAGTCGAGGCGTACGCCGCCGAGATCGATGAGCGTGCCGTCGCCGTGGCGCGACGCAATCTTGCGCCCGAGCGGGTGTTTCAGGGCGATCTGTTCTCGGCGCTGCCGGGTCGGCTGCAAGGACGCGTAGCCGTGCTCGTGGCAAACGCGCCCTATGTGCCGAGTGCCGAGATCGAGCTGATGCCGCGGGAAGCGCGCAAACACGAACCGCTGCACACCCTCGACGGCGGGGCCGACGGCTTGGATGTGCAGCGGCGGATCGTGGCGGATGCCGCCGAGTGGTTGCGGCCCGGTGGGTCGCTGCTGATCGAGACGAGCGAAGAGCAGGCTTCGGCCACGGCTGCTCTATTCACGGCAGCGGGGTTCGTGCCGCGGGTGGTGCACGACGACGAGCTGTTCGGGACAGTTGTGGTCGGCGCGCGATAGTCCGTCGCCAATCCGGGCGCAGACGACCACCTATCCACGACTCGTGGAGATAGCCCCGCACCTGCCCGGATTAGCGAGACCGCAGGGTGCCAACAACCTCGCGACGCACCTCGTCGAGGCGACGCGTGATCAGCTCCACCACGTCTGCGTCGAGCCGGCCGCGGGCAAACTCATTGCGCAACTCCGTGCGCAGCTCGGCGCGGAATTCGGAAATCGCCGCCTCCGCCTCGTGCAGCCGTGCCCGGATGACGCCGCGCTCGCCGTCCGAGTCCGCGCGTGAATCCGTTGTGCTGCCGCGGTTCTCGCGCGCGGCTGACGCCAGGTCGGCTCGCAGTGTCTTCATGGCATCGCTGACGGATGCCCGCACCTCGTCTGCGAGACGGCGCACCGAATCCGACAGCTCGGTTTCAATCCCGTCGAGGTCGGACTCCCGTTCCGCCAGTTCGGACCGCCCGGCGTCGGTTATCGCGTACACAGTTTTACGTCCGTCGGCCTCCTTGGTGACGAGCCCTTCTTCTTCGAGCTTGCCGAGGCGCGGGTAGATCGTGCCGGCGCTCGGCACATAGGTGCCGCCAAATCTCTCGGTGAGCGCCTGGATCAGCTCGTATCCGTGCATGGGCCGCTCGGCCAGCAGGCTGAGCAGGTAGAGCCGCAGGTGACCGTGCGCGAAGACCGGGGGCGCCATTAGGCGGCGTTCTTCGGCGTCGTGCCGGCAGCGCGCGCGGAGGGCTCGGCGTGCAGGATGCTGATGTCGCCTCCGACGGTGTTGATGCGCACATCGGCCCAATGGCCGTCGAGTTCGCCGTACCGCCCGGTGTACTGGCCGCGGACTCCGCGCAGCGAGTCGCCGTCGATGTGAAGCTTTCCGCCCACTGTGCTGAGTGTGTAGGCGGCGCCGACCCCCGCATCCAGACGCGCGCGGACCGCGCCGCTCACCGTGTTCACCCGCAATTTGTCAGGAGTGCCGGAGGCGTCGACAAAGACGCTGCCGCTCACGCTGTCGGAGCCGAGGGATTCGAGAGCGCCACTGGCGGTCAGGTCGCCGCTGACGCTGTGAGCGGTGACCGGGCCGGTGTGGTCGCGGACGGTCAGCTCGCCGTTCACGGTGTTGAGTTGGAGTTTGCCGACAGCGTTGTCGACGACGATTTCGCCGTTGACGGTGCTGAGGGTGATGTTGGCGTGGACACCGCTGACCAGGGTTGCAGCGTTGACGACACCGAGTTTGATGCTCGTCGTGCGGGGAACCAGGACGGTGACATCGGCTTTGGCGCCACGGAATGAGCGGACGACGTCGAACCAGTTCTCCCAGCCCAGCTGGGGCTGGTCGATTTCGACGGAGTCGCCGGTGACGCTGATCTTGATGCTCTTGCCCTGCACCGAGTGCACCTCGATACGCATATGAGGCTCATCGTGGGCGACGATGTCGATCTGCCCGCTGATGAGTTCGACCTTGAGCGCGCGGGCGGCGTCAATGTCGATCGTTTTGGGGCTGTCGACCAGCCATTTCTGTTCGGGCATCGGTGCAGCCTTTCTGGGGTGCGTGAGCACGGTTTGACTCGTGCAGCTCTTGGAACGCGATATATCGCGTGTTGACTCAAGTCACGATATATCGCGAGTTGCGCGAACGCAAGTGCACGCGGAGATCGTCTGCCGCGGTGGCGTCGCGGAATCGACTGTTCGCCGCAGAAGTTTTGATGGCGCGTGACGCTTTCGGCGGCGCGCGCCATATCCCGGCGCGGTTTCGACAAGCTCAACCCACCGGTTGACATTGACGCAGCGTCAACCCGTACCGTCGATCTCATGGACTGGAGCATTCAAGAGATCGCCAAGTTGGCCGGCACGACAAGCCGCACGCTGCGTCATTACGACAGCGTCGGACTCGTGTCGCCCAGCCGCATCGGCGCAAACGGCTACCGCTACTACGACGCGGATGCGCTCGTGCGCCTGCAACGCGTGCTCCTGTTGCGCGAACTCGGTCTCGGCATCCCGGCCATCGCCGACATCCTCACCGGGCAGCGTGACGACACGCACGCCCTGCGCACCCACCGCGGGTGGCTCGAGCAGGAGCGCGAGCGCATAACCCGCCAGCTGGCGAGCGTCGACCAAACACTTGCCGCCCTCGAGAAAGGAACCCCCCTCATGGCAGAGAACATGTTCGACGGATTCGACAACACCGCGCACCGAGATGAGGTGATCGAGAAATGGGGAAGCGACGCCTACGCGCGCGGCGACGCCTGGTGGACGAGCTTGAGCGCTGACGAAAAGAAGACGTGGCAAGCGAAGGTTGCGCAGCTGGCTGCCGACTGGGCGGATGCGGCTGGCCGCGGCATCCCGGCAGACGGTGCCGAGGCGCAGGCTCTTGCTCAGCGTCAGTACGAGTGGCTGAGCGGAATCCCCGGGACTCCTCAAACACCAGACGGTCACCCGACGCGCGAGTACTTCACCGGCCTGGGCGAAATGTATGTCGCCGACGAGAGGTTCGCCGCGAACTACGGCGGCACCACGGGCGCTGAGTTCGTGCGGGACGCCGTGGCGGTCTACGCCGAACGCAGGCTCTAAGCGACAAATGTCGGAAATGCAGCGATACTGAGGAGGTGCACGTAGGCGTGTGCGCTCGCCATTCGGCGAAACCACCGATCAGGAACTCACCGATCAGGAGCCTCCGTGCATCTGCTGTCCGTCTTCAGTCTGCGAAACCGCGCGCTTATCGCGCTGCTTACTGTGGTCGTCGCCATCTTCGGCGGCATTGCACTGACCAGCCTCAAGCAGGAGCTCATCCCCTCGGTCAGCTTTCCGCAGCTGGTTGTCGTCACGAGCTACCCCGGTGCGAGCCCGGACGTCGTCGAGACCGACGTCTCCACCCCGATCGAGACCGCGATCCAGGGGGTGTCGGGCCTCGAATCCACTATTGCGACATCTACCTCGGGTGCCTCCACCGTTTCTGCGTCGTTCGTGTACGGCACCAATATCGCGACCGCCGAGCAGAAGGTGCAGCTCGCGATCAACCGCATCGGTTCCGCGCTACCGGCGGCCGCTGATTCGCAGGTGATCACGGGGTCAATCGACGACTTCCCCGTGATCCAGCTTGCAGTCACGAGCGATCTGAGCACCGACGAGCTGTCGACGCGACTTGAGAAGTCGACGGTCACCGACATCCAACAGTTGGATGGCGTGCGCGAGGCCGCCCTGCTCGGCACAACCGGCAAACGCGTCACCATCACACCCGACCTTGACGCACTCGCCGCCGCGGGCTTCACGACCGAGTCGATCCGCAATGCACTGGATGCGAACGGCGTCCTGCTCGCGGCCGGCACCATCACCGAGGGTGATTCCACGCTCACGGTGCAGGCCGGATCGCGGCTCACGGATGCCGACGACATCGCCGCGCTCCCGATGCTCGGGGGTGGCGCAGCGCCCACAATCAACCCTGAGACGGGCGCGGTCGTCGCCCCGCCGATTGCAACGATTGGCGACTACGCGAAGGTTGCCGTGGTCGACAACCCGATCACCGGTCTGTCGCGCGTCAACGGTGAGCCGTCTCTGACCATCGCCGTCACCAAGTCTCCGGCGGGCAACACAGTTGATGTCTCACGTGCCGTTCGTGACGCGCTGCCCGAGCTTGCGGCGGCCATCGGTCACGGCACGAAGTTCAGCATCGTGTACGACCAGGCGCCGTTTGTCGAGCAGTCGATCGACTCGCTTGCCCAAGAGGGACTGCTCGGTCTCGCGTTCGCCGTGATCGTCATCTTCATCTTCTTGCTGTCGCTGCGGTCCACAATCGTCACGGCCATTTCGATCCCCGTCTCGGTGTTGCTGACGTTCATCGGCATGCTCGCCACGGGATACTCGCTCAATATCCTCACGCTCGGTGCGCTGACGATTGCGATCGGTCGCGTCGTCGACGACTCGATCGTTGTCATCGAAAACATCAAGAGGCACCTGGGCCTCGGCGAATCGAAACTGGATGCAATCAAGTCGGGCGTGCGCGAGGTTGCGACAGCCGTTACCGCATCCACCATCACGACGGTCGCTGTCTTCCTGCCGCTCGCTCTGGTCGGCGACATTACGGGGGAGCTGTTCCGCCCGTTCGCTCTGACCGTCACGATCGCGCTCGCCGCCTCGCTGTTCGTCGCGCTGACGATCGTGCCGGTGCTGGCGTATTGGTTCCTGAAGGTGCCGGCGAAAGCCTCGTCGGTCGAGCCCGTCGAGACCGCAGAACCCGACGAGCTCGATTACCCAACCCGTCTGCAGCGTGTCTATCTGCCCGTCATCCGGTGGAGCCTCCGGTTCCCAGCCATAACCCTGGTTGCCGCGCTCCTCATCCTGGTGGGCAGTGGTGGGCTTGCCACCCTCCTCAAGACGAACTACATCGGAGACAGCGGCCAGAACACGCTCAGGGTTTCGCAAAATATGCCCGCGGGTACGAGCTTCGAGGCAACGGATGATGCCGCGAAAGTTGTCGAAGAGAAGCTGAGCAGCATCGCCGGCGTCGACACAGTGCAGGTGTCGATTGGCACGAGCGGCAACTCCCTCCTTGCCGCCTTTGGAGGGGGCGGAGGGGCTGCCTATTCGATAACCGTCGACCCGAATGCCGACCAGGCAAAAGTGCAATCCGATGTCCGCGCGGCAATTGATGGACTCGATCCGAAGGACGTCGGCGAGGTCGCCGTTCAGTCGTCTAATTCATTCGGTTCGAGCGACATCGAGGTCAACATTGACGCGCCCGACGCCAAGGCTCTCGCCGCAGCATCCGACAAGATTCTGGATGCCGTGAAGGACCTCCCGGTGGTGGCGCAGGCCGAAAGCAACCTCTCCTCCGATCAGCCGTATCTCGCCATCGAGGTCGACCGCGACAAGGCGGCCGCGGCAGGGCTCAGCGAGATAGCGGTCGGGGGTCTCGTGACGCAGGCGATGCTGCCGGCTTCTGTGGGATCCATCGTTCTGGATTCGAAGACCCTGCAGATTTACGTCACCGACCCGACGGCGCCGACCACGCTGCAGGAGCTGCGCGACTTCACGATCCCGACCGTCACCGGGCCGGTCGCGTTGTCGACCCTGGCGACAGTGGAGAAGGTGGACGGCCCGTCGAGTATCACCACAATTCGCGGGGTGCGCAGCGCGACTGTCACGGTGACGCCGAAGAGTGATGACGTGGGCACCGCATCCTCGTCCGTGTCGGCGGCTGTCGCTGCGATCGACCTTCCGGCAGGTGCGACAGCGAAGCTCGGAGGTGTCACCGCCGACCAGAACAACGCCTTCCAGCAGCTCGGCTTGGCGCTGCTCGCCGCGATCCTCATCGTGTACACGGTCATGGTGGCCGCGTTCCGCAGCCTGCGTCAGCCGTTGCTCTTGCTCGTCTCGGTGCCGTTCGCGGCAACGGGTGCGATCCTGCTGCAACTGGTGTCAGGGGTGCCACTGGGTGTGCCGTCGCTTATCGGGCTGCTCATGCTGATCGGCATTGTGGTGACCAACGCGATCGTGCTCATCGACCTCGTAAACCAGTACCGTGCTCGCGGAATGCGGGTCAACGAGGCGATTGAGCACGGTGCCTCGAGGCGTCTGCGCCCCATCCTGATGACGGCGCTCGCGACGATCGGCGCGCTGATCCCGATGGCGCTGGGCATTACCGGTCATGGCGGGTTCATTTCCCAGCCGCTGGCGATCATCGTGATTGGTGGGCTCGTATCGTCGACCCTGCTCACGCTCGTCGTGCTGCCGTCGCTGTACTCGGTTGTCGAGGGGGCCCGTGAGCGCCGTGAGCTGCGCCGCGCGGCGGTGCCCGTTGGGGGCCGGCCGTCTGGGCGTCGGGACGCGAAGGCGTCGGCTCGCGGAGCCAAGGCTGAGGCACGTGCCGCGCAGGCCGCACTGGCGAAAGGCCGGGCCGCGGCGAAGGCGGCCGAGCGTGCGGCGCAGGCGCAGGCGCAGGCCGCGAAAGACGCCCGGACGGCGAAGGGCGCGAAGGGTGCCCGATCGGTGACGGCTCCTGCGACTGTGGTTGGTGCTGTTGGTGCTGCTGGCGAGGCCCCGACCGAGACCGGCGAGGCGCGCGCGGCTCGCGAGGCGCAGTTGCTGCGGAGCGCTCCTATGCCTGCCGCGCACGACGTGGTCCCGCTCGAAGATGCGCCGCCGGCCCCTGCCGCACCGGTGGTTGAGCCTGTCGAACTCACCCCGCCCCCGATCCCGGTGGTTGAGCCTGTCGAAACCACTGAGCCGACCGAGATAGACCCGAACGCGCGATTCGCGCCGCCGTCATCCCCTTCCGCACCCGCAAACCCGCCATGGGCGACGCAGGCCCCGCCCGCGTCGCCGCCGCCCCCGGCGTTCACGACGCAGCTCCCCGCGTCCCCGCCGCCCGGAGCTCCGCGCCCGCCCGCCTACCCGGACGCTCCGCTTCCGCCGTACCCCGCGCCGCCTGCCCCCGCGGGTGTGCAGCCCCCATTCCCGCCACCGGTACCCAGTGCCGCGCCGCCCGTACCCCCTGCCCCTGCTCCGGATGCGAGCGCCGACCCCGACGCCGAAGCAAGCGAATCCTGACGCAAAGCTTCCGCGCGGAGCCACCGTTCCGTGCGCGCCCCCGTGCGAATCGGGGTGATCGGGCAGAAAGTGCTCCAACTTCTCAGATTTGGAACACTTTTGCCCGACGGGCGACTTCGCCGTGGCGGGGATGGCGACATGCCGCGCGGATTGCATGTGCGGGATCCGCAGAAGTCGGGTAACGTGTCCAGGTCGGCTCTCGACACCCGCGGCTCTGCGTCGCGAAGCATCACTGTATGTCGATCGGGCCGGATCGCCAGGGA
>DATMIW010000049.1:0-18465 GCA_035554115.1 Pseudolysinimonas sp. | reverse complement strand
TCCACCGGATCGCCCGCGGCTAGGTGCACGGTGTCTTCGGGAATGTCGATAATCAGATCGGATGCGGCAAGCGCCGCCACCAAATGCGACCCCGGTCCCGAGACTGTCGCCACCTGCTCCCCGTCGAGTCGCCGCCCGCGCAGAAACTGCCGCCGACCGGGGATCGACGTGACGGCAGCCTCAAGCGCAAGAGTGGCACGGCGAGGCTCTGGCAGCCCGGCCAGCTCGCGCAGCAGCGGCGCGACGAACAGCGCGAAACTCAGCTGACTCGATACCGGATTGCCGGGAAAGCACACGACAGGAACGCCGCGATATTCCGCTACGGCCTGCGGTCCGCCGGGCTGCATGGCGAGCGAATCGACATGCGCGCCGAGCGGTTCGAGCAGCTGCCGCACGACCTCGTGATCGCCCATCGAAACGCCGCCGCTGGTCAGCAGCAGCTCGGCGCCGGCATCGATCGCGCGGTCGAAGACCTCGGCGAGTGCAGCAGGGGTGTCGGGGGCGTGTTTCTGCGACACGAGGTGACCCCCCGCGGCGAGGACGGCGGCGGCGATTGCGGTGCCGTTCGAGTCGGGAATCTGACCCGGGCCGAGAGTCTCGCCGGGATTGACCAGCTCGCTGCCAGTGCTGACGACGCCAATGCGCACCCGCGCACGAACGGTCACTGCGGCCAGGCCTGCTGCCGCGAGCGCGGCCAGGTGGCGCGAAGCGAGACGTGTTCCCGCGGGCAGCAGCACCGCATCCGCCGCCAGGTCCGATCCGGGCTCGCGCACATATTCGCCCGCGGTTCGCGCTCGATTGACGGCAATGCGCTCGACGCCGTCGGCACCTGTTGGAGTCGTGTCCTCCACCGGCACTATCGCATCGGCACCTTCGGGCACGGGCGCGCCCGTCATGATCCGGATCGCCGTCCCGGCTTCCAGCGCATCCGGGGTCCCGGCGGCGGCAGCCACCGATCCCTGAATGGGGAGCACGACGGGCTCGCGCTCAGAGGCCCGCGCGACATCGGTGGCGCGCACCGCAAACCCGTCCATCTGCGAATTCCGGAACGGCGGGAGGGGAATGGGTGATCGGATGTCGTCTGCCGTCACACGCCCCAGCGCCTCCAACAGGGGCAGGGTTTCAGCGCCGCGCTCGCGAAGTGGTGCGAGGAGTGCGTTGACACGAGCAATGTGCTGAGAGACGGGCGTGCGGTCGGCCATCAGTACCTCGGCAGCGTGGAGTCGACGAGCGCTGCGTAGGCGTCTATGCCACCGTCGAGATATTTGACCCGGGTGAACCCCGCTGCGGCGAGCACGGGAAGAGCCCGTGCCGAACGTATGCCGTGGTGGCAATATACGACGACGGGAACCGCCGGGTCGAGCTCGCCGAGGCGGTCGGCCAACTCGGTGAGCGGTATGAGAACCGAGCCGGGGATCGACGCGAACGAGGCTTCGGCTCGGCCCCGGACATCCAAAAGTATGGGCGGTGTCTCGTGAATGCCGCGGGTCGTATCGCCGGCGAGAAGTCGTGCGAGATCGGTGGGGGTGACAGCCTGGGTCGGGTTCGGCTCGGGAATGGTTGTGAGCTCTTCGATCGAGCCGGGGCGGGGCGCATCGGGATCGCGCGTGTAGGCGATTTCGCGCACGCTGCCGGTGAGTGCGTCGTAGTTCAGCACACGGCCGATCAGCGGTTCGCCGATGCCGGTGAGCAGCTTGATGACTTCGGTAGCCATCAGTCCGCCGACGATCGGGCAGAGGGTGGGGATCACGCCGACGATTTCGCAACTGTCGTCGAGCCCGTCGGTCGTGCCGAGCTGCTCGGGGAACAGGTCGCGATAGTCGACCCCTTTCTCGTCCCAGGCGACGCCGAGCTGACCCGAGAAGCGCAGCGCCGAACCCCAGACGAGCGGGATGCCGCCAATCGACGCCGCATCGTTGGCGTGATAGCGAGTGGCCAGGTTGTCGCTCGCGTCGACGAGCACATCGGCGTCGAGCAGGAGCTCAAACGACGAGCCTGGCGCGAAGCGCAGCTGGTGACGGTGCACCACCACCTCGGGTGCGATCGCGGCCAGGGTGTCGGCCGCCGAATCCACTTTTGGTCGACCAATGTCGGCAGGGCCGTGCAGGGTCTGCCGGTGCAGGTTTGTGGCGTCGACAACATCGTCGTCGACAATGCTCACTGTGCCGATTCCCGCGGCGGCAAGCGCGGGCAGCACGCCGCTCGCCACCCCTCCGGCGCCGATGACCACCACATGGGCGTTGGCGAGTTTTTGCTGGGCGTCGTCGCCGAATCCGGGCAGGATGCGCTGGCGGGCATAGCGCGTTGCGGCGGGATCGACGGGCATCCCACGATTCTCCCACCCGAACCGAGCGACGTCGGGCGGGCGCTGGTCTCGATACGCCCTTCGGGACACTCGACCGGCGGTGCCCCGCAAATACGGTTAAATGGATGACATGAAGACGTGGATGCGGTCATGACCTCCGAATTTCGCGTGAGCGAGGCGGCGGCGCTTCTCGGTGTCAGCGACGACACGGTACGACGCTGGGGCGACAGCGGACGCCTCGCGATTCACAAGAACGACGCGGGCCGCCAGGTGATTGCGGGAGCCGACCTTCTGCCGCTGCTGCGCGAGCTGGCCGAGGAGTCCGCCCTGGCATCGGCGTTCCCGGTGGCTCGGGCGTCGGCCCGCAACCGTCTCACCGGCATCGTCACCGCGGTGAAACGCGACGGCGTGATGGCGCAGGTCGACATGCAGGCCGGACCGTTCCGCATCGTCTCGCTAATGAGTCGCGAAGCCGCTGACGAGCTTGGACTCGAGCCTGGCGTGCTCGCGGTCGCCAGCACGAAGGCCACCACTATCACCATCGAGATCCCGGACGCCACGTGATGAACCACCGTTTCACCCGCCGGGCTGGTCTCCCCGCCGCGCTCCTAATCGCCGGGCTCGCGCTCGCAGGATGCTCCACCCCGACCGCCGAGCCGACGCGGACCACGAGGCCCGACACCCTGAGCGGCACCGTGACCGTCTTCGCGGCCGCGTCTCTCACCGAGACCTTCGACGCGCTCGGCGCAAGATTCGAAAGAGAACACCCGAAGGTGCACCTCGTCTTCAGTTACGGCGGCAGTTCGGCGCTCGCCACCCAGATCACGCAGGGCGCCCCCGCCGATGTTTTCGCCGCGGCCAGCCCCGCAACGATGAAGACCGTCACCGATGCCGGAGACGCTTCCGACCCGACAATCTTCACCTCGAACACTCTCGAGATCGCCGTGCCGAAGGGCAACCCCGGCAAGATCACCGGTCTCGCCGACCTCGCTGACCCCGCGAAGACCGTTGCGCTGTGTGACGTTGCGGTGCCCTGTGGTGCCGCGGCGAAGGCGCTCTTCGACTCTGCCGGCCTCAGCTCCGCACCCGACACGCTGGAAGAGGACGTCAAAGCCGTTCTCACGAAGGTGGAACTCGGTGAGGCGGATGCCGGGCTCGTCTACCGCAGCGATGTGCTCGCGGCGGGCACGGATGTGCAGGGCATCGAGCTTCCGGAGGCCGCCAAGGTTGTCACCAGCTACCCGATCGCTGTGCTGAAGGGCGCGCCAAGCCGAAAGGCCGCGCAGGCGTTCGTGGATTACGTCCTGTCGAAGGTGGGCCAGAAGGCGCTCACCGACGCGGGCTTCGGACCGGCCAAGTAGCCACCGCCGAGATACAGGACAGAGATGAGGACGCGCAGGCTGAGCCCCGCAATCGTGGCCGTTGCCGCGATTGCGCTTGGCCTGCTCGTGCTTCCCCTCGTGGCGCTCGCGGTCCGGGCACCGTGGGGCCACCTTCCTCAGCTGGTCGCGAGCAGCGTCGTTCTGCAGGCCCTCGGTCTCTCGCTGCTCACCGCGACGCTCTCAACTCTGATGTGTCTGGTGTTCGGCATCCCGTTGGCCATCGTTCTCGCGCGGGCTGCCGACTGGCCGGCCGTGCCGAGACGCCTGCTGCGCGCGGCCATCACCGTGCCGCTCGTGCTTCCGCCGGTCGTTGGCGGCATTGCGCTGCTCATGTTGCTGGGGCGGCGAGGGCTGATCGGACGGTTCCTTGCGGATGCCGGCCTCGGCATCCCGTACACGAGCGGTGCCGTCGTGATCGCGCAGGTATTCGTGGCGATGCCGTTCCTCGTGTTCGCGGTCGAGGGAGCGCTGCGCACCGCCGACCGACGCACGGAGCTGGCGGCGGCCACCCTGGGCGCATCCCGTTTCGACACCTTCCGTCTGGTCACGGTGCCGCTCGTCGCGCCGGGCATCGCGGCCGGGGCGGTGCTGTGTTTCACCCGAGCGCTGGGCGAGTTCGGCGCGACAATCACCTTCGCCGGATCGCTCCCCGGCGTCACGCGCACGCTGCCGATCGCGAGCTACCTCGCCCTGCAGACGGACCCCGAGGCCGCCATCGCCTTGGCGCTCGTGCTGCTTGTCGTCTCGGTCGCCGTGCTGCTCCTGCTGCGCGACCGCTGGCTGCCGGGGATGCGCGGATGACCGGACCCGCCGCGGTGTCTGGGCCAGCCTCCCCGGCCCCTCCACCCCTCGCCCCCACCCTCGTAGCCGACGTTGTCGTGCGCCGAGGCACCTTCGAACTCGCCGTCGCCTTCCGAGCCGAACCCGGTCGCACGCTCGCCCTGGTGGGCCCGAACGGTGCCGGAAAATCGACGACCCTCGCCGCAATCGCGGGGCTCACGGCGCTGCATGCCGGGCGCATAACTCTCGGAAACCGCGTTCTCGACGAAGCACAGGATCCCCGCGCACATGTGCCGACTGAAGCACGGCGCATCGGGGTCGTGTTCCAGGATTTCCTGCTGTTCCCGCATCTCACAGTGCGCGACAACATTGCTTTCGCCCTGCGGATGCCCGCGCCCGGACGTCCGCGCCTCGGTCGCCGAGCCGCGCGTGAGCAGGCCGAGCCATGGATCACGCACTTCGACCTCGGGGACCTAGCGGAGCGCTATCCCGCCTCTCTCTCCGGCGGCCAGGCACAGCGGGTGGCGCTCGCGCGCGCTCTCGCCTCCGAACCGGAGTTGCTGTTGCTCGATGAACCTCTCGCCTCGCTCGACGTTGAGGTGCGTGACGAGGTGCGCGATGACCTAGCCCGTCGACTGGCCGAGGTGCCGGTGGCGACGGTTGTTGTCACGCATGACGCGGCGGATGCGGCCGCGCTCGCCGCAGACGTTGTCGTCATCGAGGCGGGAGCGATAACCCAGAGCGGCGCGTGGGCCGACGTCGCGGCGAACCCCGCCACGCCGTATGTCGAACGGCTCAGTCGGAGGTCGTAGCGCGCGGGCTCAGCTCGACGTCGGCGCCGCCCCACAGATCCCCGCATTCGACGAACTCGCCATGGGCCTGCACATATTCCGTGGTCTCTGCCTGCCCTCCCAGGGCGTGGACAAGGGGATCCCAGTGGTCGCGCCCGATGACTATCGGGTGGCCGAGGCGCCCCTCATATACGGCACGCCGAAGGGTCGCGGCGGTGATCGGTGCCGCGAGCATCCGCTGCACGGCGGTGACGGGCAGGTCAGGCAGGTCGACAAGTGTGACGAGCGCCGCGTCGCGCATCAGGCTGGGATGCGACGCGGCGGCGAGACCGGCCCGCAGGGATGCGGCAATCCCGCTTTCCCAATCGTCGGCGACAACCGGATGCGCGCCAACGGGCACGAATTCGCGTGCGGCCTCGGCATCCGCCCCCAAGACGACAACCACGTGTTCGCAGCCCGCCGCCCGCAGAGTGTGGACCGCGCGGGCAATCCACGGCTCGCCGTCGGGCGTGGCGAGCAGGGCTTTCGAGGTGCCGTGCCGCCGCCCGGCCCCGGCCGCGAGCACGATTCCGGTGGCGTCCGTCATGAGACCAGTCAACTGCATTTCGACGGAGGTGATGACCGACTCTCACTATGGTCGTCCGTGCAAGAATTTCGTGGTGACCTTGCCTCCTCCTTCTGCGCCGATTGACGGCGACGACGGAGACGACGACGAGGCCCTGCGCTGGGCCGGGGACGACGATCGCGGCCAGGTCGCTCCGAGCCGCCGCCGCATCCCGGTGCCCGCATCAGAGGGCGACTTCGCCGACGAGGCGATGGATGACGCCCCCGCTCCTGCGCGCCCCGTGCGGTCTGTTCTCACCGCCATCTTCGCCCTCGTGTACTTGGCGCTGACCGTCGGGTGGATCATCGGCGTGCAAAACACCTCCTCGGGAACCACCGACCTCGCCACCGAAGTGCTGTGGCAATTCGGTGAGTTCACCGCGATAATCGCGGCGCCCCTGTGGTTCGGTGCGGCGACGAGTCTCACCCGCGACAGTGCGACAGCGGCGCGGATCGGGTGGCTTGCGCTGGGTGCTGGAGTTCTCATCCCGTGGCCTGCCGTGTTCCGTCTGCTCTCGTTGGGGGTGGCGTGATGGAAGAACGTCCCAGCCGCCTGCCGGTGGTGATCGTGGCGGTGCTGTTTGCGCTGCTGTACGGCTACGCGCTGTGGCAGGCCATCGCCAATCTCATTGCGCTGCCGCAGGTGTACGAGCAGTTCGGTATTGGTGCTGCTGTCCCGTGGGCGGTGTTGATCGCTGGCGTGCTCTTGCCGCCCGTGCTGTTCGCCTCGGCCGTGCTCGTCGGTCGTGGTCGCCCGCCCGTGATCCGCGCGCTCGTCTTCGCTGCGGGGCTTGGAGCGACCAACGCTCTCGCGCTGGGTCTGGTGAGCCTGGTCGGCGTGCTGCAACCCGCGTTCGGCTGAAGGGCACACAGAAGGGATTTTCGTCCCCCGTTTTGCTTGGGAGACGTACCCCGCAAATCTGTGCTATGAGAATTTGTCTCCTCGCAAGAACCCCGGAATTCCGGGACTTGAGGTGTCACTCCCTCGGTTCTGATGAATTTTCGTGTCCTCCTAAATGCGGACTTATGTTTTTCTCAGGTGACTGCCAGTCTTCGTCTGTTCGTTTTTCGAGAATGGGTCAGAATGAAGCTGCTGGGCATGTCGCGTCGGAGCACCTGGATCGCGTTGGGGTTGTCCGCCCTGCTGGCTATTACGGTGGTGACGCCCATCCTTGTCGCCGAGACGGCGAAGCCCTTCGAGCCAGCGATTGTGCCCCCTATGTCGGCGGGGGCCGCTGAGCCGGTTATCGCATCGGTGCCCTCGGGCGACTTCACCGGGCTCGACTCGGTGGAGTCGGATGGCGCCGCAACGCCGAAGCAGACGACGGCGAAGCCAAAGCTACCCAAGCTGCGTGAGGCCTCCAAAGTTCCGGACGAGTCCACCTTGGTGAAAAAGACCGAGTTCACGGACGTGTACAAAAACGACGACGGTACCTTCACGTCCAAGGTCGGCAACGAACCCCTCAACGCGCTCAACGATGAGGGCAAATGGGTTGAGGTGCAGACCGATTTGAAGGCGTCGTTGGATGGGTCGTGGTCATCTGACGCGCATCCTGTGGATCCGACATTTGCCGCGTCCGCCGACGACCCTGAGCTGTTTTCGCTCGATCGTTCTGGATACCACTTGAGCTTTGCCCTGCAAGGTGCCGCGGGGGCGTACCTGCGGCACCTGCCAGAGCCGATCAAGAACGATGTGCCCGACCGTGTCGTGTACAAAGGCGTTTTCAACGATGTCGACCTCGAGTACGACATGCAGCAGGGAAACGTCAAAGAGACGATTCTGCTCAACGAGCTACCGAAGCGCGAAGACGCGACGTACACCTGGGTCATCGACTCCGATGGGCTGGACATGTCGATCGACAAATTCGGCGCCATCGTCTTCATCGACAAGAACGGCAAGACCCAGTTCAACATCCCGAAGCCAATCATGTGGGATTCGTCCGGAGTCGAGAACGAGAGTTCGGATGCGTTCTCCGATGTCAAGTTCGGCCTTCACAAGAAGGGTTCCGACTGGATTCTCGAATTGCGTCCGGACTACACGTGGCTGAGCGACAAAGACCGTGTCTTCCCGATCAGCATCGACCCCACGGTTGGCGCCGGAGAAACCTCGCGGGTGGCGTACAAGTCCGACGGAGCGAGGCGCACTGACGGTGTGCTCATAGGCAATTCGCGCAGCGCGGGAAACACCTACTGGCGTTCTGTTGTGTACTACAACTACGCGCAGTTTGCGGGTAGCCAGATTCTTCACACGGCGATCAACATGGTCTACGCCAACGAGGGCACCACGAACGCTGTCGGCGGCAATATGTGGGTGGCAAACTGCTGGGGATATGGATGCCCTGGTGCCTGGCTGCAGGGATTCACCATCGCGAATAACAACATCTGGTTTGACAGTTATGCGATGGATCAGCGCTACGCCTACCTGAATGATGTGGGCGCTGCCGGAGCCGCGCTGGCATACACCGGAACCGAGGGTGGCACCTACACCTTGAAGAAGGTCGCGACCGCGATGTACTTCAATTACAAGTCGTTCCCGTCGGTGTCCGGTTTGCCCGCGCCATCGCCGGCGGATGGGGCGACGAAGACGCCGGTGATGCCGACATTGAAGGCGACCGGATCGGATCCGACTGGCGAGGGTCTCTCGTACCAGTTCAAGGTCGGCACCACTTCGAACGTTGATGCGAGTGCGGTCTACACCTCGGCGTGGTCGCCGTGGACAACTGCCGGTAGTTATGCGCTTCAGGTTCCGGAGACAAGCAAACTGCTGCCTGGTACGACCTACTACTGGAAGGCGTACGTGAAGGACCCGTATGACCTTTACAACGGGCTCGGAGTCAGCACCGTTCGCGGCAGTGGAGTGCGGTCGTTCACCACGAACACGCCCGCCCCGGCGGCAACGCTGGCCACGTCCACCCCGGCCGATGATTCGACGGTCACGACTCTCACGCCGACCTTCACCACCACCCCGGTTGTGGACGCCAACGGCGACCCCGTGCAGTACCAGTTCCGCATCGCGACGGGCTCCGACGGTAAGACCGGCGCGCTCATTTCCTCCGGCTGGCAGAGCAGCCCCACCTGGACGGTTCCCGCCGGAACCCTGCAAGACGGCGGCAGCTACACCTGGGTGGCGATGACCAGTGACGGGATCGACGTCGACATCAGTCCGCCGTGGGTCAACAAGCTCAAGGTCAATCTGCGCTTGGGTTCTTCGGGCCCGTCCCCGTTCGATTCGGTCGGCCCGGCCACGGTCAACCTGGCCAATGGCAATCTGTCCATGAACTTCGCCTCTCCGACGGTGAGCACAGTGGGCGGCGCCATGGGACTGTCATTTGCCTACAACTCGCAGCAGTCTCCGGACGTGCTGCGCGGGCTGACCGGCTCGTACTACAGCGCCCTCACTACGGGGCAGACCTCGACCACCACCTTTGATTTCGCGGGCAAGACTCCGGTGTTGGTGCGGACCGACCCGAATGTGGCGTTCTCGTGGGCGGCGGGGTCCCCGGGCCCGGCTGTGGCCAATGACTACTTCATGACCCGTTGGTCGGGCTTCGTCAATGTGCCCACATCCGGCAACTACACCTTCGGCGTCGTGCGTGATGGCGGCGCGAAACTGAATGTCGGTGGCACCTCGGTCTACGACGCGTGGACCGACACAGCACCCGTCGGCACCCAGTGGGGAACCGCGAAAGCGATGACCACCGCGGCCCAAGCCATCTCGCTCGACTACTTCGAGTCCACCGGCACCGCGGGCGTTCAGCTCTGGGTGCGCGACACCGCCGGGCAGGAGTACCCCGTGCCGGCAAGTTGGCTGTCGACCAAGGTGCAGTCCCTCCCGGGCGGGTGGGCCTCATCCACCCCGATCAGCGGCGACGACAGTGTGTATGCCTCGGCGCGAGTGTCCGAGGGTGCGGTCACCCTGACCGACCTGTCGGGTTCGGTCCACACCTACACGAAGGCCTCGGTCGGGGGTTACAAGGCCCCCGAGGGCGAGTACGGAGTGTTGTCGCTCGACGCGGCCGGGCAGGTCGTGCTCACCGAGGTCGACGGCACCGTGTACACCTTCGCTGCCGACGGCTCGCCCGCGACGGTGACCCCGGTGTCGGATGCTCTGAAGCCAGCCACCCCGATCCTGCAGTATCGGGCCAACGGTCAGGTCGACCGCATCTCGGACCCGGTGTCGAAGAACGCGGGCTCGTCGCCGGCGACCTACACGCGCGAGGTGCGATTCGCTTACATGGGTGACACCGCCGTCGGTGTCGGCCTGGCACTGAACGACGCTGGCCCCTCGGGATCAGCATGTCTGGTGCCGGCTGGTTACACGGCCCCGCCGACCGGAATGCTGTGCCGCATCATCTACCCCGGTCACGTTGCCGGGGCGGATGACACAACGTCCCTGTTGTACAACTCGGCCGGGCAGCTGTCGTCGATCATCGATCCCGGCACCGAGCAGACCTCCTTCGGGTACACCGCGGGCCGCATCACCTCGGTGCGGAACTCCCTCGCCAACGACTGGCTGACGGCGACTTCAGGTGTCGCGTCCGATGCGAATGCAGCGACATTCGTCTACGACGGGCAAGGGCGCGCCACAGAGGTAGCGCTGCCTGCTCCGGACGGCATCACTCTGGCGGACCGCCCGAAGAAGACCTACACCTATGGCGCAGGTACCACCTCAGTGGACGTTGCCGGTCTCTCCGTTCCGGGCGGCCATGCGTCGACTGTCAGTTATGACAGCGCCTGGCGGGCCACGTCTTCCACCAGTGCGATGGGTCTGACCTCGTCGCAGGTGTGGAATCAGAAGGACATGCTGCTCTCGGCCACCGACTCGCAGGGTCTGATGTCCACGACGATCTACGACTCCCTGGATCGCCCGACCGACAGTTATGGTCCCGCCCCGGCTTCGTGTTTCGACGCCAACCGGCTGCCGCTTCCGAGCTGCGCCATCCTGCCGGCGCATTCGTCCACCAGTTACGACCAGGGCCTGGTCGGGTTGCACGCGACGTACTACGCAAACCGCAACCTGGCTGGCGCGCCGACCCTGTTCAGCCTGGGGCTGTTCGGTTCGACAGGCGGGGCAGTCGCGAGCGACTGGGCTACCGGATCCCCCAACGCGGCGCTACCGGTGGACGGGTTCTCGGCACGTCTGTCGGGCGTCATCACCTTCCCGCAGGCGGGCACCTACACCCTGAAAACTTTGGCCGGGGACGGCACCCGAGTGTGGGTAGACAACGTGCTCGTCATCGATAACTGGACTGTGCAGGCTGCACCGGTTGCCGCCGGGACGACCCCGATCGTGATCCCCACCGCGGGAGAGCGCCGCACCATCCGGGTTGAGTACTTCGAAGACACCGGCAACGCCAGCCTCGCCCTGCAGTGGGTCACCCCTGCGGGCGGAGCTGCGGTGACCATTCCAGGCGCGCAACTGGCTCCCGACTACGGGCTGGAAACCGGGTCGACAACCGATGACTCGGTGCCGGCTGGATCGGGTCTGTCGAACTCGCAGGTACCTGCGATCACCACCTCGACCAGCTACGGCTCGACCCCGTGGCTGCGGGCGGCGACAAGTTCCACGGTTGACCCTGCGGGACTCGGTCTCACCACCTCGACCACTTTCGAGGCCCCGACCGCGGCCGCGAACAGTTGGCTGCGACGCCTGACGCGCACCCTGCCCTCTGGGGCGGCAACTGCGACGACGTCGACCTATTACGGTGACGCGGAGACTTTGGCGACGACCACCTGTGGAGTGCCAGCGGGCACGAAGCAGTACGGCTTCACCAAGTCGACCACTACCGCTGCACCTGCGACGGGCAGCCCGATCGTCTCCGAGTACGTCTACGACGTTCTTGGTCGCACTGCGGGCACGAAGCGTTCAGGGGATGCGACGTGGTCGTGCCTGACCTACGACGCACGCGGTCGCGTCACGCAATCCGATCTGTCTGCTTATGGCAGCACGGCGGCCCGCACGGTCACGAGCAACTACGCGGTCGGTGGTAACCCACTCGTAGGCAACACTGCCGACCCGGTGGGTACCATCACCACGACGATTGACCTTCTCGGTCGTGTCGTGAGCTACACGGATGTGTGGGGCACCGTCACCACGCCGACGTATGAGCCGCTCACTGGTCGGGTGACCTCCGTCATTACCGATCCGGCGGCGGATGTCGCGACAACGCAGGCGTTCACCTACGACCTCGACGGCAAGACCGAAACGGTCAGCGTGAACGGCACGGTGGTGGCGGACCCGGTTTACTCGTCAAACCAGCTCCTGCAGTCCGTGGCCTACTCCAACGGCACCAGCCTGTCTGCCATCACCCGCAATGCGGCCGGCGCGACGACCGGGATGGGCTGGTCGTTCCCTGTGGCAGCTGTGACCCATCCGGCGACAGTGGTCTACCAGGAGGGTTTCGAGTCGAGCATTTCGAATTTCGAAGGGACGTCTACGTTGACCGGCCTTTCGACGTCGAGCGACGGGCCACACTCGGGCTCTCAGTCGTTGGCCATGGTCAACACGACTGATTCCAGCCTGGTCGGAGCGACCACGCCCGTGTCAGGCCTGGTCGTCGGGCGCTCATACACGGTCTCGATCTGGGTCGACGCCTCGCGTGTCACCAACGGGCTGGCTGACATCTTGATCGGCGTGGCGGATATTGACTCGTCGTGGCCACGTCACACGACCAACGGATGGGAACAGCTCAGCTACACCTTCACCGCCACGGCGAGTACCCATAACGTGACATTCGTCTACTCGGGCGGGGGCCCGGTCCCCGTCTTCTGGGATGACCTCACGTTGACGCAGGACGCTTATACCGATGCAGCCGGGGTGAACACGGTCACGGATCAGGTCGTGCGGTCGCAGTCGGGTCGCATTGTGCAGAACACCCTCACCGATGATGCAGCGACGGAGACCTCAACGTATTCGTTCGACGCTGCCGGTCGCCTGGTGACGGCGGCGATCCCGCGCCACACCCTCAGCTATGGGTACGCCCAATCGGGTGGATGCGGCGCCAACCCCGCCGCGGGGAAGAATGGCAACCGCACGAGCTCGTCCGACACCTTCGATGGCGGAACGCCGACCTCGGTGGCGTATTGCTACGACAACGCGGACCGGCTCACCCAGACGACCGTGACGAATGCGCCGGCGGGTGGGGGCCCTGTTGCGACTGGGAACCTGACCACCACCGGTCCGGGAGCGTCGCTGGCGTATGACGCGCACGGCAACACGACCGTGCTGGCGGATCAGACTCTCGCGTATGACGTGTCAGATCAGCATGTGAAAACCACCCTCACCGACGGCACTGTCATCGACTACCTCCGTGATGTGACGGGGCGGGTCGTGAAGCGCACGATGACACCGCCGACGGGACCGGCGGAGGTGACGAAGTTCAGCTTCTCCGGAGCAGGGGACGGGGCCGCGCTGACCCTCACCAACGCGGGGGCGGTGTCGGAAGTCACGATCGGGTTGCCCGGTGGCGCGTCGATGATCATCGGGCAGACCACGACCTGGTCATATCCGAATCTGCACGGAGATGTCATCGTCACTACCGATGGTGCGGGCGTGCGCCAGGGTGCCCGGTTCTCGTATGACCCGTTCGGTCAACCCATCGACCCCACCACCGGGAAGGTCGGCACCACCGTGGCGGATGATGCTGTACCTGACACCATCAAAGACTCCAGCGCCGACTACGCCTGGGTGGGCGGGGCACGGAAACTTTACGAACACTCCGGATCAGTGGCGACATTCGAGATGGGTGCCCGGCAATATGTCGCCGCACTCGGTCGGTTCCTCGAAGTCGACCCAATTGAGGGTGGCGTCAGCAATGCCTACGACTACCCGAGCGATCCGATCAACGGTTTCGACTTGAGTGGGGAGCGCTGTAGTCGAGGGGGGTGCCCTGCGGCGGCGCGCCACTGCTCTATGGGGGGTTGCGCGAAGATTACCGTCCATAAGCCGAAAGCTCTCAAGAAAAAATATGGGCCTCAGGTGTTTGCCGGTTCCCTGGTCGCGATCGCTATCACGACACCGCTCCGAAAGGGGATTTGCGTCCTATCCGGGGCCGCGAACGTAGGGCCCGGTGCCTGTCTTGCGTTATCGGCGACAATAGGGGGAACGGTAGGGGGCACTTTGAGTTCGACGTACGTCGCCTGGAGCGGAGGATCGGCTTCGGATCAGCGGGCGGCCTATGCCTCAGGAGCGGCGAGGTCGGCAGCAGGCGGAGCCGCAGCTGGCTACATCGACTATGCGTTCGGGGGCATAGCCAGTGCGGTAAGGGTCGCGATTGGTCGCGCGACACTTTCATTACTAGGGGGACTCGTTAATTTGATGGTGCCTGTAGTACTTCCGCCTAGCGTTGCGTGTACCGCAGGATCCACGGCTCCCAGTTGCGCACCCGCCGTCGCATGACGGGCGCAAACGCAAGAGCAGCGCTAGTGGTCTTGGTGCTGTCCGCACTGATTCCGACCCTGCAAATACTTGGTGGCTGGACGTTCGGTTTGGGGTGGATTATCGCTGATGCGATTGCCCCTGTGGTCGGAATTGTTGCGCTCGTGCTTGTGCCCCTTTCGCGATCTCGCTGGGCTCGTAGGAGAGTGACATCCTCAGGAGATGTATTGGCACACGTAGTTCGAGTTACTCTGGGTGGAGTTGCCGAGAGTCAATTGGCCTTGCTTTCTGTTGTCGATGGGACTTTGCGCCTGGATAGTCGAGACGCGTGTTTGGGTCTGATTTCCGTTGATCAAATCGCTTCCGTTCGCATAGCGGACGACTCAATGGTCGAACTGGAGGGAACGCCAGATAGACGGGTGTTATTGAGATTTTCGCCTCTAGGCAAGTTCGCCTTCTTCTCGCTTCCGCAGTGGGAGGTCGAGAGATTCACGAATGACTTCAGAAAACGGATTGCTACTTAAGAGTTCGCGTGGAATATCCTCGGCGAAGTACAAGCTCTGGCATTCTCCTGACGAAGTCCTTCCTTCGGTCGTAGGCGAAATGTCCGCTGGGCCCGAACTCTTCGCCGGGTACGGTTGCGATCAAGGCTTGTCGAGGATCAGGTCCGCGCCTCGGCCTGTCCTAGCGCCTCGTAGCTAAACTACGGTGTGGCGAGGGACTTCAGCCACACCAGTCGGGCGGGCCTTCGATGTTCGGCACGATTAGGCGGTGGAGTTGTCGAATACGGATCGGGCAGCAACTCAGTGAATGCGCCGAGGTCGCCTTTGTCCGCTTTTCATATGCGGGGTCATGCTCAGCAGGCGAAAGAAATCGAAACGAAGTCGGGTCGGCGGGATCGATTGGTGCGGCGACGGTGCCTGGGTTTATTGGTCGGGGAAGTGCGAAATCGTGTGTGCTGTTCTTGCGCTCACATTGCGTCCTCGCGGGACCCGAAGTATTCAACAATGCGTCCAGTCAATTGCGGAGATCAGGCGTTGTGTGACTTCGCTGCGCTGAAACTCACTGATCGCGTCCCCCCCTAGTCGGAGCCACGGTCCTGGGCGACCACAACCCTGCGATAGCATGGGCCCGTCCCTTCCCCCCTCCCTCACGTGAGTTTTCCGTGCTGTGGACTCTGCCCGTAAGGACCATTTGTGGCCAAGCCGATCGTTGTGATCGCCGAAGAACTCTCGCCCGCCACCGTCGAGGCCCTGGGCCCCGACTTCGACGTTCGTAACGTCGACGGCACCGACCGCCCCGCGCTACTCGCCGCGCTCGCCGACGCGAGCGCCGTGCTGGTGCGCTCGGCCACCAAGGTCGACGCCGAGGCGATCGCCGCGGCACCGCAGCTGAAAGTCATCGCCCGTGCCGGTGTCGGCCTCGACAACGTCGACATCAAGGCCGCGACCCAGGCCGGAGTCATGGTCGTGAACGCCCCGACCTCCAACATCATCTCGGCCGCCGAGCTCACGGTCGGCCACATCCTGAGCCTCGCCCGCCACATCCCGGCCGCGCACGCGAAGCTCGCCGAGGGCACCTGGGCCCGCTCGAAGTACACGGGTGTGGAGCTGTACGAAAAGACTGTCGGCATCATCGGCCTCGGCCGCATCGGCGGTCTCATCACCGAGCGCGTGCAGGGCTTCGGCATGAACGTCATCGCCTACGACCCCTACGTCACAAGCGCCCGCGCACAGCAGCTGGGTGTCACCCTTGTGTCGCTGGATGAGCTGCTCGCCTCGGCCGACTTCATCACGATCCACATGCCCAAGACTCCCGAGACGACGGGCATGATCGGCGCCGAGCAACTTGCTCTCATGAAGCCGACGGCGTACATCATCAACGTCGCCCGCGGCGGCCTGATCGACGAGGAAGCGCTCTTTGACGCGCTCACCGACAAGGTGATCGCGGGCGCCGGCCTCGACGTGTTCGTCAGCGAGCCGCCGAAAGAATCGCCTCTGCTGGGTCTCGACAACGTCATCCTCACCCCGCACCTCGGCGCATCGACCGATGAAGCCCAAGAGAAGGCCGGCGTCGCCGTCGCCAAATCGGTGCGGCTCGCGCTCGGCGGTGAACTGGTGCCGGATGCCGTCAACGTCGCGGGTGGTGCGATCGACGAGAGTGTGCGCCCCGGCATCCCGCTCATGGAACAACTCGGCCAGGTTTTTGCGGGCCTTGCGTCTGGCCCCATTACGACAATCGACGTCGAGGTGCGCGGCGAGATCGCCGAATTCGACGTCAATGTGCTCAAGCTCGCGGCGCTTAAGGGTGTTTTCTCGAAGATCGTCACCGACTCGGTGAGCTACGTGAATGCTCCGCTGCTGGCCGAGGCCCGTGGCATTCCCGTGCGTCTGACCACGGACGAGACCTCTGAGGAGTACCGCAACGTTCTGACAATCCGCGGCACCGTTGCCGGTGGCGAGACCGTATCCGTTTCGGGAACGCTGGTCGGCACGAAGCAGGTCCCGCGCATTGTCGAGCTCAACGGCTTCGACGTCGATGTGCCGATCGCGGAGCACCTGGTCGTCATGATCTACGAAGACCGCCCCGGCATTGTGGCAATCTTCGGTAAAGAGTTCGGCGACGCGAACATCAACATCGCCGGCATGCAGCTTGCGCTCACGAGCGTGCGTAGCCACCAGTTGAGTGTGTTGACAGTCGACTCGTCGGTGCCCGAAGAGCTTCTAGAGAAGCTGCGGACGAGCATTGACGCCGATCTGCTGCGCGGCATCGACCTGGTCGAGCTCTAGCGAGCTCGGCTTTCAGGGACCCCCGTCGCCGCGCAGCAGAGTCTGGCGGTGGTGGTTACGGCAGTTCGTTGTCGCCTGCGGTCGTCGTCGACCGCTGCTCAACGCTTTCGCCGCTGACCGGATCGACCGAGCGACGCGCGGTCGTGACGGTCTGGCGGCGACGTGCCAAGAGAATCACACCGATGATCGTGATGATGACCCCGGCGCCCATGAACAGATAGCCGACCAGGTCAAGGTCGATCCAGGTGACCTCGAAGTTCAACGCGAACGTCAGGATTGCTCCGACGACAAACAAGAAAATTCCTAGTCCGATACTCATGTCCCCGACAGTAGGGGCGGTTTTGCGATTAACCCCGGATCGCGTCGATACGCCAGCTCCGCGACTAGGCTAGGCAGGTTGCCAGGCCCGTAATTTGCGGCCCAACTCCCCTTCCTGGGAGCCGACTGACAAGAATCTGAACGACACCGTGCTGGAGCCCCTGTGACCCGAACTCTCGACATCGCCGTTATCGCCGGAGACGGCATCGGGCCAGAGGTCACAGCCGAGGCTCTCACCGTTCTCAAGGCCGCCGTGGGTGCCGACGCCACCGTCGTCACGACCGACTACCCGTTCAGCGCGCGCCACTTCCTCGATACCGGCGAGATTCTGGGCGACGACGATCTGGCTCGGCTGGCGAAACATGACGCGATCATGCTGGGCGCCGTCGGGGGAGACCCGCGTGATCCGCGCCTGGTAGGCGGCATCATCGAGCGCGGCTTGCTGCTGCGGCTGCGTTTCGCGTTCGACCACTATGTCAACCTGCGACCGACGACGCTTATGCCCTCGGTGACGAGCCCGCTGTCCGAGCCTGGTGAGGTCGACTTCGTGGTGGTGCGGGAGGGCACCGAGGGGCCCTATGTCGGCAACGGCGGCAGCATCCGCACCGGAACACCGCACGAGATCGCGAACGAAGTGAGCATCAACACGGCGTTCGGCGTCGAGCGGGTCGTGCGCTACGCGTTCGAGCTGGCCGAGAAGCGCCGCAAGAAGCTCACGCTCGTGCATAAGACGAATGTGTTGACGTACGCCGGGGCGCTCTGGGCGCGGGTTGTCGGCGAAGAAGCGGCACGGCATCCCGACGTCACCTGGGACTACCTACACGTCGACGCCGCGACAATCTTCTTGGTCACCGACCCTGCTAGATTCGATGTCATCGTCACAGACAATCTCTTCGGCGATATCCTCACCGATCTGGCCGGCGCGATCAGCGGCGGTATCGGGCTGGCGGCCTCGGGCAACATCAACCCCGACGGCGCGTTCCCCTCGATGTTCGAACCGGTACACGGTTCCGCTCCCGACATCGCGGGGCAGCAGAAGGCCGACCCCACGGCGGCGATCCTTTCGGCGGCACTGCTGCTCGACCATGTCGGGCTGGCGGATGCGGCCCGAAGGATCGAG
>DATMIW010000048.1:0-5603 GCA_035554115.1 Pseudolysinimonas sp. | reverse complement strand
CTGGTCGTCGGAAAGCACGCTTCGGTCCGAAACCGATCAAATCGCGAAAACCAAGTACGACGCGACCGCTGAAACAGATCGACAGGTCGTGGAGCGGGTGGCGGTACTCGCGGACAAGCTTGGGGTTCCGCGCGTTCATATCGCGCTTGCCTGGTTGTTACAGAAGAAGCCCGTGGTGGCGCCCATCATCGGGGCAACGAAGATCACGCATCTGGAAAATGCCGTCGGCGCGCTGTCCGTTGCCCTGGCTGAGGACGAGGTCACCTACTTGGAAGAGCCGTACGCGCCGCATCCCATCGTCGGTCATCAGTGAATTAACGTGGCGACAACGTGATCAAGGAGGCCATGCCCGGCCACCGCAAAGTCGATCTCCTCGCCGCGGACTCGCATGCCTGATCCTTGCTGATGTATGGCGATGATGGGCTGATGTAGAGAGAAGTACGCGCTAGAGACGAGCGCGAGGTAGGTGTGGCGAACGAGTGCAGAGCGGCCTTGACTCGATCTGGTGCCATTCGTTGCTATGCCCCCGCCGGCAGGAGTAGCGTAAAAAATTCCCGGACCAGACATTATGTCGTCGCCCCCGCCTTCCAGTACGGAGATCGTCATGACTTCTGCCGCCGAGACCGCCATCGACATACGTCCCTTCCAGGTCGAGATTCCCGAAGAGGAGCTCGCTGAGCTGCGACGCCGGATCGAGGCGACGCGCTGGCCTTCGAGAGAGCTCGTTCCAGACCGCTCCCAGGGTGTGCAGCTGGCGGCGCTGCAGGAGCTTGCCCGCTACTGGACGACCGAATATGACTGGCGCAAAGCCGAGGCGAAGCTCAACGCACTTCCGCAATTCACGACCGAGATCGACGGGGTCCGGATCCACTTCATCCACGTCAAGTCTCGGCACGAGAACGCGTTGCCACTGATCATGACGCACGGCTGGCCCGGCTCGGTCATCGAGCTTCTCGAGACCGTCGGCCCGCTCACCGACCCGACCGCCCACGGCGGACGCGCCGAGGACGCATTCCACCTGGTGCTGCCGTCCCTGCCCGGCTACGGCTTCTCCGGCGAGCCGGCCGAGCTCGGCTGGGACGCCAGCCGCACCGCACGCGCGTGGGCGGAGCTGATGCACCGCCTCGGCTACACCCGCTATGTCGCCCAGGGCGGCGACGTGGGCGCCCTCGTCACGGACCTGATGGGCCGCCAGGCGGTCGAGGGCTTGGTTGGCTACCACCTGAACCTGCTCACGGCGGTGCTCGCAATCGGTGATCAACTGCCCAAGCAATCCGAACAGGAACGCGCAGCGGCCGAGGCGTTCGCCACCTTCAGGCAGGACGGCTTCGGCTACTTCCTCGAGATGGCAACGCGGCCGCAGACGATCGGCTACGCCCTGCTGGATTCACCCGTCGCGCTGGCGGCCTGGTTGCTCGACCACGACACGGACAGTTACTACAAGATCTCCCGCGCGTTCGTCGACGGCGAGCCCGTGAGCAATCTCACCCGGGACACCATCGTCGACAACATCACGTTGTACTGGCTGACCGGCACCGCAGCATCGGCGGCCCGGTCGTATTGGGAGGACGGACGAGCGCTGGTCGCAGCGCTTGCGAGCGGCCAGGCTCCTCCGGCGGGCACCGTGCCGGTCGGCTTCACCACATTCCCCGGCGAGATCTGGGCCTCTCCGCGCAGCTGGGTCGAGGCGGTCTACCCCGACCTCGCCTACTTCAACGAGGTCGAGAAGGGCGGCCACTTCGCCGCGTGGGAAGAGCCCGACCTCTTCGCCACCGAGATGCGAGCTGCGTTCAGCTCACTGCGCTAATGACACCATTGTCCGTCCTCCAAGCCGGAGGTCGCGGGCCGTGAGCCTCTTCGGCGCGCGCCGCCATCCGCGCACAGCCCCGTTGCCCGTCGAGGGCCACCTACCTGGTTTCGACGGGGCGACCGGCTGGCTGAATTCCTCGCCGCTCACTCCGGCGGAGCTGCGTGGGAGGGTCGTTCTCGTCGATTTCTGGACGTACACCTGCATCAACTGGCTCCGCACGCT
Organism: Pseudolysinimonas sp.; assembly: GCA_035554115.1. GTDB lineage: Bacteria > Actinomycetota > Actinomycetes > Actinomycetales > Microbacteriaceae > CAXTSE01. The sequence goes on along the minus strand of DATMIW010000048.1, from coordinate 3,571 downwards.
GGCATTCGTGCGCGCGTGGTCCGAGAAGTATCGCGACCTCGGGCTCGTCGTCGTCGGCGTCCACACGCCGGAGTTTCCGTTCGAGCGCGAGGTCGAAAACGTCCGCGAGGCCGCGCAGGCCATGAGAGTCGAGTACCCGCTTGCGCTCGACACCGACTACGGGGTGTGGAACGCCTTCGCCAACCGGTACTGGCCGGCCGTCTATCTCGCAGACGCGGAGGGCCGGATCCGGTACCACCACTTCGGCGAGGGCGAGTACGACGAAGCCGAGTGGATGATCCAGCACCTGTTGCGCGAGGCCGCAGGCGACGGCATCGATAACGAGCTCGTCTCTGTCGCGCCCAACGGATTCGAGGCGCAAGCCGATTGGACGAACCTGCGCTCTCCCGAGACCTACCTCGGCTACGCGCAGGGGCAGAACCTCGACTCTCCCGGCGGTGTCGCATACGACGAGCCCCGCAGCTACGTCGCGCCCGAGTCGTTGCAACTCAACACCTGGGCCCTGGGCGGAAACTGGACGATCGAAGAGCGAGCGAGCGTGCTGAACGAAGCCGCGGGGCGAATCGCCTTCCGCTTCCATGCGCGCGACGTCCATCTCGTCCTGCGCTCGCGGGCGGGCACGGCCATCCCGTTCCGCGTGCTGGTCGACGGCGAAGCGCCCGGCGCAGCCCATGGGCTGGACGTCGACGAGGAGGGCCGGGGAACGCTGGTCCAGCCACGGCTCTATCAGCTGGTGCGCGAGCCCGGGTCGATCACGGACCGCATGTTCGAGATCGTATTCCTCGATCCGGGCGTCGAGGCGTACGTCTTCACCTTCGGCTAGCGACGGCTCGGCCTTCAGCGGTGCCGGCACACGACCTTCCACCTGGAGTAGATCCTCGAGATCGTCGGCGTCGTGGTCAACACATGAACGTCTGGACGCGGATCAAGCTTGCCGAGGGCGCGATGCCGGGCGCCCGGCCACACTGACATCTCGGGCGGGCCATGAGCAAGTCTCTTCGCTTAGTTTGGCTATCGGTCTGACCACCATTGGGTTCCACCGAAATTCGCCGAAGTGCAAAATCCATATTTTTACGGAAAATTGGACGTCTGTGGACGTCGTTGGGTCGATCACCCCAAATCGGGCTCGATCGGCGGCTTGTACGGCACCGGATCGGGGGTTCCAGGGATCTCCGTTCAGGCAAATAACGCATGTGCCACGCTGCTTGTCGATCTAGATGTACATCCGCGCGTGATCATGCGATTGCTTCGGCATGCCGACCAGGCGGTCACGATGAAGATCTATGCAAATATGTACCTGACAGGCATTCCACTGGTCGGGGTGACAGGATTTGAATCTGCGACGTCTTCGTCCCGAACTCCGCGCAGCAGCCGCTCGTAGCCTTGTTTAGCCTCGTCCGGACGCATCTGGACGAAGCCGAACGCCTTAGAGCGCGCGGTCGTTGCCGTACTTCGCTGCTGTACTGACCTTCTGGTCCGTAGGTCGGGCCGAGCGTCCTTCCGGTCCATTAGCGTAGATGTGGCGCTTGCATTGTCTCTACGGGTTCGGGTCCACCAGCTCAGTTTTGGACGCCGTTGCAGTGGGACCCCGAGGCGCCGCCGGGGGACGCATCTCGTGGATGAGCAGCTAGACGGGCGGGATGTTCTGATTCAGGCGGAAGAAGTTCTCCGGGTCATAGGTGCTTTTGAGTGTCTTGAGCCGGTTGTACTTCGCCGCCCCGTACGCCTGACGGATGCGCTCCGGGCCTTCGTCCATCAGGAAGTTCACATAAGTGCTGGTGTGATAGGGCGCCAGTGCCGACCAATACGCACGCGCCCAATCGCGTTCGGCGTCGAAGCCGTCCGCAGTCTCGCTGTTGCCGTTGATGTTAAACGTGAAGCCGGCGCTGCGTCCGTTGAAGGCGGTCTCGTTCTCGCCGATGCGTGCGACCGCTCCACCCATTTGCCACAGGGCAATGCTCGTGATCGGCGATACGATCTGACGGCCACGTTCGGCGACGATGTCGATCACGTCGTCGTTGAGCTCGGCGACGTCACAGGATCGGACGTAGTACCGCCAACCATGCGGAAAGCCGGCATCGAACATCGACTGATGAACCAGGTACGGCTTGGGCCCGCATAGGTCGAGCAAGGGCTGGCCGAACGACTTCAAGGGACGCATGGCCCGTGCGCCGTCTTCCATGGGGCCGGCGTAGCAGGCGGCCACGGCGATCACATGCTTTCCGACCAGCTCGGCGGGCACGATGGGGAGTGCCGGAGCTCGCCGCTGCACGACGATTGTCATCAGCTCATCCGGGCAGTCGGCGATCCAGTCGCGGTAGAAGCGGAGCACCTTGGGAGCATCACGCATCGGCCAGAAGATCGGTCCGGCGAAGACTTCCGGTCCCAGCGCATGTAGCTGGAACTCGAACTCGGTCACGATTCCGAAGTTGCCACCGCCGCCGCGCACCCCCCAGAACAGATCGGCATTATGGGTCTGACTGGCCTTCAGCAATTCGCCGCCAGCGGTGACGATGTCAACCGAGAGCAGATTGTCGATCGTGAGCCCATGCTTGCGCATGATCCAGCCAAGGCCGCCCCCGAGTGTCAGGCCGGCCACACCCGTGTGGGTAACGATGCCAGTGGTTACTGCGAGCCCGAACGCCTGCGTCTCTCGGTCGAGCTCGCCTAGAAGCACTCCGGCTTGCACACGAGCGGTTCGAGCCGCGGGGTCCACCCGGATCCCCTTCATCAGCGATAAGTCGATGACTATGCCACCGTCGCAGATGGAATAACCAGGAAAGCTGTGCCCCCCGCCTCGTACCGCGACGAGGAGGTTATGCGTCCTCGCGAAACCTATCGCGGCTCTGACGTCCGCTACGCCGGCGCAGCGCACGATCAGCGCCGGGTGTCGATCGATCGATCCGTTCCACACCTGTCTCTGTTGCTCGTAGCCGCCGTCACCCGGACGGATGAGCTCACCGCGTAGCGTCGTCACGAGTTCGTCGGTGGCGCGCTTGTCAATCGGGACGTGTTGGGGCCTGGCCAAGGTGGTCATGCTCTGAGTGTCGACCTCGGCGGCGCCGCTGTCAGGAACTTCAGTTCCACTCATGCCCCGGGACGAGCCGGGCCGGATCCAAGATCACAATGTAGCCGCGTTCGGTACGTACCACGCCATCCCGGCGAAGTTCCCGCAGCACCCGTACGACTACCTCCCGCGCCGTCCCCACGGCATCGGCCAGCTCCTGTTGAGTGACCGGTACGACGATCTCGGGCATCGCCTCACGGTCAGGTCCACGCTGTGCGGCGAGGTCGAGCAGATGTCGTGCGACACGCTGGCGCACGGTTGTGAAGGTGTTGCCAGGGATCTCGTCTACGAAGCTCAGCACCCGTTCGCTGAGCTCGCTGAGGAAGGCTTGAGCAACTCGTATATTACGTGCAACTGCCCGGCGAACGACGGCTGGAGACAACCTCAGGAGCTCGGCGTCCACCAGTGCCTGTGTCGCCACCGGACTGGTGAAGCGGGTGACGAACAGCGATAGGGCGCCGATGAGCGCGCCGGGCCGGCAGTAGCGCACAGTCATCGTACGAC
>DATMIW010000047.1:0-6026 GCA_035554115.1 Pseudolysinimonas sp. | reverse complement strand
CTTGAGGCGCAGACCATTGCGCGGGCGTGTGGCAAATCGCATCTGCACAATCTGGAACCGGAAGACCTCGTCGCGCTCACCGTCGAGTCGGCTGCCATGGCAGGTGTGCCGTTGGCCGGGACCTCGTGGATTCCCGGACAGTAGCGGCAGGTTCTGCGCCGGGGCCTGCTGGGCTGAGAGGTACTGGAGTACGGAGCCTCCTCGAGTTTGCCGCCACCCCGTGGCGCAACGGGGCGGGGGTGTCGCGCGAGGTCGCGGCGTCGCCCAGCGCTGAACGGGCTGACCCCGCCGAGCTGGCTAAGCCCACTGAGCTGGTGTGGCGCGTGAGTGTTGCGGAACTCACCAGCGACGCCGACTTCTCGACCTACGCGGGCTATGACCGGCAGTTCGTGATTGCGTCGGACTACCGCGTCGGTCTGAGCCTCGACAGCGCCACCCACACCAGCCGCTACGAACTGAGCCACGGCCAGTCACTGCGCTTTGCCGGCGAGGCACCCGTTCGTGTGCGGCTGAACGGTCGACATGCGCGTGCGCTCAACCTCTTCGTCCATCGCTCGCGAGCTCGCGGACATGTCCGTGTTGTTCGACGCGACGGTACGCTCACCTTCGCTCAGCCGCCGCGACTCGTGATGCTCCTCTCCGGCTCGGCTCGGCTCGCAGATGGTCGTCGAGTTCCCCGGCATGGGATCGTCGAACCGGGACGTCGGGGCATGTCGCTCATCTGTGATCGTGCGACCATGGCGGCTGTGTATGTCAGCAGCAGTTCACCGCGTGAGCCCGTTCACAGTCACCTCCAGGGCGACCCCCGTGGTCGTCTCCACCGCGACGCCCAGATTCACCTCCAAGGTCAGGAGACCCGATGATCCACACCGACTATGCCGTTATTGGCGCTGGCCTCACCGGAGCTGCAGCCGCATGGCGACTCGCAGCCGACGGCAACGATGTGACAGTTCTGGAACGCACAATCCCCGCCAACGACCTGGGCAGTTCGCACGGCTCGGCACGTATATTCCGTTACGCGTATGCGGAGGAGCTGTATACCGAACTCGTTCAGCAGTCGAAGGTCGGGTGGGACGAACTCGAGGCTCTCAGCGGGCGCCAGTTGATCACACCGACGGGGGCCGTGGACTTTGGGGGGATCCGTGATCCGGAAGGTCTGTCCCGCGTCCTGACCGAGAGCGGTGTCGAGAACGAGTTGCTCACCGAGTCCGACGCTGAGGCACGTTTCGAGGGATTCGACTTCGACACCTCGGTCCTGTGGCATCCCGGTGCAGGGGTCATCGATGCGCACAATTCGGTTGCGGCGATGCTCGATCTGGCGACCGCGGACGGTGCAACCGTGCTCACCGGATGGGACGTTTCGCGGATCACCGCCGCCGATTCGGGGTACCTGCTGACGTCGGCGACGGGTGACGAGGTGCACGCCGAGAACCTCATTGTCTGCGCGGGGGGTTGGTTACCCGATTTGCTGCGTGAGTTGCCGATTCCGGATGAGTTCCTGGCCGCGTTCCCGGCGCTCGAGGTGACGCAGGAGCAGGCCTATCACTTCCCGTACCGTGATGTGAGCCAGGCGGGGAGTTGGCCGACCTTCATCTACAAGTCGGACGAGATCCAGGTGTATGGCTTGCCCGGTGGGCGTGACGCGGATGGTCGCGGACAGAAAGTTGCCGAGTACGCGGCGGGTCGGCACATCGGCTCGGCGGCGCACCACGACAAGGTTCTGGACCCTGCGAACCGCGAACGCGTTATCGCTTTCGTGCGGGAGTTTCTGCCGGGGCTCGACCCGACCCCGTATGCCGAAACGACGTGTCTTTTCACGATGACACCGAACGAGGATTTCGTCATCGATCGCGTCGACGGCATCACGGTGCTGTCACCGTGTTCGGGACACGGTGCCAAGTTCGCGCCGCTGCTCGGTCGTTTCGCGGCCGATTTGGCGACCGGGGCTGCGGGGGCGGAGGACATTCCGGCGATCTTCCGGCCGAGTCGTGAGCTGATGGGTCGTGACCTGATGGGCCGTGACCTGATGGGCCGTGACCTGATGGGTGGGGCGAGCGACGGTGTGCCCGGTGTGCCGGCCCCGACCCCGACCCCCGCCGGTGCCGACGTCACGAAGCCCGACCAGGCCTCATCGACCGGAGACCCTGAATGAGTGACACCCTGACCGAGGTGCGTTCTGGCGCGCGGGCCGACACTGTGACCGGGCTTCTCGCCGAGATCGCGTCGATCGGGGCCGACCGTACACGGGGCGGGTACTCGCGTCCGGTGTTCTCGAGTGCCGAGCTGGAACTGCGGGAATGGTTCATCGCGCACGCTACGCGCCGCGGTCTCGATGTGCACACCGATGCGAACGGCATCATCCAGGCGTGGTGGCACGGGTCGGGTGCGGGTGCCGCTGGTTCGCCCGGCGCCGACGCGTTAGCTTCAGGCGACCCTGCTTCAGCCGACCCTGCTTCAGCCGACCCTCAGGGTGCCGTCCTCACTGGCAGCCACCTCGACTCGGTGCCCGGTGGTGGCGCCTTCGACGGACCGCTCGGGGTGGCGTCGTCGCTCATTGCCGTCGACCACCTGAAGCGTCGCGGCATCCAACCCGTGCGCTCCTTGGTCGTTGCGGTCTTCCCCGAGGAGGAGGGGTCGAGGTTCGGGGTGGCATGTCTCGGTTCGCGTCTGCTGAGTGGCGCCATCGATCCGGTGCGAGCTCTCGCTTTGAAGGACGAGAACGGTGACACCTTCGGCGATCTCGCGCGACGCAACGGACTGGATCCGGAGCGGTTCGGTGTCGATACCGGTTTTCTCGATTCGGTGAGTTCCTTCGTCGAACTGCATGTCGAGCAGGGGCGGGGTCTCATCGATCTCGATCGGCCCGTCGCGATCGGGTCGTCGATTCTGGGGCACGGGCGCTGGCGTATCAGCATCCACGGTGAGGGAAACCATGCCGGGACGACCCTGATGGAGGACCGACGCGACCCGATTGTGGCGGCGGCTCGTGTGATCCAGGCGGTGCGCGACATTGCTCGGTCGCATCCTTTTGCGCGGGCTACGGTCGGGCGAATTGTTCCCGTGCCGGGCGGGACGAATGTGATCGCGTCGCGGGTCGATGTGTGGCTGGATGTGCGGCATCCGGACGATCTGGTGACCGCCGCGATTGTCGAGCTGATTCGTGGCGCGGCGGTACAGCTGAGTGCTGAGGAGGGATGTTCGGCGGAGCTAGTCGAGGAGTCGTTCAGTGCGACGGTGGCGTTCGATGCGCCGTTGCGGGATCGTCTCGCCCGTGTGCTGCCGGATGCGCCCATTCTCGATACCGGTGCTGGGCATGATGCGGGGGTGCTCGCGTCCATGTTGCCGACGGCGATGCTGTTTGTGCGGAACCCCTCGGGCATTTCGCATTCGCCCGAGGAGTACGCCGAGGACGCGGATGCCGAAGCCGGTGCGGTTGCGCTGGCTGATGTTCTGGCTGACCTGATCGCATGATGAAGGTGTCGCGTGATCCAGGGCACGAGTCGCGCGAGGGCTCTTTTTAGGATGAGCAGATGACAGATGAGCGAGTGCCCGGCGATTCGCCCGGCACGCTGGAGCAGACGATCGCCACTCAGGTGCGGTCGTACCGTCTGGAGGCGGGGATGTCGGCGGCAGATCTCGCCGCGAAGACCGGTTTGTCGAAGGCCATGGTTTCGAAGATCGAGAGTGCCGGTACGTCGAGTTCGCTGACGACCTTGCAGCGCTTGGCGGATGGGCTGAATGTTCCGGTGACCGCGCTGTTTCGGGGGGCCGAGTCCGATCGGGATGCGTCGTTCACGAAGCACGGTGGTGGGAGTGTCAGCATTCGTAGTGGCAGTCAGCACGGGCATGAGTACCGGATGTTGGGTGCTCTGAAGGATGTGCCCGATTCGGTCGAGCCGACGCTGGTGACTCTCACCAATGCGTCGGATGTGTTTCCGCTGTTCCAGCATCCGGGTACCGAGTTTCTGTACATGCTTTCGGGTCGCATGATCTATGGGCATGGTGCGTATGAGTACGAGATGGAGCCGGGCGATTCTTTGCTGCTCGATGGGGAAGGGCCGCATGGTCCGTTGCGTCTGCTTGAGGTGCCGATCCAGTTCCTTGCTGTCCGGTCAGTCTGAGATCGCGTCGGCGTCGGCCGTGGCGCTGGCGTCTGGCGTCGCCCCGGCTTTGAGCCGCTGCCGTTACCCGACGGAGCGAGTAGCCGCCGCGCCGCCGGACTCTTGGTGGGAAGCGGGATCGGACGGCGTTCGGGGTCGCGTGACGCGGGTGGCACAGCGAAGTAATCACCGGAATCACCCTTGCCGCGCACGATACGCCAGCCGTGATTGTGCACCCAGAGGTGATGATGTCGGCACAACAGGATTCCGTCGGCGAGATCGGTTCGTCCGCCGTTTTGCCATTCGTCGATGTGGTGGGCTTCGCACCAGGAGGGTGGTCGATCGCAGCCGAACATTCGGCACCCGCCATCTCGGGCGGCGAGGGCGAGCCTTTGACGCTGGGTAAAGAATCGCTGGTCGCGACCGACGTTCATGGCCTGGCCCGTGTCATCGAATTGGATCGGCACATACCCGGTTGAACACGCGTGCCGGGTGGCAGTTTCGATGCTGACCGGGTCGGTTTGGCCTTCGATGAACGCCATCCCCTCGCGAGCGTGGAGGTCTCGGTCGGTGACGAGGACCTGCACCGACGGGCGCCGCGCACCCAGGACGGCGCCGGTGTCGGCCGCGGTGCCGATGCGGATCAGCTCGACGAAGGTGTCGGCGGCAAGCTGCTCGTTGGTGCGTTCGTCCCGGACGAGCTCTTCGGCGCGCTCGCGCTCCTCGGGGTCGACGAAACGCGGCCCGCGTCGCGGCGACAGGGCAGCGTCGTAGGCAGAGACGACGATTGCGGCGGATTCTGGGTCGAGAAGGCCGTGGATGCGCGTCATGCCGTCGCCGTTCGGGGTCATGCGCAGATAGCGGCGGCTGCGCAGCTCTTCTTCGGTGGCCCGCACCTGCGCGACGTCGAGAGCCGCGCGGGTTTGGCGGGCACGTGCGGCGAGCTGTTCGAGGGGGAGGGACGCGGAGTCGTGCAGCAGCGCGATGGCTGCGTCCGCGAGGGCGGCGGCAGGGACGGCAGCGTTGGGGGATCCAAGTCCGGTGCGGATGACGTCGGCCGCCGCGAGGGAAAGCCGACCCGCCGCCACCGCTGCCGCGACCTCGTGAAGCCACGGAGTCGCATCCGGATCATGGAAAGCCGGGTCGCTGGGATCGGAACCCGCGGAGTCGGACGCGGCAGGTGAACTATGCGCGAGGAGTGATCCGACACGGATCATGGCCTGGGCCTCGCGGACGGAGGTTCCGGTCGCGCTCTGGACCAAGGCTTCCGGGGTACGAACCCCGAGCCGACGGGCGAGTCCCTCGTCGCCGAGTTCGCGTCGAGAGAGGTGTGCGATGCGAGCCGCGATGACCGCGAGCTGTGCCTGGCCTCGACGGACCACCTCGGACACCTCGTGTTGGCGAGCCAGCAATTCGTCGGCAGAGAGGGCGTCGACTGGCAGGGGCGAGAACGCGCGCGACAGGTCAGCGAGAGACGCGAGGTGGTCGCGCGTTTCGATGAGTTCTGCCGGATCGGTCATGCGTCTATTCTCGCAAGTTTCGAATATATGTTCTAGAGGGGTGAGGGAATCTTGGGAAAGGTCGTTGAGCGTAGGCCTGGGGAGGAGGGGACGCCCCCACCTCCCTCCGAGCACGCAGGCGACCGAGCACCCACACCACCCCCGATAGAATCGCCCCATGGCCAAGGCAGATCTCATGGACTTCGATAAGGCCCTCGAGCTGTACGAGCCGGTGCTCGGTTTCGAGGTGCACGTCGAGCTCAGCACGAAGACCAAGATGTTCTCTGACGCGCCCAACCCCGCGGGCCCGGCCGCCGATGCCGACACCGCATCCGCCGCCCCCAACACCTACATCACCCCGGTCGACCTCGGCCTCCCCGGCAGCCTCCCCGTGGTGAACCAGACCGCCGTCGAGTACTCGATCAGC
>DATMIW010000046.1:0-71581 GCA_035554115.1 Pseudolysinimonas sp. | reverse complement strand
GGGTGGTCCCTGCCTTCGCCGTGGGATGCGATTGCCGGCGACTACGCCACCGTCGACGGGTGGGTGCGCTTGCACACCAACGCGCCCCATCACCGTGCCGCAGCCCTGCGTGTTCTTGGGGGTGAAGGTCAGCGCGAACATATTGCCGCCGCGGTGTCGAGTTGGACCGCTCGCGAAATCGAATCGGCAGTTGTTGCCGAGGGTGGGTGTGCCGCTGAGCTGCGCTCGCCCGCCGCATGGGCCGTGCACGAACAGGGTTTGGCCGTCGGGCGCGAACCGCTCGTCGCGAGGGAGGTTCCCGGTTCTGCGGGTGACTCCGGCGCCGCGTCCGTGGACACTCAATGGCGGCCCGAGGTATCCCGGCCCCTAGCGGGGCTTCGGGTCCTCGACCTGACGCGCGTGCTGAGCGGGCCTGTCGCAACCAGGCTGCTGGCAGGCCTCGGAGCAGACGTGCTGCGCATTGATCCGCTCGACTGGGACGAGCCGGCAGTGGTGCCCGAAATGACTCTGGGCAAGCGCACGGCCCGGCTCGACGCACGGGACCCGGCGGGGCATGATCAGCTGCTCGCGCTCCTTGCACATGCCGACGTGATCGTGCACGGGTATCGGGCCGATGCTCTTGAGCGCCTCGGCCTCGGCGATGACGTGCGCAGCGCTGCGCGGCCGGGCCTGGTCGACGTGTCACTCGACGCGTACGGTCACACCGGGCCGTGGCACACGCGACGTGGATTTGACAGCCTCGTGCAGATGTCGTCCGGCATCGCGGCGGCGGGGATCCTGGCGGGCCTTTCCGACAGGCCCACACCTCTCCCGGTCCAGGCGCTCGATCACGCCACCGGCTATCTCGCCGCTGCGGCCGTCCTGCAGGGTCTCGCGGCGCGGGTGCGTGCGGGAGTCGGATCTCGCTCGCGGTTGTCGCTCGCGCGCACGGCCGTTGAGCTTGAACACGCTGCGGCGCTGGATCGCGTGGCCTCGCCCGAGACACAGCGCGACTCGCCGCGCGGCACAGAACTGGTAACCCCATGGGGTGCGGCCACACTCCTGCCGCCGCCATTCAGCCTCGCGGGAGTGACGGTCCGATGGGATCGCGCACCGCGCCCTCTGGGCTCCGACGCCCCTGTCTGGTAACTCGTCGTCACCGTTCCGCTCAGTGTGAGGGTGTTGCCTCGATCTCGGTGCGGTCACCGCTCCACAGCGTGTGGAAGGTCCCCGCGGCATCCACCCGTCCGTAGGTGTGTGCGCCGAAGAAGTCGCGCTGGCCCTGGATGAGCGCCGCAGGCAGACGGTCGGCGCGCAGGCCGTCGTAGTAGGCGAGCGATGACGAGAATGCAGGGGAGGGGATGCCGGCCGCCGCCGCGTGCGCGACAACCCGACGCCAGGCTTCCTGCGTGCGGGTCACGACATCAACGAAGAACGGAGCCGTGATCAGTGCCACGAGCGCCGGGTCGTCGGCATACGCCTCGGTGATCCGGTTGAGGAAGCGTGCGCGAATGATGCAACCACCCCGCCAGATCTTGGCGATCTCGCCCTTCTTGATGTCCCAGTTGTAGTGCGCGGCGCCGGCGACGATCTCGTCGAAGCCCTGCGAATACGCCACGATCTTGGAGGCATAGAGGGCCTGGCGCACGTCTTCGATGAAGGCCTCAACGTCATCCACCGTGGCGGGTTCTGCCGGGCCGGGCAGTGACGCGGCGGCCGCGCGTTGGGCCGGCTTGCTCGACAGTGACCGTGCAAAAACCGCCTCGGCGATCCCCGACACCGGGATGCCGAGGTCGAGCGCGTTCTGCACCGTCCAAACGCCCGTGCCCTTCGATCCCGCCTGGTCGAGGATCACGTCGACCAGTGGTTCACCGGTTTTCGCATCCACCTGGCGAAGCACCTCGGCGGTGATCTCGATCAGATAGCTCTCGAGTTCACCGGCGTTCCATTCGGCGAAGATGTCGGCGATTTCGGCGGGGGACTTGCCGGTGCCGCGGCGGATCAGGTCATAGGCCTCGGCGATGAGCTGCATGTCGGCGTATTCGATGCCGTTGTGCACCATCTTCACGAAATGCCCGGCGCCGTCATGTCCGACGTGGGTGACGCAGGGTTCGCCTTCCGCGATTGCGGCTATCGATTTCAGGATCGGGCCGAGCGTGGTCCAGGCTTCGTCGGATCCGCCCGGCATGATCGACGGGCCGAGCAGCGCGCCCTCCTCGCCGCCCGAAATGCCGGCGCCGACGAAGTTGATGCCCGTCTCACGGACGGCTTTCTCGCGTCGGATGGTGTCAGTGAACAGCGCATTGCCGCCGTCGACGATGATGTCGCCGGGCTCGAACACGGCCAGCAGCTCGTCGATAACGGCGTCTGTTGCGCGGCCTGCCTGCACCATGATGAGGGCCGTGCGCGGGGTCGTGAGCGCCGCCGCAAACTCGGCGTAATCGCGAGCCGGTACGAAATTCGCCTCGGGATGCTCGGTAAGCAGGGTCTCGGTGCGCTCATAGGAGCGGTTGAACACGGCGACGGTATTGCCTTCGCGGCTGGCGAGGTTGCGTGCCAGGTTCGAGCCCATCACCGCCAGTCCGACGACTCCGATGTTGGCGGTGGGAACGACGCGTTCAGACATGTGTACCAGGCTACGCGATCCGAAAGCTCGTCTTCGCCGTATGCGTGTAAGCTCAGGTCTGATCTTCGGCGAGGGATGCTGCGCGTCATGCAGGGCATCCGTAATCGACGCGGTGGACAGGACTCATTGTCTTTCCTCACGCAGTTGCGCGTTCGAGTTGAAATATTCAGACAGAGGCCCTGCCTCACAACTAAGGAGTACAGCTATGGCTGACGACAACAAGCTGGTCGCTGAGACCCGCGAGAACTTCGGCAAGGGCTTCGCCCGCCGCATCCGTGCCGCTGGCAAGATTCCCGCGGTCATCTACGGTCACGGAACCGACCCCGTGCATGTCACGCTGCCAGGCCATGAGGTCAGCCTCATCCTGCGCAAGGCCAACCAGGTGCTCGAGCTCAACCTCGAAGGCAAGACGCATCTTGCGCTCGTCAAGGATGTGCAGAAGGACCCGGTGCGCCAGATCATCGAGCACCTCGACCTGGTCGTCGTCCGCAAGGGCGAGAAGGTCATCATCGACGTCCCGGTGCACGTTCACGGCGAGTCGGCATCCGGCACTATCGCCTCGCTCGACGCCAACACACTGTCGCTTGAGGCCGAGGCCACGCACATCCCCGAGAGCGTCACGGTCGACATCGAGGGTGCCGAGGACGGCACCCAGATCTTCGCCAAGGACGTGAAGCTACCCGCGGGCTCGTCGCTTATTTCTGACCCCGACACCCTCGTCGTCGCCATCTCGGTGCCCGCCGCCGTCGACCTCGGCACCTCTGACGAAGCCGAGCCGGCTGAGGCCCCCGCGGCCGACGAGGCTCCGGCCGCCGAAGACGCCGCGGAGTAACGATTCCCGACAATGTCTGGCTCGTAGTCGGGCTCGGGAACCCCGGGCCCGACTACGCCAGCCATCGTCACAATGTGGGCCGCATGGCCCTGAGCGAACTTGCGGCCCGCCTCGGCGCGACGTTCAAGACGCATAAGTCGAACGCTCTGGTTGCTGAGGGACGTCTCACGCCCGGTGGCCCCAAACTCGTGCTCGCGGCACCGAATACCTTCATGAATCTGTCGGGCGGGCCGGTTGCGGCGCTGCTGAGGTTCTACTCGCTCGAACTCGATCGTCTGATCGTGCTGCACGATGAGCTCGACATTCCGTTTGACACTGTCCGTCTCAAGGTCGGTGGCGGGCACGGAGGCCACAACGGCATCCGCGACATTGCTGCGGCCGTAGGCCCGGATTTCACGCGCGTCCGAATTGGTATCGGTCGTCCGCCCGGTCGTCAGGATGCGGCGGATTTCGTTCTGAAGCCGTTCACCTCCGCCGAGCGGGTCGCACTGCCGTCTCTGTTGTCCGATGCGGTGGATGCGACCGAACACCTCGTAACCGACGGCCTGTCGGGGGCACAGCAGCGCTTCCACGCCCCCAAGGAGTAGCTGCCGCGCCGGTCTACTCGCCCGACAGCGACGCGATGCATGTGGTCAGGACGTTCACCTTCGTAGACCCGGACGGGTACCTCATAACCCTTCACGACCGCGCGTAGCCGAGCTCGCCCCTTTGGTCGAACACGTCGAGTGTCGTTGTCAATCCGGGCATATACGCGCCGTCGTCCACGACGCGTGGACATACCCCCGCAATTGCCCGGTCTAGCCACGGCCTAGACTGGGGCGAGTGGGTCGTGCAGCGTTAATTTCTGAGGTGGCGCGCGCCTCTGCGCTCGAAACAGCACTCGGCCGGGCCGACTCTGACGCCGATTTCTCGCTCGTCGACGGGCTCCGGGTTCCCCTTTTGGCCGCTCTCCTCCGGGAGCGTGCAGCCGGAGGATCCCGCCAGACGCTGCTCGCCATAACTGCCACAAGCCGAGAAGCGGATGCCGTCTACGCCGCGTTCACGAGCTACCTTCCCGACGCCACGGTCCTCGCCCTTCCGGCTTGGGAGACCCTGCCGCACGAGCGGCTGAGCCCGAGCGCCGAGACTGTCGGTGCCCGCCTACGTGCTCTGCGCATCCTGGACCAGTGGGCTACGCAGCACCCGGGCGAGCAGAAAATCGGCGAGCAGAACACCGGCGAAGAGAACACGGATGCCGCAACAGCCCCGCTGATCGTTGTCGCCAGCGTGCGCGCCGCGCTGCAACCTCTTGCAGCCGGCCTCGCGCAGGTGCACCCCATCGAGTTGGTGGTGAATCAGCGCGGCTACGACCTGGGCGAGCTCGGCCGCCAGCTCGTCGCGCTTGCGTACACTCGCGTCGACCTGGTGACCCGTCGTGGCGAGTTCGCCGTCCGCGGCGGCATCCTTGATGTCTTCGCCCCCGACGCCGAGCACCCCGTGCGTGCTGACTTCTTCGGTGACGAGCTCGAACAGCTGCGCGAGTTCGCGGTGGCCGACCAGCGCTCCCTGCCCGAGCCCCTTCTGCGCGCCGAGTTCCCGCCCAGCCGCGAAATGCTGCTCACCGATCCGGTCCGCCAGCGCGCCCGCGAGATGGAGCACGAGTTCCCGACCCTCGCGCCGATGCTCGCGAAAATCGCCGAGGGCATCCCGGTCGAGGGCATGGAATCTCTCGCCCCCGCACTTGTCGACAAGCTGGTTCCTCTCACCGACTACCTGCCGGCGGATGCGGCGATCGCCGTCCTCGGTCCCGAGCGTGTCGCGGGTCGAGCTGTCGACCTCGCCACCACGAACCGCGAGTTTCTCGACGCCGCCTGGAACGCTGCGACCGCGGGTGCCCAGGCTCCTATCGACCTCGACTCAGGTGACTTCCTCACCGTGAATGGCCTTCGTGAGGCAGCCGGGTCGCGCGCATGGTGGACGCTCAGTCCGTTCGATTCGGGTGACGACGAGGTCGTGCGCATCCCAGCCGATTCGGTGCCGAGTTTCGCTGGCCAGGCGGAGGGCGCGGTTGACCACGTCGCAGCTCTGCTGCGCGACGGCTGGAGTGTTGCGGTTCTCGCCGCAGGCGCGGGCATGGTCGAGCGTGCCGCCGATGTGCTGGGCGAGCGAGAGGTCTCCGCACGTTCCGTCGACGAGCTGCCGCCGGATCCGGAGCCCGGCGTCGCCTATCTTCTGCGGGGGACCGTCGAGGCGGGTTTCCAGCTGCCCGACGCCAAGTTTGCTCTGCTCAGTGAAGCCGAGTTCTACGGCCGCAGCGCCGGAGTTGACGCTCGCCAGATCAAGCGCCTCGCCAGCCGTCGCAAAACCGTCGTCGACCCCCTGCAGCTCAAAGCCGGCGACTATGTCGTTCACGCCACGCACGGCATCGGCAAGTTCGTCGAGCTCGTGCAGCGCGAGGTTGCCTCGGGCACCCGCACACCGCGCGGGCCGCTCGGCACAACGGTGACGGCCGCGAAGGTGCTGCGCGAGTACCTCGTGCTCGAGTACGCGCCGAGCAAACGCGGTCAGGCGGGTGACCGCCTCTACGTGCCCACCGATCAGCTCGATCTGCTCACACGCTATGTCGGGGGAGAGGCCCCGTCGCTCAGCAAAATGGGCGGATCCGACTGGGCCGCTGCTAAGGGCAAGGCCCGTAAGGCGGTGCGTGACATCGCCGTCGAGCTGGTGAAGCTCTACAGCGCACGTATGGCGTCGAAGGGCCATGCCTTCCCGCCTGACACCCCGTGGCAGCGCGAGCTGGAGGAGGCGTTCCCGTTCGTTGAGACACCCGATCAGCTCTCCACGATCGACGAGGTCAAGGCAGACATGGAGCGGTCGATTCCGATGGACCGTCTCATTTCGGGCGACGTCGGCTACGGCAAAACCGAGATCGCGATCCGCGCCGCGTTCAAGGCCGTGCAAGACGGCAAGCAGGTGGCAATGCTCGTGCCGACGACTCTGCTCGTGCGTCAGCATATGGAGACCTTCAGCGAGCGATTCGCGGGGTTCCCCGTCCACTTGCGCGCGCTCAGCAGGTTCCAGTCCGACAAGGAGTCGAAGTCGACGATCGAGGGACTCGCGAGTGGGGAGGTGGATGTCGTGATCGGCACCCACAGGCTGCTCAGCGACGGCATCCAGTTCAAAGATCTGGGGCTGGTCATCATCGACGAGGAGCAGCGTTTCGGCGTCGAGCACAAGGATGCGCTTAAGAAGTTGAAGACCAATGTCGACATTTTGGCGATGAGCGCGACGCCTATCCCGCGCACGCTCGAGATGGCTGTCACCGGTATCCGCGAAATGTCGACGCTTGCGACGCCCCCCGAAGACCGCCACCCGATTCTGACCTTCGTCGGGCCGTACAGCGATAAGCAGGTGGCCGCCGCGATCCGCCGCGAATTGCTGCGCGAGGGCCAGGTGTTCTTTGTGCACAACCGGGTGTCGAGCATCAACCGGGTGGCCGCGCAGATCGCCGAACTGGTGCCTGAAGCGCGAGTCGGCGTGGCCCACGGGCAGCTGAGTGAGAGCGCTCTCGAACGCGTGATCGTCGACTTCTGGGAGCGTCAGTTCGACGTGCTTGTGACAACGACGATTATCGAAACGGGCATCGATATTGCCAATGCGAACACCCTCATCATCGATCGGGCCGACAAGTACGGCCTCAGCCAGCTGCACCAGATCCGCGGGCGGGTGGGGCGTGGGCGCGAGCGCGCGTACGCCTACTTCCTCTACGACGACGACAAGCCTCTGAGCGAGCTCGCGCAGGATCGCCTCGGCACCCTGGCGGCAAATACTGAACTTGGCGGCGGTATGCAGATCGCCCTCAAAGACCTCGAAATCCGCGGAGCCGGAAATCTGCTGGGCGGCGAGCAGTCCGGACACATTGCGGGCGTGGGATTCGACCTCTACCTGCGCATGATCGGGGAGGCCGTCAGCACCTTCCGGGGCGATGTGGCCGAGGGGCAGACCGAACTTCGGCTCGAGCTTCCGGTTGACGCGCACATCCCTGAGGACTACATCGGCAGCGAGCGGCTCCGTCTCGAGGCCTACCAAAAGCTGTCGACGGCGTCGGCACCGGCCTCGCCTGACGACGCGCTCGACTCGGTCGTCGAGGAGCTGACCGACCGTTATGGCGAGCTGCCTCCGCAAGTCGAAGCTCTCGTCCGAGTCTCACGCCTGCGACGTATCGCCCAGAAGGCCGGTCTGAGCGATGTCGTTGCGATGGGCGGCAATATCCGGATCGCGCCGGCCGATTTGGCCGATTCGATCCAGGTGCGTCTGCAGCGGCTCTATCCGGGCGCAAAGTTGTTCGCCCAGCAGAAGGCGATCAGCGTGCCGATGCTGGCGGGAATCGCCAACCCGGCCGAGCCGAACACCCCTGAGGCGGATGCGGAACTCGTGACCTGGACGACGGCCCTCCTCGAGTCGATCTTCCCGCCCGCGCTGGCCGAGAAGCCGCCGGTTGAGTAGCGCGCAGCGCGCTACTCAACCGCCGCCGCTGTGTTGCCGAGCGCCAGCTCGATTGCCTCTTTGACGCGCGCGTCTTCGCGTGACTTCTGCCGTGACTGCAGCCGCTGACGCGCGGCGAGTGCAAGGAAAACAAGTGCGCCGAGTGCGACCATGAGCAGCAACGGGGCCACAGGAACAGCCCATCCATTCGCCGAGGCTTCAACAGGGGTGAGTGCGGTCGTCGAACCGGAGGCGTCGCTCGCTATCGGCGTGACGGTCGCGGTAGCCGTAAGGACGACCATGGCGGGCACATCGGGGACCGGAATCGACACCTTCCAGCGCTCTCCGGGCAGCAATTGCGGCGGTGCGTCGATGGACTTCGCCTGATGGGGAAGGGATCCGAACAAGCCGGTCACGGCGGCGGCCTGTGTGGCGGACAGGGTGGCGTTGCCGGTGTTGTGGATCGTGTACGTCACGGTCGCGTCACCTGTGGCAAGCGGGTTGAGTCCGCCATCCCAGTCGACGTGCGTGTCCTCAATAGCGAGACGGGGGGTGATGTCCCCGCCGACGCGAAGGGTGATCCGGATGCCGAGTCGGCGATCCACATTGATGCCCTTGCTGTCATCCGGCTCGACGAGTGATGTGACGATTCCGCCGGCATAGTCGCCGGGCGTTGCATTCCGCGGCACCTTCATGCTGAACGGTACTTCGAGTGTTTCGCCTGGGGCGACGGTGATGTGGTCAGAGCTGCTCCGCACCCAGTCGCCGACACCGACAGACGTGGCACCGCCGACCACCAGGTCGAACTGTCCACTATCAGTTGTGTACCCGTCGGCCGCGTAGACGCCGAGATCGAGGGGTGTGTCGCCGTGATTCCCAATCACCAGAGCGTCGTCGATTTTTGTGCCGGGATTGACCGTGTAGCTGTAACTCGTTCGATCCGCGCCGAATTGATTGGACGCAGTGCGTACGGCCCATGTGACGTCTTGCGAGCCGGGCCCGCTGGCCGCCTGAGCGACTCCGATCGGGGCCAGCGCGAGGCCGAGCGACACGAGTAGCGGAAGGGCGACACGCGCCGTGAGGTGGCGGGCGGGACGCTGGTCATGCGGCTTCATGGAAATCCTTGGTAGTCGGGGAAACGGCAGAGCCCGGTTGGGCGGGAGCCGTATGGCACCCACCCAACCGGGATCAATGGAGGTGGCTAATCAGCTGCGTATCGTCTAACTGCTGAGCGCCGTGATCGTCAGGGTTGTGCGGTAGCTTCCCTTGTCGATCGAGGTCGGGACCTTCAGATCCAGATCGGCGCCCAACTTCGCGGTGCCGCGCGGGTGACCCTGCTCGGCCGTGCCGAGACCGCGAGAAACGGAGAGGCCGTCACCGCCGTCATAGCCAGACTGCACAGCAGCTCCCGCAGTCGCTCCGGCACCCGCCTGGACCACCTTCGGAGTCCAGCCGAGGTACTTGCCCGAGAAGGTCTTCGTTCCGTCACGGAAGTCGCCAACCGATGCGGAGATCGACCACGGTGCGAGGGAGTGGCGCGAGTCCGACACAGTGATCGGGTTGACCTGACCTGTCGCCTCGAAGTAGTCACCGTTGTGCTCCTGCGCGGTGCCGAGGTCGACCAGACCGTTGTGGCCGTCGATCGTCCATCCAAACTCACCGGGGGCAGCGCTCGGGACCATCACCTGGATGTCCTGGCCGTTCCCGTGGTTGGGGTGGATCGTCACGGAGTCCGTGATCGAGCCGATCGGCTGAGCCGGCGTGGCTCCGCTGTCCGGTCCGCACCACGGCACCTTGCCCAGTTCGACTGCCGCGTTCGGTGCGGCACATGTGCCACTGCGGACGTTCTGCACGACCAGCTGGTCGTTCTGCACCTGAACCTTGACGTACGAGCGCACGTGCTCCTGGTTCTCGACCGAGTTGTACCAGTAGTTGCTGGGCTTCAGCGGGTCAGCGCCGTTACCCGCGCCACTCGTGCCGCTCGAGTCGGGAGCCGTGAGGTCGTAGTACTTCGAGCCGGAGGCGCTGTTGGCCGTCACGTAGACCACGCCACCAGGCCCGGTGTACACGTCAGCGGCACCGGGCTGCTCGTCGGGGTTCGCTTTCGCGCCGTTCTTGATCTCGTAGCTGCGTGAGTAGGCGTGGTCGTGGCCCTGCAGAACCAGGTCGACGCCCAGGGTGGAGAAGGTTGTCGGGAAGTCGACCCGGCGCACCTTGTTGTCCGCATCCTTGGCATGGTCTGCCGGGGAGTAGATCGAGTGGTGGTACACGAGCACCGTGTACTTGGCCTCGGCGCCGTGCTGGTTGACAACATCGGTCACGTAGCTGACGTGTGCCGCGTCGCCGCCGCCGCCCTGCGAGGTGGCGTAGCTGTTGCTGTTCAGGTCGATGAACAGAACGTCCTTGTAGATGTACCAGTAGTCACCACCCGAGGTGTTCGATGCGGGGTTGCCGTTCGAGTAGTACGGGGCCGTGTGGTCGGTGTTCGGGGTGAACAGGTGCTGCTCATATGCCTTGCCACCCACATCGTGGTTACCGATGGTGGCTGCCCACGGGTACTGGCGCAGCTTGTCGGGAGCGAGGAAGGCATCCCACTGCGTCTCTGTGTTGGCCGTCTCGACCTGGTCGCCACCCGACACGAGAAGTTCTGCGTTGGGGTTCGCTCCGAGGGCGACGTTCAGAGTGTCGTTCCAGCCGGCTCCGTCTTTGGCGATGTTGCCGGAGGCGCCGATCTGCGGGTCGCCGAAGAACAGGAAGTCGAAGGCGCCGTCAAATGACTGCGTGGCAAATGCGTAAGTGGGCGACCAGTTGCCCTCTGATCCGACGCGGTAGGAATACGCTGTGTTCTCCGTCAGTCCGGAGAGCGTGGCGTGACGGTTGAAACCGCCGCTCGTCGCGATATTGGCCGAGCCGATAGCCGAGAAGGTGGCGGAGCCGGCGGGGAACTGGCCGGAGACAAGCGCTGACGTCGGGGCAAGCTGCACCGACTGTGCGGTGTCGCCTGACGAGTACCAGGTCACGATGCGCTGGGATTCATTGGCACCAACACCCAGGACGACGCCGGTCAGGTTCACCGGATCGGCGGCCATCGCCGGGGCGGCGACGGCACCAAGAGCGGCAGAGGCGCCAAGAGCAACTGCAGAGAGCCACACGAACGCGCGGGCGGAGGTACGCCGCCCCGGTTCAGTTGTTGCATGGGGGGAGAGCATAGGTTCACCGTTCTGATTGGGTCCCTGTGCGGGAACGGGGGTGGGCACCTGCCAAAATCCGCCTGCTGGGTGAACCTGCGCTAAACACGAGCTTGTGGGCCGGGGGAGATAACGCCAACAGTGGCAAGAGCTATTCGGGGAACTACCCAGGGAGGCCGAGCACGCGCTGCACGAACCAGACCAGGCCCGCCACCGTGACGCCGAGTGCAAGAAGCCCCGTGGCCCAGCGTCCGACTCGCGGGGCCCGCCGGCGTAGCAGGGTCAGGAGGGGAAAGAGTGCCGCGATTATTGTGAGCTGCACGACCTCAATCCCGAGATTGAAGACCAGCAGAGACCACAGAAGCGTCCACGACCAGGGCTCGTGGATGCCCAAGGCGCTCGCAAAACCGAGACCGTGCACGAGCCCGAATACGAACACCACCGCGAGACGTGCCACACCGGCGCGGTCCAGGCCGAGCGGTCCGCCGGTCGTGTCCAGGTGCGTGGCGGCGTCCCCACGACGCCAGAGTCTCCAGAGGTACCAGGCGGCCACAATCGCGATCGATAGCGCGATGACCGGCTCCACGATTCGGGCCGGTACTGAGACCAATCCTGTTGAGGCGAGGATGAAGGTCACCGAGTGCGCGACGGTGAACGACGTGGCAGCCAACACCACTTCGCGGAGTCGGCGCGATCCCGCGATGAGCGCCAACAGGAAGAGGATGTGATCGATACCCGTCAAGAGGTGTTCGGCGCCGAGGTGAAAGAACTCCCAGAATCGCTCGCCAACACTCTGCTCGGTCGAGAATGAGGGCTGTTCCGAGTCGAGAGCTGCACTGCCCGACCGGCCGTCGAGCTCGTAGCTGAGGATCGTCTTTGTGCCTGTCACATACCCTTCTGAGTCCGCGAACAATTCGCTTCTCAGCACATGGGCGTCGCTCTCGGCGGCGCAGAAATTGTCCAGAACCAAGACGAGGTACGGCACGCCCTGCTGCTCGGTCATCGACATGCGCCCTGCCTTCTTCGGAATGCACGGCGTGCCCGCTGCAGTCACGGTGAACCGGCTAGTCACATACGTGAGGACGGTGTCCAGGTGCCTATCCATGGCGGCCACTCGATCCTGATCGTCCCCGTTTTCGAAAGCTGCTGTGCCGTCTTGGAACAGGGGGTCGTCGTGTTCGGCGTCGGCGGCAGAAACAACGAGAAGGTCGTACTCCAGTCGGAGTTCCGTGCGAACATGCCCCGGATCGGGGGAACCGACATCGGCGTAGACGACTGAGGAAAAGCCGTGGGCCACAGCCAGCTCCGCTGCCTGTCCGACGAAGAACAGACTGAGCACCCCAATAAACAGGGTGATACGCACGCGGTGCGACATGAATCTCCTCGGGTCGATCAGCACAGTGGCGCGACTCGATTAACTGCAGAAGGACCGGCGACAAACTGTTGGGGAACTGTGGTCCTCATGTCTGGTGTTCGCGTCGAATCTCGCGCAGAGTCGGATCGCACGTGCCCGCAGAGCATGAAGGACGGATCCATTGGTCACACGACAGCGGATCGCCGCTTCTTTCGCGGTCGCGTCAGCCGTCGTTGCCCTGTGTGCCGGATGTGCCAGTGATGCGTGGGCAGCTCCGCACCCGGAACCGACAGCGGTCGGAGCTCTCGGCAAGGGCTTCGAACCGAGCTCCTCTCCGAGCCCCGAGGCGACGATCACGCCTTCCCCCGGGTCGTGGAATGACCTGCACCCCTCGGCGGGCTATCGCGTGGTCCTCCTCATCGCAGGCACAGACAAAGCGACTCGGACCTTAGAGGCCGCGGTTCGGAAATGGGCCGAGGAGGAACGGGTCGACCTTCGTGCCGTGAGCACCGACGGCGACCACATTGCGGGAATCGTGAGTGCCATAGAGATGAGGCCGGATCTCATTGTGAGTGTCGGCAACGATCTTGTTGATCCGCTCGCCGTCGTCACCGCGAACCACCTTGATCAGCAGTTCCTCGTAGTCGGTGCCGAAGTTGCGGAGCCCACGCACAATGTCACCGCCGTCGACTGGACGGGCGCGTCATTCCGTGGCGAGGGCCTCGGCACTCCGTCGAGCTACAACGCCGAGTCCTTTACCGCTAAGCGGTGCGCAGCGGCCGTGCGAGCGGGGGTCGCCGCTGTGTTGCACAAGTTGACCGGGATTGTGCTCTGGATCGAATGAGCTGGATCAGCGTGCCTAAAGGGGCGTGACCAGCCCGAACAGGTTGCCGCTCGGGTCGCGCAGCACGGCATCCCGTTCACCCCAGGCCTGATCGGCGGGCGCATCGACCACGGTGCAGCCGAGCCCCGATGCGGCGGCCGTGGCGGCATCGACGTTGGCGACCCGGTAGACGGGGGAGGCCCCCGCATCCGGTCGATCGGCGACGAGTTCGGTCTGTCGAAGCATCACTTCAATGTTGCGCGCGAGGGCCAGCACGACGACTCCTTCGCTTTCGCTGACCCGCTTGAGGTCGAGTACCTCCTCGTACAGCGGCAGTGCCGACTCGAGCGAGCTGACGGGGACGATGATGCGGGCGAGAGCGGCGGTCATCACCCCAGGCTAGGTGCTCGACTTCGCGGTCTCGACCTCGCCGCGGTGGCCCACGCCCATAAGAACCACCGGGATGAGCACGAGCGACCGCAGATCGAAGAGCACGTGAAGCGCCATGACGAGCAGGATGTTGCCGCTGAGCACATAGAACACGGTGAAAATCACGCCGAGAACCGTTGCGGCCAGCATGCCTTTGAGGCCCTGATAGAGGTGAAGAAGGCCGAACAGCACGACGCAAGTTACGAAGGCGACGGCGCCGTTACCGCTGACCGCGTATACAAGCGCAGGCAATGCGAGGCGGAAGAGAACTTCTTCAACAATCCCCGCCGTCAACCCGAGGCCCGCGCCGTACGGCAGCTCGCCTCGATTGCGGGGGAGAAGCGCGCGAATGTTGCCGACAGCGGGGATCTCGTCGATCCGGCCGCGCAGCAGGAATACGGGGACGATGAGCCCTATGACGACGGCGATGGTGCCGCCCACCACGAAACCCCCGGCCGCGTCGTCGCTCAGGAATGGGAAGAGCCCGCGAGCGTCACGCAGGGCGTCGGGCACAGACGTCCACACGGCGAACAGCACGACGGCGCTCAGGCCGCCGAGCACGATCCAGGCTTCGAGGATCCATCGACCCAGCGTCTTTCGCCGCAGGACGGTGGATCGCAGCTGACGAAAACGAGCGAGGTCGCGTCGTTCGCGACTCACCGCGCGCCACAGCAGCACGACGACGACGAGAACGAGGAGGGCGATCTGTGCAGGCACGCCTCCAGTCTCGCGCGTGCCAGCACGCACCCCTCGCAGTGCACAAAGATGGGATGTCGGTGGTCAAGGGAAAAGTGGTGGATGTGGCGCGCAGCAATGTAGGTCTTCGGTCTGAGCGGGGCCCCCTGTTGCTCGCGATCATGGTGTCGACAGGCCTGGTGGCGATCGATGCAACGATCCTCGCGACTGCCGTGCCTTCGATCGTCAAAGATCTGGGCGACTTCTCGGCGTTCCCGTGGCTGTTTTCGATCTATCTCCTCGCACAGGCGGTGTCGGTTCCGGTCTATTCGAAACTGTCGGATGTACTCGGGCGCAAGCCCCTTCTCCTGTTCGGCATCGGTCTGTTCCTGCTCGGCTCGATCCTCTGCGGATTCGCCTGGAGCATGCCCGCCCTTATAGCGTTCCGTCTCATCCAGGGACTTGGTGCAGGCGCGGTCCTGCCGACGGCGATGACGATGATCGGCGATATTTACACAATTGCCGAGCGCGCACGGGTGCAGGGCTACCTCGCGAGCGTGTGGGCGATCTCGTCAGTTGTGGGCCCGACTTTGGGTGGTGTGTTTTCCCAGTCCATCGGATGGCCGTGGATCTTCTTCGTGAATATTCCGCTGGGTCTTGTCGCCAGCTTCCTCATCATGCGCAACTTCCACGAGAAGGTGACCAAGCGCACCCATCGCATTGACTTCGCGGGGGCCGCTCTGCTCACGAGTTCATTGACACTGCTGATTCTCGGGCTCCTCGAGGGTGGGCAGGCCTGGGCCTGGAATTCACCCGTGAGCTTCGCGATTTTTGGTGCGGGAATTGTGCTGTTCGTGGCGTTTCTGCTCGTCGAACGGCGTGCGGCAGAGCCGATTCTCCCTTTGTGGGCGTTTACTCGGCCCCTTCTGCTGACGACAACGCTTCTCGCGTTCTGCGTGGGCGCGATGCTTATCGGGCTGACGTCGTACATCCCGACCTATCTCGATGGGTCGATCCACACCGCGCCGATCGTTGCGGGTCTTGCTCTGGCATCTCTTACGGTGGGGTGGCCGGTGGGGGCGACCCTGTCTGGTCGGATCTACCTTCGGATCGGATTCCGGTCGACGATCCTGATCGGCGCCGCCTGCGTCATCGCCGGCGCCACTTTGCTGGTGATCATCGCGGCAACACCCTCGGTCCCCTTGATCGCTGGCGTTGTGTTTGTCGTCGGATTCGGGCTCGGCTTGTCGACCTCACCGGCCTTGGTGGCCGCTCAATCGAGCGTGTCGTGGAACGAGCGCGGTGTCGTCACGGGCACGAATGTGTTCGCGCGCAATGTGGGCAGCGCCGTCGGAATCGCAGCGATGGGCGCGATCGCCAACGCCATTTTCGCCACCTTCCCTCGCGGAGAGAGCGATCCGCATGCCGTGGTGTCCGCCGCCACAGCGGTATTCACCGCGGCTCTCGTGGCGGCCGTGCTGGCCGGCGTCGCGGCGATCGTCATGCCCAAGACTCCGGTTCCGCACGGTGACATGCGCTCCGGATCCATCGAGACCGCCGCCCCCTAATACCCGTGGCGTGCACCGTGCCGATAGCTCGTGCGCCAGAGGACCGGCAGGATGGGGATATGGCCGCCGCGCATCCTCGTCTCGATGAACTAATAGCCGTCGCCGAGAGGTTGCGAGCGCCGGGTGGTTGCGCATGGGATCGCGAGCAGACCCACGAGTCACTTGTGCAGTACCTCGTTGAAGAGTGCTACGAACTGGTCGACGCCATCGAGTCTGGGTCGGACGACGAGCTGATCGAAGAGTTGGGCGACGTGCTTTACCAGGTGCTGTTCCACTCTGACCTTGCCGCCGAGGCCGGGCGCTTCACTCTTGAAGACGTCGCTGAACATATGACCGCCAAGATGGTTGGCCGTCACCCGCACGTGTTCGGCGATGTTGTCGCCGACACTCCGGATGCCGTCATAGCCAATTGGGAAGTGCTGAAGGCCGCCGAGAAGCCGGCCCGCTCGAGCGTTCTGGACGGCATTCCGCTGGGGATGCCCGCGCTTGCGCTGGCCGACAAGGTTCTGGGCCGCGCCGCCAAGACCGGGGTGACGCGTGAGCCTGCCGCGGCCCCGTCAAGCGAGGTCGAGCTCGGCGAGCAGCTGCTCAGTATCGTCGCCGGCGCACGCGCATCGGGACTCGACAGCGAGCGAGCCCTGCGGGCAGCCCTTCGAGCGCTGCAGCAGGATGTCCGCGCGGCAGAAACCGCGGCAGCGCACCTGGGAAGATAGCCCTATGGCATCCCAGGTGAACCCTCCCCGCGGCATGCGCGATTTCCTCCCCGCCGAGAAGGCGCGCCGTGAAGAAATCCTGTCCGTCATCCGGCGCACATATCGTGCCCACGGCTTCGACGAGATCGAGACGCCGGTCGTCGAAGACAGTTCGCGGCTGAACGCCGGCCTGGGCGGTGACAACGAAAAGCTGGCGTTCGGCATCCAGAAGCGCGCGCTTAGCCATGACGATCTGCAGGCGGCAACTGACCCTCTCGACCTTGTCGACCTGGGACTCCGCTTCGACCTCACAGTGCCTCTGGCCCGGTTCTATGCCACACACCACGCTGACCTGCCGAAGGTTTTCCGCTCGATTCAGATCGGGTCGGTCTGGCGTGCGGAGCGTCCGCAGAAGGGTCGATTCCGTCAGTTCGTTCAGTGCGATATCGACATCATCGGTGAGTCGGGAATCCAGGCCGAGGCGGAGCTGCTGCTTGCGAGCTTCGCGACCCTCGACGAGCTCGGGCTGAGTGACTCGACGGTGCGCGTCAATGACCGTCGGCTGCTGATCGGCATGCTCGAAGGCTTCGGTTTCACCCCGGACGAATTCCACCGCGTGCTCATCACGATCGACAAGCTCGACAAGATCGCTGAAGCGGGAGTTATCGCGGAGCTGCGCGAACGCGGCGACACCGTCGCGGCCGTGGATGCGCTCGAGGCGTTCTTTGCCCGGCCCGTGACGAACGAACACCCGGCGAACGAACTCCTGCCGTTCGGAGAGTCAGCTATCCGCGCAGCCCTTCCCGAGAATCCGGATGCCGCGGTCGTCGCAGAACTCGCCGGCCTTGCCGAGGTGGTCGGCCCCGAGCGCCTGGTGTTCGACCCGTTCCTGGTGCGCGGCATGGGCTATTACACGGGCCCCATCTTCGAGCTCGCCCACCCGAGCGTCGGCTATTCCCTGGGCGGTGGGGGTCGGTATGACGGCATGATCGGGCGGTTCCTGGGCACTGAGGTGCCTGCGACCGGGTTCTCGCTCGGCTTCGAACGCCTCGTCGATCTGGTCGAGCTCCCGAATGCCGAAGCTGTCGACGCGATTGCTATCGTGCACGACCGCGGCGTTCCGCTGGCGACCCTGGTCCGAATCCAGAAGTCCCTGCTCGCTACCGGTGCGCGAGTTCGTCTCGTTCAGCGGCCGAAAAATCTCAAGCCGACGCTCGACTCGCTCGCCGCGGACGGCTTCACCCGGTTCGCCCTGGTGGACGCAGCGGTGACGGATGCCGCATCCCTCGATCTGCGTCCCCTCGCCTGATCCCGCGTGATCTGGGGCCCGAACTCCTGCAGAACGCGTCCTCGCTAGGCTAGAACCGGATTACCCACCCCCCAGAATTTCAGGAGAGACATGTCTGCCATCGAAGCCGTCGGCGCCCGCGAGATCCTCGATTCCCGAGGCAACCCGACAGTCGAGGTCGAGGTGCTTCTGGAAGACGGAACCGTCTCACGCGCGGCTGTTCCGTCGGGCGCATCGACCGGTGCCTTCGAGGCGTATGAGCTGCGCGACGGCGACAAGTCGCGCTACCTGGGCAAAGGCGTGCAGAAGGCTGTTGCGAGCGTGCTCGACGTGCTCGGCCCGGCCATCGAAGACTTTGACGCGGCCGATCAGCGTCTCGTCGACGCCGAGCTGATTGCCGCCGACGGCACCGACAACAAGTCCAAGTTGGGCGCCAACGCGATCCTCGGGGTTTCCCTTGCCGTCGCCAAGGCCGCCGCCGACTCGGCCGACCTGCCACTGTTCCGCTACCTCGGTGGCCCGAACGCTCACACCCTGCCGGTGCCGCTCATGAACATCATCAACGGCGGCGCACACGCAGACACGGCCCTCGACATCCAGGAATTCATGGTTCTGCCGGTGGGCGCAGACAGTTTTGCCGAGGCTCTGCAGTGGGGCGCCGAGGTCTATCACGCACTCAAGGCGCTGCTCAAGAAGAACGGTCAGTCGACCGGTCTCGGCGATGAGGGCGGCTTCGCCCCCGATCTACCCGGAGCCCGTGCCGCGCTCGACTTCATCGTCGAGGCAATTAGCTCGGCCGGCTTCACGGCTGGCAAAGAGTTCGCACTCGGTCTCGACGTGGCCGCCACCGAGTTCTTCGCCGACGGTGTCTACTCCTTCGAGAAGCAGAAGTTCACGGGCGAGCAGCTCACCGACTTCTGGGTCGGTCTCGTGAGCGACTACCCCCTCGTCACCATCGAAGACCCGCTCGCCGAAGACGACTGGGAAGGCTACGCGCACCTCACCCAGAAGCTCGGCAGCTCCGTGCAGCTCGTTGGCGACGACCTGTTCGTCACCAACCCCGAGCGCCTCGCCAAGGGCATCGACCTCGGCGTCGCCAACTCGATCCTCGTCAAGGTCAATCAGATCGGCACCCTCACCGAGACGCTGGATGCCGTCAGCCTGGCCCAGCGTGCCGGCTACTCCGCGATCATCAGCCACCGCTCGGGTGAGACCGAAGACACCTTCATCGCCGACCTGGCCGTGGCAACTGACGCGGGTCAGATCAAGACGGGCGCCCCGGCTCGCTCCGACCGCGTCGCCAAATACAACCAGCTCCTGCGTATTGAAGAGGAGCTGGGTGACGCTGCCGTTTACGCCGGGCTGTCCGCGTTCCCGCGGTTCGCAGCGCGCTAGCGGGCTGCGTCGCTTAGCCTGATTTCATGGCCCGGCGTGAACGACGAAACCGCGTCCCGGTAGCCCTTCCCGCCGAGACGCACCCTGCCGCATGGCTGCGCAATTTCCGGTTGTCGGGATTCGCGCTGACGATACTGATTCTTGTGGTGGCGGCGATGCTCGTGCTTGCGGCGCCACTCAAGACCCTGGTTGAGCAGCGCCAGCAGATCGCTCAGCTCCAGGCGTCGAAGGACGCCGCACAGGCGGCGGTCGACAAGCTGAAGTCCGAAGTGAATCGCTGGAATGACCCGGCCTATATCGAATCTCAGGCACGCGAACGCCTCTATTACGTGTTCCCTGGCGACGTCAGTTATTTCGTCGTCAACGGGCCTACCGGCGACACCACTAGCGACGGGCAGCCCATCAGCGACAAGATCCAGTCCACGAAAGTTGACTGGGTGAGCTCATTGCTGTCGACCTACTATCAGGCCGGGCTCACGACGGCCACGCCGGCGCAGCTCGACAGCCCGCAGCAGAGCACCACCCCATGACCCGCCCGCCGTTTGATGCCCCGAGCGACGATGACATCGCCGAAGTCTCTCGACAGCTGGGCCGGCCCGCCCGCGGTGTCATCGGAATCGCGGCGCGCTGTGTGTGCGGCAAGCCGGTTGTCGTCGCAACGAGTCCGCGCCTGCCGGATGGCACGCCGTTTCCCACCCTGTATTACCTGACCCACCCGGCGGCCACCGCATCCATCTCGACCCTTGAGGCAACGGGCGTTATGGCCGAGCTGCAGACTGAGCTCGCCGACGAAGAGCTTGCGGCGGCTTATCGGCAGGCACACGACAGCTACCTCGCCGATCGCGAAAGCATCGACGTCGTTCCCGAGATTGCCGGGTTCTCTGCGGGAGGAATGCCGAATCGGGTCAAATGCCTGCACGCTTTGGCTGGTCATGCGCTCGCAGCCGGGCCCGGAGTGAACCCGATCGGAGATCGGGCTCTGGCCGCCGCGCGGTGGAGCATCACGCGATGCGAATGCGTCTGAGACGTCTGTTCGGTCGCTCCTCCGCGCAGGCGGTAAGTTAGGTCATACATCTAGCAAGGAGACGCCTCTACGTGCGCAAGATTCTGATCGTCGGTGGCGGCTATGCCGGCTTCTACACCGCAAAGAAGCTTGAGAAATGGCTGCGCCGTGGTGAGGCTCAGGTCACGATCGTCGACCCGCTGCCCTATATGACGTACCAGCCGTTCCTGCCTGAGGTCGCGTCGGGAGCAATCGATCCGCGGCACGCAATCGTGTCGCACCGTCGGCACCTGCGCAAGACGACCGTGATCACCGCCAAGGTCACGGGCATCAATCACGCGGCGAAGACCGCGACCATCACGCCGCCCATCGGCGACCCATGGGATGTCGACTACGACATCATCGTCGTCACGGCGGGCGCCGTGTCGCGCACCTTCCCCATTCCCGGTGTCGCCGACAGTGCCATCGGTCTCAAGAACATCGAAGAGGCGGTAGCGATCCGCGACCGGGTCACCGATAACTTCGCCCACGCATCCAATCTGCCGCCCGGACCGGAACGCGACCGTCTGCTGACCTTCGTGGTCATCGGCGGTGGTTTCGCGGGTATCGAGGTGTTCGGTGAGCTCCGCAGTTTCGCGAGCGCCCTCATCCGCGAATATTCGCAACTGTCCATCGATGACACGCACTTCCACCTCATCGAGGCTGCCGACCGCATCATGCCCGAGGTCAGCCTGAAGACCAGCCTCTGGGTGATCAACAACCTTGAGCAGCGCGGCGCACGCGTTCACCTGCACACGCAGCTTGCGAGTGCCGTCGACGGCAAGGTCGAGCTGTCTACGGGTGAGACGTTCGAGTCGGAACTCATCGTGTGGACCGCCGGTGTGATGGCCAGCCCAATGCTCAAGCACACCGATCTTCCGGTTGAAGAGCGCGGACGCCTGCGCGTGCAGGCCGACCTCCGTGTAGTGAACGACGACGGCGTAGTGGCGGATGCATGGGGTGCGGGAGATGTCACGGCCGTTCCCGACCTGGTGCCGCCGTTCGGAGTCGGCGGCTATACCGTGCCGAACGCGCAGCACGCCGTGCGCCAGGGCAAGCTCATGGCCAAAAACCTGGTCGCCGTGCTACGCGACGAGGCGCCTCACGACTACCGCCACAAGAATTTGGGAGCCGTCGCCGGCATCGGTCTGTACATCGGCGTCTTCCAGAACGGCCCGCTCGCCCTCACGGGCTTCTTTGCCTGGGTTATGCACCGCGGCTACCACGGTTTCGCTATGCCCATGTGGGAGCGCAAGATCCGCGTATTCGGCAACTGGGTCATCAATTTCCTCACGCGCCGTGATCTCGTCGGCATCCCGGCCCGCGAACACCCCCGCGAGGCTTTCGCCGAGTTCGCATCGCGGCCGAAGGGCAAGTAGCGCGGTACCTTGGGTACCGATGCCCGGGACGGGCATCGGAGCTGGCACGGCGGTATCTTCGATACGCGCCTGCACGAAGGCCAGAAATGGCCTTCGCCTTTAGCTCCAGCGCTCCCGTAGCCCAATCGGCAGAGGCAGGCGACTTAAAATCGCTTCAGTCTGGGTTCGAGTCCCAGCGGGAGCACCACATCCCTACTCCCACCTCGTTCAGGGAGTTGGGCGTGGCCACCCGGCGACGAACCTCTCGAGCAATTCGGCGAAGATGCGGGATTCGTCGGCTGAAAAGTCCGCGAGAGCATCGGCGACGGCGGCTCGACGGTTCATACGGATGTCCTCCACAAGGGTCCTTCCCTGTGGGGTGAGACGTACGAGGGCATACCGCGAGTCGCCCGGGCTCGGTTGGCGCTCGATGAGCCCGTCGCTCAGTAACTCGGTTGTCAGGCGGCTGGCGCGGGGTCGATCGACGCCGATAGCCTGGCCGACCTCAGAGATGGGCTTCCCGTCATCCACCCCGTCGAGGGCGTCAAGGTAGCGAAAGCGCGCTGCGCTCGCTGACGACTTTGCGCCCGTGTCGCCTTTTCCCGAGCTGCGCTGCAGGTGGCGGGCCTGCTGGTCGCGGCGGATCTGCACCAGTGCACGCTCGACGAGGTCCTCCGGCTTTGGCTCGCGAATTTGCATAGCTGCCACCATACAACAGTTGTATCTTGACAAGCACCCCACTCAGGCGCTAAAACGGTTGTATGAATACAACTAAAGTCCAGGCGGGGCCCACATCGCTTCCGATTGGCTTCCAGCTGCGCAAACTCGACGGCCTCCTCAACGAACGCTTCGAAGGCACGCTCGGTGCCCGCGGCGTCTCCCGCCGACAGTGGCAGCTGCTTCGGATGCTCGCCGAGCAAGCTCATACGCTCGTGGAACTGAACGAAGCGGTCGCGCCGTTCCTCGACCGGGCCGAGGGCGAGACGGCGAGGCGCCACCTCGACCCTCTTGCTGCGGGCGGAGTCGTCACGGTGACTGACGGCGTGTACAAGCTCACAGCCGACGGTCGGGCATTCGTCGACGGCCTCGTCGACGAGGTGCAGCTCACGCGCGACCTCACCGTTCGGGGATTCGAGGAGGGCGAGTACGACCGGACTGTTGCCAGCCTCCAGCGAATGATCCGCAACCTGGAGGAATAGAGCAACCAGTCGCGCACGCTCCCTCAGTATTTACGGCAGACACACGGGTGCCAATGGCTATGATCGCCCCATGGGTCTCACCATTGCCATCATCGTTGTCATAGCTCTTGTCGTCATCCTCGGGATCTACCTGTGGGCGACCTACAACGGCCTCGTTCGCCTCAACGTTCGCGTTGACGAGGCCTGGAGTGACATCACCGTACAGCTCAAGCGTCGTGCGGATCTGATCCCGAACCTCATCGAGTCGGTCAAGGGCTACGCCTCGCACGAGAAGCAGGTCTTCGAGAACGTCACCAAGGCGCGTGCCGAAACGGTCAATGCAGGCACCCCTGCCGAGGCAGCCGTCGCTGAGAATCACATGCAGGCGGCGCTCAAGAGCATCTTCGCCGTAGCCGAGGCTTACCCCCAGCTGCAGGCCAACCAGAACTTCCTGCAGTTGCAGGCCGAGCTGGTCGACACAGAAGACAAGATTCAGGCGTCGCGCCGTTTCTACAACGGCGGCGTCCGCGAGCTCAACACGAAGATCAAGGTCTTCCCGAACACCTTGTTTGCTCGTCGTCTCGGGTTTAAAGAGCGCGAATTCTTCGAGGTCGACGAGCCGTCGGCGATCGCCGAGCCGCCGCGCGTCCAGTTCTGATCCGCGCCTGAACACGATCCACCCGAACACGTCTGAGTCATGTACAGCGCAATAGCGAAGAACAAACGCAATACGGTCCTCATCATCGCGCTGTTCCTGGTGATCCTCGGGGGGCTTGGCGTTCTGGCTTGGTGGGTCACCGGCGAACTCGCCTACGCGATCGGCATCTTTGTCATTGCTGTCCTCTACGCGTGGTTCCAGTACTTCATGGCAACGCGTGAAACTCTTGCCCTCGCAGGCGCGCACGAGATCCAGAAGGCCGATAACCCGCGGCTGTACCGCACTGTCGAGAACCTGGCGATCACCGAAGGCTTGCCTATGCCGAAGGTGTACATCATCAACGACCCAGCACCCAACGCTTTCGCCACGGGACGCGACCCTGAGCATGCGGTCGTCGCCGCGACGACCGGTCTGCTTGAGCTGATGAATGACTCGGAACTCGAAGGCGTCATGGCCCACGAGATGGGGCACGTCAAGAACTACGACATCCGCGTGTCCCTGATCGTGTTCGGCCTTGTCATCGCAATCGGCCTCATCGCCGACCTGATCTTCCGCATGGTGTTCCTCGGACGTCGCGGCAACGACAACGCCAGCGGGCCCGCATTCCTCATCGTCCTCGTCATCGGCTTGGTCGCCGCGATCCTCGCGCCCATCGTCGCCGTCGTCGTGCAGGCTGCGGTGTCGCGCCAGCGCGAATACCTCGCGGATGCGACCAGCTCGCTCACGACGCGGCATCCGGAGGCGCTCGCCTCGGCCCTCGAGAAGCTCGGCACCTACGGTCGCCCGGTCGCGCGGACCAACACGAGCATGTCGCACCTGTGGATCAGTGATCCGAACCGTCCGGGACTTCTCTCCAAACTGTTCAGCACGCACCCTCCGATCGCCGATCGCGTGGCTCGCCTACGCGACAACGCGACCAAGTTCTAGCCCTGCTAGCCCTCCCGACGCGCGGCCTAGACTGACGCAATGGCTTTCCGCAGGAAGAAGGACACGGCGGTCACCGCCGAGCAGGTCGAGCAGTCTGTGGCACCGGCTATGCGCGTCGCTGCGGCGTGGTCGTGGCGGTTCCTGGTCGTGGCAGCGGCAGTAGCTCTCGTGGGCTTCGTCGTCACCCTCCTGCGTGACGTCGCTGTTCCGGTTTTCGTGGCGATCCTTCTCGCTGCGTTGTTGGTGCCGCTCAGCAACTGGCTACAGCGTCACCGCTGGCCGAAAGCTCTCGCCGTCGCAGTGTGCGAGCTCGGGGTGCTGGTTGTTATCGGCGGGCTCGTGACGGTGATCGTGATCACCGTGCGAAGCGGGCTTCCCGAATTGCAGCGGCAGACGGCCGCGAAGTTCGACAGTTTCGTCGACTTTCTCGGGGCCGACCCCTTCAATCTCAGCAAGAAAGACATCACCAAATACGTCGACCAGGCTGTCGCCTCCGTGCAAAACGACTCGTCGGGCCTGCTCTCGGGCGCGCTTTCGCTGGGTACGACGGCGGGACATGTGCTTGCGGGCGCCTTGATTGCGCTGTTCACGACTCTGTTCATCCTGATCGACGGCCGAGGAATGTGGCGCTGGATCGTGCGACTGTTCCCAGTGCGCGCCCGCGCGGCGATCATGGGCGCCGGCGAGGCAGGCTGGATCACGTTGACGACGTTCGTGAAGGTCCAGATCTTCGTCGCCTTCGTTGACGCCGTGGGGATCGGACTCGGCGCCTTCCTGCTTGGAGTGTTCGTCGGGCAGCCGTTCCCGCTTGTCATTCCGATCGCGATTGCGGTATTTCTGGGGTCGTTCATCCCGGTCGTGGGTGCGGTTGCGACGGGTATCTTCGCCGTCTTCGTCGCGCTCATCTACCTCGGTCCGATTCCCGCCCTGTTCATGCTCGGCATTGTGGTGCTCGTCCAGCAGCTTGAGGGCCATGTCTTGCAGCCGTTCGTTATGGGCAATGCGGTCAAAGTGCATCCGGTCGCTGTCGTTCTTTCCGTCGCCACCGGCGGCTTTGTCGCGGGAATTCCCGGTGCACTGTTCGCCGTACCGCTCGTGGCCATGCTCAACGTGATGATCACGTACATTGCTCGAGGGGATTGGCGTCTCCATCCGCATCCGCGCGTCTCGGACGTTCTTCCGCTATCGAAAGGTTCAGTAGCCCGTGTCGACTGAAGCGCTCCCCGGGCTGACGCCTCCTACGCTCCCGGGCCCGACTCTCGCCGAGTTTCGAGCTGTTCGCGAACGGCTTGCCCATGTGATCGATGTCACGCCGATGGAGAAGTCGCGCACCCTCGCCGAGGTGCTTGGGCATCCTGTCTTCCTCAAAGCCGAGAACCTGCAGCGCACCGGCTCTTACAAGATCCGCGGAGCGTATAACCGTCTTTCGCAGCTGACGGACGAGGAGAAGGCACGTGGAGTCGTAGCTGCTTCCGCCGGCAATCATGCCCAGGGGGTGGCTTTGGCCGCCCGAGAGTTGGGCATCACCGCGACAATCTTCATGCCGGTGGGTGTCGCGCTGCCCAAATTGCAGGCGACGCGCGGATACGGGGCTGAGGTTGTTTTGCACGGCCATGTCTTCGACGAGACGCAGCGGGCGGCGACCGAATTCGCCGAGCGCACGGGTGCTGTCATCATCCCGCCGTTTGACCATCCGGATATCGTGGCCGGCCAGGGAACCCTCGCCCTCGAGATCCTCGAGCAGGTTCCCGATGTTGCCAATGTTGTCGTGCCGATCGGGGGCGGTGGCCTCATTGCGGGCATCGCCAGCGCATTCGCTCAGCTTGCCCCCGAAATTGGGCGCCGGGTTCGGGTCATCGGGGTGCAGGCCGCGAACGCTGCGGCCTATTTGCCGTCTCTCGAGGCGGGCAAACCGGTGTCCATCCGCACCGCGCCGACAATCGCCGACGGCATCGTCGTGGGCACGCCCGGAGCTCTGAATTTCGCCATCGTGCGTGAAACGGTGGATCAGGTGGTCACCGTCGCCGACGACGACACGGCGCGCGCCCTCGTCCTGCTTCTCGAGCGCGCCAAGCTTGTCGTCGAACCTGCCGGCGCCGTCGGTGTGGGGGCGGCCCTCGCCGGGGGATACACGGTCGACGGTCCCACGGTCATCGTGCTCAGCGGCGGCAATATCGACCCACTGGTCATGGAGCGGGTCATCAGCCGCGGTCTGGCGGCGTCTGAGCGCTATCTCAAGCTGCGCATCCCGCTGCCCGATCGGCCCGGACAGCTGGCACGCACAGCAGAACTCGTGGCGTCAGCAAATGCGAATGTCGTTGAGGTGCTGCACACGCGGCATCAGAACGACCTGCAGATCAGTGAGGTCGAGCTGGAGCTGCACATCGAGACCCGCGGGCCCGAGCACGCCGAACTTGTGCTGGCGACGCTACGCAATGCCGGGTACCAGCCCCGCATCGACTTCTGAACCTTTGGTGCGCCGCCGCCCCTGCGGCGCACGTGCGCGGGCGTCCAGACCCGTTCTGCAGGACTTTCGTGTTTTGCAGGACGGTTGGCCGCGGAAGGGTGTGACTGCAGGACGGATTTCCTGCAGAACGCATCCGGGAGGCAGGCGATCAGCCGGTGTAGGTGGCGACGTCGGTGACTTCGACAGCAATCTCTTTGCCGGATGGGGCCGTGTAGCTGGCCTTGTCGCCCACTTTGAGGCCGAGGATGGCCTCACCCAGCGGACTCGTGGCTGGGTAGACCTCAATGTCGCTCGCGTCGTCGGCGATTTCGCGGCTGCCGAGCAAGAAGGTCGTCGTGTCGCCGGCGATCTTCGCAGTGACGACGGTGCCGATTTCGACGACGCCGTGGCTGACCGGAGCTTCGCCGACGGTCGCCGTGCGCAGCAACTGAGTCAGTTGCCGGATGCGGGCCTCGATTTTGCCCTGCTCGTCCTTGGCAGCGTGGTAGCCGCCGTTCTCTTTGAGGTCGCCCTCTTCACGAGCAGCCTCGATCTTCTTGGCGATGTCCGCGCGTGCCGGCCCGCTCAACTCTTCGAGCTCGGCGTTCAAGCGGTCGTACGACTCCTGCGTCAGCCACGTGGTGGCGGCGGTGTCAGACATGGTGCTCCTCACAAATCATCTGCCACAACAAAAAATCGAGACCGGCTACAGTGGCCGGTCTCCTGGTGGTTCGCTGCGGTTCGTCAACACTAGGTCAGCCAACAACGGTAGATCAACCCGGTGACAGCGGGTTCTGTTGTGCGGACGGTGTCCCGAAACTGCCGAGTACGCAGATCTGACGCCGGAATTTCGACAACTCGCCAGCCCACAATGCCAAAATCGCTGCTCAGGGCCTGAAGGGCACAGGACACCGTGTCGCCGCTATCCACCGTCACCTCATAGCGCACTTCGACGGCGCGCGTGCCCTGTTCTTCGTAGCCGAGGTCGCGGGTGTCGAGAGAGGAAGCGGTGCCGAACAGTCCCACCCAGATCACCCATGAGACGGTTACCACCACGACCGCGGCGGCGGCCACGACGGCGATGATGCGGGAGCGGCGGCGGCGACCGACGGTCCGGCCGTAGCGGGCATCCAATGACGCGCCTAGCTGCTCGCTCACTGTCACCTGCTCTCAGCGGGTCGGGTTACCCTTGCACTCAAGGTTATGCGCTCTCTGGGAGGCGAAGTTGTACAGGTTCTTCATGGGCGAGACGCCAGTTCCTGTGCCGCCATCCACTGTCGACGACAACCTCGTCACCCCCGGCGTGTGGGGGTTCATCATCACCTTCGCGGTTGTGGTCGCTGTCGTGCTTCTCGTCGTGGATATGGTGCGTCGCTTGCGTCGGGTCAACTACCGGGCCGAGGTGCTCGAGCAGATCGCTATGGATGCCGATGCTCGCGCCAAGGATCACCCCGATCAGCGGGACTAATCTCGCGTTTCGCGACGAGCGCCGTCGAACTGAGGCGCGACGCCCAGGAGTTCCAGCAGGGCGTATTGCCGTGTGATCATTCCCTCGACGAGGCCGTTATCTGCTCCGTCGGCCCATGGATAGAACCCGGTGCCGCTGCGGATGCCGAGGCGGCCGTCTGCGATGCGGGTCTCGACGGCCGGTGCGACCTGGAAGCGCTCTCCGAGTGCTTCGCTGAGGTGACCGCTGGCGTACTTGACCATTTCGAGTCCACTGATGTCGATGAATTCCAGTGGCCCGACAGTGGCGAAGCGGAAGCCGAAACCCAATCGGACGGCTTCGTCGATCTCGGCAGGAGTCGCGACTCCATCGTCGATCATTCTCGCGGCTTCATTGAAGATGAGCGCCTGGAGCCTCGGGACGATGTATCCCGCAGTCGGCGCCACTCGGATCGGGTGCTTGCCGACGAGGCGGAGGAACGCGTCGATCCGATCCACGGCAGCGGGATCTGTGCCGGGATGCGGTGACACTTCGACGATGGGCATGAGGAACGCCGGGTTCAGCCAATGCGCGTTGAGAAACCGCTCGGGTTTAGCGAGGAGCTGCGCGAGATCGGTGGAGATGATCGTCGACGTTGTCGACGCGATAACGGCGTCGTCGTCGACGTGTTCATTGATGAACTGAAACACCTCCCGTTTCGCGTCGAGGGTTTCACTCGCCCCCTCGAACACGATGTCGGCGGCCGCCAGAGCCGCCGACGCCTCGGAGCGCCCGATGACCTGCACGCGGTTCGCCACCTCGGCGAGCCTGTCGTCCGGCAGGGCGCCGAGCCGCACCAGCGCACGAAGGTGCCCGTCGATCTCAGCGATCGCAGATTCCCGCATGCTGTCGAGTTCTTCCGGTGTCCGCCGCTTGACATCGATGAGGGCGACCGGAATTCCGGCGAACGCGATGGCGACCGCCATACCCCGCCCCATACGTCCCGCGCCGACGAGCGCAACAGAAGGCTCGCCCCCATGTCGCCCCGTCATGTCGGCGGTTGTCTCTGGTCCATTCATTCGCTTGCTCCCATCGTCCGTGACGGCCCGAGCTTTTGTGAGGCCATCAGGGCTACAGCACGGGCGGGTTCATCACGAGCACCAGGATCGCCGTCCAGTGGCACATGAAGGCGATAACCGTGCACGAGTGGAACATTTCATGGAATCCGAAGGTTCCCGGGATCGGATTCGGTCGCTTGAAGGCGTAGAACAGCGCGCCGACCGTGTACGAGACGCCGCCGATGATGACGAGGATCATCGTGGCCGGGTTTGCGCTGAACAAGTCGGCCATATAGATGACGGCCGCCCACCCGAGAGCGATGTACAGAACGACATACGACCATCGCGGCGCCTTGAGCCAGAAGATCCGCGACAGGATGCCGATCGTTGCCCCGCCCCAGATAACGGACAGCATGATCACGTTCTTCGGGAACTCGAGGGCGTTGACGGCGAGCGGGGTGTAGGTGCCGGCGATGAGCAAGAAGATGTTGGAGTGGTCGAGACGCCGGAAGACGGCCTTGGTCGACGGCTTCCAGTTGAAACGGTGATAGATAGCGGAAATCCCGAACAGCAGAAGCGACGTGGCCATGAAGATTGCTGAGCTCGCTTTGGCTGCCGCGCCATCTGCAAGCACGATGAGCACGATCCCCGCGGCAATCGCGAGCGGGAAGGTTCCTGCGTGGATCCATCCGCGCCAGCTTGGCTTCCTCTCTGCCGCGAGTTCGATCGCATCGTCGAGCAGGGGAAGGTGCAGATCGGCCGCATCGTCGACCACCTGGGCAAGGGGGGTGGCTTTCGGCTTCTTCGCGGCGCTCATGCGGCGATCCTATGGCGGACATCCAGACAGCGACCTGGGAGTGCCGCGGGCAGGCTCGCGGGAATGCGCCAGGCGTGTGCACTAGCGTGGCTCTGTGCGCGAGGGTGACGGTGGTAGTTCGGGCGGATCCGGACTCCTGTATCGGCTGTATCAGGCCCGTCTGCGCCGCAGCCTCCTCAGCGCCCCTTTGCCTCACCACGTCGCCATGATCATCGACGGCAACCGTCGCTGGGCGCGCGAACGGGCACTTGAGACCGCCGCCCACGGACACCGGGCAGGCGCCGAGAAAATGCGCGAGTTTCTGGGCTGGTGCGATGAGCTGGGCATCCGAGTTGTCACCATCTATTTACTGTCGACCGACAACCTCGGTGGTCGGCCAACGGATGAGTTGGACCAGCTGTTCGAGATCATCACCGATCTGGCCGACGGGCTCTCACGCGCGGCGGACTGGCGCATCCAGCATGTCGGCACGACCGACGCCCTGCCGCAGACCCTCGTCGACGGTCTGCGCTCGGCCGAAGAACGCACAGCGGGTAACACGGGACTTCACGTCAACCTTGCCGTCGGATACGGCGGCCGGCGCGAGATCGCCGATGCGATGCGCAAGATCGTGGCCACCCACGGGCGAGGCGGGGGAACTATCGACGACCTCGCCGAGATCCTGACGCCCGAGTTGATTGCCGAGAATTTGTATACGCAGGGGCAGCCGGATCCGGACCTCATCATCCGGACGTCGGGAGAGCAGCGCCTGAGCGACTTCATGCTGTGGCAGAGCGCCCACAGCGAGTTCTATTTCGTCGAGGCGCTCGGCCCTGATCTGCGCCAAGTCGACTTCCTCCGCGCGCTGCGCACCTTCGCGACCCGTGAGCGCCGCTGGGGCCGGTAGCTGGCTTGCTACCGTCGCGGGGAATTTACCTCGCCGACATCTGCCGCGCGTGTCGTGCACCGGCAGCGCGCCTGACACGACGTAGCGTCAACTTCATCAGACAGGGCGTCTGATCGGAGCGGCCACGTAAGTTCGCATCCGTTGAGCCACACCGGCCGTTCTGGAGCAGAAGCCGGGTGGCCATGCGCCACTCGGGGATGGAGTGGCAATGCCCGCGATTTCCCAGCCTCAGCAGTCCACCACCACGGCAACGCCGTCGAAGCAGAGGCAGGGGGAGCGCACCTATGTGCTCGACACCTCCGTTCTGCTGAGCGATCCGAAGGCGATATTCCGCTTCGCCGAACACGCGGTGGTGCTGCCGGTCGTTGTTGTGACCGAGCTGGAGGCGAAACGCCACGATCCCGAGATTGGCTATTTCGCGCGACAGTCGTTACGTAATCTCGACGAGCTGCGCATCCAACACGACCGCCTCGATTTCCCGATCGCCACCGAGGGCGGCGGCTCGCTGCGGGTTGAGCTCAATCATTCCAATATGTCGGTGCTGCCGTCCGGCTTGCAGCTCGGCGACAACGATTCGCGGATTCTCGCGGTGGCCCTCAACCTCTCTAACGACGGCCTGGATGTCGTGGTCGTCTCGAAGGACCTTCCGCTGCGGGTGAAGGCGGCATCCATTGGTCTCGCGGCCGAGGAGTACCGTGCAGAACTCGCCGTCGACTCCGGCTACACGGGAATGGCCGACATTACGGTGTCGAGCGAGCAGATGGCCGATCTGTATGACGCAGATGTGATCTCGAGCCGTCAGGTGCAGGACCTGCCGATCAATACCAGCCTCGTCATCCATTCGGATCGCGGCTCGGCTCTCGGCCGGGTGATTTCGAAGGGCGAGCTGAAAGTCGTTCGCGGCGACCGGGACGTTTTCGGTTTGCACGGTCGCAGTGCCGAGCAGCGTCTCGCGATCGACCTGCTGCTCGACCCTGAGATCGGGATTGTGTCGCTGGGTGGCCGCGCAGGCACCGGCAAGAGCGCCCTGGCCCTGTGCGCAGGCCTGGAGGCGGTGCTCGAAAAGCAGCAGCACCGCAAGATCATGGTGTTCCGTCCGCTGTATGCGGTCGGCGGCCAGGAGCTGGGCTACCTGCCCGGCGACAAGGACGAGAAGATGAATCCGTGGGGCCAGGCGGTGTTCGACACCCTGGGTGCCCTGGTCAGCGAGAACGTGCTCGAAGAGGTGGTGGAGCGCGGCATCCTCGAGGTTCTGCCGCTTACGCACATCCGCGGGCGCTCGCTGCACGACGCCTTCGTGATTGTGGATGAGGCGCAGTCGCTCGAGCGGAACGTGCTGCTGACCGTGTTGTCGCGTATCGGTCAGAACTCGCGGGTTGTGCTGACTCACGATGTCGCTCAGCGCGACAATCTACGGGTGGGGCGACACGACGGGGTCGCGTCGGTCATCGAGACGCTGAAGGGGCATCCACTGTTCGCCCACATCACTCTGACGCGGTCGGAGCGGTCCGCGATTGCCGCGCTCGTCACCGAGATGCTGGAGTCGAACGAGCTGGCCTAGCGGCGGTGGGCTTACGCGAGCCCGACCGTTGCCGTGACGAGGATGGGCAGGTGGTCTGAGCCGCCCTGCGGGAGTGTCTCGACGCTGTGAATCTGCATGCCGATCGAGGTCGCGAAGTCGAAGTGGCCACGCACGAACTTGTAGCGCGTGTAGGTGCGGCCGTCGCTGAGCGTGAGATCGTGGCCGGTCTTGCCCACGCGGGCGCTGAGGCGGTTCTTGAACATCGGATAGTTGTAGTCGCCCACCATGAGTTCGGGCAGCCCCGGTCCGAATGCGGCGATTTGTTCGTGCGCGAGGGCGATCTGCGCCCGGCGGAGTGAATTGAGCGCTGTCAAAGGGGAGGCGTGAAATGACGCGACCGTGAACTCCTGCGTTGTGGCGAGGTCGCGGAGTCGGCAGGCGAGCAGGCGCTCGTGGGCCGGTTTTGCGATCCGGTCATGCAGCGACTTCTTGAGCGCGAACGCCTTGGTGGCCACTGAGGTGTAGCGGTCGCGTCGGTAGTAGATCGCGAGCCCAAGGCGGTTCGCTGCTGTCGCGTCGGCAAGGTGCATCTTGCCGAGTTCGTTGGGCAGGCTGAGCGATTCGCACTCCTGCAGGCACAACACGTCGAGGTCGAATTTCTCGGTCAGCTCGAGGAGCTCGCCGACGGCCTTGTTCTTTTCGAGGTTGTAGCTGAGGACGCGCATTGTTTTACGCTAGCGGGCTCGCGTGTGGAGGCCCCTGAAGGTGGGGTGGTCTGCCTAGCCGGGGTGCGTCATTGACAGGACGTCGAGGGCGGAGTCGAGCTGTGCCTCGGTGACCTCGCCGCGTTCGACAAAGCCGAGGTCGATGACGGCTTCGCGCACGGTGATGCCCTGCTTCACCGAGTGCTTCGCGATCTTTGCGGCGCTCTCGTAGCCGATCAATTTGTTGAGCGGCGTGACGATCGACGGCGACGATTCGGCGAAGGCGCGTGCGCGCTCGAGGTTTGCCTCGAGGCCGTCGACGGTCTTGTCGGCCAGCAGGCGGCTCGAGTTGGCGAGCAGGCGGATCGATTCGAGAAGCGCCGTGCCCATAACCGGGATCGCGACGTTGAGTTCGAAGGATCCGGTCGCCCCCGCCCACGCGATCGTCGCGTCGTTGCCGATAACGCGTGCCCCGACCATGATCACGGCTTCCGGGATGACGGGGTTGACCTTGCCGGGCATGATCGACGACCCGGGCTGCAGATCGGGGATGTGCAGTTCGCCAAGCCCGGTGTTGGGGCCGGAGCCCATCCAGCGAAGGTCGTTGCAGATCTTGGTGAGCGACACGGCGATCGTGCGCAGCGCGCCCGAGGCTTCGACGAGTCCATCGCGTGCGCCCTGCGCTTCGAAGTGGTCGAGGGCTTCGGTAATGGGCAGGCCCGACGATTCGGCGAGCACGGCAATGACCTTTTGCGGGAACCCGACGGGCGTGTTGATGCCCGTTCCGACGGCGGTCCCGCCGAGCGGTACTTCGGCGACACGGGGGAGAGCGGATTCGATGCGGGCGATGCCGAGACGGATCTGCCGCGCGTATCCGCCGAATTCTTGGCCCAGGGTGACAGGCGTCGCATCCATCAGATGGGTGCGACCGGACTTGACGGCACCCTTCCACAGCTCGGCCTTGGCCTCGAGGGCGAGGGCGAGGTGGTCGAGGGCGGGGATGAGGTCGGAGAGCAGGGCGCCCGTGACGGCGACATGCACCGACGTCGGGAACACATCGTTCGACGACTGCGAGGCGTTCACGTGGTCGTTGGGGTGAACCGCCGAGCCACGCGCGGTGCTGGCGAGGGTCGCGAGCACCTCGTTCATGTTCATGTTCGAGCTGGTGCCCGATCCCGTTTGGTAGGTGTCGACCGGGAACTGGTCGTGGTGTGATCCGGCAATGATCTGGTCGGCGGCGACCACGATCGCATCAGCAATGTCGGCGGGCAGAATGCCCAGCTCTTTGTTGACGATTGCGGCGGCGCGCTTGACCCGCGCGAGCGCCACGATCTGAGCGGCCTCAAGGCCCGACCCTGAGATCGGGAAGTTCTCGACGGCGCGTTGCGTCTGCGCGCTGTACAGGGCGGTGGCGGGAACCCGCACCTCGCCCATGGTGTCGTGTTCGATGCGGAATTCCGGGGTATTCACTGCGTAGGGCCTTTCTGACCGGGGCGAAGCGGAGAGGGAGATGAGGGGGCGTCGTCGAGGGAGACGGCTCCGATGACCACATCGGGCACGACACGACCCTCGCTGAGCCGGTAGTTCGCTCCGATGACTGCCAGCGTACCGGCGGCAATTGCTTCGGAGATGAGCTCCGAGCCCTGCAGC
Source organism: Pseudolysinimonas sp. (assembly GCA_035554115.1). GTDB lineage: Bacteria > Actinomycetota > Actinomycetes > Actinomycetales > Microbacteriaceae > CAXTSE01. Next base: position 36,596 of record DATMIW010000046.1, on the reverse strand, counting down.
AATTCGGCGACGGTATCGCGCAGATGCTCGCGGCCGACTTCCATCGCGTCGACGGCGCCGTCGACCGCTTTCGCACGTTCGACAGCCGGCACGATAGGGGCAATAAGCGATGCAATATGCGGGGGCAGCGGGGCGGCGTCGGGGTTGTGGGTATCGATCGCGGCACGCACAGCACCGCATTCATCGTGACCCAGCACCAAGATGAGCGGCACCTGCAAAACCGCGACGGCGTATTCGAGCGAACCGATCACCGAGTCGGAGATCACCTGCCCCGCGTTGCGGACCACGAACAGGTCGCCCAGACCGTTGTCGAAGATGATTTCTGCGGCGAGCCGCGAATCGCTGCAGCCAAACAGCGCTGCATGCGGGGCCTGTGCGTGTGCGAGCTGCTCGCGATGCTCAACGTCTTGACGCGGATGCTTGGGCTCGCCCGCGATAAACCGGGCGTTGCCTCGCACCATTTCGTGCCACACCTCGTTCGGAGTGCGGGTCCGCTTCGCCTCGCTCATGAATCGAGCTCCGCCGCGACGGATGCCGCGAGGGTCCCGAACTCGGCATCGGATGCCGTGCCCGACAGCACCACTGTCGAGCCATTCGCCTCGGTGACGAGTGCGTAGGCGTTGTTGCCCGGATCGTCCGCAGTGCGACGGTCGTACACCGACCACCTGTGACCCTCGATCGTCGTCGAACCCGTGGAGCGCGCGTGATCGAGCGCGCCAGAAACCCAGCTCGGGTTGGCGTCAACGCCCTGGTCGAGAGCGATGTAGTCGCCCGCGGGGGTCAGGAAGCCGATGCGCCAGGCCGTCACACCGTCACCGTTGCCAGAGGAGAGCTCGGCACGATTGGCTGTCCAGCCGTCGGGCAGCACGGGCGCGATCAAAGGAACAGTCACCGAGCCTTGTGCGTCGGCCGCAACTGCGGCGTAGTCAATGGGGTCGGCGGGTTCGGGCGCGGGACGCACGACGACGAACACGAGGAGCACGACAACCGCGATTGAAGCGGCCAGGGCGAGCACGAGGTTGAGGGTGGTCTGGTTGCGACGATGCGCCAAGCTGCTGGCCGCTTTGCGGTCCATCGTCTCTTGCGGTGTCTCGGGCCGACCAAGTTCGGCGACGATAGGGCGACCGCTTTCAGGGTCGGTGCCAGCGCTCCGCGGACTCATGAGTCGGTGCCGGCGGCCTCGGCACCGGCAGCGGCGGCGCTACGGGCAGCTTCGAGCCGTGCCTTTGCGCCCAGCAACCACTCCTCGCATCTCGCGGCGAGGGCTTCGCCGCGCTCCCACAAGGCGAGGGAGTCTTCGAGGGTCGCGGCGCCTTGCTCGAGGTCGGCGACCACGCGGACGAGCTCGTCGCGGGCCTGCTCATAGCTGAGGTCGGCGACGGCGGGAGACGAGGATTCGGGTGCAGCGGGCACGAAAGCGAGTCTAGCCGGGGCTACTGATGGTGGGATCTGCGTCCGCCACCGTGGTGGAAAGCGTTCCGTCGGAGAGGGTGAGGAGGAGGGAGGCTCCGGGTGCCGCATCCGTTACCGAGCGGGCGATCCGGCCGTCGTCGAGGTGGGCGATGGCATAGCCGCGCTCGAGAGTGCGCTGGGGGGAGAGGGCGCGCAACTGACCGGTCAGCTCGGCAAGCCCACGTTCGGAGCGCTCGATCCGGTAGTCCATCAGTTCGGAGCCGCGGGCGACCCACCGGGTCAGCTCTTCGGAACGGCGATCGATAAGCGAGCCGGGGTCGGCGAGCGCCGGCCGCGACCGAAGCTGCCCGAGGCGATCCATCTCATGTGTGATGAATGACGTCACCCGGGACAGGATGCGCGCCCGCGCCTGGCCGACGCGCGCCAACTCCTCGGCGAGATCGGGTACCACACGCTTCGCCGCATCGGTGGGGGTTGATGCACGCAGGTCGGCGACCTCGTCGAGTAGCGGGCGGTCGGCCTCGTGGCCGATCGCACTGACCAGGGGCGTCTGACAGGCGGCGGCTGTGCGCACCAGCTGTTCGTCGCTGAAAGTCAGGAGGTTCTGAAAATCGCCGCCACCTCGCGCAACGATGATGACGTCGACAGACGGGTCGGCATCGAGTTCGCGGATTGCGGCGGTGACGTCGGCGGCGGCCCTATCACCCTGAACGGCCGCGTGGCGGACCCGGAAGCTCACCTGGGGCCAGCGCAGCTGTGCATTGCGCAGGACATCTTTCTCTGCGTCGGAATCCTTGCCCGTGATGAGGCCAATGCAGCCGGGGAGGAACGGCAGCTGTTTTTTGCGAGCAGGGTCGAACAGGCCCTCGGCGGCCAAAGTGCGTCGTAGCTTCTCGAGCCGTTCGAGCAGATCGCCAACCCCCACATGCCGCAGCTCGTATACCTGCATCGTGAGGGTGCCGCCGCGCGGCCAAAAGTTGGGTTTGAGCAGCGCGAGTACGCGGTCTCCGGGCGCGAACTCGCCCGAAAGTTTGGCGAGAGTCGACGACCAGATCGTGAAGCTGACCGTCACATCGGCATCGACATCTTTCAACTTGCCGTAGACATTGCCGCCCGATTTGCCCCATTGGGTGATCTCTCCGTCTGCCCACACAGTGCCCAGGCGATCGATATAGCCCTTGATCTTGACGGCGACGACAGCCACCGGCCACGGCGAATCGGGGGTGGAGGGGCTTTCGCCCACCGGGTCGACGATCGTCATGCGGTCAGGGTACGGGATGCCCCGGACGCTCGGCGCGGAGCACACACAGCGGTGCCCGGAACTGGCTCCGTAGAATCACCGTGTGGCCATCACTAACGGACGAGCGGGATCCTTCCCCGAATCCGTGGACTTGCCCCGTCCGCCCGCGCAGCGCGGGCGTCTCGTCGACCACCCTGTCGACGGAGGCAAACGGGTGCTCCTCGCTGCCCCGCGCGGCTATTGCGCCGGAGTCGATCGCGCTGTGGTCGCGGTCGAGAAAGCATTGGACCGCTTCGGCAGCCCCGTGTATGTGCGCAAACAGATCGTGCACAATGTGCACGTCGTCAGCGAGCTTGAGAAGCGGGGGGCGATCTTCGTCGACGAGATCGCCGAGGTCCCCACCGGATCCCACCTCGTGTTCAGCGCTCACGGCGTGAGCCCGATGGTGGTCCAGGAGGCCGAAGATCGCGACTTGCTCGCGATCGACGCCACCTGCCCGCTGGTCACGAAAGTGCACCGCGAGGCGCAGCGCTTTGCGAAAGCTGACGCCACAATCCTGCTGATCGGGCATGCCGGGCATGAGGAGGTCGAGGGCACGATGGGGCAGGCGCCCGAGCGCACCATCCTGGTCGGCAGTCCCGAAGAGGTCGACGCGCTGGAAGTGCCCGACACCGACAACCTGGTCTGGATCTCGCAAACCACCCTCAGCGTCGACGAAACGATGCAGACCGTGGACCGCCTTCGCGAAAGATTCCCGCAGCTGCAGAACCCGCCGAGTGATGACATCTGTTACGCCACTCAGAACCGCCAGGTCGCCATCAAAAAGCTTGCACCGGATGCCGAGCTGGTGATCGTTGTCGGTTCGGCCAACAGCTCCAACAGTGTTCGTCTCGTTGAGGTGGCGCTCGAATATGGGGCGAAAGCCGCACATCGCATCGACTACGCCAGCGAGATACAACAGGACTGGCTCGACGGCGTGCGGTCCATCGGCGTCAGCTCGGGGGCGTCGGTGCCCGAAGTACTTGTGGAGGAGGTGCTCGCCGATCTGCGCGACGCCGGCTACCTCGATGTGCAGCTCGTCAAGACGGCCGAAGAAGACCTGATGTTTTCGCTTCCGAAAGAGCTCCGCACCGATCAGGCGGGCAACGCGGACACACGCGCTTTGGGGGGCCGCCAATCGGCGGGTATGCAGCAGACTTCGGGTAACTGACTTCACCGTCGTCGACAGCGCCAAGGAGGCACGCATGCGCATGGGTGTTCTGCCTCGCGCCGTTGCGGCACGCGTTATCACCGGCAGCGTCGCCACGGTGGGGTGGGCGGTCGGGACTGCGACGATCCTATTTACCTTCCCGGTCCTCATCGAGACGCTAGCGCGGCGCGATCGGCTCGCTGACCTTCTGCTGCCACTCCTGATGCTGATTGTCGTGCTGGCAGGAATTGCGGCAGTCGTCAGATGGCGACGGCGCCGCGTGGTCGTGATCTACCTGGTGGTGGCCGGATCGGCGACTTTTGTTTACGAAACGGCCCTGTTGAGGAGCGACCCCGCTCTGATCACTGACGGGCTTTACCTCCTGAATCGCCCCAACATTGCCCTTGTCGTCGTAGGTGTCGCCGCGACGACGGCAATCACCGGAATCTTGTGGTCGTTGCTCGGGTACCTCGTGGCCAACGCGGTCATTCTGGCTGTGACGATTTCCACTGGCGTCGAGTACCGTCCGGGCTTCGGGCCGACAATGGTCTTCGCCATTTCCGTGATTGCATACTTGACCCTCGCGGGGATCCAGACCAGTCAGCGCCGGCGGGTACCGGACTTTGATCGGCTTGAAGCAGAGACCCAGAGGTGGTCGCGGGGTGAAGACCTCTCGCGGCACACAACGGCGGCTGTGCACGACACGCTGCTCAACGACCTGTCGATTGTTATGACATCGTCCGGCGAGCTCGATGAGCGCGCGAGCGAGCGCCTGCTCGAAGACCTCGAGGTGTTGCGCGGTGCCGAATGGATTTCACACACGCGGGACATCCGCACTGTCGATGTCGAAGACGCAACTCTGCGCAACGAACTGATGCGCATGGTGAGCGACTTCCAATGGCGAGGTCTGTCGATCCATGTCACGGGCACCGGGTCGGGCATCTACCGGCTCAGCCCCTCGGTTGCGGCCGCAGCGGTGGGGGCCATCCGGGCCGCCTTCGAAAACGCTCTTCGGCATTCGGGGGCCGCAATGGCCGAACTTGAAGTTATTTACTCGGCTGAGAGTGCAACGATCATGATCACTGATCACGGCTCCGGCTTCGATATGTCGGCGATCCCCGCAGATCGACTCGGCGTGCGCGGGTCGATCATCGAACGGCTGCAACTCGTCGGCGGGTCTGCCCAGATCTGGTCGGCTCCCGGGGAGGGGACGTCGATCATTATGACCCTCCCCGTTGCCGAAGTTGTTGTGCCGCAAGAGGAATCCCATCATCAGGAGATGTCGTGATCGAACGCCGTCATCTCGCGCTATCTGCCCAGCAGGTCGATCCCCTGAGTTGGTTCACGGGCACGCACGTGCCACTCGTGTTCGGGGCAATCAATCTGCTCTACGGGTGGACCCTTGCTTTCGTGGCGTGGCGCTCGCATCCTGAGCCACGCCTGCAGTTCGCGGGCGTGCTCATATGCAGCCTCGCGTGCGTCTTCGTGCATGTCAGGACTCGCCCGATGAAGCGTCGGATCGGTGCGCGCGGCGGAGCGATAGCGGTCTCGATCGCGAGTCTCGGTTTCGTGCTGTCGGCTATCGGATACAGCGGACTCACCTTCGCCATCGAAACGTGGTGGGCGCCATTCGGGCTCGGATTGGTGCTCGCCAGCCTTGCTCCTTATCTCCCGACTCGCACATTGCTTATTCTCGGGCTGGGTTCGATAGTCGTAACGGCACCCTTCGCTTACTGGGCGGTCTCTGACCAGGTGTTCAGGTGGGGCCCGGTGTCGACGATCATCATCATCATGTCGCCGGCCATTGCCGCAGTGATCGCGGCGGCGACTTTTTCCTATGCAGTGGTCAGCCGGATGCTGCCGCTCATCGAGAAGCGATCCGAAACCTTTGTGTCGACCGAGGGACCCCTCGACGATGCGGCGGAGCAGGCCGAGCGCCGGCGACTCGCCGAACTGACAGCGCGTGCGGCCCCGTTTATCGAATCCGTCGCGCGCGCGAGAAAGGTGTCTGACAACGAGCGGGCGCTCGCCGGACAGCTGGCACGTCATCTGCGCGATGACCTGGTCACGCAGTCGCACGTGAGCTGGCTGGATGCGGTGGCGGATGCATCCCGGCTCGTGGTCATCGATCCGGACCTGCGCGCATCCAAGATGCGTGCGCCACAGCGCACCGCGCTCAAAGGTCTGCTGCAGGCGATCCTCGAGACACCCGGAGCAGATTCCGGGTCGCTTCTTGTCGAGTTGCGGGCAGGAGAGGACGGGTCGACGGCGGTGGGAATCAGTCTCGATATGGAGCTTCCCGAAGGCCGCCGGATCATGCACCTCGCGCCGTACTACCTCACCCTGTCGACGGCAGTCAGCGACCTTGAGTGGAACCGCGATCGCTTCATCAAGGTCAGCTTCAACCTTCCCGACTAGCCGCCGGTCGAGGCCGCCGGTCGAGTTTGTCGAGACCTACTTCGAGCTGATCGACCGACCCGCTGATCCCAGCTGACGCGTCGCCTCAGCGACACGCTCCGCCATCGCGGTTTCCGCCTTTTTGCCCCAGGCGCGCGGGTCGTAAACCTTCTTGTTTCCGACCTCACCGTCGGCCTTGATGAAGCCGTCGTAGTTCTTCAGCACGGTGTCCGCTACCGAGCGGCTGAAGGCATACTGCGTATCGGTGTCGATGTTCATCTTGATAACGCCGTTCCGCACGGCTGTCGCAATCTCGTCGTCCGACGAGCCGGATCCACCGTGGAAGACGAGGTCGAGGGGGAGCGGGCCGGTGCCGTATTTGGCCTGGATGCCCTCCTGGATCTCCTGCAGCAGTTCGGGGCGCAGCTTCACGTTGCCGGGCTTGTAGACCCCGTGCACGTTGCCGAAGGTCAGCGCGGCGAGGTAGCGACCCTGTTCGCCGAGACCAAGTGCCTCGACCGTCGCGATGGCGTCATCGAGAGTTGTGTAGAGGTGCTCGTTGATCTCGTGGCTAACACCGTCTTCTTCGCCGCCAACGACACCGATCTCGACCTCAAGGATCGATTCGATCGCTTTCATGCGCGGCAGAAGTTCGCGTGCGATCTCGAGGTTCTCTGCCAGAGGCACGGCAGAGCCATCCCACATATGCGACTGGAAGATCGGATGCCGCCCCGCCTTCACCTCGGCCTCAGAAGCCTCGATAAGAGGCAGCACGAATCCGTCGAGGGCGTCCTTGGGGCAGTGGTCGGTGTGCAGGGCGACCGTGATCGGGTAGTTCTTGGCAACCTCGGTCGCGAATGCCGCGAAGGCGAGGGCACCCGAAGCGCGCGCCTTGACGCTCTGGCCGGCAAAGTAGTCGGCTCCGCCCGTGGAGACCTGGATGATGCCATCCGATCCAGCTTCGGCCAGACCCTGCAGTGCAGCATTCACCGTCGCTGAGGAGGAAACGTTGATCGCGGGGAACGCGAACCCTCCGCGCTTGGCGGAGTCGATCATCTCGGCGTACTGGTCAGGGGTGGCGACGGGCATAGAGGTTCTCCTTCATGGGACGGCAGTATCAGTGTATCGACGCCCCGGTAGGCTGGAGGCCGCTAACAGTGAGGATGCCGCCATGGCGATTGCCGATAACGGGACCTTGGTCCTGCACCCCGACCGCAACCTCGGAATGGAGCTGGTGCGCGCGACCGAGGCCGCCGCGATCCGTGCCGTTCCGTTTATCGGGCGTGGTGACAAGAACGGCGCTGACGGTGCGGCTGTGGATGCGATGCGCAAGTTCCTGGGGACTGTCAATTTCGCCGGGACCGTCGTCATTGGCGAGGGGGAGAAAGACGAGGCGCCGATGCTCTTCAACGGCGAAGTCGTCGGGAACGGCCGCGGCCCGGAATGCGATATCGCCGTCGACCCGATCGACGGCACCTCGCTCACAGCGGCCGGTCGCCGCAACGCCATTTCGATGATCGCCGCCGCCGACCGCGGGGCCATGCTCGACGCCTCCTCGGTGTTCTATATGGACAAGATCGCCACCGGGTGGGAAGGCAAAGGCGTTGTCGACCTGCGCAAGCCGATCGGCGAGAACATCCGCGCGCTCGCCAAGGCGAAGAACAAGCCTGTCGGCGAAATGTCGATCGGAGTGCTCGACCGCCCACGTCACGCCGAGCTGATTGCCGCGATCCGTGATGCGGGAGCCGGCACGCGACTGCTGCTCGACGGTGACGTTGCCGGCGCGATCGACGCGGCCTCCTACGAGGGCCGCATGGACATGTGTGTCGGGATCGGCGGCAGCCCCGAGGGCGTCGCGACGGCCTGCGCGATCAAGGCGCTCGGCGGGTTCATCCAAACCCGGCTTGCCCCGAAGACGGACGAGGAGAAGCAGAAGGGTCTCGATGCGGGCCTGAAGTTCGACTATGTCTACGAGGCCGACGAGCTGGTAACCGGCGACAACACTTTCTTCGTCGCGACGGGCGTCACCGACGGCAACCTGGTGCGGGGTGTGCAGCGCAAAGGCCCGATCATCCGCACAGAGTCGATCGTGCTGCGCTCGCAGTCGGGGACTATCCGTCGCGTCACAGCAGACCACCTCGCTGAGAAGTGGCTCGACCCGATCGCATAGACACTATCCGCTCGGTTAGTTGTAAGGTTGAGGTCATCTCAACGAGGAGCGTACCGTGGCCGAGGAACACCCTGTGCAAGCCTTGCCCCTTCTGACCGCACTCCCGTTTGACCCGAACCTTTCCATGTACGACGCGCCCGCATACCGGGGGCATAGCGCTCAGCCGTGGGAGTTCGCGGGGTGGCGGGAGGAGGTCCTTTCGTGGCGCACCTCGGTAGGCCTTGGCGCATTCCTGAACTGGACCCCCGTTTCGTACCTGCAAGGCCCGGGGGTTCTCGAATTTCTGTCGCACGCCTGCGTGAACAGTTTCGCCAAGTTCCCCATCGGCTCGGCCAAGCACGCGATCATGTGCAACGACGACGGAAACGTCATGATCCACGGAATGCTGCTCCGGACCGGTGAAGACCAGGTCTATGTGATGTGGCTCTCTCCCTGGATGGATTACCTGTTCGATCGTGACGGTGGCGACTATGACGTCGAGTTGGTCCATCTCCCATCGCCGTTCCTCTTCCAGATTGCGGGAGCAAACTCTCTCGAAACCCTGGAGGTGGCAACGGGCGACAACCTCCACGACATCGGCTTCATGCGTCACCGTTTGTCCAGCATCGACGGTCATGACGTGCGCATCCTGCGCATTGGCATGGCTGGCGGACTTGCTTACGAAGTGCATGGCGAGGCTGAAGCTGCCCACGCTGTCTACAACAGCATCCGGAATGCCGGAAAAGAGTGGGGTATTCACCGTGTCGGCTTCCAGGCCTACACGCTGAATCACACCGAGGCCGGCTTCCCGCAATCGGGAATGCACTTCCCGACGCCATGGTCAGAGGACAAGGACTTCGAAGGCTACCTGCTGACAACCGGTCTCGAGGGTTTTGCCGAGCCGATCGTGGCGCGCGGCAGCGCGGGACCCGAACTGGGCAAGCGTTATAGCAATCCGATCGAACTCGGCTGGAGTCACATGGTGAAGTTCGACCACGACTTCATCGGTCGAGAGGCGTTGGAACGAATCGCTGCTGGCTCGCCGCGCGTGATGGTCACTTTGGAGTGGAACAAGGAGGACATCCTCGACGTCCACGCATCGCAGCTGGAGCCGGGTGAGCCCTACCTGGCCATGGATTTGCCGAACCATTACTCCTTCTGGCCCACTCCCGGGAAGGGCGGCGAGGGCGAGGACCAGTCACCAGGGCAATGGGGTGATGAAGTCAAAGATGCGTCTGGTGAGGTCGTAGGGCTATCAGTGGGTCGCGCCTATAGCGTCCTATTCCATCAGATGCTGTCGCTGGCGATGATTGACGTGGCCCACTCTGATGAGGGCACCGAGCTGACCGTCATTTGGGGTGAGCCGGGGACCCGTCAGAAGGAGATCCGGGTTCGAGTGGCTCGATTCCCCTATCTGAACGAGAACCGTAACGAGGATGTTGATGTTTCGACGATCCCGGTGCGCGGGCAAGCAGCCCAGGTTTGAGGGCTACGGGTCAGTTCCACTAGATGAAGTCCGGGACGGCGCGCGCTGTCCCGGACTTTCACTCTACGGTCTCGCGGAATTCAATACGCGGGCGAACTCTGGCTCGACATCTTTTGCCCGTAAGTCTCGCCCAAAAACGACGTGCTGGGCAAGGAACCCTTCGAGCAGATCGGTAAGTAACCGCGCGGTTTCAGGATCGGTATAGGGCTCGATCATCCTGTAGCTCGACGTGGTCCACCGGAGGGCCGCTTCACGAAGGGCGGGTCGACGCCGGGCTCCAAGGAAGATCTCGTAGTCGAGAATCAGCTGTTCCCGCTCACGGGTGGTCAGATCCTCGAGGAAATTTGCCAAGGCCCTCGGAAGGTTCTCTTCAGGCCGGTGGGCAGCGAACATCTCCGGGAAAAGAGACTCACCGCGCTCAGCAGACAAGGCAAGTACCGCGCTGAGCAATTCCTCTTTGTCGGCGAAGTGGTACGTGGTCGAGCTGAGGGGAACATCCGCGACCGCCGCAACTGCCCGGTGGGTTAAAGCCTCTATACCGTCGCGGAAAATGACCTGTTGCGCTGCACGAATGATACGGTCCCGACGTTCGGGATCGTATCTGCGGGGGCGTCGCTGCACGACTGGCTCAGCCATCGAGCCCAGGTTAGCACCGCTCCGAAAAGGAGTCTTACGCTGCAATCGACTCGTTTTATGCGACAGCCGCGAACTCGGCAACGACTTCGCGCGCCCATTCCACGCCGATCGGGCTGGGGTCTTCGCCCGCGGCCGCGTCGTGGCGACCATACTCGGCGATTCGCTGCGCACCCTTCGCGGTCAGTGATTTGTCAATGATCTCGCTACCGAGGCTGTAACTGTAGATGTAGTCGCTGTCCCCGAGGCCGAAGACCGCGTAGCGGACGCCCTCTAGGGAGGTCTGCGACTCCTGTAGCCCTCGGAAGAACGGGAAGGCGCTCTTGGGGAGCTCACCATCACCGTAGGTGGAGCACACACAGAGGTACAGGGTTCCGGCGTCCAGGTCTGAGACGGGGAAGTCGGCCATATCGTGCACATCAACTGTGTGATCGCCGCGCAACGCGTCAGCGATGTCCTCTGACACGAGTTGGGCGTTTCCGGATTCGGTGCCGAACAAGATTGTGATCTTCATTTTTTCTTCTCTCTTTTCTGAGCGCGAAGGGGCTTCAACGGTCAAGGGTGTGCGTCCGCCATGCGCGGATTGCGGGCGAGTTTCAACATTGTGTCCACGGATCGGATCTTTGCGCGGACCCGTTCGTTCCCCGCGTGGGAGCGCTCGTATTCGTCGATAGACAGCCAGCTGGACCAGCCGATCGATGAGGAACGGGTTGCACGGCGGAGGGCTTCTAGGCCGGATGTGCCTCGTGACGCGAGCTCTGTAAGGTCACTTGCGATCATCCCGGCGATCCGTTTTGCCTCGCTCCGATGCGTCGGGATACTGCCACGCGGACCAGTTCGCAGCCAGCCTGCGCAATAGAGCCCCGCATCCAATCGCCCTTCCTCGGGGAGGGCGATGGAGCTCACGAGAGTATCGCGTCGCAGGCGATCGTCGGCAGCTTGTCGAAAACCAACCGCAGAAAAGACGCTGTTGGCTGCGATCTCAACAGCCTCGCCGAGCCCGTCAGAGGCGCGGAACCGGACGCGCTCGACATGCCCTTCGCCGAGGATCTGCTCGGCGATGAGGCCGAATCGGAAGGCAATGGTGACCCGAGGGTTCGTGACCTCGCGGGTCGCGATCTCCGTGAGCAGCTTTCGCTTGGCGATGGCCTCGTCAGCATCGATCTCGACGAAGGCCATTTCGTCACCGGTTGGCGGCGATGAGGCTTCGTGGAATTCGAACGCAACTCCGTCGAGCTGGCCAAGTTCGCGCAGCATAGCTAGGTCAAATCTGGCTTGGCCAGCTGAGGAACGACCGACTACCTCGATGCGGCGAAGGTCCTTCGTGATCGCGTGGCGTAGTTCATCGTCAACGTCCGAACCAGAAAACGCGGCTGTCGTCTTGGCGAGAAGTCGGGCGATATCAATTGCCACGTTTCCTGCCCCGACGATGAGCGTGCTCTCGCCGGCATACATTCCGTCAGTAGGGGTGAGGGGGTGGACATTGAGGGCACGTGTGACCCGGCCGGCGCCGACCACTCCGGGAAGGTCGGAACCGGGGATACCAAGTGGCACGTCGTCGCTGAGCCCGGTGGCGAGTACGACAACGTCGAACATCTGACGGAGTTCGTCGAGTGAGATCGAGCCTCCGACATTTCCGATTTCGACGTTGCCAATGAAGTGCACCTCCTCACGGTCGAACAGGCGGTCAAATTGACGTGACACTGCTTTGGTGCCCTGATGGTCGGCCGCAACGCCGTAGCGAACCAGCCCATACGGAACAGGAAGTTTCTCGATAACGACGAGTTCTGCGTCGGGGATTTCACGCCGTAGAGATTGCGCGAGGTAACACCCAGCCGGGCCACTTCCGACGATCGCAATCGAATGCGAAATACCAGTCATCGTTCAGTATTCCTGGGTCGTTCCCGGCCACGGGCCAAGCACAGCATCCACGCCATCGAGCCGGGCCTTGTTAACGTCAAGGAGATTCCCGTTCCTAACTATTGCCGGGACCGGGTGGCCCTTGCGGCGCTTGACTGAATACTCGAGCCGGGTGTCGAACCCGACTCTGTCCTCTGCGCTGACAAGCGGTTTCCCTGCGGGGCGGAATTGGGGGAGTACCTCTTCAGAGAAGAGAGTGAGCACCTTGTCCACCATCCACTTGGGCTTGAGCCCCGTTGTCAGGGGAATGATGACGCGTCCGAGACCCAACTTCTCGATGACCTCGTTCAGGCCGTCAGCGACCGTCTGAGGCGAGCCTGCGACGATCCATCGGTTTTCCAGGAGTTCGGGATAGGTCATCTCGTTCATCGGCTTTGAGCGGTAGCCGCCCTTCATTCCTCGCATGGAGGCAAGAGACACGTATCCGGGCGGGAAGTTGTCGTGGGTAGGCGAGAGGAAGAAGTTCTGGTATCCCCACTCCTCGATGTCCTGAACTTCTCGCTTGGCGATTGCGTCAGTCTCGGCGACATGCAGTGTGATAACTGCAGCGCTCTGCTCCGGCGCTGGCTCGTATCCCTCTTCGCGGCAGAAATCTCGGAAACGCTGCATATTCTTCGCCATGACCTCTAGCGGCGACAGAACACACTGGTAGGCATACCGGCGTCGAGCTGCGAGTTGCTGAGTCTCGATCGAGCCGCCACCAGGCAGCATGAAGCTGATGGGCCCCGTCGGGCGTGGCCACAGGTTTACATAGGGGACGTGGAAGAAGTCGCCGTTCCACTCGAAGGGACCGTCATTATTCAATGCACTCACGAGAAGGTCGTGTGCTTCCGCATGTCGTGCACGCGCTGTCGCCGGGTTCATGCCGGTCGAGTGATGTTGCATCCCGTGACCCATGGGCAAACCCACGATCAAGCGACCTCGTGAGAGCGTATCGACGGCAGCGATTTCTTCTGCAAGGCGAATAGGCGTTTGGTAGTTGTTCATGATCGGGCCGTTCACCAAGATTTTCATTCTCTCGGTGCGCGACGCGATCCAGGTGGCTGGAACAAAAGGATTGCCCCAGAGACCTATTGGGCCGTTGTGCTGCTCGCTGATGCCGCCTCCATCGAAGCCGTACTTCTCAAGGGAGACGACGACGTCGAGCGCGTCATCCATCACTCGTTGGCCCTCGACCGGGTCGTAGATGCGATTGGGCAGGTCAATATAGTTGGACTTACGGTCGCCGGCATAGGGCACGTTTATGTATGCATTGTCCACGAGGCCAAGGAACTCGATATCGGTCATGGGGGCTCTCTTTCTGCGCCGTCAGCTATTCGCGATGACGTGTTGGATGACTGCGGCAGCGACGTCCTCGGGTTGTTCCAGGACGACCTGATGGCTCGAGGGGGCCTCGTGGCCCCCTGTGATTCGGGTGAAATGGCCATTCGACGCGAGCTCGGCGAATCTGGTGGCCATCTGATTGCCCACGACTCTGTCGTCATCGACTCCAATGCTGAGTAATGGAGCTGTTAGCCGAGCGAGGCGGTAATCGAGCTTGGTGTCGTATCGGGGGTTCCACAGCAGCAATGCGATCGACGTGAGCTCGGCGTACGCCTGAACGTCTTGTTCTGGTGATCCTTCTCGCGTGAGCTGCTCAAGAAGAAGGTCCCGACGTCCGTTGAACCAGTGGGAGTCTTCTTCCTCGGGCGTCCAGCGGAATCTATCGCGCAGCGGTTCACCGTGAAGACGCAGTCCCATGGGATTGATAAGCGTGACGCTCTGGAATCGATCCGGAAAATAGACCGCGAGCTGTGCGGCTAGGTAGCCCCCGAAAGAGTGGCCGACGAGGTGGATACGGCTGAGACCGAGCGTGCGGAAGAAGCTCTCATAGTGCAATACCCAGTCATCGACCCGGTTGAAGTCGGATGGCCGTTCCGTATCGCCGAACCCCGGGTGCTCGGGCACGATGAGGTCGACTCCCGACGCGAGCTCTTGATGCAGGGGGAGCCAGGCACGGGTTGCGCCCTCCCCATGGAGATAGACGACAGTTTCGCCGGTGCCACTTCGGCGGAATGCCGTTTCCAGGCCATCAACTACGACTGTTGACGGTGTCGTCCAGTACGTCCACGACCTCTCGTCGACGTCCCTAGCCGCGCCGGGAATGTTCGCCGCGTTGCTCATTGTGTGAGGTCTCCTTGTAATTGGGCTTCTGGTCGGGTGGTGGTGGCCGCATGCTGCCGCCGCCCGTGAAGCACACGCGTGAATGACGATCGAACCTCGTCGACCGAGACGATCTTGCGGCCGAAGACGACGTGCTGCGCGAGCATCCCCTCCAGAAGCTCGGCGAGCACATGTGCCGTGAGGGGGTCGGTGTACTTTTCGATCATGGTGTCGGCGCTATTAGCCCATTTGAGCGCGGCTTCATGGACAGGTGGGCGGCTACGCGCGCCGAGGAAGACCGCATAGTCAAACATGAGTTGCTCTCGATCACGGGTTATCAGCTTTAACACCAGCTCGGCAAGTGCGCCGGCAAGATCTTTCTCCGGGTGGCAGGAGGCGAAGAGTTCGGGAAACGACGTGAGCGCGCGGTTCCCGGAGTACTCGAGCACCGACAACAGCAGATCGTCCTTGTCGGCGAAATGGTAGGTCGTAGAACCGACGGGAATATCGGCTTCGCGTGCGACCGAGCGATGGGTCATCCCCCCGAGGCCGTCGCGTGCGATCACCCGAAATGCCGCTTCGATTATCCGTTCACGCCGATCAGGGTCGTATCGACGCCGGCGCAGATGTCGGTCGCTTGGCCGCTCATCTGCCGTCGACTGGGTCATGGCGCATCCCACACGACCGGGAGGTGATTGACAGCCCGCATGCCGAACCCTGACACCACAGGCTCCTTCTCGGGGTCAAGTCGCAGACCGGGCAGCCCAATGAACATCTCTTCCAAGGTCACCTTGCTGAATTCGCGCGCGAGAAAGTGCCCCGCGCAAAAGTGGGTTCCGTAGCCGAACGATGCCAGCGGCAGGCGTTCCCGAAAGAGGTCGAACTTTTCCGGATTCTCATACCGCCGCTCGTCGCGGTTGGCGGATCCGATAACGAGGTTGATCTCGTCCCCCGCGGGTATCACGGCGTCGTGGAGCGTGATGTCGACGGCCGCCCGTCGCTGTGAGAGAGCGAATGGGGCAATCCATCGCAGGCCTTCATGAACCGATGCCGGAATCAATGACGGCGCTTCCCGCACGGCGCGGGCGTACTCGGGCGTCTGCAGCAGACCAAGTAGCGACGCCGCTGTGCCGTGCCCGGGCTCCTGGAAGCCGCCCATGATGATCACACGGATTGTTCCTATTAGTTCATCAAAGGTACGCGGGCGCCCATCGGGTGTGCTCGTGTGGATCAGATGCGACAGTCCGGTTTCGTCTGGATGCGCGGTGAGTCTCTCGATGGCGTCCGCGATGTGTGAGTCGATCTCTTTCACAGTCGTGTCAGCGATCTGCTGGGTCTCTGGATCGCCGGCGAGATTTGCTAGGCCGAGGCTCAGGTTATGGAACCAACGCTGTAGCGTCTCGTCGTCTCGGTCACCGAGGCCCAGAACTTCGCCTATGACCCGTACCGACATGAGCTCCAGGAGATCGGTTGTCGCGTCAATTTCGCCGAGGCTCGCAATACGCTGGACATATCGGCGAGCAACGGGGCGGGCCAGTGTCTCGATGTATCGCTTGACTGACCTCGGGCGAAGCGGGGTATCCACAGCCTCGCGCAAGAATCTATGTGGTTCGCCTTTCATGGTCGTGATGCTGCGACCGAAGTACTTGTCGTTGAATTCGTTTTCGGTGTCGATCCGGCTTTCGTCTTTGCCGACGAATTCGCAGTCATCCCAACGAGTGATCATCCACCCGTTCATGAGCGGCAGGTAGGCAACCGGTGCGTCGCGCCGCCACTCTGCGTAAGAGGGGTACGGGTCACGCTCTAGTTCTTCGAGCTTGACTTCATCCAAGACGACGGGTTCTGACACGGCATACCTCTTTCGTCGAACGTCGGCTGCGGTGCCGGTTCGTTCGTAGATCACGCTTCTCGTCTGCAATGACGAGCGGCTGACGGGCGTTATGTACACTAGTCCCTATCAGCGCAGTGCGCAATGCACCTACGGAAGGATCTCAATGTCGTCCCTCATCTGGCCAGTGAAGGAGTCCTTTATCGCCTACATCGTGGGGGCGGCGGCGGGGGCAGCTGATCTCGTGAAACCGGCAACGCGTACCGCATCAGGAGCCTTCGTATTCCCCGGAGCCTCCCCGTCGGACCGGCTGCCAAGACACGAGCTTGAGGATCCCCTACGATTCGTCGGAGCCTTGATTCTGACTGGGCACGGAGGAATGTTGAATCTTCCCCTCCAGGACCCATGGGTCGAGTGGACAGCGTCCGGATACGTGATGTCGATAGTCGATCCGGACGAGGCGGAGGGGCGCTTGCCGTTCGTCGCCATTGCCGGGTTCGTGACCTCGGAAGACCAGCATCGTGCGCACGGCACCTCTCTCACGAGCGAGGGGGCGGAGCTCTTCTTCGGGCCCTACAACGAGGGAACTGTGTTCGACGATCCTGTTATTTCACTCGCGTAAAGACTAGAGAAGCGCCGACGATCCTGAAGGGAACGTCGGCGCTTCTCCCCGTGCCGTCTCGCCTACGGAGCGTCCCACACCACCGGAAGGCTCTTGACGGCGCGGTTTTCGACACCGGCAATGTCCGGCGCGGTGTTGGGGTCCAGGCGCAAATTGGGCAGTCCGCGAAATACTTCTTCTAGTGCAATTTTCTCGAGCTCGCGCGCGAGGAAGTGTCCTGCGCAGAAGTGGGCCCCGTACCCGAATGACGCAACGGGGAGCCGCGGTCGGAAAACGTCGAACTTCTCAGCGTTCTCGTGTCGACTTTCGTCGCGGTTCGCGGACGCGAGCACCAGGTTGAGCGTGCCGCCCGCCGGGATCACCACGTCGCCGATCTTGATATCAACTGCCGCTAAGCGCGGCGTCATCCCGAAGGGGGAGAGCCAGCGCAGCCCTTCGTGCACCGCCGCAGACATCAGCGTCGGATCGGCGCGCACTGCATCCGCCTGCTCCGGTTCACTCAACAGACCGTAGAGAGAGGCCGCTGCGCCGTGCCCTGGCTCCTGGAACCCACCCATGATGAAGACGAATAGGGTGCCCCGTACTTCATCGTAGGTACGCGGCTTCCCGTCCGCAGTGGGAGAATGCACCAGATGAGAGATCGGGCTGTCGTCGGGCGTCTTAGTTACCCTCTCGACGGCACGGACGAGATAAGAGTCTGCCTCGCCACGGGCGGCTTCCGCCTTCTCTCTTTTTTGCTCGGCTCCAGCACCTTCCTCGTTGAACGTCGCCGCCATCAAAGTTGCGAAGAGCTCGTGGAACCAGCGCTGCCGGGTATCCACATCCACGTCAGTAACACCCAAAACGTCACCGACCACCCTGACGGAGATCTTTTCCAGGAGGTCTGCCGTAGCATCGGCAGACCCCTGTGCGGCAATGTCCTCGACATATGCGCGTGCCGCAGGCCGCGCCATGCGCTCGATATACGAGTTGACCGCTTTCGGTCGCAAGGTGAGGTCGAGCGCGTCCCGCATCCATCGGTGGGGATGCGGGTCTGCGGCTGTGAGCACATTCGGGCCGATCAAGTCTTCTGTCGGCCCCCCAAAGGTCGCGAACTGTGTCTCGTCTTGTGCGACGTTTTCGCAGTCATCCCAGCGGGTGACAACCCATGACTCGGTTACTGGGAGAAACGCGACAGGTGATTCTTTCCGCCACTTGGCGTAGTGGGGATAAGGATCACTGTCCAGCTCTTCGAATGTGACGTCGTTGAGAATTGGCGCTTCACGGGTGGACATGTAGGTAACTCATCTCGTTAGTGGTCGAACGGTGGAAACTAGACCGTTGTCGTGCGGGAGGCGCGCTCGGCGCGGAGTTCTTCCGCTTCCTCGGCACTGTCACCGGAAGCGATTCCCTCGTAGACAAGGGGGCGATTGCTGCGAAGCCACAGTGCGAAGAGGATTCCGGCTACGAGGAGCAGGACCATGATCAACGGAAGGACGTTCAGCCACGCCTCGGAGCTGCCAACGATGTACGAGAAGTTGGACACCGCAATGACGATCACCGCGATGAGCAACACCGATGAGATGAGCGGTGCCACCAGCGTGCGCCACCAGTGCCGTGCCGAATCCTCGACAGTTCGGAAGTACCGGATCACGGAAACTGAGGACAGCAGAAGGATCAGCGTCCACGAAAGCACTCCGAGGCCAAGACCGAGCGGCGCAACCTGCGTGAACAGGTTGAGGCCGACCAACGGGGCGCCGAAGCCCACGATCGCGGCGATCCCGATGAGGAAGAGTACCGCGACGCCGGGTGCGCCGTGCTTGTTGAGCTTCCCGACAACGGACGGCAAAAGTCCGTCGATCGCGACTCCCTGGAAATAGCGAGTGAGGAAGGTGACCGTTGCAACAAGTGAACCGAGCAGTGCGAGGATCGCGGCGGCCGTGAACAGGGTGAGACCGGGGGTGCCGAGATTGTCACCGACTGCGGAGAAGACGTAGCTTGCGGGGTCGGGGTTGGTGCTCAATGAGGAGACGATCTTGTCGAACCCGATGAGCGAAATCAGTACCCATACCGTGAGGCTGAAGAGAATCGTCTGGATGATCAACGCGAGGCGCAGGCCGCGAGGGATGCTGCGTGCGGGGTCCTTCGCTTCGGGAGCGTACATCGCGCCGCCTTCAAGTCCCTGGAAGGACAGCATCGCCAGGATGAAGGCGACTCCCCATGAGCCGTATTTGAAAGCCTCCGGGGTGAAGACGCCGAGGTCGAAAGCACCGGCTGCACCGTGGTTGATGAGAGCAGAAATGATGAAGGCGATAAGCAGGCTGGACTCGATCACGACGATAACACCGAGGATTCGAGCGCCGAAGTCGATTCGCCGCCATGACATGACGCCCACGATCACGAAGATCACGAGAAGGCAGATCCGCGAGTCGATGTTGATCCCCAGTGCCCCGAGTGCCGCGGACGACACGAAGGACTGAATGGCAAAGATCGAGATGGCACCGAGGGTGTAGCCAGCGATCGCGATGTAGCTGGCGCCAACACCGACCGGCTTACCCAGGCCACGGGTGATGTAGACGAAGAATCCGCCCGGCCTGTCGATGCGTTGCACCATCTGCACGTAGCCGACCAGGAAGAGCCAGACAATGATGGCCGCCACGATCATCATGAGCGGCATTGTCGGGCCGCCGAACAACAGTGCCAATGGCACCGTGCCTGTAGCAAATCCCAGGGGTGAGATGAAGGCCAGCAGGATGCCCGCGATCTTCCAGGACCCGAGAACTCGCCTTCCTCCGGGGGCCACGATACTTGCCGTGATAGGTGCCCCGGATGTGCGCGGGGTCGAGGGATTCGTCATGAAAACTCCGTCGTTCTCGTAGTTCCTGTTGTTCGGCCAACCGCCACGGGTGCGGCGCGGATGTGTTGGCTTAGTTGTGCCCCAACCCCCCCAAGTCCAACGGCTGGTGTGCCCTGGAGGGTTCGTTCTGATAGACACTGGCAATATGGTGTGGACGTTAGTGCATATCTAGCCCCGCTGCAAGCATGTGCCGTGTGGCGAATGCAAGATCTCTTTCTTCGGACGCTTGACAACGCCGCCGATAGGGACTTATGTACATATAGCGGGCTAGCTTGGATTGCTTGCCGGCTCAATGAGGAGAACGTGACTATGAACTTGCAGGCCCCGCCCGCCGTCGCTGGGACCGAGAATTATCTCTCGTCTGAAGACATCCTTCGAAACGTCAAGTCGCTCGGAACTTTGATTGAGCAGGACGCCGACGAGACGAACCAAACTCAACGCTTGACGCCCCGAGTGAAAGAAGCGCTGGCCGCGGCGGGTGCGTTCCGCATCGGTTTCCCCGCCTCATGGGGCGGACCGGAGATGCGTCTCGACGATCAGATACGAATGATCGAAAGCATCGCCTACCACGACGCATCGACCTCGTGGAATGTCATGGTGTTGGCAGACGGCGGATTCTTCGCTCCGCAGCTCCCCCGTGAGGTCGCGCGGGAGATCTTTACGTCTCTCGACTTTGCGACAGCTGGATCAACCCGTCCCGCTGGTAAGGCGGTGCGCGTGGAAGGTGGCTACAAGCTCACGGGTCACTGGTCATTCGGCAGTGGCGTCCGGAACGCTGACATCATCACGGGCGCCTTTTATCTTTACGATGACGCCGACGGCGGGCCCGACCTTGATGAACAGGGCAACCCTTCGCTGCATATCTGCTTCGTGCCGGTCGACGCTGTCGAATTGTTCGATGCGTGGTACACGACGGGTCTGAGCGGCAGCGGGAGTACCGAATACGCGGTCACTGACGTTTTCGTGCCCCACGACTGGATGTACGGACATTCGGCGACCGAGGGATCGTTGGACGCACCTCCCCTCGTTCGTCACGCTGATGCGATTGTCGTCAACCAGGCCGGTGTTGTGCTCGGGATCGCCAGCCGAGCCATCGATGAGTTCCGTCGCGTTGTCGAAAAGCCTTCACGTCTCGCAGCAGGCGCCATGAAAGAAACGGATCCATATGTGCCTCGCGCATATGCAGAGGCCGTCGCCTTGCGTGACGCGGCCCGCGCGTATGCCTACTCGACGAGCGGGGAAATCTCCGACCTACTTTTCGCTGGCGAGAGCCTCAGTCGGGAGCAGGAAGGTTCGATCCTCACCATTGCATACCTGTCCATGAAGCTTTGCCGGCAGTCCCTTGAGGTGCTCATGGAGTGCCTGGGATCGCGTTCGGTTCTTGCCTCCTTGCCGTTTGACCGCCTCTACCGAGACATGTCCACAGCGGCGCGACACGGCAACTTCCGCGCCAAGGCCCTCGAAGGCGCGGGTGCGCTGATGCTCGACCTACCGGCCCCTGCATACACCATCGTCTGAGCTTGTTGGGTAGCTGACATTTCACGATTGACAGAGGACCCGATGTCTCAACCAGTTGAGCGCCCGCGTCTTCTTCTCCTGACGCTTGGCGTATTGGCCACTTTCGGGCCGATTGCCCTCGACTTCTACCTTCCTGGCTTGCCGGCTCTCGCACGGGACCTTCACGCAAGCGACGCCGCTGCTCAGGCGACGATGGGTGCCTGCATGGTCGGGCTCGCGCTCGGGCAACTCGTTGTCGGCCCCATGAGCGACCGATTTGGTCGCCGGGTGCCCCTCCTTGGTGGCGTTGTCGGTTTCATAGTTCTCTCGATTGCCTGCGCTGCCGTGCCCACCATCGAAATGCTGCTGCTCGCACGCCTCCTTCAGGGGATGGCAGGGGCAGCTGGCATTGTCATTAGCAGGGCCGTCGTCGCTGACGTTTACAGCGGGTCCGAAGCAGCCCGGATATTTTCCATCCTCGCCGCCATATCGGGCGTTGCACTTGTGCTTGCTCCTCTGGGGGGCGGTGCGCTCCTCCTTGTTGCAGATTGGCGTGTGGCCTTTGTCGCGTTGGCGATAGTTGGCATTGGCATCCTCGTGTTGACATGGTTCGGAGTTCCGGAGACGCTCGCGCCGGAACGTCGACAGGCACACGGGCTTGCTCGGCAGGTGCGTGAAATGGGCGGCATCGTCCGTGCCGGGTCATTCATGGGGTACGTAGGAGTCTTTGCGCTGTCGAGCGCCGGTCTCTTTCTCTACATCACAATGAGTTCGCTCATTTTTCAGCGTGAATACGAGTTCGGTCCATTCGACTTCGCGCTGGTATTTGCCGTGAATTCGTTCGGTCTTATTGCGGGAACCCAGCTGAACATTCTGCTTGTGCGGCGCATCTCCCTCGCTGCGATCACAATCGGGACCCTTGTTCTGGGTGGACTAGCTGCGATTGTTGTGGCTATCGCCGCAGGCGCGGGATGGCCGGTGCCCATACTGCTTGTTGCGCTATTCATCACGGTGAGCAGCCAGGGACTCGTCGGCCCAAATGTGACGGCCCTCGCTCTCGCGCCTTTCACCAGGACGGCGGGCACCGCATCGGCGGTTCTTGGGACAGTGCAGTTCCTGGGGAGCGCGATTTTGCCGCCCCTCGTATCGCTCTCAGGTACATCGATGGCGTTGATGGCGCTCTCCGTCGCCATCACGTTTGTCATGGCCCTGGCTCTACTCCTAGCAGTCTCGGTCGGACGCCGTCGCGCCGGTACCGAACAACGCACACGCGTGCCAGACCTAACAAATTAAGGGGAAATATATGGAACACCTAACACGTGTCGGGCTCGTGGGCGTCGGTCGACAGGGTGCCGAAATCGCCGAGTATCTTATTCGGGCGGGGTACCAGCTGACTGGGGCTGTCGCCGGCGGAGCGAACATTGGGCGACCGCTAGTCGAGCTCGTTCCTACTGCACCCTCCGACATTGTGATCTGCGGCACCATCGATGAACTTCTCGCGAGTGGTGTTCCCGACATCGTTGTGCACTCCGCATCCACCGACGTCCCCACGACCATCGCGCAGGCTGCGCAACTCATGGGCCGTGGGGTCAACTTCGTGACAATTCACGAGGGTCTCTTCGACCCGGACCCGGTCGCGACCGACGAGCTCGATCGGCTCGGGCGTAGCACAGGAGCAAGTTTCCTCTCGACCGGCGTGCAGGACACCTGGTGGGTGCATCTGCCTGAGTTGCTCACGGGGTCGTCCGTGAACGTCCGGGAGATCTCCATTGTCGCGCTCATCGACGCCGATACGCTGCCGCGGGTGGTAGGAACGCATCTGGGTATTGGTCTCACAGCAGAACAGTTTGTCGACCAGGTCGCTGCAGACCTCGAGTCCAGCGACTCCGTACTCGAAGTTCCCTTGCGCGAAGCAGCGCGGAGGCTGGGTCTCGAACTTCGATCTACTACCAAGTCTTCTGAACCTGTGTTCGGGCGGGAAGACGTGGAGTGGACGGCTGGTGGCGAGATTGTTCCTGCCGGCCGCGTGTTCGGCGCGACGCAATTCTTGACCATAGAGACGACAGCGGGAATCGTTCTCTCTGGTCAGTTATCGACGAGGCTGCTTCATGGAGGAGAAGAAGCCGGCGACGACTACACCGTGCGCGGCGACCCTGACCTTTCGGTTCACGTTGCCCCGTTCCCTGGCGCGCAGGTGGCCAGCGCCGTGCCCGTCGCGCGCATCCCAGACGTCATTGCGGCACCGGGTGGAGTCCTTCGCGCATCCAGCCTTCCCGTCGCTCGATTTCGGACCGGATTATGACGAGTCAGGGGCGCCGTTTCGCCCTGGGCACGCTCGAATCGTTCACTGTTCCGGCGTGGCTTGCCACAGACGATCGCCAGCATGGAGCCGACTGGTGGAACGGAAAGTATTTTGTCGAGAAGGCTCGACGTCTAGAAGCAGCGAAATTGGACTTCATGTTCTTTTTGGACACCCTGGCGGTTCGGCGTCGATCCGACGGCTCGATGGCGGGCGCGCTGAGGTACGCGGCGACCGCACCCCAGCATGATCCGATGTATCTGTTGCCTCTTATCGCGGGGGCGACCGAGCACATCGGCTTGATTGCGACTGCGTCGACAACGTTCTACAACCCGTATCAGTTGGCTCGGGCGTTCAGCACGATCGACAGTTTGTCGAACGGCCGAGCAGGCTGGAACATCGTCACGTCCTACGAAAAGGGCGAAGCCCTGAACTTCGGTTTGGACGATCTCCCCAGTCACGACGAGCGATATGACAGGGCCGACGAGTATCTCGACCTCGTCAAGGCGCTGTGGCAGGCATGGGACCCTGATGCGTTGGTCGCCGACCTCGACGACGATACCTACATCGACCCATCGAAAGTTCATGAAGTTGACTTTGAGGGTCACTTCTATCGTTCAAGGGGACCGCTCAATACCCTGCGTTCGCCGCAAGGGGTTCCGTTCCTCGCTCAGGCCGGTGCGTCAGAGCGCGGGCGGGACTTTGCAGCGAAGCACGCGGAGCTGACGTTTGCAATTCCAAGCTCTGTCGACGAGTCGCGAGCTGTGCGAGACGACCTTCGCGATCGCGCGAGCCACGCGGGGCGCAACCCCGATGATGTGCGCGTCGTGTATGGATGCAACGTCATTTTCGAGTCGCCCGGGTGGGACCGGAAGGACTTGCCTCTGGTGACCGACACCCAGGTCGGAGCGGTGCTCGAACAGATGTCACAGGGACTAAATCTCGATCTGAGCGCGTTCCCTCTCGACAAGCCGTTGCCCGCAGACCTTCCGCCCTCGGGCTTGCGAACGATGTTCGACCTGTTTATCGGTGCCGCACGACAAGGACAGACGTTGCGTGAGTCCCTGGTCGCATTCACGAAACCACGGTTGAAGGGGGCTTTTCGCGGCACGCCTGAGGAGATCGCCAACCAGATGCTGGAATTTATGGACGGCGTGGGTGGCGACGGCATCATGATTACCAACGAAATGGCGACGAACGCGGAGTTCTTGGACCTCCTGACTGACGGATTGATTCCGATCCTGCGTGCTGCGGGTGCGATCCGGTCTGAGTACCTGCCGGGTGCGACACTGCGCGAAAGTCTTCGGGCTCTGCGATGAGTTGCGGAGTGAGTACTCACTCATTTAGTATTCACGAGTGATTTCTGCTCGGGACGCCTTCGTCGACACCAAGGCGTTCTCGCGAGCACGTGCCCAGCGCATGACGCCCGACGATCGTCGCGAGGCACTTGTGACTGCCGTCATGCCGCTCATTCAGCAGTTCGGTCGCGACATCTCGACACGGCAGATCGCCGAGGCGGCGGAAGTCGCCGAGGGCACCATCTTCCGGGTCTTTCCCGACAAGGATTCCTTGATCGATGCGGTCGTCGACAAGATGCTCGACCAGGAGCATCTCAATCGGGCTCTCCGGGGAATCGATCCGACGCTGCCCCTCGAACAGAAGCTCCACAGCATCCTGTTCCACCTGCGGTCACGGTTCACCGAGGTCTTTCACCTCATGGCTGCTCTGGGAATGCACGGACCTCCTAAGCGGCCAAGGCGTGAAGAGTGGCGGGAAATCATCGCAGACCTCCTCCGCCCGGACGAAGACCGACTGTCAGTCTCTGCGGATCAGGTGGCCGTCTACCTGCGAATGATCGCGTTTTCTGCGTCGATCCCTGCCGTCAATGAACCGTACGTCTTCACCACCGACGAATTAGCTGCGCTCGTCATCTCTGGCGTTGCGGGAAAGAAGGACTAAATATGCTCGGCCGTATCCTTGTGCGATTCCTCAAGTCTTCCTGGCGTTTGCTTGTTGCCGTCGTGATTTTCCAGTCTCTGCAGAGTGTTGCCGCACTGTTTCTTCCGAAGCTCAACGCCGACATCATCGACAGGGGGATCGCTCGTGGCGACACGGGCTACATTCTCGAAACTGGCGGCTGGATGCTTCTCATCACGCTCGGCCAGATCACCGCGTCGATCATCGCCGTCTACTTCGGAGCTCGAGTGGCGATGGCATTCGGCCGTGACGTGCGTGGAGCGATCTTCCACCAGGTAGGTCGTTTCTCCGAGCGCGAGGTCGCGAAGTTCGGTGCCGCGTCGCTTATCACTCGCACCACCAACGATGTGCAGCAGGTGCAGATGCTCGTGCTCATGGCATGCACGATGCTCGCCTCCACGCCGATCATGGCTGTCGGTGGAGTCATCTTCGCGGTCAGTGAGGACGGCCCCCTTAGTTGGATCCTGGTTGTCGCTGTTCCGGCTCTTTTGATCGCCGTACTGCTCATCGTCGTGCGAATGAACCCGCAATTCCGCAAGATGCAGGCTCGCATCGACGTCGTGAACAGGGTCCTGCGTGAGCAGCTCACCGGTGTCCGGGTTGTGCGGGCGTTCGTGCGCGAGCCCGTGGAGACCGCGCGATTCGAGGTCGCCAACGCCGATGTGACCGATACGGCCATGCGGGCCGGGCGTCTGTGGGCCCTGATGTTTCCCGTCGTCATGCTCGTCATGAACGGGTCGAGCGTCGCCGTGCTGTGGTTCGGGGCCTACCGGATCGAAGACGGCTCCCTGCAGGTCGGCCAGTTGACGGCGTTCCTCAGCTATCTTTTCCAGATTCTGATTGCCGTCATGATGGCAACGTTCATCGCCTACCAGTTACCGCGGGCTACGGTGTCGGCTGACCGGATAGGCAAGGTCCTCGAGACCGAATCGTCGGTCGTACCGGCGGAAAACCCGGTGACCGAACTTCCCACGCTCGATCGAAGCGGCGGAGGGACAGTCGAACTGCGACAGGCGACCTTCGCCTACCCGGGAGCGGAGCAGCCTGTCCTCCGAGATGTGTCATTTACCGCGAAACCTGGTCAGACGACGGCAATCATCG
The DNA here is from genome assembly GCA_035554115.1 of Pseudolysinimonas sp. Classification (GTDB taxonomy): domain Bacteria; phylum Actinomycetota; class Actinomycetes; order Actinomycetales; family Microbacteriaceae; genus CAXTSE01. The sequence continues at coordinate 9,867 of DATMIW010000046.1, read as the reverse complement.
GCTCGACCGGATCCGGCAAGACCACATTGACCAATCTGTTGCCGCGTCTTTTCGACGTTACGGCGGGGGAGGTGCTGATCGACGGTGTCGATGTACGTGACCTCGATCCTGACGTGCTCTGGAGCAGGATCGGCCTTGTTCCCCAGCGGGCATATCTGTTCTCCGGTACCGTCGCGTCGAATCTGCGCTATGGCAATCCGGACGCCACCGATGACGAGCTCTGGCACGCGCTCGAAATTGCTCAGGGACGAAGTTTCGTCGAGGCGATGCCCGAGAAACTCGAGGCGCCAATCAGCCAGGGCGGAACTAATGTTTCGGGTGGTCAGCGGCAACGGCTCGCGATCGCGCGGGCGCTCGTGAAGCGGCCGGAGATATACGTATTCGACGATGCCTTCTCGGCACTCGACACCGCGACCGATGCTCGGCTGCGCGCGGCTCTTGCTGCCGAGGTGAGTTCGGCGACGATGATCGTCGTGGCTCAGCGGGTGTCGACCATTGTGGATGCTGATCAGATCATCGTGCTCGACCACGGGCAGATTGTTGGCGGCGGGACACACGACGAGCTTCTCGAGAGTTCGTCCGAATATGCAGAGATCGTGGCGTCACAGTTCGCGGCGGAGGGAGCAGCATGAGCGGCCAAACAGCTTCGAGCACACGCATTGCAAATAAGCCCAAGGGGGAGGGCCCCGCGTGGGGTGGTGCCGGAGTACCGGTCGAGAAGTCGATGAACTTCGGCCCGACGGCTCGGCGGTTCTTGGGGCGCCTGCGTCCGGAACGTCGATCGCTCGTGGCCGTTGTGATTCTCGGTGTGCTGTCTGTTGTGATGGCGGTGCTGGGACCAAAGGTTCTCGGCGAGGCGACCAACATCATTGTCCGTGGATTTTTCTCGGCCTCATTCCCGCCGGGGCTGACCCAGGCCGAGTACATTGCCCAGCTGCGGGAGGCCGGCCGGGGTCAGCTGGCCGATGTCCTCAGCAACATGACTCTCACCCCGGGCGCTGGGATCGATTTCGCCGCCCTGCAACTGGTGCTCGAAGCGGTGCTGGTGCTCTACGTGCTGTCGTCGGTGTTCGCCTACCTGCAGGGATATGTCCTCAATGCGGTGACACAGAACACCGTCTATCGCTTGCGCGAAGACACCGAGACCAAGATCCACCGGCTTCCGTTGACCTACTTCGACACGATGCAGCGTGGTGAGCTGCTGAGCCGTGTAACCAACGACATCGATAACATTTCACAGAGTTTGCAGCAAACCTTGAGTCAGGCCTTGTCGTCGATCCTCACCGTCATCGGCGTGCTCGTCATGATGTTCGTGATCTCGTGGCAGCTGGCGGTGATTGCGCTGATAACCGTTCCCCTTACTCTGTTCGTGACGTCCCTTATCGCGAAGCGTTCACAGAAGCTGTTCGTGCAGCAGTGGACTCATACAGGTGCGCTGAACGCGCAGATTGAGGAAACGTATTCGGGGCACGCGCTCGTCAAGGTTTTCGGCCGTCACCGCGAGGTGGAGCAGAAGTTTGCGACGAAGAACGAGGAACTCTTCCGTGCCAGTTTTGGCGCACAGTTCGTCAGCGGCATCATCATGCCGGCGACAATGTTCATCGGCAACCTTGTCTACGTCGCGATCGCGGTTGTGGGCGGGTTGCTCGTGACCGCTGGCGGGATGACGATCGGCGATGTGCAGGCCTTCATCCAGTACTCGCGACAGTTCTCTCAGCCCCTGGCGCAACTCGCCGCCATGGCCAATCTGGTGCAATCGGGAGTCGCCAGTGCCGAGCGCGTCTTTGAGCTTCTCGATGCGAAGGAACAAAGCCCGGATCCGGTGGATGCCGTCGCGCCGACCGCGACGACCGGGCGTCTGGTCTTCGAGAACGTGTCGTTCCGCTATGACCCAGAGACCCCACTGATTGACGATCTGTCACTCGTTGCGGAGCCTGGATCGACTGTCGCAATCGTGGGCCCGACCGGAGCGGGAAAGACGACTCTCGTCAATCTGGTCATGCGCTTCTACGAGCTCGACGGCGGCCGGATCACGCTCGACGGCATCGATACGACGCTGATGACCCGGCAGGCGTTGCGGGCCCGCACGGGCATGGTTCTGCAGGACACCTGGCTCTTCCAGGGCACGATTCGCGACAACATTGCCTACGGTCGACCGGATGCGACTGAGGCCGAGATTCTGGCTGCCGCGGAGGCGGCCTATGTCGACCGCTTCGTGCATGCTTTGCCGGACGGTTATGACACCCTCCTCGATGATGAGGGTGGGAATATCAGCGCGGGGGAGAAGCAGCTGATCACGATCGCGCGTGCGTTCTTGGCTCGCCCGAATGTGCTGATTCTGGATGAAGCGACGAGCTCGGTCGATACTCGCACTGAGGTGTTGGTGCAGCATGCGATGAGCGCGCTGCGCAAGGACCGTACGAGTTTTGTGATTGCGCACCGTCTGTCGACGATTCGGGATGCCGACCTCATTTTGGTGATGGAGTCCGGCTCGATCGTGGAGCAGGGCACGCACGAGGAGCTGCTGGCTGCGGGTGGCGCGTACGCGCGACTCTATGAGGCGCAGTTCGCCGCGCCTGCAGCGGAGGAAGAGGTCGTCGTCCCGTAAGTCGCATCGACCCACGTGAGGGGCTGAGCTAGGCCCGCTTGGGTGTGGGAGCGGCTACCGGCGCGGGGTCGGTGAGATCGAAGTCGAGTTCGTCGTGGCCGGCACCAACGTCGTCGAGCACCGCGAGCTCCCGCGCGGCAAATTCAGCCTGAGTGAGGTGCTTCGGCTGGTCGTCGATCGTCTGCGGCTCACCGATGACTTTCGACTCATCGAGAGCATCCAATTTGCGGGCCGTGACGAGCACGCGCTGTTCGAGTGAACTGGCGAATTGGTTGTAGCTCGTCACGGTGGACTCGATGGAGCGACGCAGCTTGTCGGCGTGTTCCGAGAGAGTGGCGAGTCGCGAATACAGCTCTTTGCCCAGGTCGAACAGCCGTTTGGCGTCTTCTGTGAGCACATCCTGTTGCCAGGTGAACGCGATCGTCTTCAGAAGCGCCCACAGGGTGGCGGGGTTCGCCAGGATGACGCGCTTCGAGAATGCGTACTCCATGAGAGTCGGGTCGTTCTCGAGGGCTGCCGTCAGCAACGGTTCGTTGGGGATGAACGCGATCGTGAAGTCGGGGCTGGCGTCGAGTCCCGTCCAATAGCTCTTCCCGGCGAGAGCGTCCACATGACTACGCACAGCTTTGGCGTGTTTCGTGAGCAACTCTGTACGCTGGCGCTCCTGCTCGGCAGGCGCACCGGCAGCGATCGAGCCCGCCTCGATGTATGAGTTGTACGGAACCTTCGCGTCGACCGGGATCGACTTGCCGCCCGGCAGATTGATAACCATGTCTGGCCGGCGCATGCCACTCTCGGAGGAGATGGTCGACTGCACTGTGAAGTCGACGCGATTGAGAAGGCCTGCCGATTCGACCAGAGTGCGCAGCTGAGTCTCACCCCACACTCCACGGGTGGAGTTGTTGCGCAGGGCCGAGGCAAGCGATTCGGCGGTGGCACGCAGGCGCTCCGCGTCTTCGGTCGCGCTCTTGAGCTGTTGCGAGAGTTCGCCGTGCTGGAGGTGACGCTGAGTTTCGAGTTCGGTGACTTTGGCCTGCATGCCCGCGAGGGTTTCCTTCACGGGAGCGAGAGCCTGCAGAACCTTGCTCTCATTCCGCTCCGCCTCCGCTCGCTCCTGCGCTTCTGCACGCTGCCGGTCGATGAGGTCGCGATACTGCTCTTGTGTGGCCCCCAGCTGTTCGCGCAGTCCGGCGATCGAGGCTTCGGCAGCGGCAAGCTGGGCGGTGACCTCGGCACGAGCCTGTGCCTCGTGCGATTGCAGCTCGGCGACAAGCTGGGCGTGGCGCGCCTCAAGAAGCGCAGGATCGACATCCGCAGCTCGCCCGGATGCGCGTGAGCGGACAACCAGTGCGCCCACGACAGTGCCCAGCAGCACGCCGATAACGAGGCCGATGAGCAAAGGGGCAAGAGCATCCATGCCGACAGTGTGGCAAGGACGACCGACATCGAGGCGACGACGCGCGTGCGTCGCGCCGGATGGGCTCATAGCGACAGCTGTAGCCTCGAGGAATGGTCGACGCCGACAACGGACAGCCGCCTCCGGACCCCACGCCTGCGGAGCAGGCTGGTCCCATTGAGCGGCCTAGCCGGCGCGGTTTTCTCACGGGGGCGGTGGCCGGTGCCGCAGGAGTCGTTGCGGGTGCCGCCGGGGGCTACGCCGTCGGATCCGCCACCAGTCGCGGCCAGGTGGTGACCGATCCGACTGTCGCCCCTCGCCCGGAGGGTACGGGCTTCGACCATCTCGTCGTGGTGATGTTCGAGAACCGGTCGTTCGACAACCTTCTCGGATACCTCTACGAGGGGCCCGACGGCGAGTCGACACCCGCAGGTCAGACGTTCGAGGGGCTGCAGGGCGACCATTCGAATCCGGCGCCCGATGGCACGCGAATTCCGGCGCATCCGCACGAGGGCCCGACCGACGAGATCATGCGCAAGCCCGACCCGGACCCCGGCGAAGAGTACCCGTACGTCAACACCCAGCTTTTCGGAACCATCGACCCCGAGAGCAATCGGTCTCACGACCTGCCGAATCTGAAAGCTCCTTTCAACGCCCCGCGGTCGGATGCCTCGCCGACCATGGAGGGGTTCGTCATCGACTACGTTGACAAATTCCGCGGTGAGCATCATCGCGAACCGACGGTCGATGAGTACCGCCAGATCATGGGCAATTTCGTTCCGAACATGCTTCCGGTGTTCTCAACTTTGGCGCGATCGTTTGCGATCTACGACCACTGGCACTGCGCTGTGCCCTCGCAGACCTTCCCCAATCGTTCCTTCTTCCACGCCTCGAGCTCGCACGGTTTCGTGACGAACGGCCTCGGCGGATACGACAAATGGCTCGATCCGGACCGCAACCAGGCCACAACAATTTTCAATCGGCTGCAGGATGCCGGTGTGCCGTGGGGGGTCTATTACGACGACCGCCAACTCATCTCGCTCACCGGCTTGCTGCACGCGCCGCAGCTCGAGCCGTACTGGAAGACCAACTTCCACACCATGTCCACCTTCTATGAGCAGGCGGCCAACGGCACCCTGCCGGCCTATGCCTTCATCGAGCCGCGAATGCTTTACGACCACAACGACATGCATCCGCCGGTCGGGCCGATTACGGGGATCGACGTCGATCAGACGGAGCTCACCGGGGGAATCTCTGATGTGCGATCCGGGGACGCCCTTCTGCACGAGGTGTACGCCGCGATTCGCACAAGCGCCGCATCCACCGGGTCGAACGCCCTCAATACGGTGTTGCTCGTGACCTTCGACGAGCACGGGGGTACCTACGACCATGTGCCCCCGCCGTCTGCAACGCCACCACATGCCCAGAAATCCACCGAGATGGGATTCGGCTTCGACCGCCTAGGCGTGCGGGTTCCGGCAATGGTGGTGTCGGCCTACACGCCGGCAGGAACGATCATCAACGACGAGATGCACCACGGATCCCTCATCGCGACGCTCTGCGAAAGGTACGGCCTCGACCCGTTGACGAAACGGGATGACGGCGCGACCACCCTACGCAACGCCGTCACGCTTGCCCAGCCTCGCGATCCGAGCACCTGGCCGACGACCTTCCCGCTGTTTATTCCGACGAACCCGGAGTCGAAGGATCCCATCCATGACGGGCAGGAGGATCATCCGCTGAGCCCGCCCGGTGTCGGGCTTATGTCGATGCTCGTCGCGCGCTACGGGGAGCCGGGGGAACCTGTGCCGCACACCTACCGCGAAGCGTGGGCGTCGGTGCGCAAGCACGGGCAAGGATTGTTCGGCGAGTAGCTAGCGCTCTTCCCAGTTGTTGTTGGGGCTCATGATCCGCGACACCACGTCCCCGGTCATTTCAACGCCGACGAAGTCGAGACCTTCCTCGCCAGGGCGGCTTAAGGATTCTTTTCCGGGGACCTCACGTGATTGCAGGCCGAAGAGGTCAGACACACCGTCAACGTCCCAGTCATAGGAGTCTTCGTAGGGAGATAGGGCCGAAACCTCGGCACGCGTCGACCCCACATGCACGCCTTCGACGGTTGTCAAAGCAAGTCCCGCTGCCTCATCTGAGGTGAACGAGACCCACGCAGATCCGGTGTCTCGGATGCTCAGAAGGATGTCGCCCCAGTCGTATGAGGTGACGCCGTGATCCGGATTTACTTCAGGCACGGGGGTGGATCCAAGGGCGTCGCTAACTAGCGCCAGCGTTGCCTTGGCATCTGAGAACGGAGCGACGGCAATTGCGGTTCCTGCATCACCTACCAGTGAAATCTTGTCCAATGACAGCACCAGTTCGGCGGGTTCAGGGGCGCTTGTTGGCGAGACGTGAGTGGATGTGGGCGTGGGTGTCACCTCGCTGCGAGGGGTGATCGGCCCGGCGCAACCCGTGAGGGCCAAGGTGAGACTTGCCACGGTGGCGACGGCCAGGGGGATCCATTTCGTCATGGATTGACCCTATTCGGGGACGCGATTGCTCCTCGCATCTCAAGATTCCGCAAAGATAACGATCCGAGGATCAACTCGCGACTGCCGCAACGGCAGGTGCCATCACGCTTACCCGCGCCCCCGCGAGTTTCGCCAGCTCGTGCAGGTCGATTGCCCCGTGGCGGTCGGCCGCGTGGATCATGATCGCCGCGCACGCTTCGGCATCCGCGACCGCGTCATGGTGGGCGAAATCCTCGAACCCTGCCGCGAGGGCGACTATCGGCAGCCGGTAGGAGTCGAGGTGGTAGGTCTTGCGCGCAACCTGCAGGCTGCAGACGTAGCTGTACGACGGCACGGCCACCCCGGTGGCGGCGCAGGCCGCTTTGATGACGCCCATGTCGAATCCGGCGTTATGGGCGACGAGCATGTCGTCGCCGGCGAAGGCGACCAGCTCGGTGAGCTGCTCGACCCATCCATTGGCTTCGGCCACCATGTCGGCGGTGATGCCGTGGATGCGAATGTTCCAGTCGACGAAGTGGTCGTGCCCAAACGGAGGCTGAATGAACCAGCCGATGCGATCGACCACCTGGCCGTCGCGCACCTTCACGAGGCCGACCGAGCAGGCACTGGCGGGGGACCCGTTAGCGGTCTCGAAGTCGATGGCGGTGAAGTCGAGGGGCACGTTGTGACTCTGGCACGAGCCTCCGACGCTGGGGCTCTGGCACGCCGCGCTGGCGCACCCTCGCTCTGTGTCGCCGGTACGATGGGGCCCCGTGGCTCTCACTCTCGGCATCGTCGGCCTGCCCAACGTCGGCAAGTCCACCCTGTTCAACGCGCTGACCAAAAACAACGTGCTCGCGGCGAACTACCCGTTCGCAACGATTGAGCCGAATGTCGGGGTCGTCAACCTTCCCGACCCCCGCCTCACCACACTCGCAGAAATCTTCGGCAGCGAGCGCATCGTGCCGGCAACTGTGTCATTCGTGGACATCGCCGGCATTGTGAAGGGCGCAAGCGAGGGGGAGGGGCTCGGCAACCAGTTCCTCGCCAACATTCGCGAGGCTGAGGCGATCGCCCAGGTCGTGCGCGGTTTTGCCGACTCCGATGTGGTGCATGTGGATGGCGCGGTCGACCCCGCTTCTGACCTCGAGACGATCACAACGGAGCTCGCGCTCGCCGACCTGCAGACCCTCGAGAAGGCGATCCCGCGCTTCGAGAAAGAGGTCAAGGGCAAGAAGCTGGACCCGGCCGTGCTCGAGGCCGCGCTCGCTGCCCAGACGGCCCTCAACGCTGGCACGCCGCTTTCGATCGCCAAGAATGTCGACCTGGCGGCGATCCGCGAACTCGGTCTTCTCACCGCGAAGCCGATTATCTACGTCTTCAATGTGGATGAGGCGGTGCTGACCGACGACGCCCGTCGCGCCGAGCTGGCCGCTCTCGTCGCGCCCGCGCAGGCGGTGTTCCTCGACGCGAAGATCGAGTCGGAGCTCATCGACCTCGACCCGGAAGACGCCGCCGAGCTCCTCGCCTCGACGGGCCAGACCGAGTCCGGTCTGGACCAGCTCGCTCGCATCGGCTTCGACACGCTCGGCCTCCAGACCTATCTGACAGCTGGCCCGAAGGAATCGCGAGCCTGGACGATCGGCAAAGGATGGAAGGCTCCGCAGGCCGCGGGCGTCATCCACACCGATTTTGAGCGTGGTTTCATCAAGGCTGAGATCGTCGGATTCGCGGACCTCGTGGAGACCGGCTCGATCGCCGAGGCCCGCGCCAAGGGCAAGGCCCGCATCGAAGGCAAGGACTACGTCATGAACGACGGCGACGTCGTCGAGTTCCGTTTCAACGTCTAAGGATCAACGATGACATCTTCTGCCACCATCTCCGCTCTCCGCAGCGCCGGGGGGCTCACGATTCTCGCTGGCACGCTGTTTATCGCTGCGGGTGCGGGTGCCTGGTACACCGTGACGAAGCAGCTGCGCGACGAGAAGATCACGGTGCCCGGCAATGCCCCGATTCTCGCGGGCAAGCCGGTTCACGGTCCGGTGACTGCCTACGTCGAGGCGCTCGTCATCAAGAGCAACGCCGAGCGCGGTGCGGGCGGGCGTACCTTCGCCGATATCAGTGATGCGCTGCGCGGTGTCGATGGAAGCAGCGACGAGGCACGCGAACTGCGCGACCAGAGCTCGGCACTGTCGACCGCGGCATCGCTGCGCACCTCCCTGATGACCTCGGTACTTGCGTACGGAGTCAGCGCCTTCGCTGCTGGGCTTGGCGCCTTCTTCGTGGTCGTCGGGTCGCGACTGCGTCGAGCCGACGCGAAGTAGCGCCCGAAGCCTGTGACGAGGAGGCAGACTTTGAAGAGGTTGGATGCGACGTGGTCGAACACTGGGGCTGTGCTAGGCAAGACTTTGTTTGGTAATGGAACGTGGTGGAGTTCCGCTTCAATGTGTACGAACTCGCTTGGGTGACTAGCTACAGAACTCGCCGAAATCCCCGACTCCGGGGGTAATGACAAGGTCCACAAGGTTGTCACCCTCCGTATACGCAATTCCGCCTGAACTCGGGCTGTCTGGCCGCGGGTCGTAGACGACCGCTCCGATCTCGGAAGGTGGATTCTTGGCGAGGTACTCAGAGATATCGTCGCCGACCGAAAACCCTGCGCTGGTGGTGAGGGTCACTCCGTTTAGCTTGCTGGTGTTGGTGCGGACGTTGTACGACGTGGGATGACTACCGACCACAGCCAAAATGACCGCTTGGTGCTCGGCGCCCCACGTGTAGAACTCGCACGAGTCGGTCGTGTCGGGGGTGTAACTACCCAGGATCGGCTCAAGGTACGCGATCATGCTGGAGATGTCGTCGCCGAAACGTTGGGAGCTTACCTCGGTGCCGTTCGAGTCCTGCGCCGTAATCTCCGTGCCGCTCAGCACGAGGGTGGTGATCGGGCCGCCGGGTTCGACAGTCGCGGTGGGCATGGGTTCAGTTGGCGACGCGGTGACCACGGGAGCAGGTGACGCGCAGGCGGATAGAACACCGATGACAGCGACGGTGACGGCGAGGTGACGGAGTCTCATTCCCCGAGTATATGGCGGCAAGTGCGTGGGTGAGCTCGCGCGTCGGGGGCGCGATCGCTATGCGCCGTTGCTTGCCCGTCTCGCAGAGTGATCGGAGACCTCCTGGCACTCCGCTCTTTCGGAGAGGACGCGTACCCGCCGAGGCCTCTCACCCGATCAGGTAGGCGAGCCCTTCGTCACGTTCGACGCGCTCCTGAAGAAACTCGACGGCATCCACGAAGTAGGGCATCACGTAGTCGACATCTGCTGCCAACCCGTCCGTAGATCGCATTTGGGGCGACCATGCCA
>DATMIW010000045.1:0-139105 GCA_035554115.1 Pseudolysinimonas sp. | reverse complement strand
TCGACCATGACCTGGCCGATCAGGGGAGCGACACGGTGGTCGAGGCTGACCTTGCGGAGGTCGACGTAGTACGTCGCCTTCTTGCCGCTCGTCAGGGTGAAATCACCGTGGAACACGGCTTCGGCTGACACAAAGTCGATGAGTTGCTGGCGCACGTCGGTCACCTGATCAACAGTAGAGCAGGCGCCTGGCCGGTAGTTTTGTCGAATGCGCATTGCCACCTGGAACGTGAATTCCGTCCGCTCTCGCGTCGGGCGGATCACCGACTGGATGGTGCGGGCCGACATCGATGTGCTCGCGATGCAAGAGATCAAGTGTCGCCCGGATCAGTTCCCCTACGCCGAGTTCGAGGCCGCTGGATATGAAGTGGCCGCGCACGGACTCAACCAGTGGAACGGCGTGGCAATCGCCAGCCGTGAGCCACTCGAAAACATTGAGACGACGTTCCCGGGAGCTCCCGGATTCCTCAAAGGCGAAGAGGGACCCGGGCTGCCACTCGAGGCGCGCGCGATCGGTGCCACGGTCGCAGGCGTCCGCGTATGGAGCCTGTACGTGCCCAACGGGCGGGCGCTCGACGACCCGCACTACGCCTACAAGCTGGACTGGCTGGGTGCCCTCGCGGCATCCACCCGAGCCTGGCTCGCAGCGGACCCGGCCACCCCTCTCGCGCTCATGGGCGACTTCAACGTCGCCCCCTTTGATTCGGACATGGGTGACCCAAGCTTCGTGCCCGGTGCGTCGACCCATATTTCGGAGCCGGAGCGGGAGGCATTCCGCGGTATCGAGGCGGCCGGACTCGTGGATGTTGTACGTCCGCTCATTCCGGAGGGCTACACCTTCTGGGATTACAAGCAGCTGCGCTTCCCCCGCAACGAAGGTATGCGGATCGATTTCATCCTCGGCTCGCCTGCCTTCGCCGACGGCGTTGTCGCCGCCGAGATCGTGCGCGAAGAACGCAAAGGCGACGGCCCCAGCGACCACGTGCCCGTGGTCGTCGAGCTCGACCTTCTCGACGAAGACGACGACGATCGGCCGATGATCTTCTAGGTCTGTGACCGAGACCCCGCCCGCTCCTCCGGGGTCAGGTGCTCGGTGGCGTAGCTCAGCATGGTGCGAGGCATCGCGGCGGCGTGCGCGTCGAGGAAGCCGAGCAGCTGCTCGCGCGACACGCGTTTGCCGACTTCGCGCAGCATCCATCCCACCGCTTTTTGAATGAGGTCATGCGGATCACGAAGCAGCAGTTCCGCCAACTCCAAAGTCGTGGATGCGTCGCCCCGCTTGATGAAATCAAAGGTCGCCAATACAGCCACCCGGCGCTCCCACACCGACGCGGAGCCCGCGAGCTCAACGAGCAAAGATCGGTCGCCGTCGACGAGGTACGGGCCGACAATGTGTTCGGCACTGGCGTCGACGAGGTCCCAGTTGTTGACCCGCCCCCGCCGCACGGCAGCGAGATATGCGTCGAAAACAGCGTCCGGATCGGACGGGTACTGGGTTACGAGGATCAGCACCCCCGCGAGTCGGTGCTCGTGCACCTCGCTGTCGAGAAGCTCATCGACCGCGCTCAGCGGGAGGTACCGGTACCGCTTCACCACTGACCGCGTTTGCGGCACGGTCACCCCGAGGAAGACGTCACCTTCGCCATACTGTCCGGGCCCCGTCTTGAAGAAGCGGGCGGAGACCAGCGCGCGTTCCGGGTCCGCGAGCTCGTCGAGTGCTGCGCGCACATCCTCCGCTGTCGTCACTCGGCAAGCGTAGAACTGCCTCTAGGCTGTCGGCCATGGCCACCCCTGCTCCCGCCCAGCCCTGGCTCGACTCCTACGCCGATGGCGTCCCGCGCGAAATCGAGGTGCCCACCGGTTCGCTGTCCGACCTCATCTCCGGATCGGTCGCCGAGTTCCCCGACAAGGTCGCCCTCGAGTTCTTCACACGCGAGTGGACCTACGCCGAACTCGGCGACCAGATCAGCCGCGCAGCGGAGGGCCTGCGCAAGCTCGGCGTACGCAAAGGCGATACCGTCGCGCTGATTTTGCCGAACTGCCCACAGCACGTCGTCGCCTTCTACGCGGTGCTGCGCCTCGGCGCCATCGTCATCGAGCACAACCCGCTCTACACCCCGCGTGAACTGCGTCACCAGTTCGAAGATCACGGCGCCACGGTCGTCATCACCTGGGACAAGCTGGTGGATGAGGTGCAGTCCTTCCCGAAAGACCTCGCCGTCGAGCACATCATTTCGATCGACATGACGCGGGCCATGCCGTTCAAGCTGCGCTTCCTGCTGCGCTTGCCCATCTCCAAAGCCCGCACGCAGCGCGCAGCCCTCACGCAGAAGGTGTCGGGGACGACCAGCTGGGAAGAGCTGCTGCAGAACGAGCCGCTCGCGGCATCCACCCCTGCTCCGACGGTCGATGACATCGCGGTGATCCAATACACGAGTGGCACAACCGGTCACCCGAAGGGTGCCGTGCTGACGCACCTCAACCTCGGGGTCAACGCGGCACAGGCCCGGGCCTGGGTTCCCACGATTACCCGCGGTGACGCCAGCGTCTACGCCGTGCTCCCCCTGTTCCACGCCTACGGGCTGACCCTGTGCCTGACATTCGCCATGAGCATGGGGGCGCGGCTCGTGCTGTTCCCCCGCTTCGACCCGGACCTCGTGCTGCCGGTGATCAAGAAGCGTCCGCCGACCTTCCTGCCCGCCGTGCCGCCGATCTACGAGCGACTGACGAAGGCCGCCAAAGAGAAAGGCGTGTCGCTCGAGGGCATCGAGATCGCCATCTCGGGCGCCATGCCGCTCTCGCAGTCGGTCATCACCCCGTGGGAGCAGTTGACCAAGGGATACCTCGTCGAAGGCTATGGCCTCTCGGAGACGTCACCGGTGCTGATGGCAAACCCTGTTGCAGAGAATCGTCGCCAGGGCACCGTCGGCCTTCCACTTCCCGGCACGGAAATCCGTGTTGTCGATCCCGACAATCCGACGCAGGATGTCGCCCCCGGCGAGCGCGGTGAGTTGCTCGTCCGTGGTCCGCAGGTGTTTTCGGGCTATTGGAAGAAGCCAGAGGCGACGGCCGAGGTCTTCGTTGACGGCTGGTTCCGCACGGGCGACATCGTCACCGTCGACGAGGACGGTTTCGTCACGATCGTGGACCGCATCAAAGACCTCGTCATCACGGGTGGCTTCAACGTGTCGCCGAGCGAGGTCGAAGAGACCCTGCGCGGCTTCGAGGGTGTCGCCGATGTCGCCATCGTGGGGTTGCCAAGCGAGCGAAACGGTGAAGAGGTCGTGGCGGTCGTCGTCGCCGCACCCGGACAGACGGTTGACGCCGAAGCTCTGAGGGCCTTCGCACGCGAGACGCTCAGCGCCTACAAAGTGCCTAAGCAGGTGGTGGTGCTCGACGAGCTCCCGAAATCGCTCATCGGCAAGGTGTTGCGCAAGAAGGTGCGCGACGGCTTGATCGAGAGCGGCGCAGTGGCGACCGAGTAGCTCACCACACGAAGCCGGGGGCGCAGCTATGCTGTCTCCAGCAAGTTAGGTCGGAGGTCAATGATGACTTTCTCCACCGCCCGAGGTGGAGCCCAGGAGCTGCTCACCCGCGAGTTCAGCGAGTACCGCGCCGCGATCTGTGACTCCTATGTTCCCCTGCAGGTGCACAGCGATAAGCCCGGTAGTTTCGCCGGTCGCATTCGTATGGCCGAGCTCAACGACATCCATCTTTCTGAGGTCAGCGCCCGCGAACATTCTGTCGAACGAACCGCCGAACTCATCCGCCGAGGCAGCGAGCAGCAGTACTTCAAGATCAGCCTTCAGATCGCTGGATCGGGGCTCCTCATCCAGGACAACCGCGAAGCGGTGCTGCACCCCGGCGACATCTCGATCTACGACACCAACCGCCCATACTCAGTGGTGTGTGATGACGATTTCCGCATGATGATCGCCATGGTCCCGCGGACTTTGCTTGCCCTGCCACAAGATGCCATCGGCCAGCTCACCGCCGTACGATTTGCTCGAGGTCACGGCCTGACCACGGTAGTCGCGCCGTTCCTGGAGCAGCTGGCTAATCGCATCGACCTACTGTCTGGCCCGGCCGGCACCCGCCTGGCGTACAACGCGATCGATTTGGTGAGCACGATGCTCGCAAGCGAACTCGGCGAGCGGATTCAGCCAAACGCCCGCCGATCGCTGGCCGGACGCATCCACGCCTATATCGAAGACCACCTCGGGGATCCGGAGCTCGACCCGGCGATGATCGCCGCAGCGCATTTCATCTCCACCCGGCAATTGCACGGCATTTTTCAGGACGAGGGCACGAGTGTCTCGGGCTGGATTCGCACCCGGCGACTTGAGCATTGCCGGCGTGACCTTACTGACCCACTTCTTGCCGATCGACCGATTGGGGCGCTGGCGGCACGATGGGGGTTCATTCACGCCGCGCATTTCTCGCGCCTGTATCGGCTAACTTTCGGCATTTCCGCCACCGAAGAGCGCAGCCGGATTATCGCTTAACCGCGAACGGCAGCCCATGCGGGACTGCCGTTCGCGCTACGCCGATCAGCCGTTGATGATGTGCGGCACCGCGACGCTCTTGAGACCTTCGACACCGAACTCGAGGCCGTAACCCGACCCTTTCACACCGCCGAACGGGATCATCGGATGCACGGCACCGTGCGTGTTGATCCACACCGTTCCCGCTTCGAGCAGGGCGCCCACCCGGCGAGCCTCGTCGAGATCCGCCGACCACACAGACGCGCCCAGGCCCGACTCGAGATGGTTGGCACTGCGAACGGCCTCGTCAACGTCGGTGTAGCGCACGATCGGAAGAGCGGGGCCGAACTGCTCCTCGTCGACGAGGCGCACGCCGTCTGCGACGTCGGCGACAAGCGTGATGGGGTAGAACAGCTCGCCCAGCTGCGACGCGGGCTCGCCACCGGTGACGATCCGGCCGCCGTTGCGCCGAGCGTCATCAACAAGGTCTGCGACGATGTCGAACTGCTTCTTGTTCTGCAGCGGGCCGAGCACATTGTTCTCGTCGAGCCCGTTCCCCATCGGCATCTGCACCGCAACAGCGGCGAGTGCGTCGACGACCTGATCGTAGATCGAGTCATGAACGTAGAGGCGCTTCAGAGCAGCACAGGTCTGCCCGGTGTTGAGGAAGGCACCCCAGAAAAGGCCTTCTGCAATCGCCGCGGGGTCCGCATCCGGAAGCACGATTCCGGCGTCGTTGCCCCCGAGCTCAAGAGTGAGCCGGGCGAGGTTGCCGGCGGAGCTCTCGATGATCCGGCGTCCGGTCGCAGTGGAGCCGGTGAACATGACCTTGCCAATCTCCGGATGCGAAGAAAGTCGCGCACCAATCTCCGGACCGCCCGGTGCAGCAATGAGCACGTCCGGGGGAAGGACTTCATTGATCACCGAGACCAGAGCGAGGACGCTGAGTGGCGTGAACTCTGAGGGCTTCACCACTATCGCGTTACCCATGCGCAGGCTCGGTGCGATCTGCCACATGCTGATCAGCATCGGCCAGTTCCACGGACTGATCGCTCCCACCACTCCGACAGGCCGGAAGGTCAGCTCGGCGTGGGTTTCACCGTCGTCGACCAGCACCTGAGATTCGAGCGGGGTGGCCGTAGTCGCGCGCAGCCAGCTCGAGCACGCGCCGACCTCGAAGCGAGCATTCGGACCGTTGAGCGGCTTGCCCTGCTCGCGCGACAGAATCGTGGCGAGCTCTTCGGCCGCGGCATCGATCCGATCGGCCGCGGCGTTGAGCAGTTCGATCCGGCGTTCGTGGCCGAGTGCGTTCCACGCCGGTTGGGACGCCTTGGCGCGGCCGATTGCGTCATCGAGCTCGGCAGCTGTGACTTCTGGGGTTCGACCCAGGATCTCTCCCGTTGCGGGATCGTGGATTTCTCGTCCGCTGCCCGCCGGGGCCTCGATCCGAGAAAGCAGAGCGGTGTATTCGGCCATCAGGTCTCTCCTCAGTGGATGGGTGTAGCTGTTCGGATGTGGGTAAGAATGTCGATCACGCCTGTTCGGCGAGCCGTGCCGCCTGAGCACTTTCGATTTTTTGACGCACCACGTGGATGTAGGCGCCGATCCCGATGGCCGCGACCAGCGCCAATCCGGTGGCCACGTTCTGCCAAAAACTGGTGACGCCCAGCAGGGTCAGGGCGTTGTTCAGCAAGCCGAGGAACAGAACCCCGACCAGGACGCCGAACATACTGCCCTCACCACCGGTGAACACGACGCCGCCGAGCAGGACCGCAGTGAGCACAACGAGTTCGAATCCGACGCCCAGCTGGCCCGGAGGGGCACTGTTAAGCCGCGCGACGGTGATGGCCCCGGCGAGGCCGGCTGCGCCACCGGAGACGACAAACAGCACGAAGGGGATGCGCTTGACATTCACCCCCGACAGATATGCGGCTTCCCGGTTGACCCCGATCGCATAGACGTGACGCCCGGCGGGTGTGAATCGCAGAAACAACGCGGCCAGTATCAGCAGCACAGCCGCGACGATCACGGCGACCGGGATCCCCACGAGGGTTCCGACCCCCAGGAAGCCAAAGGCATCCCCGAAGGTGCTGCGCCCGAGCGGGCTGAGAAGTTGCGCCGCACCGCGGACGGCAGTGAGTGCGCCAAGGGTGGCGATGAACGAGTTCAGCCCGAAATAGGTGGTCACAACACCGTTGAAGAGGCCGACCAGCACGCCCGCGCCAATCGCCGCAAGCACGGCGAGCGCCGGGTTGCCGGTGCCGCCCTCCATGATCATGCCCGCGGTCACCCCTCCCAGGGCGAGGGTGGACCCCACCGAGAGATCGATATAGCCCGAGATGATCAACATGGCTCCGGGGATCGCCACGATGGCGATAACCGCGCCGTCGAGGAGCACCCCGCGCAGGTTCGGCCAATTGAGTTGGCTCCCCGTTGCTATTTGAACAGCAACGACCATCACGATGAGCAAGACGAGCAGAGGGTTCTTGACCAGCCCTTGGATCAGGCGCTGTCTCAATGAAATCGTCACAATATGGTCCTTGAATCTCTAGGGAACGGGGACGGCGTCGACATGGATGAGAGCCAAGAGCTTCTCGGCGGTCGTGGTGGCGACGTCGATCTCTTGGACGACTTTGCCCTTCTGCATAACGAGGCAGCGATGCGCGAGGCTCATCACTTCGTCGGGCTCATTCGTCGCAACAATCACCGCGAGACCCCGCTCGGCAGCCAGCTCGCGCACGACTCGGTAGATCTCTTCGCGGGCACCCACGTCGACGCCCTGCGTGGGGTCGTCGAGCAGAAGCACTTTGACGTCAGACCTGTCGTTCACCCACCGCCCGATCAGGATTTTCTGCTGGTTGCCTCCCGAGAAGCGCGCGGCAGGCAGCACCTCACTCTTCGGCCGAAGCGACAGTCGATCTGAGACGCGATCGAAAACCGTGCGCTCGGCAACGATGTTGCGGATGCCACCTCGAGAAAGCTGGCCCATCGTCCGGATCACTGTGTTATCGAGCGCCGACATCGAACCAAAAAGGCCCTGCTTCGCCCGGTCGCCAGGCACCAGAGCTATTCGCGCGCTCAGCGCCTTCTTGGGGCGAGAATGGCTGACGATCTCGCCATCGACTGCGACAGTGCCGGAGCGAGTGGGCAGCCTGCCGAAGAGGGTCTGAAGCAGCCGCGTGCGGCCGGCACCCACCAAGCCGTACAGCGCAAGAATCTCGCCCGGCTTCACATCCAGGGTGATGGGTCCGATCCCGGGCCCGCCAAAGTCGGACAACGACAGGGCTGGCATCGCGTCAGCCGCGATGGGATGGGGCCGACTTATCGCGCCCGCGCTCTCGCCGCTGATGGCCTCCACGAGATCGTCTTTTGTGACGCCTGCTGACATGTCAGAGAACCACACATTTTTGCCGTCCCGGAGGACTGTCACGCGGTCCGCGAGTTTCATAACCTCGTTCAGCAGGTGAGTGACATACAGAATGGCAATGCCGTCTGCTTTCAACCCCAGCACCAGTTCGCTGAGCCGCTCTGCTTCTGTCTTCGATAGCGCGGCGCTCGGCTCGTCGAGGATCAACAGGCGGGCGTTACGCTGCAGAGCTTTCGCAACCTCGACAAGTTGCCGCTGCCCGATCGACAGTTCACCGACCAGGGTGTTCGGGTTGACGTTCAGGCCCACTCGGGCCAACGATTCCTGTGCGAGCTCCCTGTGCTGAACTCGATCGAGGACGAAAGCTGCGTGGGTCACCTCCTGTCCGAGGAAGAGATTCTCGGCAATATTGAGCCCGTCGATCAGGCTGAGGTTTTGATAGATGACCGCTACGCCGTTGGCGATCGACGTGCGGGGGTCGAAGCTAGCGAATTCTGTGCCGTCAACGGTCATCACACCCGACGTGGGTGCAACGCCGCCACCCAGACATTTGATGAGAGTCGACTTACCTGCGCCGTTGTGGCCCAACAGGGCATGAACTTCACCCGACGTGATCTCTAAGGAAACGTGATCCAAGGCCAGAGTTGACCCGTAGCGCTTCGTCAGGCCGGTAACTGATGTCGTCAACTCGCCCCTCGCCTTCTACGTTTCTGCGCGTTCATATGCGCGTGTGTGCATGCCGATAGAGGACGTTGCGAGTCGAGCCGTTCGAGGCGTGAGCTTCATCGGCGGGCTCGACCCGCAACGCGTGCCATAGATTCTCTGGCGGTCTTAGCCGCCGAGTTCCTGAATGTAGAACGCCATCTGCGGGTCACCGTGCTTGACCAATTTCACGGGCAGATTGATGCTGGCGTTCTTCTTTCCTTCGCCGAGCGCAATGGGGATGTTGACCACCGCGGTGGCCATGTCGTCCAGCGAGAAGTACGTGGTCCCGCGGAAGAAGCTGCCGGCCTCCATTTTCTGAAGCTCGAACAGGTTCGGGTCGAGTCCGCCGACATACGTCTTGGCATCGGTCTCGGAACGCCCCGAGGCGACAAGAGCCTGGTACGCGCCCTGGGCGGCATCGCCCACGGTCGCGAGAACCATGTTGACGTCCGGATGCTTGGCCAGCACCGCGTTCGTGATGGTCAGGCCGTCTGTCGGAGTAACGCCCTCTTGATCCAGCACGACCGTCATATCGGGTGCCGTTTCCTTGAGACCCGCAATCAGACCCTTGGTGCGCTCGCGACCCACCTGAACGGTGGTCTCCGAGATAATCAGAACCTTGCCCTTACCTCCGAGATTCTTCTGAGCCCATGTGCCCGCATCTTCTCCGAGCATCCGGCCGGACTTTTCGAAGCTCCACTGCAGCGTGGCATCCTGACCATTCACATCGCCCGCGTAGCTCACCCAGTATTTGCCCGAGTTCACATAGTCCTTGGCGATACCCTCCAGGCTGGTGGGGTCGGCGGGGAACGAAACCACCGCATCCACATCGCTCGACACGTATGCGTTCAGGTTCGTCACCTGCTTTGCCAAATCCATGTCGTCGTTCGTGAATTCCACCGAGACGCCGGCCTTCTTCGCCGCCGCCTTGATCTTGGGGACCAGGGCGCTGTAAACCGGGAGCGCGGTGTACGGGTAATCGAAGAGGATCTTCTTAACCTCACCGCGTGAACCCGCGTCGCTCGATGCACTGACGGCTGTTGTTCCGCACCCGGAGAGGGCAAGGATGGCGGCGACCGTCACACTCGCGAGGCGGACCTTTCGTGACTTAAACATGACTACTCCTTTGTATGTGATGTTGTGGACAAAAATTGGGACGGCTATTCGCCCGCGAGCATGAAACGGGCGGCCTGCTCACCGATGAGCACAGAAGGTGCGTTGGTGTTTCCGGTCGTGATTCGCGGCATGATCGACGCGTCGGCGACCCGGACTCCGGGAAGTCCGTGCACCCGCAACCGTGGGTCGACTACCGCGTTCTCGTCGGTGCCCATCGCGCAAGTGCCCACTTGGTGGTGATAGGTGATCGCTGTCGAACGCACGTAGTCCACGAGGTCGTCACCGTCACCGACCGATGGCCCGGGGAAGGTCTCGTGCGCACCCCAACTGCCGTCTGCGACTGCGCCAGCCAGTGCTGACTGCGCGCCGATCCGGCGGCATTGTCGAACGGAGGCGACCAACGAGGCCACGTCGTCCTCGTGTCCGAGTGCGTCGATGTCGATAAGCAGCGGATCGTGCTCTCCCGGCCCGGAGAGGCGGATGCTCCCACGCGCCTTGGGCGAGACAATTCCGGCCAGCAGTGAGAACCCATCCATCGAACCGGTCTGGTCGTCGACGTAGATCGGCACGCTGAAGTAGATCGGCTGGGTGTCGGGCACCTCCAGGGCCGAATCGCTCTTCCAGAAGTGATGTGCCTGCGTCACGGAGACGCCTTCATGCGGAGGCCCGATCGGTCGTTCCGTGCCAAAAATCACCGGCGACAACAGGTGATCGTGCAGGTTCTTGCCGACGCCCGGCAGGTCGTGCACGGGTCGAATGCCGACCTCAGCCAGCTCGGCAGCTGGACCGATCCCGCTGCGCAGGAGGATGCGCGGCGAATCGATGGCTCCTGCACACAGCACAACCTCATCAGCTCGCAGCTCGTGCCGCCCACCACCCTGTTCGTATACGACGCCAACGACGCGAGGCCCGGCATCCGTCTCGTCGATGATGAGGTTGTGCACCCACGATCCGGTGCGCACATCGACCCGGTCACGCACCGGCTGAAGGTAAGCACGGTAGCTGCTCAAGCGCTCGCCGCCACGAATCGTGACCTGCTCCTGGGCGACACCTTCTTGGTCACCGCCGTTGTAGTCAGGGTTCCGCGGGAGACCCTCTTGCACGGCCGCGTCAATGATGCTCGCCTGAATCGGGTCAAGCGCGTAGTCGTCGGTCACGTCGAGCAGGCCCTGATCACCGTGAACGGCGGATGCCCCACCCGAGAACCGCTCGATGTCGCAGTAAATCGGCAGCACGGCGTCCCATGCCCATTCCTCATCGGAGACGGCGGCCCAGTGCGCGAAGTCGGCTTCTGCACCGCGCACCCAGATCATGGCGTTGAGGGCATGTGATCCGCCCAGCACTTTGCCGCGCGGCAGGTGCAGTCGACGATTCGCCGCGTGCGGCTGGGGCACCGTGAAGTAGTCCCAATCTTCGGGACTGTGCCAGAGCTCCCCAGCCCGGCTCGGGTCGTGGATGGCCGGATTGGTGTCGGGACCCCCGGCCTCTAGCACTGTCACCGTGTGACCGGCATCCGCGAGCCTTCTGGCTACGACGCTCCCTGCCGAACCTGCGCCAATCACGACAACACTGCGGGGGTTTTTCTGCGGCGAAACTTCCATTAGTGATGACCTCCTTGTCATTCCTCGGAAGACGCTGGCACGTCGAACCAGGGAGGGAAACGCGGAGGCGCCCTATTTGCGCGGATCGATAACACCTTTGCCGCATCTGTCAAAGCACCGGGCGAGGGCGTGGATTTCTCGGGTCTGTCAGCGTGATTTCGCCTCAAAGACGCGGCGGCGGCTGCCGAGATGCGAAGGGGCGTTAGCCGGCGCGTGGCTTCTCGAACAGGATCGCGCCGGGGGCATCTTTCGACTCGAGCGCGCCGAGTTCCAGTGCTGACGCATCCTTCGGGAAGGGACGGCGGATGAGGCGCGCGACTCCCCCGCGATGTTCCAGCGACACCTCGATGGCGTCGTTGTCGGCATCGTGGTCGATGCGATATGTAATGGCGGCGGCCCGCAGCTCCGATCGATGCGGACGCAGTGCCGCCGTGAGGTCGATGATCGCGTTGGCTTCCGGCGTTCCGGCATGGACGTCGGGGGTGGTGAACTCGACGAGCTCGCCGTCAAGAGTCAGGCCAGCGGCGAACGGGATGAGGTGCCCGCTCCATCGCTCGACGGCAGTCAACATGCACCACTCCACGAGCGCGACGATGTCATCGCCGATCAGTTCGATGTCGACATGCTGGTCGCCGTTGCCACTCACGTCCGTCATGATCCATGTCTAGCGCGTTTTGACATAAGGTCGCCGTGTCGCTCTGGGAACTTCCAGGCTGGGTTATTCGAACCCGATCACACGACACCGAATGCCAGGGACCCGCGCGAGCGTCGTGTCGGCGGTGACAAGCGGACATCCGAGTTCTTCAGAGAGCAGGAGCGGTGTGGCCCGTCCCAGCGCAGCATCAACCCACGCTGACGAATCGACGACAATCACTCGGCGACAGAAACATCGGGGAGGCCGACCGCATCCAGAACGGCCCGATCGCGTTCCCGCCAACTTTCACGGATGAGATCCCGGGTACTCGTGGCCTTGAGAATCTGTTGATCACGCTTTCGCATCTCTTCTACCCAGGCGAGGTTGCGGGCCGAGGCAGCCTCGCGCTCGAGGATGTCTGCGAGAACGTCGCGCGGCTTCGCCCGCGAGCGCGTCGCGGGTCGCCTGCGAGACGTCACGGATTTGAACGGCTACCATGCATGCTGTTTCGCATGCTTGGTCTCGATAGGCTCGATTGGCGACTACTCGACCACCGTGGAGGTGTCCCCCTCGAAGCGAGTGACGACGAGCTCGTCGTCACCAAGCCCCACCATGACGGTGTCGCCGTCTTGCACATCTCCGCCCAGCAGCGAACGCGCAAGCCGGTCGTCGATCTCATGCTGCATCAGGCGTCGGAGTGGCCGCGCGCCATAGATCGGGTCGAAGCCCTTCTCGGCGAGCCAGGCACGCGCATCCGGAGTGACGGCCAGTTGCAGCCGACGCTCCGAGAGTCGCCGTTCGAGGCGGTCGATGTACAGCGACACGATTTGACCGAGGTCGCCGGTCGACAGCGGCGAGAACACGACGATGTCGTCGAGGCGGTTCACGAATTCCGGCTTGAACGCCTGACGCACGAGGTCGAAGACCGCCGCCTTCTTCTGGTCCCATCCGAGGCCCTGGTCGATAAGTACCTGGCTGCCGAGATTGGAGGTCAGGATCAGGATCACATTGCGGAAGTCGACGGTGCGGCCCTGTCCATCGGTCAGTCGACCGTCGTCGAGCACCTGCAGCAGCACATCGAACACCTCGGGGTGCGCCTTCTCGACCTCGTCGAGCAGGATCACCGAGTACGGGCGGCGGCGCACGGCTTCTGTCAGCTGCCCGCCCTGCTCGTATCCGACATAGCCGGGAGGGGCACCCACGAGCCGCGACACGGCGAACTTCTCGCCGTACTCGCTCATGTCGATACGCACGAGAGCTTTCTCGTCATCAAAGAGGTACTCGGCCAGAGCCTTCGCGAGTTCCGTTTTACCGACGCCTGTCGGCCCGAGGAACAGGAAGGAACCGGTGGGCCGGTCGGGATCGGAGATGCCCGCACGCGAACGACGGACGGCCTCGGAGACGGCGCGCACCGCATCCTTCTGCCCAATCAGGCGCTTTCCGAGCTCCCCTTCAAGGTGCAGCAGCTTCTCGGTCTCGCCCTGCCTCAGCTTGTCGACCGGAATGCCCGTCCACGCGGCGACGACAGAGGCAATGTCTTCGTCGGTGACGGAGTCGTTGACCATACGCGGTCCGAGTTGCTCCACGGCCTCGGCCGCAACCAGCTGCTTCTCGATCTGCGGAATCACCTCATAGTTGAGCTTCGACGCCTTCTGGTACTCCTGCTCACGCATCGCCTTGTCGAGGTCGATGCGTGCATCGTTGAGGCGGCTCCGCAGGTCTCCGACCGAGTGCAGCGAGTTCTTCTCGGCCAGCCATCGTGCCTGCAATTCATTGAGCTGCGTCTCTTTGCCGGCCATATCGGCGCGCAGCTTTTCGAGCCGCGCCTTCGACGCCGCATCCTTCTCGCGTTTGAGCGCGAGCTCTTCGATGCGCAATCTGTCGACGGCGCGCTTGAGCTCGTCGATTTCGACAGGAGAGCTGTCGATCTCCATCTTCAGTCGGCTGGCCGCCTCGTCGATCAGGTCGATCGCCTTATCGGGCAGCTGTCGCGCGGTGATGTAGCGATTGGAGAGGGATGCCGCAGCCACCAGCGCGCTGTCGGCGATCGACACCTTGTGGTGCGCCTCGTACCGCTCTTTGAGTCCGCGCAGGATCGCGACAGTGTCTTCGACGCTCGGCTCACCGACGTACACCTGCTGGAAGCGGCGCTCGAGCGCGGCATCCTTCTCGATGTATTCGCGGTATTCGTTGAGGGTCGTCGCCCCGATCATGCGCAGTTCGCCGCGCGCGAGCATCGGTTTGAGCATGTTGGCCGCGGCCACCGAGCCGTCGCCTCCACCCGCGCCCATCAGAGTGTGCAGCTCGTCAATGAATGTGATGATCTGGCCGTCGGATTCGTTGATTTCTTTGAGCACGGCCTTGAGGCGTTCCTCGAACTCTCCACGATATTTCGCGCCGGCGACGAGAGCCGCCAGGTCGAGCGACACAAGCTGCTTGTTCTTGAGCGAGTCGGCAACGTCACCCGCGACGATGCGCTGAGCGAGCCCCTCGACAACGGCTGTCTTGCCGACGCCGGGCTCGCCGATGAGCACAGGGTTGTTTTTGGTGCGGCGCGTCAGCACCTGGCTGATTCGGCGGATTTCGGCGTCGCGACCGATCACGGGGTCGAGCTTGCCGCTCTTGGCGATCTCGGTGAGGTTGACACCGTATTTCTCGAGCGCGGTCTGCTGCTCTTCCTGCTGTTCCGACGTCGGTGCGCCCTGCATGTTCGCCATTTCGTGTTCCTCTCGATGACTATCTAGGCTCGCGTGCCGAAGGGTCGCCAGACCACGACCTGATTGGATTTCTTGGCCCGCTCCCCAGCCCGCAACGACACAACGTCGCCCTCAGCTCCGGCCGCGAAGACGCGACGCCCCGGCCGGGTGAGCAATTCGTCGGCGAGCGCGGCTTCCAGCTCGCGCACACGCGAGGTGAGTCCCACCACCTGGTTTTCGAGGTCCAGGATGCGGCGGATCCCCTCGAGGTTGAGTCCCTCGGCGCTCAGTCGGGCGATCTCACGCAATTGCACGACGTCACGCATGGAATAGCGCCGCGACTTCCCGCTCGTGCGACCGGGCGAGACGAGTCCGAGTCGGTCGTACTGCCGCAGGGTCTGCGGGTGCATCCCGCACAGCTCCGAGGCCACGGCGATGGGGAACAGTGGCGAGAACTCGTCGGTCATGATGCAGCCCGCGCTTGTGCAAGGAGGTCTTCTCGTGGATTCTCGGCGGGCATCGCCGCGGCGAACGCCTCGAGGGCTGTCGCTGCGTCGGCGGGCAGATGCCGCGGCACGGCAACGACAACTTCGGCAAGGAGGTCGCCAGTACCTTTGGCCGTGGCGACGCCACGACCCTTGACCCGGAGCACTCGTCCGCTCGGGGTTCCCGGGGCGACCCGCAGTTTCACGGGGTCCCCGTCGAGCGTGGGAACCTCGATCGTTGCGCCGAGCGCCGCCTCGACGAAGGTGACGGGCACATCCACTCGCAGGCTGAGTCCGTCACGGGTGAACACGGGATGCGGACGCACAGTCACCGCGAGCACGAGATCGCCGGGCTCGCCGCCGTCAGGGCTCGGCTGCCCCCGGCCCTTGAGCCGGATCTTCTGGCCGTCGGCCACGCCCGCAGGAATCTTGACCTTGGTCTCGCGACCGCTCTGCATGGTGAGCGTCACGGTCTCCCCGCGAATCGCGGTCAAGAAGTCCAGGGTCGTGCTGGCCGCGATGTCGGCGCCCTTGGTGGGGCCACCGTAGCCGCGGTATCCCCCACTCGCACCACCAAACTGGCCCGAGCCGAACATGCCGCCCAAGAGGTCTTCAAAACCGGCGCCACCCTGCGGCTGTCCGCGGCGAGCTCCTCCGAACATGTTGCCGAACACGTCATCGAAGCCACCGCCATGAGCTGCGCCACCGGGTGCCGTGAAGCGCGCACCGGATCCCATCGCCCGCACCTGGTCGTATTCGGTGCGCAGCTCGGGATCCGAGAGCACCGAATACGCCTCGCTGATCTCTTTGAAGCGCGCCTCGGCCTTCGCGTCCCCCGGTTTGGAATCGGGGTGATACTGCCGCGCAAGCTTGCGGTACGTCTTCTTCAGTTCCGCATCCGACGCATTCTTCGCGACGCCAAGGGTGGCGTAGAAGTCCTTGTCGAACCAGTCTTGACTGGCCATCGGCTGTCGACCTCCCTACGGCTGCGGAACGCTGACGGCGACTTTGGCCGGCCGGATGAGGCGCTCGCCGAGTGCATACCCGGGCTCGATGACATCCGCCACCGTGTTCACCGTCACCTCGGCGCTGTACACCTGCACGAGCGCCTCATGAAGCTTGGGGTCGAACGGCTCACCCTTCGCTCCCACAGCCTTCAGGCCGTATTTCTCGAACCCGCCGCGGAACTTCTGAGCCACGAGAGCAAGCGGCCCGCCCTCTATGAGGTCACCATGCGCCTCGGCCCGATCGAGGTCGTCGATCGCGGGCAGCAGGGCACGGATCACCTCGGCGATGACCGCTTCGCGGTTGGCCATCCGGTCGCGCTCGACGCGGGTGCGGAAGTTCTTCAACTCCGCCTCTGCCCGCGCCGCGCGCTCCCGATATTCGGAGACCAGATCGCGCTCGGCCTCCTGCAGCAGCTCGAGATCGTCGTCAGAGATCTCGACATCGGGACCTTCGGCAGCAATCAGATCCTCGACGCCCTCGACGTCTGCCACATCACCGTCGACCTCGGGGGCCTCCGGTTCAGCTGACTCGACGTCGGGCACCGTGCCCTCGCCCTTTTTGGTGTGCTCTTCGCCGGCGTCCTTCTTATCTGCGTCAGCCATGATTACTTCTTGGGCTCCTCGTCGTCTTCCACGAGTTCGGCATCGACGATGTCCTCATCGGAGCCTTGAGCCGCCGGTTCGCCTTCGGCCGGAGCCTCGTTCGAGGCGGTCTCGGTGCTCGCGTAGATCGCTTCACCGAGCTTGGTCTGCGACTGGCCGAGCTTCTCGAAGGCGGCCGAGACCGCTGCATCGTCTTCCGACTGCAGTGCCGTCTTGAGGGCATCGACGTCGGCCTGAACCTCGGTCTTCACATCCTCGGGCAGCTTGTCGTCGTTGTCCTTGATCAGCTTGTCGATCGAGTACGCGAGCTGCTCGGCGCTGTTGCGCAATTCGGCAGTTTCGCGACGCGCCTTGTCTTCTGCGGCGTGCTCTTCGGCCTCGCGCACCATGCGCTCGATGTCCTCTTTCGGCAGCGACGAGCCGCCGGTGATCGTCATCGACTGCTCCTTGCCGGTGCCCTTGTCCTTGGCGGACACGTGGACGATACCGTTCGCGTCGATGTCGAAGGTGACCTCGACCTGCGGGACCCCGCGCGGTGCCGGGGCGATACCCGTGAGCTCGAAGGTGCCGAGCGGCTTGTTGTCGCGCGTGAACTCCCGCTCACCCTGGAAGACCTGGATGGCGACCGACGGCTGGTTGTCGTCGGCGGTGGTGAAGGTCTCACTGCGCTTGGTCGGAATGGCCGTGTTGCGCTCGATGAGCTTGGTCATGATGCCGCCCTTGGTCTCAATGCCGAGACTCAGCGGGGTGACGTCGATGAGCAGCACGTCCTTGCGCTCGCCGCGCAGCACTCCAGCCTGGAGGGCAGCGCCCACGGCGACAACTTCATCCGGGTTCACGCCCTTGTTGGGAGCCTGACCACCAGTGAGCTGTGTGACGAGAGCCGCCACGGCCGGCATACGAGTCGACCCACCGACAAGCACGACGTGAGAAATGTCGCTGACCTTGACTCCGGCTTCCTTGATCACATCGTGGAACGGCTTCTTGGTGCGATCGAGCAGGTCGCTCGTCATCTGCTCGAACTGCGCGCGGGTGAGAGTCTCGTCGAGGTTGGCCGGGCCGTTCTCGGTGAGCGAGAGGTAGGGCAGCTGGATGCTGGCGCTGAGCCCCGAGCTGAGCTCTTTCTTGGCCTGTTCAGCCGCTTCCTTCAGACGCTGCAGGGCGATCTTGTCTTTCGACACGTCAACGCCGGTCGTCTCTTTGAACTTCTTGATGAGGTGCTCGACAACTCGCTGGTCCCAGTCGTCGCCGCCGAGGCGGTTGTCACCGGCCGTCGCGCGCACCTGGATGGTGCTGAAGTCGTCGTCTTTACCTACTTCGAGAAGCGAGACGTCGAAGGTACCGCCACCGAGGTCGAAGACCAGGATGAGCTCGTCTTCTTTGCCCTTGTCGAGGCCATAGGCAAGTGCCGCGGCTGTCGGCTCGTTGATGATGCGCAGCACATTGAGGCCCGCGATCTCGCCCGCTTCTTTTGTGGCCTGACGCTCGGCGTCGTTGAAGTAAGCGGGAACGGTGATGACGGCATCTGTCACGTCTTCGCCGAGGTACTGCTCGGCGTCGCGCTTGAGCTTGCCGAGGATGCGCGCCGAGAGCTCTTGCGGCGTGAACTTCTTGCCGTCGATCTCGTGCTTCCAGTCGGTGCCCATATGACGCTTGACGGAGGCGATGGTGCGATCGACGTTCGTGACGGCCTGACGCTTGGCGGTCTCACCCACCAGAACTTCGCCATCTTTCGTGAACGCCACGATCGACGGGGTTGTGCGGAAGCCTTCAGCGTTCGCGATAACTGTGGGTTCCCCACCCTCGAGAACGGCAACTACCGAGTTGGTGGTTCCCAGGTCGATTCCAACTGCACGGGCCATGTGTATGGTGCTCCTTGATTCGGCTGCGCCCGCCTTGAGTCGGGCCATATCAAGTTTATGGCGCGACTTGGCGCTGTCAAGTTTTTTGCCAAAAACTTGAGTCTGACCGACTCAAGAAGCGTTACGACGCATCCGCAGGCGCGCAGTGAATACCAGTGCGAGACCAGCCAAGAGCAACGCCAGCGCTACCAGCAACGGTGTCCTGAACTCACTGCCCGTGAAGGCCAGTGGCTGCGAGCTAATGCCCATCACGACGAATCCCGAGTCGGCCACCGCGAGAGTGTCGAGCTGCAGCGAGCGCGTCGTAATGCGATACCCCGCGGGGATCGTCGACGCCACGATTGTTGTCGTATAGGGCCCCGTGGGCAGGCGTCCTAGGTTCCACGCACCGGACGCATCGGTCGTCACGGTGAGCAAGGTGTGGCCGCTCGGCCCGTCCCAGTCGATAACGAGATCAACGTTCGGAACTCCCTGTTCCCCCGCATCACGGCTGCCATTGGCGTTGGCATCGTCGAACACCTCACCCGTAAGAGTCGCGTCACCCACGATGCCGAAATCGACATCGTCAAGCGCGTCGGTCGGGAGCAGCGTCAGTGTCGTCTCGGCAAAATCGCCGCCATCGCGGTCGCTCCAGGGCACGAGACCGGGATCGAGCAATGACGGGTCATAGCTGACGCGCGTCAGTCCAGCGGGCAGGCCCGTGACGAACCAGTCGCCGGCGGCATCGGTGACAGTTGTGATGACGACGTCGTCCGGGGTGTCGAGAAGCAGGTCTGCCCCCGCCAGGCGCACCGTCAGGGTGACGCCGGCGACACCCGGCTCAAGAGGCCCGGCAATGCCGTCGCCGTCGAAGTCGATGAAGACCCGGTCGCCGATCGACGGGTCGCCCACATACCCAAAGTCCTGCGCGAGGTTCGATTCCCCGGGCGCAAGGCTCAGCTGAGCGCTGTCGGCGGCTCCCCCATCCGGATCTGCTGTCGGGAACAGGTCCGCCTGCAGCGGTCCCAGGTCGACGCGGAACACACCGGCCGGGAGGCCCGTGAACCCGTACGTGCCCGTCGCGTCGGTCGCTGTGGTCCACACGCGATCGTCGGCCGTGCCGAGCGTGCCGTCGATTCCCGCCCAGCTAAGCGTGACATCCACCGAGGGGATGCCGGGCTCGCCCGCGTCGAGGGTGCCGTCGCCGTCGAGGTCCATCCAGATGCGATCGCCGATCACACCGGACCCGGCGAAGCCGAAGTCTTCACCCAGCTCGACGGTCGGCGTTGCCGTCGCGGTGGGCAGGGACAGGAGGTCGACGCCGTCGGCGGTTCCCGCATCCGGATCACTCACCGAGGTGAGCCCGGACGGGACGCCGGAAACGACGGACACGCGGTAGTCGCCGTCGGGCAGACCCGCGATGCCCCAGATTCCGGAGGCGCCCGTGACGCTCGTAAAAACAAGGTCGTCGGCGTTATCGGGCGTGCCATCCACGCCGAACCAGCGCGCCTGGACGGTAACGCCCGGGAGTCCGAGCTCGGCCGGGTCGACAACGCCATCGCTGTTCTCGTCCCACCAGACGGTGTCACCGATCGTGTTCGCGCCGGTGAAGCCGAAGTCGGCCGTCGTCAGGACGCGTGCCACAGGAGTGAGCGACACGGTGCTGGTGCCATCGAGCGTGGCATCGGGATCGCCGCTCACGGTCGCCGCTGCGGCGATGCCCGCGGTGACCGTCACTCGGAAGTCGCCGTCCGGCAGCTCGCCTACTCCCCAAGCGCCATCCGCGCCCGTTGTCGTCGTCCAGGTCTCGTCGCCAACACCGTCGAACAGGCCATCGCGACCTGCCCATACGACCGTCACAGGCTGCCCCACGATGCCGGGCTCGCCCGCATCCTGCACGCCGTCGGCGTTGCGGTCGAGCCAGATCCGGTCGCCGAGCGAACCGGCGCCGCGGTAGCCGAAGTCGGCCGTGTGGTGGGCAGAGCTCGCGCCCAAGGTGAAGTCATCAATGCCGTCGAGCACACCGTCTTCTTCTGATGTCGGGTCGTCGAGACCGGACGGCAGGGTCGTCAGATCGACGACGATGCGCCAGTCGCCCGCGGGCAGGTGCTCGAAGAGATAGGCACCATTCACGTCGGTCGTTGTCGTGAGGGTCACGTCGTCGGCGGTGCCCAGGGCACCGTCGCGCCCCGCCCACAGTCCGGTCACGGTGACGCCCGGGATGCCGGATTCGTCGCCAGAGACGATCCCGTCGCCGTTGCGGTCGTGCCAGATCGTCGTGCCGATTGAGGCGTCGCCGCGGAAGCCGAAGTCGACATCGCTGCGCGAAGCTCCGAGCGTGAGGTCGGCGCTCGCGTCAGTCGTCGCGCCCTGCAGGTCGGAAACGGCCCCGAGGGATGCCGCGGGCAGCGTCGCCGTGACGACTCGCGCCCGGTAGTCCCCGGCCGGCAATCCGATGAAGGAGTAGGCGCCGGAGGCATCGGTCACCGTCGACAGCGTCAGATCGTCCCCGCCGCCGAGCGCGCCATCCGGTCCGCTCCAGTCGAGTTCGACTGTCACTCCGCCGAGACCGGGCTCGCTGCCTGCCTGCTGAACGCCATCCGCGTCGGCGTCGAGCCACACAAGGTCACCGAGGGAACGGGATCCGCGGTAGCCGAAGTTCTGCGTGAGGTTCGCGCCGGTGATCGTTACGACGCTGGTGTGCGGTGTGCCGGTGCCGTCGGCGTCGAAGCTCGGGCCGAACCCGGCCGGGAGCGTCGAGGAATCAACTGTCACCCGGTAGCTGCCGAGCGGGACATCCGGGATGCTCCAGGTGCCGTCGGCGACAGTTGTTGTCGTGAAGGTGCGGTCATCGATCGTGCCGGGAAGGTCATCCGGCCCGTAGTAGAGCGCGGTGATGTCGACACCGGCGAGACCCGGTTCGCCGGCATCCTGTACGCCGTTGCCGTCGAGATCCCACCAGACGAGTTGGCCGAGCGCGGCCGTGCCGTCATAGCCGAAGTCGGCGTCCGTCACGACCTCGCCATCCGAGAGGGCTACAGGGGTCTGCGAGTTCTTGTTGCCGTCGAGGTCGTGGGTGTTCGATGCCGCGGCCGGGAGTCCCCCCGTCACCCGCACGAGGTAGCTGCCGGGCACGAGGTTGCCGAATCCGTAGACGCCGTTGGTGTCAGTTGTGGCGGTGAACGTGGCGACGACGGGGTCGCCTGTGGTGCCGCCGATGCCATACCAGTCGAGCACGACAGTGGCACCCGAGACACCCTGCTCGGGTGTTACACCGGCCGTGTCGAAGCTGCCGTCTGCGTTGCGGTCGATCCAGACCGTGTCGCCGATGGATCCGGTGCCGGCGTAGCCGAAGTCCTGATCCGTACGATTCTGACCGGCGGTGAGGGTCGTGACAGCGGTACCGTCAGCGACGACATCCGGGTCCTTCACAGAGGTGAAGCCGGTCGGCATCCCGCTGATGGTCACCGAATAGTTGCCCGCCGGAAGACGGCTGATTAGGTAGGTGCCATCTGCTGCGGTGGTCGTCGTGTAGGTGATGTTGTCGGATCCGGTGGCCAGGCTGCTGCCGTTCGGCCCACCCCAAACGATGGTGACCGTGCGGCCCGCCAAGCCGGGCTCTGTCGCATCTCGCGCGCCGTTTACGTTCTGGTCGAACCACACGAGGTCACCGATCGAGCCGGTGCCGGTGTAGCCGAAGTCGACGTTGCGCGGGGCGCCATTCTGCGCGAGTGCACCCTGCCACTGGTTCGCGCTGGCGGTTCCGTCGAGGTCGAAGCTCGGGGTCATGCCGGCTGGCAGGTCTGCCGTGTCGACGGTGACGCGGTAGCTGCCACCAGGCAGGTTCGACACCAGGTAGTCACCTGCAGCATTCGTGGTGGTGATGACGACCTCGTCATCGCCGTTGCCGAACACGGCGTCCGCACCGGCGTATCGCACCGTCACCTCGACGCCCACGAGTCCGGGCTCGCCGGCATCCTGCACGCCATCGCCGTCCACGTCATGCCAAATGCGATCACCGATCGACGCGAGGTCGAGCTCAACGTCCACCTGGTCGGCGGTGACGTCGTTGTACTCGGCGTACGAAGACGGGGGTAGCACACGGGAGGCCGACGGCACCCCGAAGTAGCTCGGCACATCGGCCGTGTTGCTGAGCTCTGGCCCGCCGACGACCTCATCGGCCTCGGTGAATCCAGCGGGCGCGGTCAGGTCGTACGCAAGAGTGACTGTCGCACCGACGGCAAGGGGTCCGGCATATGTCCAGCTCAAGGTCGCATCCGACGGGTCGGTGTCGACGGCCGTGACGCCGGGCATCGAGACCGGTGTGTAGTTCGTGAGGTCGGCATCCGGAGTGTCGGTGATCGTCAGGTCGTAGGCCGGAGACGTGCCCGTGTTGGTGAGGGCCACCGTGTAGTGCAGCACCTGGCCGGGCTTGGCGCGAGTGGAATCGACCCCGTTGACGCTCTTGTTCAGCGCGATCTGCGGACGCTGCACCGTAATGCTCGCGGTGTCGGTCGCTCCAGGCTGGGTGAAGCTGCCAGCCGGCGGCGGTGTCGCGGGAGTACCCAGGGTGTCGACAGCGTTCGAGTAGATGCGCGCCGAGTTGACCTGGGCGCCACTCGCTGCGGGGACCGTCACAATGCCTTCGTAGGTGATCGTGACAGTGCGAGCCTGAGATGCTTCGGCGTAGTCGCCGAGGAAGAAGCCGATGGTGGTGTCACTCGACGTAGGCGTGCCGATGACCTGAGCCCCGATTGCAGGGGAGCAGGGGCCACCCGCCTGATCACAGGAAACCGTGATCGGGGTGCCGTGGAAACGGACACCGGCCGGAAGTGAGTCGAGGATCGTCACGTCATTGGCGAACACTCCCGCAGGAACACCGACGGTCAGCGTATAGGTGACGAGCTCACCGGCCGTGCGCAGGGTCGGCGATGCGGACTTGTCCAGTGTCATGGCGGGCCCACTCAGCGAACGATTCGCTGTGCGTATGTACCCGTCGCCGACTGTGACGCCATCACCCACGGTGTCGCCATTGGGCGACGTGGAGTCACGCTCGCCCGTCGCGGCGCCCGTGAGGGAACTCGTTGTCGCGCGCACGGAGTTCACGATCGGCCCCGTGACGAGAATCGGATTCGTGACCTGAGCGCGGTAGGTCATGACACTCGTGCCGTTCACCGCGATGGTGGCAATCTGCGGGAAGGTGATGACACGGGTTGTCGAGTTCCAGACGCCGCCACCGATCAATGTGTCGCCGTCGTTGGCGGGGACGTCTCCGGCTTTCAGCGGGATGAGTTGGGCCGGCACGGTGTCTGTCACGTCGACTTCATGAGCCATCGACGACCGCGTGCCGCTGTTGCCTGCCGTAATTGTGTAGACGACGATGTCGTCGGCCTGAACGATGCCGGTGCCATCGTGGTCGCTGGTCTTTGTCAGAGTTAGGTTCGGCTCGACTATCGACATGTTCGCGGAGGCGGATGCGGTGCGAGCCGTGCCCGCAGCGCTCTGCCACGACAGGGTCCCGGTGTTGGGAATCGCGGTGTTTGTCGCGCGAGCGTTGCTCGCCACGTCGAGAACCCGCGCCTGGTAGGTGAGCACGAACACGTCGTCGCCGGATCCGGTCGCGTTGACGTAGGTCGTGGCGCTGCCGCCGTCTACCAGTCCGAGCGGAATCGAGATCGAGCTGCCTGCGACATCCGCGTCAACGGGTGCGCTGGGTGCGCCCGGACCGGCTCCGTCGGTGTCGAGCGTGTAGCTGGGGGTTCCGACGATTGCGTAGCGCGCATTCACCGGGTCCGTGACAGCAGGCGAGCCATAGAGGGTCGAGCCGGCCGGGATCGTCGACGTCACCGTGAAGGTGACAACCTCGCCGATCGTCGCCTGCGTCGCCGAGGTGTTGCCCGACTCCGCCACGCTGCTCGCCGTCTTGGTAACGGTCGCCCCGGCAACCGTCACAATCGCCGTGTCATCGGCACGGGTCGTGTTCGGTGTCACCGTGCCGTCGATGTTGTTCGCCGGGAAGTAGAGCTGAGGCGTGTCGTTCGTCGCGCCCTCATAGCTGCGCACACCGGCCGTGTTAGTGAAGCTGTCGCCGGGAGCGACAGTCACCGGTGTCGTGGCGGTGACATCGAGGGTGACGCTGCCCAGTGCTGGCACGGTGAGCCCCGTCCAGCCCACCACCCCGCCGGCGCAGGAGGTCGCAGCGGGAATGCTCGAGACGAAATCGGCGCAGCTCCAGCCTGTCGGCAACACGTCGCGCACCTCGGTGTTGCTCGCGTCTTGGCCTCCGGTGTTGGTGACCGTGATCCGATACAGGATCGGGTCGCCGGCCTGCACAACGGCGGGCGACGGGGTGATCACGTCTTTTGTGAGCGTCAGCAGCGGAGCCGTCAGTTCGGCGTTCGCCAGGTCCCGCAACTGGAAGGTCTCGCCGGCGGTGTTGTCGTAGCGCACCTTCATGAGGTTGCCCACGACATCCGTCGTCTGCGTGGATGCAATGTCGCTGATCTTGGTCGTGAGGATCACTGAGAAGTAGGTGCCGGTATCCACCGCACCCTTGGACCAGTTCAAGGTCCTGCCGGACGGATCGATCGTGTAGTTGAGCGCCGTGCCGTCGCCGAGATCGTGAAGCGGGGAACTGTAATCCGGCGCGCCCACCAGGGAGAAGCCGGCAGGCAGATAGTCGGTGATCTGCGACTCGACGGTGTCGAGCTCGTCGGGAAAGTCGACGTCGAGGCGGAAACAGACCGTGTCGCCCGGGTGGAACGGCGCAGCCGAATTCTCGAGCCAGGTGGTGACTGTCGAGCAGTCTCCGCCCACCGGGGACGCGATGAGTTTGTTGATGCTCACGGGGCCCGCGGTCTGACGTGCCTCGGAGTGGTCGATGACCGCCTCGACCGCGCGGGTCGTATCGCCGAGCGGCCCGGAACGCAGGACGGTGCTCGTGCTGAGATCGACGGTGTTGAGCCAGGTGTCGTTCGCCGACACCGGCTCGCCTCCCACTCGGTAGTTGGCGCGCGTCACCGTTGTGTACGTCAGCTGCGCGGTGTCTTGCGTCCCCATCGCGGGCAGAGTCCACACCACGGTGATCGTGCCGTCGCCGTTCGTTACGACCGAATCGGGCGTAACCGACGAGCTACCCCAGTCCAGGCCATCGGGGATCGTGTCGGTAACGACGATCGCTCCGGTCGACTCTGTGTACTCCGAGGTGTCGATTTTTAGCGTCCACGTTGTCCCCTGGGTCTGGTTGATCGCGTCGTTGCTGACGGACTTGAGAATGCGCACGTCTTCGGCTGTCACCGTGTCCGAATCCGCGACAACAAAAGTCGTGGGGACCGGGTGCCCACCCTGGTAATCCGCGGTCACCGTGGCATACGACACGATCGCTGCCTCGTCGGCGGCTTCGGCGCCCGTGTTGTTGTCGAGGTTGGCGACCGCGAGCGCCTCCGAGGGGTCACCGGTGTCAACGTTGGCGTGCAAGGGAATTGCCGCGGCAAAACGCAGCGTGACAAGCTGCGACGGGGTCAGGTTCCCGATTCCCGTCCAGCGGATGCGCGTGTAAACGCCCGAACCGAACGCGGATCCCGCGCCATCGGGGTCGACCGTCACAACCGACGCGTCGTAACTGCTGTCGCACAACCCGACTGCCGCAGAACCGAGTGACGGAGCTCCGCTGTATTCGGAGCCGGCGCTGTTATCGGTCGGGCCGCCGCATCCCAGGAACTCGAGAGTTGCCGGAAGATAAACATCGGCGACCGGGCCGGTGGTCGCGGCCACCGAGTTGTTAGTGACCTTCAGCTCATAGCTCGTGACGTTGTTGTGGACGCCCCGCAGCAACTCGTCTTCCGGGCTGTTCAGTTCTGTGAGCTCGACCCGGTACGGAACCAGAAGCGTCGACGATGTGGCGACATCAGAGCCGCTGACGTCCTCCCACACACTGCCGTCGACCGGCGTCGCCGC
This sequence comes from Pseudolysinimonas sp., assembly GCA_035554115.1. Taxonomy (GTDB): domain Bacteria; phylum Actinomycetota; class Actinomycetes; order Actinomycetales; family Microbacteriaceae; genus CAXTSE01. Next base: position 112,611 of record DATMIW010000045.1, on the reverse strand, counting down.
CGGGTTCGGAACCATATAGGGATCGGTGCTGACGTAGGCATGAGCCGTTCCCCCGAAAGAATCGCCGACGTCATAACGCACAGACGGAGATCCCGGCGTCGTGATCGTCGGATAGGAGAAGGAGTAGTTCAGGTTGACGGTGGCGCCGTCGAGCAGGTCCGCCACGTTCTCCCAGACCACGAGCGTGGTTCCGTCAAGCTGCGCGATGGTTTGGGTTACCGGAAAATCGCTAAAGGCAATTGTCGCCCCGACGGGCAGAACGTCGCTAAAGGTCAGGTTGAAGCCGTCGACATTGGGGGTCTCATCGGGCGCCGTTGCCGTGAGACGCACAGACACGTTCGAGCCGTAGAGCGTCTGAGCCGCGACGGTGCGGGTAAGCGCAATATCCGGCGTGCCGGCTGCCGTCGCCGTCTGCGTCGTGCCAAAAAGAATCGGCAACGTCAGTGTGCTGGCGACGAGTGCGAGGACCGCGAGAAGAGCGGCGAACGGGCGCAGAGCAAACGACAAGGGGGACTCCAGGACAAGCGCAATAGGGCCGGCCGGAACTACGAACTGCGACCGAGACGGCGTTCGGGTGCCGCCTGGCAACGGTAACTGGGAGGTGAACAACGCGGCATTCCCCAAAGCGGGTCACCCCCAAAAGGGTTGGCGGCACTAGGTTCGGTGCATGACCGACTCCCCGCCCGTCATTCCGCGGCGACAGGTGTTTTCGTGGGCCCTGTGGGACTGGGCCACACAACCCTTCAACACAGTGATCCTGTCGTTCATTTTCGTCGCCCTCTACCTGACCACCGACGCGTTCCTGCCGCCCGAAATCGCGGCATTGGGAAAAGGAAGTCCCCGGTACGAGGCCGGCCTGTCCGACCTCGCGACGCAACTCGGTGCGGCCATCACCATCGCCGGGTTCCTCATCGCCGTTCTTGCTCCGGTGCTCGGGCAACGCACCGACGCCTCGGGCCGTCGCAAACGGTCTCTCGCGATCAGCACCGGCCTGCTCGTGGTCAGCATGGCGCTGATGCTCTTCGTCCAAGCCGCCCCGGCATTCTTCGTGCTCGGCATCGCACTTGTCGCCGCCGGCACTGTGGTGAGCGAGATCGCGGGCGTCACCTATAACGCGATGCTCGTGCAGGTTTCGACCCCCAGGACCATCGGCCGGGTGAGTGGGCTCGGTTGGGGTTTCGGGTACCTGGGCGGCATTGTGGCCCTGGTTCTTGTTGTCGTCGCGTATGCCTTCGACTGGTTCGGGCTGGCGACCGAGCAGGGCCTGCCGTTCCGGCTCGTCGCCCTGGGCAGCGCCATCTGGACCGTTCTCTTCTCTCTGCCGATCTTCCTCAACGTCCCCGAATCGACACTCTCCAAACCCGACCGTCGCGTCCCGTTCTTCGCCAGCTACGCACTGTTGGTGCAGGATGTGCGACGCCTCTTCCGCGAGAACCGCGCTACCTTCTGGTTCCTCCTCGCAAGCGCGGTGTTCCGCGACGGCCTCGCCGGGGTTTTCACCTTCGGTGCCGTCATCGCGGCGCAGGTTTTCGGTTTCGGCTTCCTCGACGTCGTCATCTTCGGTATCGCCGCCAACCTGCTGGCCGGGCTCTCCACAATCGTGTCGGGCCGTTTCGACGATCGCTTCGGTCCGCGCGCTGTCATCGTGACCGCGCTCAGCGGTCTCGTAGCTACCGGACTCGGCGTGTTCTTCCTGCACGATGCCGGCGTGCTCGCTTTCTGGGTCGGCGGCCTGCTGCTCACCCTGTTCGTGGGGCCGGCTCAGGCGGCCAGTCGGTCGCTCCTCGCTCGCCTCGCGCCGCACGGTCGCGAAGGTGAGGTGTTCGGTCTGTACGCCACAACCGGTCGCGCCGCCTCGTTCCTCTCCCCCGGGCTGTGGACCGCGTTCTTGGCGATCTTCGGGGCGACGTACTGGGGCATCCTGGGGATCGTGATCGTGATTGCGGCGGGACTGATCTTGATGCTGCTGGTGAAACTCCCCGCCCAGGTGCGGACACATCCCGCCTAGTGTCCCCAATCCGAGTGCTATCCCGTGCAATCTCTACAGATCTGGCAACCTTCCGACTAGCGTCGAAACATGGCCGCTTCCGCCTTGACCTACTGGATTCCTCTCGTCGCGCGCCTCGTAGAGGAGAACCTCACTGTCGTTCTTGAGCAGTACGGGGTTTCTCGAACTCAGTGGCTCATTCTGAGAGCGTTGGTGTCCGGCCCGACCAGCGCCGTCGATCTCGCCAACTCGATCGAGGCGATGCCCGCCAACCCCTTCGGAGAGTCGGGCCCGTCTGAGCTGTCGGAGCTGGTGGCGAGCGGATGGGTCACGGCGGGCGAGCACTACTCGATCACCGACCGAGGCGCCGCCGCCTATGACCGACTCGCCGATTCGGTTGATGAGATGCGGGAGACGATGGTCGATGGCGTCTCCGACGAAGACCAGGCCCACATGGTTGTCACGCTTGAGCGGTTTTCGCGCAACCTCGGCTGGACTCGCTGAGCCCGCCCTTCGCATCGTTCCTCAGCGGGCCAGCGCTGTCATCGCGATCAAAAACATTGTCACCACGAATCCGCTCACAAAGTTGAGCCCGAGGAATCGCCGCCAGCCGCGGTTGGCTGCCGCCGCGTTGTCGTCGGACACCTTCCACCAGGGCGCCGCGTTGATCGCGTACGGCACTACAAGTACAGCGGCAATCGGACCCGGCCACACGGTTCCGAGCAACAGCACGCCGGCAAGCAGATAGAGCACGACCGCAAGGCGGACTGTAGCCCGCGCGCCGAAAACGGTGGCGATCGAGTGGATGCCCGCCGCGCGATCCGCCTGGATGTCCTGCACCGCCCCGAAGGCATGAGACGCGGCGCCCCACAGGAAGAATGCCGCAAGCGCGCTGGCGAGAGCCCAGGTGGGCGCACTGCCCGCGAGTGCGAGCCCGACAAGCCCCGGGGAGACAAAATGGGTGCTCGAGGTGATCGAGTCGAGCACGGGGCGCTCTTTGAACCGCAACCCGCGCACTGAATACGCGACAACGGCAAAGAGGCTGAGGGCCAGCACGGCGGTGCTGGCCACAGTGCCCACCACCACCAAATACACGATGAACGGCAGGGATGCCGCGACCGACGCCACGAGGGTCGCCCGATGCCAGCGCGGCAGCAGTAGTGCGCCTTCGACACCGCCCTTCCGCGGATTGCGCAGATCGGATTCGTAGTCGAACACGTCGTTGATGCCGTACATCGCGAGGTTGTAGGGCGCAAGAAAGAACAGCGTGCCGACGACGAGCGTGGCAACCGAAAACCCGTCGCCCTCGACGAGCGATCCCACAAGGTAGGCCGCCGCGAACGGGAACGCCGTGTTGATCCAGCTGAGCGGGCGACTCGTTAGAAACAGGGCCCGGATCACGGGGCCTCATTTCGAGGAGCTCTCTCGCCGCGCGGCGCCAACACATGCCACAGAGAGGGCAGCAGAACGAGGGCGGCGAGTGTGTAACTGAAGTCTTCTAGCGGGGCGACGCCGAGGAATGCGCCGCTGATGCGATCCGGGCTGTAGCCGACGATGCCCACGGCGACCAGCACGTTGTCGAAGATGGCGGTCGCGATCAACAGCACGATTGCGGTGAGACCCACGGCGCGCCAGCGCGGCCGCCGGTGCGCACCAATCGCAGCCACTCCGATGAGAGCAACGACGCCTAAGAAGACCGCGTTGAGCGCCCAATACGTCATGAGTCCCGCCCCCGTCGGGAGGCGGCTCCGTAGAGATTCATCGTGAGGTAACAGAGCAAGGTGAGGAAGAAGACCTCTTCGATCGGTAGCTCGGGCACGAGTTGAACCCCGGTGAGCAGACCCGGATTGCCGCGGAAGAAGACGCCCAGATCGATGCCGACAACGTCCCAAAAGAGGAAGAACACCACGCCTACAACAAGCACGACAGCGGCCCGCATCTGCGCCCGCGGAACGGGAGCCCAGAAGAACAGCCGGAAGCGACGGTCGAGAATCACCATTCCCGCGATTGATATCAGCAGAGCGCCGAGATAGAGAAAACTCACCGGATGCCGCCAAAGCCGTAGCCGCCATCGTGCACGGGCAGCGGGCCCACCGAGGTGTCACCGCGCAGGCGTTTGAGCACCAGTTCCGCACTAATCAGGCACATGGGCAATCCGATACCGGGAATTGTCGACGACCCGGCATAGAACAGATTCGACAGCCGCGTGCTCACATTGCGCGAGCGAAAGAACGCGCTCTGGCGCAGAGTGTGCGCGGGACCGAGAGCTGACCCTTTCCACGAGTTGAGGTCTGTCGCAAAGTCGGCCGGGCCAACTGTGCGCCGCACGACGATGCGATCTGCCAGATTCGGGATCCCGGCCCACTCCGCGATCTGGGTCACCACCCGGTCGGCCAGGCTCTCAAGAACGGGCTCGCCCGTCCCGTCGACACCGCCGTGGCCAAGCGCCGGGTCGGCGGGCAGCGGCACCAGCACGAACAGGTTTTCGTGCCCTTCGGGGGCCGTGTCGGCATCCACCCCGCTCGGTTTGCAGACGTAGATCGATGGCACCTCGGGAATGCGCGTGTTGTCGCCGAAGATCGCCTCGAATCCGGCGTCCCAGTCCTTCGCGAAGAACAGTGTGTGGTGTTCGAGTTCGGGTAGTTCGCCCGTCACCCCGAGCATCATGAGCAGGGCGCTCGGACCGGCTGTGCGTTTCTCCCAGTACTCGGCCGGGTAGCTGCGCAGACCGGGTTCCGTCACCAGAACTGTCTCGGTATGGTGCAGGTCGGCGGCCGAGACGATCACCTCAGCGTCGAGGTCGACAGTCGTTCCGCGCGAATCCGTCCCGGTTATGCCGACGGCTCGCCGACCCGAGGACCGGATCCGGCTGACGGTAAAGCCCGTGCGCACCTCGACACCCTCCGCAGTGGCGAGATCGGCAATGCTCCGGATGATGCGGCCGAATCCGCCCATCGGATACCGGACACCGTCGACCAGGTCGAGGTGACTCATCAGCGAGTACATGCTGGGCGCAAGTTTGGGAGCCGAGCCGAGAAACACCGCCGGATAGCCCAGGATCTGTCGTAGCCGCGTGTCGTGCACCGTCTGGTTGACGAGAGTGTCGAGGGGCTGAAGCAACAGGCGAAGAAGGCGCGGTCCGTTGCGAATGACGCGACCACTGAATACCGGCCCGAGCTTCTGGAATGTCGAGTAGAGGAAGCGCTCGGTCGCAAGCTGGTAAATCTCGCGAGCCTGGTCGAGGTAGCGCCCGAGGCGTCGCGACGACCCCCGCTCAATGCTCTCGAACAGTTCGAGATTCTCGTCGACATTCGCGCCAACATCGATCGGGTCGCGGTGCCCTTCGCCGTAGACGCGATAGCCGGGATCGAGCTGCACCAGGTCGAGCTGTTCGTCCGCACTCGTGCCGAGCAGCCGATAGAAGTGGTCGAAAACCTCGGGCATGAGGTACCACGACGGGCCCGTGTCGAAGCGGAAACCGTCTTTCTCCCACACCCCCGCGCGTCCACCGAGCTGCGCGTTCTTCTCCACGACGGTGACGGAGTGTCCTTCGCGCGCGAGCAGAGCAGCCGTCGCCAGCCCCGCGATACCCCCGCCGATGACGATTGTGCGGGTCATGCCGTCGTTCCTCGGGCTGTTCCCTTCAAGGACGAGCGAAGCGCGATCCGTAGCTTCACGGGCTTCGGCACGCGCACCCGGGTGCGCACGAGGGTGGATGCCGGGGTCGCCCGGATGCGATGCGCCAGCTCTGCGAACAGCCCATAGGCGAGAACGACGGCCTTTCGTGAACTGCGTGGCAACAGGGGAAGCGCGGCGGCCGCCACCGACAGTTCGTAATCGATGTCCGTCACCAACTCCTGTTTCTGAGCCTCGGTGAGCCGGGCGACATCGATGCCGGGAAAGTAACTGCGGCCGAGTGCGTCGAGGTCGGCCGACAGGTCGCGCAAAAAGTTGACCTTTTGAAACGCCGAACCGAGCGCCCGTGCTCCGACCTCGAGGGTCTCAAGCTCCGCATCCGTATATATGCGGTCCGTGTCGGTGAGGAAGATGCGTAGGCACATGAGCCCGACCACCTCGGCTGAACCGTAGACATAGGCGGCGAAACTTTCGGCACTGTGCTCGCTTGTGCTCAGATCGGTCCTCATCGAGGCGAAGAACGGCGCCGTCAGCTCCGGCCCGAAACCCGCGGCGCGAGCCGTGCGAGCGAAGGCGTGAACAACCAGATTGGCGCTGTATCCCTCCGCGATGGCGCGCACGGTGTCGCGCTCGAGTTCGTCGAGCAGGGCGCGCGCCGCGGTGGTGCCGAGACCGGCTTCGTCGGCCCCGCCATCCACCACCTCGTCGGCGAGTCGCACGAGCGCGTACACGTTCTCGACCGGCTGCCGCACGGCCGGTCCGAGCAGACGAGTCGCCAAAGCGAAAGACGTCGAGTAACGGCGAATCACGAGGGCGGCCGCCTGTTCCGCCACGGCGCTATAGAGGTCGAGTCGCGCGACAGCCTCGGGCTTCGGTCTCGGCCATCGCGTCATCGGAGACCTGAGCGCTTCCTGGCTAGGCTGATAGAGCGCGCCCCCACGGCGTGACGCTGGACCTGTCGCCTAAGCGACGGCTGCAGTGCACACCCATTCACGTGAGCAGACTACCGGCCAGCATGACAGCCTCCACTGGCGACGACGCCCCTCCACAGCTCGCTCCCACCGGGAGTGACGCCGAGCTTGTCGTGCTGGTCGACGATGCAGGAATACCGTTCGGCACGGCCGAGAAAGCTGTCATCCACGACGGGGACACTCCGCTGCATCTGGCGTTTTCGTGCCATATTTTCGACGAATCGGGTCGCGTACTGCTCACCCGTCGTGCACTGACGAAGCGCACTTTCGCCGGCATCTGGACGAACTCGTTCTGCGGCCATCCGGCTCCGGATGAAGCTCTCCCCGAAGCGGTCAGCCGTCGCGCCGCCCGCGAACTGGACCTCACCCTCGCTGAGGTGCACCTCGTGCTGCCCGAGTTTCGCTACCGCGCCACGGACGCGACGGGGATCGTCGAGAACGAGATCTGTCCGGTGTTCCAGGCTGTGGTAGCAGGTGACCCCACGCCCGCTCCGGATGAGGTGGCCGAGTGGCGCTGGGTACAACCCGCCGATCTGCGGGTTGCCGTCGAGGCCGCTCCGTTCGCGTTCAGCCCGTGGCTGGTGCTACAACTCGCCGAGTGGCACGCCTTCGGTCGCTAGCCGACCTTTGGCGGTCGAGCTTGTCGAGACCCCAGCTAGTTGCCCGAAGCCCCCGCGTCGGTGACAGTGACATCGGTGCGGTGGAAGTTCTGGAACGAGCGGCTCGCTGTCGGCCCGCGCTGCCCCTGGTAGCGGTTGCCGTATTGCCCCGAGCCGTAGGGGTTGTCGACCGGCGAGCTCGTGCGAATGAAGCACAGCTGCCCGATCTTCATGCCCGGCCACAGTTTGATCGGCAGGGTCGCGACGTTCGAGAGCTCGAGGGTGACGTGGCCCGAGAAACCCGGGTCAACGAATCCGGCCGTGGAATGCGTGAGAAGGCCGAGGCGACCGAGAGAGCTTTTGCCTTCGAGTCGGGCGGCCACGTCATCCGGAAGCGTGATGAGCTCGAAGGTGGATCCGAGCACAAACTCGCCGGGGTGCAGAATGAACGGCTCGTCGGGCTTGGTTTCGATGAGGCGGGTGAGGTCGGGCTGGTCTTCGGCCGGGTCGATGAACGGGTACTTGTGGTTGTCGAAGAGGCGGAAGAACCTGTCGAGCCGCACATCGATGCTCGACGGCTGCACCATCTCGCGGTCGAGGGGTTCGAGGCCGATGCGGCCCGCGTCGAGTTCGGCGTTGATATCCCGGTCGCTCAGAAGCATGAGGCCAGTGTAGGAGGCGCGCAGGGCTCCCTCGCGCTCGTCCCTCCAGGCTAGCCGCGCATAAGATAGTGCGCGGTGGAGCTCATGGCCCCGCTACGCGGATGTAGTTCAATGGCAGAACTTCAGCTTCCCAAGCTGATAGCGCGGGTTCGATTCCCGTCATCCGCTCCGCGTTATCCACCGTTTCCTTAGGTGCGCGCTTGCACTTCAGTGGGTTGTCGTAGCTTCGGCCCGTGACCTTCCCCTCGACCTCGTTTCAGGTGGTCCTCTATCTGGCGTTGCTTGTTCCAGGTGTGGTGTTCGCCGCATCGCGCGTGCAACTTCGCGGGCCGCGCGCAGCCGACCGTTCGGTCGCCGCGCGGGTTCTGGAAGCAGTAGTTGCGAGTGCAATATTTGATTCGATCTACGCGATTCTTTTTCATGAGCAGGTAGCCGTCGCAGTCCTCGATGTGCGCGTCTTTGTCGCGACCAACGTGATCGGAGTTGCCATTGCATTCCTCGCCTGCGGGGTCGCAGTCCCGTACGTCGTCGCCTGGGCCGTCTACGGTCAGGTACCCATCCTTGAGAAGCCCCTTACGTCTTGGGAACGATTGATTCGTCCCAAGCTCACCCGCTCTCAAGAAGCGAACGACACTCCCACAGCCTGGGACTACGGCAACAAGACTGTCGGCGAGGGATGGGTACGAATTCGGATCGACTCCGGGGTGTGGGTCGGCGGTCTATTCGATGAGGGGTCACGGTTTTCGACGTACCCCGAGCCTCGCGACATCTTCATCGCTCAGCAGTGGAAGTTGGGGCCAACTGGAGAATTTCAGTCGGCAGTCGCTGGCAGCCAGGGAGTTTGGCTAGCCGTTAAAGACGAATACGTGGTCGAATGGCTGCAAGACCAGGAGGACACGGATGGCAAACACATCACGGTCGAATAGCGGCGACCAGTTCGGTACGCGTGACGGCGCCCGATGGACCGCCGAGGCTGGCAAGGTCGGACAACCTCGATCCACCGGCATCACACCTAAGCGCCCGCCCCAGGGCGGTAGCGGGGTCACCCCGCCCGCCGGCGTCCGCAGTTCAGATAAGGGTAGGTGACACAAGGTTTCCGGTGAGAAGCCGGCCTCACCTCGTCTTGCTTGAACTCCCAGTACGGGTCCCGGGGATCCGCTCAGACTGTCGCCACTAGCCTCCACTCATGGGAGCCGAGACCACACACCAGCAGGGGCTCACCGCTGTCGAGCGCGTGATCGACCGCGCGGCGCACCGCCTGCTCGCCAACGCATCGGAGCGGGGCATCCGTGCGGGCCTCATCGAATTCCTCGTGTTCGGGGCGAAGCAGGCATGGGCGTGCATCTTCGGCGCAGCGCTGCTCGCCGTGATCGTCGCGGCACGTCTCTGGTATCCCGACGATGCCGTCCTCGCGCGGAACGACGCCCTCACGATTGCGGCCGTGCTAATCCAGATCGTCATGGTCGCCACCCGCCTCGAGACTGGCCGCGAACTCTGGGTGATCGTGCTGTTCCACATCACCGGCACGGTTATGGAACTCTTCAAGACCGACGTCGGGTCGTGGTCATACGACGGCGACGGCGTGTTGCGCATCCTGGGCGTGCCGCTCTTCTCGGGCTTCATGTACGCGGCCGTCGGTTCGTACATGGTGCGCGTGCACCGGCTCTTCGACCTCGGATTCACGCGCTACCCGAGGCGATGGCTCACGGCGATCGTCGCCGCCGCGATCTATGCGAACTTCTTCACGCACCACTTCATCTTCGACCTGCGATGGGTGCTTCTGGCTGCGGTCGTGTTGCTCTGGTGGCCGACTGTCATGCACGTCCGGGTGTGGCGGCGCACGCTCCGGATGCCGTTGCTCGCTGCCTTCGGCCTCGTCGCGCTCTTCATCTGGCTCGCCGAGAACATCGCGACATGGGCGGGCGCGTGGCTCTACCCCAACCAGCTCGACGGATGGCAGCTCGTGTCGCCGTCGAAACTCATCTCCTGGGTGCTGTTGATGATCATCTCCGTCGTGCTCGTGACCTGGGTGTATCCGCCGCGGCTACCCCTAATTTCAGTTCGGCGCAATCCTGTTGTCTTTCGAGCACCGTCGGTTACGGTATCTCCCATGTCGGTCTTTCCCTCAGACGTCGTGGATGCCGTGCTCGCCCATATGAACAGCGATCACCGCGACGACAACATCCTCATCACGCGCGCATTCTCGGGGCGCGAGGCGATAACCGCCCGCATGACCGACTTCGACAAGCGCGGTGCCACCTGGCACTACGAGGTCGACGGCGAAGAGAGCGAGCTGCACATTCCGTGGCCGACGGAACTCACCGATCGCAACCAGGTGCGTGCCGAAATCGTGGCCCTCTACTCCGCCGCATGCCAGAAGCTGGGAGTCGAGGCTCGGCCGCACTAGCCTCTCGGGCACCCAACACATATAGTTAGGCTTACCTAAGCTGTCTACCGTCGAAGGAGCTTCTGTGGCTGTTCTGCCGTTCTCCCAAGCTCTGCGCGAACGCACCTGGTCGAGTCACGGCGACAGCGAAGGGGCCGGATTCATGAGCGACCTCATGAGCGGCGCCGGCACTCGCGACGACTACGTTTCCCTCGTCGCCCAGCACTACTTCGTCTACGAGGCTCTCGAGGCCGCCGGCAACGCCTTCGCCGGGGATGCGGTGGCCGACCCGTTCCGCAGCGACCGGCTCACGCGCCTGCCGGCCCTCGAATCCGACCTTCAATTCCTGTTGGGTGACGGGTGGGCCACGCACATCCACCCGCTACCGACGACGGCACGCTATGTCACCCGCATCCGCGACATCACGGCCGAAGCGTGGGCGGGCGGTTTCGTCGCCCACCACTACACGCGCTACCTCGGCGACCTGTCGGGCGGACAGGCGATTCGGGGCCTCATGCAGAAACAGTTCGGCTTCGACACCAACGGCGTCGGGTTCTACCTGTTCGACCAGATCGCCGACCCGGCAAAGTTCAAGCAGAGCTACCGCGAGCAGTTGGATGCCGCCGGGTGGGATGACGCCGAACGCGAGCGAGTGATCGACGAGGTGCTCTACGCGTATCAGTTGAATACGGATCTCTTCGACGACCTCGCGGACGCCAAGGCGGCAGCCGTCGCGTAGGCGAGGCTTGGTCTCGACCGGCGGGGTTGCGTCAGGCTTGGATGCCGGGGATTCGGGTGGCGCGCGCCATAAAGCGGGTGACCGCCTCATCCACGATGATGTCGCTCGGTCGCAGCGGTCGCGTCAGATACAGACCATCAAGCGACCGGATGCGGCTGAGCGCCACATAGGTCTGACCCGGCGCAAATGAACGCGGCCCCAAATCGATGATCGCGCGGTCATAGCTCGACCCCTGCGATTTGTGGATGGTGACCGCCCACGCGAGTCGCAGCGGGAACTGGATGAACTCGGCCACGACATCTTTGCGCAGCTCTTTCGTCGTCGCCGAATAGCTGTAGCGGTAGCGCTCCCAGGTCGCAGGCGTCACGGTGTGGTCTTCGCCATCCACTTCGACCGTGACGGTGTCGCCGATCTTCACCACTTCGCCGATCGTGCCGTTCACCCAGCGGGAATCGGAGCTGGTGTCGTTGCGCAGAAACATCACCTGCGCCCCCACCTTCAACTCCAGCCGCTCGTCGGCCGGGAACGATCGCCCGGCGAAGTCACCGTTCACCTCGGCCACAGCCGATTTCGACCGGCCCGGCAACTGCGCGAGCGCCTCCCGGTTGATGCGCGTCACGGTGCCGTTTGTCGTCGCGAGGGTGATGGTGCCATCGCTCGGCGCCGGTCGCGCTCCGACCTCGTTGAGTCGTGCGCCCATTTCTGCTGTCACGTGCCCGTGCCGCACCGCTGTCAACAGTTGCTTGAACTCCAGCTCGTGTTGGCGGTGGATGGTCGCGAGTTCGTAGATCGTCAGATCGGCTTCTTTCCATACCGCCGCATCAAAGAACCACATCGACTCGTAGCGGTCGGCAAAGTACGCCCGCTCTTCCGGATCGCCCGGCACCGGGGCCAGCTGATACGGGTCGCCGAACAGCACGAGCTGCACTCCCCCGAATGCCTCATGCGGCCGCGCACGCGCCTGGCGCAGGCTGCGGTCCATCGCGTCGAGAAGGTCGGCGTTGACCATCGAGACCTCGTCGACCACGAGGGTGTCGATGGCGCCGAGAAGTTTGCGCAGATCGGCGTTCTGGTCAATCTCGTGATCGGCGATGACGCCGATCGGCAGTCGGAACAGCGAGTGAATTGTCTGCCCGCCCACGTTGAGCGCCGCCACCCCGGTCGGTGCACAGATCACCACCTGCTTGGACGTTTTCCACGAGAGATGCGAGAGCAGAGTGGACTTTCCGGTGCCGGCACGACCGGTGACGAAGATGTGGTCGTTGGTGGTCTCGATCGCGGCGAAGACCGCCGCCTGCTCGGGCGAAAGCTCGGGGTGCTTCACCGTTGAGCTCCACCGCGCCCGGCGAGCATCTCGTTGTACGCCTCGAGCTCTGCATCACCGTCGCGATCGGCGGCACGATCACTGCGCTTAGCTTCGCGGGCGTCGCTGCGACTCCACAGCATGGCGACGACGATGGCGAGCGAAACCGTGGGGATCTCGCCGACGCTCCATGCGATCCCGCCGGCCGCCTGCTGGTCGATCAACGGTGAGCTTCCCCACGTTCGGCCCATGGCTCCGTACCAGTCCGGCAGCAGCAACGCCTCGCCGGTCATCAGGGAAAGCCCGAAGAACGCGTGCATAGCGGCGACAGCGAGCAGAAGCAGCAACCGCAACGGATACGGGGGCCGGTTCGCCACCGGATCAATGCCCACGAGCGTCTGCGCGAACAAGTACCCGGTGATGAGGAAGTGCGCGACCATCCAGGTGTGCCCGAAATGGTCGCGGGTCGCCCAGCCGAACAGCGGGCTGTAATAGAACACCCACAGCGATGCGGCAAAGAGCGCGGATGCGACGAGCGGGTGGGTGAGCACCGTCGCGACCTTCGAGTGAACGGCCAGCAGGATCCATTCGCGGGGGCCGCGACTGCCGTCTTCGCGCTTATGAATCGCGCGGAGAGCGAGGGTGACGGGCGCCGAAAGCACCAGCAGCACCGGGATCGCCATGCCCAGCAACATGTGGCCGAGCATGTGGACGCTGAAGAGGTACTGCTCGTAGACATTGACCGTGCCGTTGGTGACCCACAGCAGCGTCAGCATCCCGGCGATCCAGAACACTGTGCGGTACCAGGGCCAGGTGTCGCCCCGACGACGCATGCGAATCACGCCCAGCACATAGAACAGGATGCCGAAGCCGACAATCAGCGCCCACAGTAGGTCGAGATTGCCCGAGGTCAGCCAGCGCGTGGGGGTGAGCTCGGGCGGAAGGTCACGATTGGTGAGGATGAAGGCCGGCGTCGCATCGCTCGTCGCGGGAAGCTTCAGATCGACCGGAGTCGCCGTGCGCGCGAGAGCAGCCGCAACCCCCGACGCAATGCCCATGAACGCGAGCTCGACGGCGATAAGCACCCAGAACAGCTTCGGCGTCGCCCCCGCGGCCAACCGCCGAATAAGAACCCGGCGTTGGTATGCGCCGAAGAGACCCAGCGCGCCGAGGGCTCCGACCTTGACGAGCACGAGGATGCCGTACGGCGTCAGCAGCTCCGGAAGCTCGCCCACGCGGATCGCCGCACTCACATATCCGGATGCCGCCACGACAACGAACGCGATGATCGCGAGAGTTGAATAGCGCGACAGCACGACTGCGAGCCGCGCGGAGGTGCCCTCTGTTGTAAGGCTCCGTCGCAGCAGAATCATCGTGAGCAGTCCCCCGAGCCACAGCCCCGCGAAGGTGATGTGCAGCCAGATCGCCGTGATCGCGAGATCGTGGCTGGATTCGTCCCCGGCATGCCCCTGCTGCGCGAGCGGGACAACACCGGCCACCGCGAGCGCCATGACGAACACGAGAGCCGTCGCGTTGCGCACTGCGAAGCACAGCACCGTCACCCCCGCGCCAATCAGCACTGTTGCGAGCCACGCCTGACCGATCTCGCTATTGGTCAGAAATGTGCCCAGGGCCTGGCCGTAAGAGTCATCAAGAGCCAGCGGGATGTTGGCGATGCTCGAGAAGGTCAGCAGCGCCGCGATCGCCCCGGTCACGGTCCACACCGCGGCGCCGGCGGCAGCAACGTCAAGCGCGCGCCCGAACTCTGGCTTATTCGAGTCGAGAGCGAAAACCGTGAACACGAGTGCACCCAGCGCGGTTGCGACCCCGAGGTTCATCAGCAGCTTCGCAACGGGAATTCCGTACAGAACGACGGGACCCGGATCGAAGATCTTGGGAGCGTCAGCGCCCCCACCGAAAGCGAGAGCCGCGAACAGGGCGACGAAGGCGGCCAGCAGCACCGCTGCCGGCCCGGCAACGCGCGCGAGTCTCACCCTGTGATCGTATTCGAGAGCCGCTGGATGCGCGGCGGGAACGACGAAGGGCGTCGACAACACGGTCGACGCCCTTCGGTGAAGCAGAGGTATTACTTAGCAGCGGCCTTCAGCTTGCTGCCAGCCGAGACCTTGACGCCGTTGCTCGCGGCAATCTGGATGGTCTCGCCGGTCGCAGGGTTGCGTCCGGCGCGGGCGGCACGGTGAGTCTGCTCGAACGAGAGCCAACCCGGAATCGCAACCTTGGTGCCGTCGCCGACAGCCTTGGAGACGACGGAGAAGAACGAGTCGAGAACGCCGGCAACGGCGACCTGGCTCTGGCCCGACTCGGCGGCAATCGCTGCCACGAGATCGGTCTTGTTCAGTGACTTATCAGCCATGGGTGTCCTCCTCGGACCTAGAGCAATGAAATTGGTGGCAGCACGAGCCGTAAAGCCTGGCTGCGGGCTTGAAACTACCAGCAAACACGGCAATTACGGGGGCAAAACGTCACGGAGTGGCGTTTCCTCGGAAAACGCGCAGGCCCGTAACGCGGGCCAGGGCGAATTCGCGGGAGGAAACAGAGAAGGCCCGGACGAATCCGGGCCTTCCTAATCTGTTGCGCCGAGAGCTACCAGGAGCTCTTTGTGATGCCCGGCAGCTCGCCACGGTGCGCCATGTCGCGGAAGCGGACACGCGAGACACCGAACTTGCTGAGGACACCGCGGGGGCGGCCGTCGATCGAGTCGCGGCTGCGAACGCGAACCGGCGAGGCGTTGCGCGGCAGCTTCTGCAAGCCGAGGCGCGCGGCCTCACGGCTTTCGTCGGTGCCCGCCGGGTCGACGAGCGCCTTCTTCAGCTCGAGACGCTTTGCGGCGTACCGCTCGACAATGACTTTGCGCTGGTCGTTCCGCGCGATCTTGCTCTTCTTCGCCATGGTTAGCGCTCCTCGCGGAATTCGACGTGCTTGCGCACGACGGGGTCGTACTTCTTCAGCACGATGCGGTCAGGGTTGTTGCGACGGTTCTTGCGGGTCACGTAGGTGTACCCGGTACCGGCGGTGGAACGCAGTTTGATGATCGGACGGACGTCTTGCTGCTTCGCCATTAGATCTTCACCCCACGAGCCAAAATGTCTTTCACAACGCGCTCGATGCCACGAGCGTCGATCACCTTGATGCCCTTAGCGGACACGTTGAGGGTGACCGAGCGCCGAAGCGACGGCACGTAGTAGGTCTTCCGTTGCACGTTCGGGTCGAAGCGACGCTTCGTCCGGCGGTGCGAGTGCGAGATGTTGTGTCCGAAGCCGGGGACGGCTCCAGTCACCTGGCACACTGCTGCCATGATTACTCCTTCTTGAGCGGGAATCCCCGCGCTACCGTGAATGGCGGTTGCCGTTCACCCAAGGTCACTTGTCGGCGTGCCGAAGCCGGTGGTCGAGCCTGTCGAGACCCGAAATCCGGTGGCACACAAGATGCTGCGCGCGAACGCGCAACCCTCCGACGATAGCCGATCGGAGGGATCTCGACAAGCTCGATCAACGAGGGGCGGCGCGCTCGACTGTGCAGGCCGGGCAGTAGCCGAAGACGTCGACGACATGCTCGGGTTGCGTGTAGCCATGCTGCGAGGCCACGGCGCGCGCCCAGGTCTCCACGGCCTCCGCCTCGATCTCGATCGTGGCACCGCATCGCCGGCAGATCAGATGGTGGTGATGGCTACCCGGGGTGCAGGCGCGATACAGGCTTTCGCCGTCCTGCTGCAGCGAGTCGGCTTCCCCGTCGGTGGCGAGGCTGGCGAGAGCGCGGTAGACGGTGGCCAGGCCGACTTCGGCCCCGGCATCCCGCATCGCCGCGTGCAGGGACTGCGCACTGACGAAGCCCTCGGTGCGACCAAGGGCCGTGCGCACCGCATCTCGCTGCCAGGTGTTGCGCTTCATGCCGTGATCCTCTCGGGCGAATGGGAGCCGTCGATGCGACGGCCGGTGCCGTCGCGCCGTGAGTGTCGCGCTCGGCGTTCGCGACGCGCGCCGATGAGGCGGCACACGACGTAGATGAGGAAGGAGATCGTCGTGACATAGGGGCTGATCGGCACGCTCCCCCCAAGCGCGAGCAGGATGCCGCCCACTAGCGAGACCGTCGCAAATACGGTGCTCAGCACCGGCACGAGCACCGGCGACGAGGTTACGCGCAGCGCCGCAGCAGCCGGGGTCACGAGAACCGCGAGCACCAGCAGCGCGCCGACAACCTGCACGCCCACGGCAACTGACAGCCCGAGCAGCAGCATGAAAATGAGCGACAGCGCACGCGTAGGAACGCCGCGCGCCATCGCCACCTCGGGGTCGGCGCTCGCGAAGGTCAGAGGCCGCCAGATCACGAACAGGCCGACCACGACGATCCCGGCGATCAGGGCGAGCGAGCCGAGTCGCGGGTCGTCGACGGCCACAATTTGGCCGGTCAGTAATCCAAATTTGTTCGATGCCCTCCCCGGATACAACGCCAAACACAGGATGCCAAGGCCGAGACCGAATGGCATCAGCACCGCGGTAATCGAGTTGCGATCTCGCGCCTTCGCCCCGAGCAGTCCGATAAGCGCTGCGGCGGCGAGGGATCCGGCGATCGATCCCGCGACAACCCCCACGCCCAGCAGCAGGCCGGCAGCCGCGCCCGCAAAGGAGAGCTCGCTGATGCCGTGCACCGCGAAAGCGAGATCGCGCGACATGACAAAGACACCGATGAGCCCACCAACCACGCCGAGCAACGCGCCCGCCAAGAGCGAGTTGCGCAACAGGATGATCAGCGAACCGTAGTCGCTGAAATCGAAAAGCTGCGACCAGAGATCGTTCATCGTTCGACCTCGTCGTGTTCGTGATCATGCGCGTGCGAATCGTCGGGAGCACCGACGATCACGATCCGCCCCTGCGAGCGGATCACATCCACCGGTGACTCATACAGCTCGCTCAAAACGGGGCTGGTCAACACCTCGTCTGGCGACCCGATGCGGAACCGCCCCTGCGCCAGGTACAGCACGCGGTCGACCATGCCGAGCACGGGGTTCACATCGTGGGTAACGAACAGCACCCCGAAACCGCGTTCGCGTCGGTGCCGGTCGATCAGCTCACTCACCGTGCGCTGGGCGCGGAGGTCGAGGGAATTGAGGGGCTCGTCGCACAGCAAGAGAGCGGGATCGGCGGCAAGTGCCTGCCCGACGCGCAGCCGCTGTTGCTCGCCCCCCGACACCCGTCCGATCGGAACGCGACTGTACGCCGAAGCGCCGACGGAATCGAGAAGCGCGTCCACCCGAGCTCGGCGAACACGCGAGGGCAGGCCGGGGCCCCAGCGGTGGGCATCGAGGCCGAGCGCGACGAGATCCCGCCCTCGGAGGGCGACCGCGTCATCCGCCCGCCTTTGCTGGGGGATGTAGCCGATGCGCCGATCGCCGCGCTTGAGCGGTTCACCGAGGAAGGTGGCGGTGCCCCTCTCGAGCTGGTGCTCGCCGAGCACCGCCTTGAGAAGGCTCGTTTTGCCCGAGCCGTTGGCGCCGAGAATCGCGACGAACTCCCCCGGCTGAACGTCGAGATCGAGCTCGCGCCACAGTGCGCGGCCACCCAGCGTGAGGGCGGCCGCTCGCAGAGACAGCACGGGATGCGGCACGCTTATTCCTGCAGCGCTTGGTTGATCGCGGTGAGGACTGCCCGCTGCCACTCGACATAGTGTTCGCCGTTGGGCAGCGTTTCGGTGACCGGCACCGCGGGGACGTTCGCGCTCTTCGCCGCGGCGAGGATGGCATCCGTCTGCGGCCCGCCGGTCTGTGCGTTGTAGACGACCGCGGCGACCCGGCCCGAGGAGATCGTGTCGAGCACCTTCTGCAGGAGTGCCGCGGGCACGTCCGAGTCTTCTTCGATCGCCTCGCTAAAGGCCGGCGGTGTCTCGTTGATGAGCCCGGAGCGCTCGAGCGCATACAGCGGCACGGGCTCGGTGATGATCACACCGGCGCCGCCGTGCTCAGAGGCGATTGTGGCTTCGCGCTCTAGGAGCTCGGTGAGGCCGCTTTGCAGCTTCTTGGCATTGGCCTCGAAGGCCTGTGCGTTCTCGGGATCGACCTCCGACAGGGCCTTCGTGATGGCCGTGACGAGGCGGCTCATGGTCGGGTAGTCGTAGAAGACGTGCTCGTTGAAACCATCGGCCGTCGCGTTGTGGCCCGAGAGCGTGACAGCGTTCAGCACCGTGGCCTTGGGGTTGTCGGCGGCCGCGAGCATCGTGTCGATGAAATCGTCGTAGCCGCCGCCGTTCTCGATCACGAGATCGGCCGCGGCGAGCGAGAGCTGCACGCGCGGGTTGGCCTCGAATTGGTGCGGATCCTGGTCGCCGTTCTCGATGACGCTCGTGACCTCCGCGTGGTCACCTGCGATTGTCGCGGCGAGATCGCCATAGACGTTTGTTGACGCAACGACGCGGGTCACGCCATCGGCGGCCGGATCGGCCGAAGTGGCGGCGCAGCCTCCCAGTGCCAGAGCGGATGCCGCGAGGGCAACCAGAGGAAAGAGAAGACGACGGGGTGTGGGCACCCGGCCACGTTATCCCTTATTGATAACCGTTGTCAAAACGGTTCTCAATAAGCACTGTTCAATCCAGCAGCAGGGCGGGCTCTTCGAGCACGGAGGCGATGTCGGCGGTGAAGCGGCTCGCGACATCCCCGTCCACGACCCGGTGGTCGAAGCTCGCACCGACAGTTGTGACGAAAGCTGGGCGCACCTCGCCGTCGATAACCCACGGCTTCTGTTTGATCGCCCCGAGCGCGACGATTGCGACCTCGCCGGGGTTGAGGATCGGCGTGCCGGTGTCCATGCCGTACGACCCGAGGTTGGTGATCGTCACGGTGCCGTTCGCCATCTGCGCGGGCTGGGTCTTGCCGTCCCGTGCCGTGATCGTCAACTGCTCAAGGGCCTGCGCGAGTTCGAGCAGGCTGAGCTCTTGCGCATCTTTGATGTTGGGCACGATCAGCCCGCGCGGAGTCGCTGCGGCAATGCCGAGGTTCACATAGTGGTGAACCGTGATCTCTTTGTCTGTCCAGCTCGAGTTGACCGTCGGGTTGCGGCGCACCGCCCAGATCACGGCCTTCGCCATGACGAGCAGCGGACTGACGCGCACTCCCGCGAAATCTGGCGAGTTCTTCAGGCGCTTCACGAACTCCATCGTTCGGGTCGCGTTGACATCAGAGAACACGCTCACGTGGGGCGCCGTGAACGCGCTCTGAACCATCGCCGACGCGATCGCCTTGCGCACCCCCTTGACCGGGATGATCTCTTCGCGCTCCTCGCCCCATTCGGGCGTCTGGATATTGCGGAAGACGCTCGCCTGCGAGGCCTGACGAATCACATCGTCGCGCGTGATCTCGCCCGCAAGCCCCGTCGCATCGACAGTCGTCAGATCAACACCGAGGTCTTTGGCCAGCTTGCGGATCGGCGGCTTTGCTATGACCGGTGACGCGGATGCCGCGGGCACCGAGCTCAGTCGCGGACGTTCCGTGGGGCTTGCCGTCGCCGTCGTCGGCTCGGCACGCTCGGCGGCAACAACAGGAGCGGTGGATGCGGCAGCAGCAGGCCGCCGACGTCGCGTCGCCCCGTGCCCACCCTTCGAGCCGTAGCCGACGAGCACCGCGCCCGGACCCTCTTCGGCCGACCCGGCCGCCGCATCCGGGGCTTCGGCGTGGCCGCCGGTCGTCGCTGCGTCAGCGATCGCGCCGAACGCATCGTCATCTCCGGGCGCCTGCAATTCGATCGAGCCACCTGCGGAATCCACCCGGATGATCGGCGTGCCCACTTCGACCGTCGCGCCCTCTTCTGCGAGCAACGCGGTAACGGTGCCCGAGAACGGCGACGGCAGCTCGACAAGCGATTTGGCCGTCTCGATTTCGACCAGCACCTGGTTGACGGTCACGGCGTCGCCCGGCTGGACCTTCCACGAGACGATTTCGGCCTCGGTCAGACCTTCGCCGACATCCGGCAGCGGAAACTCGGAGTGCGCCACGGTCGGCTCCTCTGATCAGTAGGCGAGAGCTCGGTCGACGGCCTCGAGGATGCGGTCGGCATCCGGGAGGTACGACGTTTCGAGTTTGGCGGGGGGGAAAGGGGTGTCGAAGCCGCTGACACGCAGCACCGGCGCCTCAAGGGAATAGAACGCGCGCTCAGACACCGTTGCCGCGACCTCAGACCCGACACTCACATGACCCGGCGCTTCTTGCGTGACGACGATGCGGCCGGTCTTCTGCACAGAGGCGACGATCGGCGCGTAGTCGATAGGAGACAGCGAGCGCAGGTCGATGACCTCGATGCTGGTGCCCTCTTCGGCTGCGATTTCGGCGGCCTGCAGCAGCATCGGCACCATCGCACCGTGACCGACAACAGTGACGTCGGTGCCGACCCGCACGACGCGGCTGCTCTGGAACGCAACTCCACTCGCACTGCGGTCGACTTCGCCGCGCTGCCAGTACCGGCTCTTCGGCTCGAAGAACATGACCGGGTCGTTGCTGGCGATCGCTTCCTGAATCATCCAGTACCCGTCGTGCGGGGTTGCCGGGCTCACGACACGGAGGCCAGGAGTGTGAGCGAAGTACGCCTCCGGACTTTCCTGATGGTGTTCGACGGCGCCGATGTGACCGCCATACGGCACCCGAATCACGACCGGGAACGACTGGTGGCCCTCATTGCGATATGTCAGCTTCGCCAGCTGGGAGGTGATCTGGTCGAAGCCGGGGAAAATAAATCCATCGAACTGGATTTCACACACCGGGCGGAATCCACGCATCGCGAGGCCGATCGCCGTCCCGACGATCGCGGATTCGGCAAGCGGCGTATCGATAACGCGACGTTCGCCGAACTCGGCTTTCAATCCCTCGGTGACGCGGAACACCCCACCAAGTGTGGCAATGTCCTCGCCCATCAGCAGGACTTTTTCGTCGTCGGCGAGAGCTTTCTGCAGCCCCAGGTTGATCGCCTTGGCGAGCGTCAGTTGCTCGTGCGCTGTCGGCTCACTCATTCGGCACCCCCGTCGAATGACGCCTCATAGTCGGCAAGCCACGCGGCCTGCGTTTCAACGAGAGGGTGGGGATCGCTGTAGACGCTCGCAAAGATCTTGGATGTCGGCGGGTCAACCAACTGTGTCGTGCGCATCCGCGCGTCCGCAGCAACATCCTCCGCCTCGACGGCAACCTCGTGGAAGAACGCGTCGCCTTCACCGCGATCACGCAGATAGGCCTCGAACCGTTCGATCGGGTCGCGCTCGCTCCAGAAGGTGAGTTCGTCGTTTTCGCGATATTTGCTCGGGTCGTCGCTCGAGGTGTGTGCGCCCATGCGATAGGTGAGGGCTTCGATAAAGCGCGGTCCACGTCCGCTGCGTGCGTCATCCAAGCCGGCGGCTGTTACGGCATAGCTGGCGAGCACATCGTTTCCGTCGATTTGAACGCTCGGGATGCCGAATCCGGTCCCCCGCAAATAGAGCGGCGTGCGCGATTGACGCTCTACCGGCACCGAGATGGCCCAGTGGTTGTTCTGCAGGAAGAACACCTGCGGTGTCTGGAAGCTCGCGGCGAACACCATGGCTTCGGAGACATCCCCCTGGCTCGATGCCCCGTCGCCGAAATACACGAGAACCGCCGCGTCGGTGTCAGGGTTGCCGGTTCCACTCGTGCCGTCGAGGCTCATGCCCAGCGCGTATCCGGTCGCGTGCAGCGACTGCGATCCGATGACCAGCGTGTAGAGGTGGAAATTGCCGGTCTCTTCGGGAACCCAGCCGCCGTGGCTGAGTCCGCGCAACATTTCGACGATGCGCATGGGGTCGAGCCCGCGAATGCGGCCGACGACGTGCTCGCGATAGGCCGGGAAGATGTGGTCTTGGGCTTTCGCGGCATAGCCGGAGCCCACCTGGGCGCCTTCCTGCCCCAGGCTCGGGATCCAGAGGGCCAGCTGCCCCTGACGCTGCAGATTGCCGGCCTCAATGTCGAAGCGGCGAATGATCACCATCTGCCGATGAAAGTCGCGCAGCTGCTGATCGCTGAGCGCGTGGATCCACGGAAGGTACTCGGCCGTGCGATCGTTCTCGACCAGTTTTCCCTGGGGCGAGAGCAGTTGAACCGTCGCCTCGGTGTACGCCATGCGGTCTACCCTATCCGGGCGTTTCCGCCCGAATCTCGAAGGGTCCCCACAAGCTCTGCCGTGGCGTGTAGGAGTTTCTCCACAGATTCCGGCTCGCCGATCGACACGCGGATGCCGTCGGGGACGAACACACGCCCCACTATTCCGTGTCGTTCGAGGACTTCGGCCGCAGCGGCGGTCTGATCGCCGGTGGGAAGCCAGACGAAGTTCCCCTGCGCCACGGGAATGTCCCAGCCCTGCGCATGAAGGGCAGCCACGACCACTTCGCGCCGGGCCACCAACACATCGACGCGCTCAAGGAGCTCGCTCTCGTATTCGAGTGCGGCGAGGGCTGCACGCTGCGCAGGCTCCGTGACCGAAAGCGGAATCGCCGCCGATCGGGCCGCATCGAGAATGTAGGCCGCGCCGACCGCATAGCCGACCCGCAATCCCGCGAGGCCGTATGCCTTCGAGAAGGTGCGCAGCACGACAAGGTTGGGGTAGCGCTCGAGCAATGGAATGCCGTCGACAGCAGCCGGGTCAGTGACGAATTCGCGATAGGCCTCGTCGAGAACGACAAGCACCGTGTCGGGGACTGCCGCCATGAAGGCGTGGAACTCCTCGGCCGTCACGATCGTGCTGGTCGGATTGTTGGGGGTGCAGACCAGGACGACCCGCGTCCGTTCGGTCACGGCGGCGGCCATTGCGGGCAGGTCGTGCCGCCCATCCCGCAGCACGGGAACCCTCACGCTTGTCGCGCCCGCCACCGTCACGAGGCCGGGGTAGGCCTCGAATGACCGCCAGGCGTAAACGACCTCGTCGCCGGGCCCCGCAGCGGCCTGAATCAGCTGCTGCAGGATCGCCACAGACCCGGAACCGACGTGCACCTCGTCGAGTTCGACCCCGAGGCGTCGGGCAAGAACCGCACTCAGCCCCTGTGCCGTGCCGTCGGGGTAGCGGTTCAGCTGCGATTCGGCGACGGCGGCCAGCACCGCAGGGTGCGGCGGAAACGGGCTCTCATTTGACGAGAGTTTGAACGCATCCCGTGCCGCGGGGCGACCCTGCCGGTAGGGCGTGAGCTCCGCGATCTCGGGTCGGAGTGTGACAGGCATGATCCTCAGCCTAGGGTTCAGCTTCCCTTGGAGGTTCGGCTCACGCGATGATGGGGGCATGCGAAGCCTTCTCGTCCGTCTGTTGACCAATACCCTCGCGCTGTGGCTAACTACATTGCTCCTCGCGCCACACGTCCAGGTGCTCTCCTTTGGCAGCGACGGCGACACGGGTGCATATGTTGTGACCCTCGTGCTCGTCGCCTTGCTCTTCGGCATCGTCAACGGTGTTGTCGGCGGTCTCGTGCGAATCGTGGCGTTCCCTCTCTACCTGTTGACGCTGGGTCTGATCTCGCTCGTGGTCAACGGGTTGCTGCTGTTGCTCGTCGCGTGGATCAGCAGCTTCACCGGCTTTGGGCTCGAGGTGGAGAACTTCGGCTGGGGTGTGCTCGGCGCTCTCGTGCTCGGCATCCTGGCGTGGATCATCGGACTCGTGCTGCGTGGCCTGACCCGTGACCGCCGCCGCACCGACCGGTAGCTAGCCGGACCGATTCGCGGCGGCAGCTCACCGTCCGTGGTCAGTCGTGACGGTAAATGTCGGCACGGTGCGCAATGCGCATGACCTGTACCACTTGCGCGCTCTCGTCGACGCGCACCAGAACCCGGTAGGAGATACCGACATAGCCGGATCGGAGTCCCTTGAGCTCGGCACCGAGTGGTTTGGTCGCTCGAAGTGGGTTTTCCGTGAGCGGTCCGTCCAAGAATCGGAGCACCGCGTCAAGGAGCTTCGGTGCAAGGCGACCCAGCGCTCGGGAGGCGGGTCGGGACACCTTGATTCGGTAGGGACCGGTTGTCACCGCTTTGCCAGCTGCGCGCGCACTTCCTCCAGGGAAAGCATCCGTCCGTGCGCAACGTCCGATTCGGCTTCCGCCATTTCTGCAGCATGGTCAGGGTCCGAGAGCCAGGCCAACGTTTGCTGAAGGGAGTCCAGGTCGTCGGGTGAAATCAGAATCGC
This sequence comes from Pseudolysinimonas sp., assembly GCA_035554115.1. Taxonomy (GTDB): domain Bacteria; phylum Actinomycetota; class Actinomycetes; order Actinomycetales; family Microbacteriaceae; genus CAXTSE01. The sequence continues at coordinate 88,164 of DATMIW010000045.1, read as the reverse complement.
CGCCGGCTTTCCATGACGGGTGATCATGACGGCGTCATGAGTGGACTCAACACTTTCCACCAAAGTCGAGAGCTTGTCCTTGGCTTCGCTGACAGACATGGTTTGCATAGCGCCAGATTAGCCTTTCGATAGGCCATATTTCTAGCCGAAAATAAGGCCATCCGGTGTGCCGACCCGTTAGTCGAGCCGTGCCTACGGAACACGTTCTGCGTGGTACTTCGTCACTGTCACCGTGGATCCCTCCTGCGAGGTGTAATCGGTCATGAATGAGTCCAAGAATCTGATCTGCTGTTGCACGGCATCCGATTGCGCAGCGTCGACAGCTGTGGCTGTGGCGACGTAGGCACCGCGCTGGTGCGCGGGCCCCGGTTTGTCGGTCGGAATGTCCGCGCCCTCATCGAAGGCACGACGCTCCACCTGTGTGAGGGTGTGATCCAGCTGCGGACCGGCGAGCGCCGGTACGAAGTCGTCGCTATTGCGGATCGCCAACCCCGCAAGCCCGCGCGGCAGTTCGATGTTGCCGGTCGGCGCCCCATGGGTTTCAAGCCCCACGGCATGCCAGTCGCCGGAAGCCGCAAGACGAGCGGCAACCAGTCCACCCTGCGAGAACCCGACAAGTTCGACCGGTGAATCCGCGGTGATCCCGGCCTCGGTCATTGCCATCTCGGTGGCACGCAGCGAGGCGGAGTCCATACCGGCCACTCCCCCGATATTGCTCGACAGATCCCACGGTTCGCTCGTCAGGGCGGGAGAGAACGTCTCGGTCGGGCCCACATAGACGACGTAGCGTGGCTCGGCCCCTGGTGCGTCGTATTTTTCGATCCGCACCTGATCCCCCTCGGGCACGCGAGCTAGGCGCTCTTCCACGCCCAGCGCGGCCGAATTCGGGGTCGCGGGGTGGGTCGCGGATGAGGTGGTCGAGATTCGGACATCTGTCTCCTGCAGCAGACCGAACTGCCGTGCGCCCTCGACTGCGAGCACGGCCCCACCCTGCACGCCGACATAGCCTGCGGATGCCAGCAGCGCCGCCATCGCGCCTGGCGGCAAACCGGCCATTCCTCCGGCAGCATCGTCGGCACTCATGACCGACATGCGCACGGCCTCGACGAACTTGGGTGAGGTGTAGATCTCGGGATGCCGCATCAGCCAGTCGCCCAACTGACGCTGTCGAGCCGGATCCTTCAACACGGCCGCCGCGCCAACTCCCGCGAGGAGGGCTCCCGGCAGGAACATCTTCATGAAGGGTGCGAAGGTGGCCGTCATCGTCTGCGAGACTCCGAGAGCGCGCGCATGAGCCTCATGCTCGGCCCAGGTGTAGTCGACAATCGCGACCGACAACTCGTGTTTCGCTCGGTCGGCCACATGAGCCGCGGCGGCCATCGCCGTCCGGGCTTCTTCGAGAAGTGCCTCGCTGCTGAGCGCTCGGGCAGTCGCGCCAGAGGCCGCGGACCCCAGGTGCGGCAAATCCCTCAGACGTCGGGAATCGCTCGTCAACTGATCGCTCAGGTGACCTAGGCGATCCGAATGGGCCTGGAGCGCGTCAGTGGAGACTGCGAATTCGCCCGCTGGCGACACGAAAAGCGGGCCGCCCGTATCCGGAGTCGCACCCGGCTCAGTTCCCGCGCCGTCACCCATCGATCTCAGCCAAGGCGAGGCGGGTGGCGGCAAGGGCAGCCGAAACATGCTGCGCAGCACCTGCCACTCGGTAACGGACCCGTTGGTCGAGGTCGCCATACGCGGCGGATGCCGGACCGTGCCAATCGGACGGCGCAATCACGGGATGGGCAGTGGCCGTTCGCAGCCGATCTTCGATCGGCATCAGCACCGCGATGCGACGTTCGAGCACGGTTTGGATGGCACCGGGGGGAAGCGGCATGGGACTCCTTCGAAGTAGATGCCCAGAATGCGGTACCGAATACCGCGACGCGACGGGGACGTGGCAAGCCGGGGAAAGTCGGCGGTCATATGCACGGGGAAGGAATCACCCGCGACAATCACCCGCGACGTATCGGCCGGAAAAGAGCACAATGAGGACCATGACGTTCGATGGCGAAGGTTCCCGACCTGCCGCCTTCCGCATCTGTTTTGTCTGCACAGGAAACATCTGTCGATCAGTGATGGCCGAGGCGATCTTCCATCGCCTCATCTCCCAGGCCGCACTGGACCCCTGGGTCTCGGTCAGTTCCGCCGCAACTGGTGACTGGCATGTCGGCGAACGCGCCGATGCACGCACGATCACTGCCCTCGCGGCACGCGGATACGACGGCTCGGAGCACCGTGCTCGTCAGTTCGATCCGGCCTGGTTTGCCCAACTCGACCTGGTTGTCGCCTTTGACCGCGGCCAAGAGCGCATCCTGCGCGAATGGGCTGCGCGCGAGCATGATCAGTCAAAGGTGGAATTATTGATGACGTTCGATGCCGACAGCGCGGCACCAGTTGACGTCCCCGACCCGTACTATTCGGATGCGGCCCTGTTTGACACCGTGCTGTCGACAATCGAGCACGCGAGCGTCGCTCTCTTCCGCCAACTCGAACCAGCAATCCGACGAGGAGTCTCATGACGCTGCCCCCCCAACCGATCAGCCCGCTCGATGGCCGCTACCGCGCGGCCGTCGAAGGAATCGGCGAGTACCTGAGCGAGGCCGGTCTCAATCGGGCCCGCGTGCAGGTCGAAGTGGAGTGGCTTGCACAGCTCACCGACCGTGGACTCTTCGGCGCGGCAAAACTGACGCCGGAACAGCTGGCCGCGCTGCGGCAATGGGTAGAGGACTTCGGGCAGCCCGAAATCGACGAACTCGCCACCCTCGAGGCGACCACCCGTCACGACGTGAAGGCCGTGGAGTACCTGGTGCGGGCCAAACTCGCGGAGCTGGGCCTCGGCTCCATCGCCGAGCTCACGCACTTCGCGTGCACGAGTGAAGACATCAACAACCTCGCCTATGCGCTCACGATCCGGTCCGCCGTGCACGAGGTGTGGCTCCCGCGCGTGCGCACAGTGCTCGCGGCGCTCCGGGCGCGCGCGATCGAGGGCCGCGGCATCCCGATGTTGGCCCACACGCACGGCCAACCGGCGACTCCGACCACAATCGGCAAAGAGTTCGCAGTCTTCGTGGCGCGCGCCGAGCGCGTTGTCGCGCGGGTCGAGGCGATCACCCCCCTCGGCAAGTTCAGCGGAGCAACCGGCACCTTCGCAGCACATTTCGCGGCCGACCCCGACGTTGACTGGGCAACCGTTTCGCACGAGTTCGTGGCGCATCTGGGCCTGAGCTGGAATCCGCTCACCACCCAGATCGAATCCCACGACTGGCAGGCTGAGCTGTTCACGGCAATCAGCCATGTCAACCGCATCCTTCACAATCTGGCCACCGATGTGTGGTCGTACATTTCGATGGGCTACCTCGCGCAGGTTCCGCAGGCTGGAGCCACGGGCTCGTCAACGATGCCCCACAAGATCAACCCGATCCGCTTCGAGAACGCAGAAGCCAATCTGGAGCTGTCGAGCGCCCTCCTGGATTCGCTGTCGGCAACTCTTGTGACTAGCCGCCTGCAACGCGACCTGACCGACTCGTCAACTCAGCGCAACATCGGCGTCGCGCTCGGACATTCGGTGCTCGCGCTCGACAACCTGGCGCGTGGTCTCGGTGAAGTCGCCATCGACGAGATTGCCCTTGCCGCTGACCTCGACGCCAACTGGGAGGTGCTCGGCGAGGCGATTCAGACCGTCATCCGTGCCGAGGTCACCGCCGGCCGCAGCTCGATCGAAGATCCCTACGCAATGCTCAAAGAGCTGACCCGCGGGAAGCGGATCACGGGCACCGAGCTGCGCGAGTTCGTGCAGAAGCTCGACATCGGTGACGCGGCGCGCGAACGGCTCTTGGCTCTCACGCCGGCGGGTTACACCGGCATCGCCGACGAGCTCGTCGACCGCATGTAGCCGCGGCGGTCAGTGACCGCGCGGCGGCTCCGCGTCGTCGTCATCGCTGGGGGGCGGAGGCGAGACGGCGAGCATGAGCATTGCCAGCACCACCAGCGAGATGATGAACCCGCCGCCCGCGAACTCCACCGCGAGCAGCCATTCGCGCGTCGACATCAGCACCACGAAGCCGAGCACGGCGGCGAAGATTGCGGCGAGTCCCACCAGCTCGGCGGGGCGGGTGCGGTCGCGGCGACTCGGAGGCGTGGGTTGGCTTGAGTCGGTCATCAGCGTGCCGATCCGGCGGGTGTTGACGCATCGGTCGACGAGCCTGTGCCGGTCGGAGGAATGCCAGCCGGGCGTGCGGCGGTCGGCGTCGCTGCGGCGATTGCCTGCAACACTCCGGTGATGACGGCCCAGAAGCCGAGCAGCCCCACGATCACAATTGACGAACTCAGCGTGCCGGCCACGTTCTTTTCTCCTTCGAAGTTCAGAACGAAATCGGGGGGCACAACGAGCACGATGATGCCCAGGATCACGGTCAGCGCCCCGACGATCGTCCAGTCCCGCGCACCCGGCGCCGTTCCCCGCGAGCGGACGCCAGACACGAGCTCCAGCACTCCCGCAATAATCGCCCAGCCGCTCAGCACGAGCACCAGATAGCGCACGCCACCGTTCGGGACGGTTGCCGCAGCGATACCGGCGGCGAGAGTCACAACCCCCTGCGCGATGAACGGCACCCGTGCGGTGGCGGTGATAGTCGTAAAGGCTGCAAACCCGACGATGACGAGACCGGTGAGAATCGCGAAGATGCCAAACGCGGTGAGCCCAAGCGACGGGGAGTGGTTGGAGTTGAAGGTGATGAGCAGACCGAGTGCGATGCTCAGCAGGGCACGACTGCCCGGCAGGATCCACGAACGTCGGCGCATGGCATCAGTCTACGAGTCAGATCCTGAGCGCCCGTGCGCCGCAGGAACGGTCTCGCATGAAGGAACTACACCCGTGCCATATCGCCGAAGCGCGAGTACATGCCCTGGAACGAGACAGGGATGGTTTCGGTGCGGCCGTTGCGATGCTTGGCCACGATGAGGTCGGCTTCTCCCGCCCGCGGATGGTCGCGTTCATAGGCATCTTCGCGGTGGAGCAGCAGCACGATGTCGGCGTCCTGCTCAAGCGAACCGGATTCACGCAGATCGGACAGGGCGGGCTTCTTGTCGGCGCGCTGCTCGGGACCACGGTTGAGCTGCGACAGTGCGACTACGGGAACGTTGAGCTCTTTGGAGAGCAGCTTGAGCGCCCGGGAAAACTCGCTGACCTCCTGCTGGCGAGATTCAACCTTCTTGCCAGATGTCATGAGCTGCAGGTAATCGATAACGACCATCTTGAGCCCGACCCGCTGACTGAGCCGGCGGCATTTGGCCCGGATCTCGACAAGAGTCATATTCGGACTGTCGTCGATGTAGAGCGGTGCGTCGGCAATGTCACCCCGCACATTGGCGAGCTTGTCCCAATCGCGCTGCTCCATGTTCCCCTTGCGCAGCACGTGCATGGGAATGGATGCCTCCGCAGCCAGCAGGCGCATCGCGATTTCGCTGCGCCCCATTTCCAGCGAGAAGAAGATCGACGGCTTGTCGTGCTTGATGCTCGCCGAGCGCGCAAAGTCGAGCGCGAGAGTTGATTTACCCAGACCGGGTCGCGCGGCGACGATGATCAGCTGGCCGCCATGGAGGCCGTTGGTCAGCTCGTCGAGTTCGGCGAATCCCGTGGGCACTCCCGACATTTCGCCATCGCGCCCGCTTGCCAACTCCATTTCGTCGACAGCAACGCCGATGGCCTCAGCGAGCGGCACATAGTCTTCGCTCTCGACGCCGCCGGTGACCCCGTAGATCTCGGCCTGGGCGTTGTTGACGAGGTCGACGACCTCACCTTCGCTCGCGTAGCCCATCTGCACGATGCGGGTGCCCGCTTCGACGAGGCGGCGCAAAACGGCCTTCTCGGCAACGATCGAGGCGTAATACCCGGCGTTGGCTGCCGTCGGCACAAGACCCGTGAGCGTGTGGAGGTATTCAGCCCCGCCTCCGCGCTGCAAAAGAGCTGTCTTGGTCAGCTCGTCAGTGACGGCGATGACGTCGGTCGGCTCCCCCTGCGCATAGAGCGAGAGGATCGCCTCGTAAACGACTTCGTGCTTGGGGATGTAGAAATCGACTCCGCGCACGGTTTCGATGACGTCGGCCACGGCATCTTTGCTGAGCAGCATTCCCCCGAGGGTGCTCTGCTCGGCCAAAAGGTCGTGGGGCGGGGTGCGTTCTCCCTGCCACGATTCGGCCGGGGGTCGCGCATCGCCCGCAAGTCCCAGGTGGGCGATCGACATGAAGTTTTCCTCCTGGGGAGACCGTACGTGGGGGGTCCGACATGTGGCGGTGCGACACGGATCCGGTGGTCCGGTGTGGCTCGCGGTCCGACGCTACGACCGCCTGTCCTCCTCAACAACACCCCCTGTGGACAGCCATGTGCATAACCGGCGGGAAACGCCGGAAGCTGTGTGAAGAAGGTGTGGAAAGACCTGTGGAGAAGTAGGTCATTTTCGCCACAACATGCCTGCTGACCAGGCTTTTTAGTGTCAACACCTTGTGTGTAGAAACATGTTTAGAGTTGCGCTTGAACGTTGAGAAGTTTCTTTCGCCCCTGTGGACGAATCGCTTGACAAATAACGAACGGCGCACCCGAATTGGATGCGCCGTTCGAGGGTGTGGAGACTATTTTGCGGCCACCACGGTGATCGTCAGCGAGGCGACGACATCTTCGCGCAGGCGAACTGTCGCGTCGTACTCGCCCAGGCCCTTGATGGGCGAGCTGAGCTCGATCGAGCGCTTGTCGATGGAGCCGAGCCCGGCATCCGAAACAGCCTTCGCGATGTCGGCGGTCTTGACCGAGCCGAACAGGCGGCCTTCACGGCCAGCCTTGACCGACAGCGTGACCGGTGCCGACTCGAGGGTGGCCTTGAGGGCCTGAGCCTCTTCGAGCGTTGCCAGTTCGCGCGCCGCACGGCTTGCCTTGATCTGGGTGATCTGCTTCTCGCCACCGCGGCTCCACTGCACGGCAAAGCCCTGCGGGATGAGGTAGTTGCGGGCGAACCCGTTCTTGACCTCGACGACGTCGCCGGCTGAGCCGAGACCTGTGACCTCAGAGGTCAGGATGAGTTTCGACATATCCCTGCCCCCTACCGGCCCGAGCCCGCGTACGGGAGGAGGGCCATTTCACGCGCGTTCTTGACTGCGCGTGCGATGAGCCGCTGCTCCTGCACCGAGACGCCGGTGATACGACGGGCGCGGATCTTTCCACGCTCCGAGATGAACTTGCGAAGTGTGGCGACATCTTTGTAATCGATGATGCCCACGCGGATGGACTTCGCCGGTGCGGCGTTTTTGCCACCCTTTGCGCCCACGCGCTTGCGGCGATCTCCGCCGCCGGTGCTCTTTCCAGCCATGATCTATTCCTTGTTCTTGTCGTCTAACGCCGAGGCGTTAGAACGGGGTCTCGTCGTTGTAGCTGCCGGGCGTGTTCCATACGTCGGCGCCACCGGTTGCCGGTGCACTCGCGGCCCAGGGCTCGTCGGCCGAGGGCTGACCCCCGGAGACGGCGCCAGCCTGCGGGCGTCCGCCACCGGCTCCCCCGGATGCCCGGGTCACCTGTGCTGTCGCATAGCGCAGCGAGGGGCCGATTTCGTCGATCTCGAGCTCGATCGAGGTGCGCTTTTCGCCCTCTTTCGTCTCGTAGGAACGCTGCTTCAGGCGACCTGTCGCAACGACACGGGCACCCTTCGTCAGCGATCCAGCAACGTGCTCGGCGAACTCACGCCAGCAGGACGCGCGGAGGAACAGGGCCTCGCCGTCCTTCCAGTCATTGGCCTGGCGATCGAACGTTCGGGGCGTCGACGCGATCGTGAAGTTCGCGACGGCCAGCCCACCCTGCGTATAACGCAGCTCGGGGTCCGCGGTGAGGTTGCCCACCACCGTGATGATCGTCTCGCCGGCCATGAGCTACTCGGCAGCCGTGTCGGTCGCGGGCGCTTCGGCGGCAGGCTTTGCAGCCGGCTTCGAGGCGGCAGGTGCCTTCTCGGCAACCGGCTTCTCTGCTGCGGGCTTCGCGGGCGCTTCAGCAGCCGGAGTCGCGGCAGGAGCCTCAACCTTCGGCTTCTTGGCGATCGCAGCAGCCTTGCGCTCGGCACGCTTGGCATCGTCGGCGCGAACCGAGATGGCGCGGGCCACGGCCTCTTCCGACCGCAACACCTTGGTGCGCAGAACGGCTTCCGACAGCTTCAGCTGGCGGTCGAGCTCAACAGTCGATTCGGACTTCGCGGTGAAGTTCACGACGGCGTAGATGCCTTCGGTCTTCTTCTGGATTTCATAAGCCAGCCGGCGACGGCCCCAGATGTCCACCTTTTCGATGGACCCGCCATCGTTGCGGATGACATTCAGGAACTTATCCAAGCTAGGTGCGACGGTGCGCTCATCGATCTCTGGATCGAGGATCACCATCAGTTCATACTCGTGCGTCATTCACCCACCTCCTCTGGTCTAGAACGGCTGCAGACGATCTGCAGCAGGAGGGCATTGACGTGTGCTTGCCGGCAAGCCGGGTGGGCAACCTGTCGAGTGTAGCTCAGCCGCGGGCCGCCCACCACTCCTGAAGTCGCCTCGTCGCCTCATCCACTCCGAGCGCCCCGTGATCGAGCCGCAGCTCCATCAGGAAGCGGTACGCCTCGCCGACCTCACGGCCCGGCTTGAGGCCCAGGATGCGCATAATATCTTCGCCGTCGAGGTCGGGGCGGATCGCATCCAGCTCTTCTTGCGCTTCAAGTGCCGCGATCCGGGCTTCCAAGTCGTCGTATGCGGTCGCCAGAGTGCGCGCCTTGCGCTGATTGCGGGTCGTGACGTCGGCCCGCGACAGAATGTGCAGCCACTCGAGCACCGGCCCGGCGTCTCGCACATATCGCCGCACCGCCGAGTCCGACCAGGCGCCTTCTGAGTAACCGAAGAACCGCAGGTGCAGTCGGATCAGCTCGGCCACGGCCTTGATGAGCTGGTTGTCGAAGCGCAGCGCCCGCATCCGGGCGGTCGCGAGCTTGGCGCCCAGCACATCGTGGTGGTGGAAGGTCACGACGCCGCCGCGCTCGACCTTCCGGGTCGCCGGCTTGCCGATGTCGTGCAGCAGCACGGCGAGACGCAGCACCAGCGAAGGCTCGTGGCCCCGCTCGCCCTCGAGCACGATCGCCCGATCGAGGGCGGTGAGGCTGTGTTCGTAAACGTCTTTGTGATGCGCGTGTTCGTCGATCTCAAGTCGCAGAGCGGGGATCTCAGGCAGCACATGTTCGGCCAGCCCGCTGTCGACCAAGACCCGGATGCCGTCGCTGGGTCGCTCCCCCAGGAGCAGCTTGGACAGTTCCGCCCCCACCCGCTCCTGCGAAACGATCTCGATCGACCCGGCCATGCGCTGTGCCGCCGCGAGCACCTCGTCGTCGAGCCGGAATCCGAGCTGCGACACGAAACGTGCGCCCCGCATCATGCGCAGCGGGTCGTCGCCGAACGACGTTTCGGGCGCCCCCGGTGTGCGTAGTACCCCGGCGAGGAGGTCTTCGACTCCGCCCGTCGGATCGACGAGGACGCATTCGGGCAGCCGCAGCGCCATCGCGTTGATGCGGAAGTCGCGGCGTCCGAGGTCGTCATCAAGGCTCGTGCCGAACGCGACGACCGGCTTGCGCGTGGTGCCGTCGTAGGCATCGGCGCGGTAGGTGGTGATCTCGACTGTCTCGTTGCCGAGACGAGCTCCGATGGTGCCAAACTCGCGGCCGATATCCCAATGTGCATCGGCAATTGGTTTGACGAGCTCGAGAATTTCCGCCGGTTCTGCGTCCGTCGTGAAGTCGAGGTCGGTAACCGGGCGACCCAGGAACGCATCTCGCACCGGACCGCCCACGAGGGCGAACTCCCTGCCGGCAGCAGCGAAGGTCCTGGCAAGCACAGCAATTTCAGGGGTTTCGGCGAGGCCGCGCAGACGTTCGAGGGCCGCCGCCACGCTCTCCATAGCTGACAGCCTAAACTCGTCGTCATGTCGGCCGACCCGAATCCCTGCGTGCGGTGATGCGGGTGACTCGTCCCCGCTTCGTGGCTGCAGCGGCCAGCGCCGTCGCGCTGCTCATCGGCATCGTCGCACCGGCAGTGGCGGCGGATGCGGCTGTTCCGAGGTTTGCAGCCGTCGAAAGTGGGCCCGTTTCGGTGGCCGTTGTCGTGCCGTTCACTGTGCCCGTTGACAAGGTCGGCCTGCTAGATGCCAAAACCCTCGAGACCTACACAGGCCCGGAAGGCCTGCTCACGCGAGAGCTGAACGCCGTGGTCGGGACCTCCGCGACAATCGGTCTCGACCCGATGATCCCGGCGTCGATTCGCATTTTGGGAACCTCGGCTCCCGCGTCTGCCCTTGCGTGGCTTGCTCGATTGCGTGCTGCGCCGAACGAGGTGTTCATGTTGGCGTACGCCGACGCGGATCCTGTCGCCGCAGCTTCGGCCGGTGCGCTCGATCTTCTGGAGCCCCTGGATTTCGGGTTCGCCATCGATCCGGCACGTTTCGGCCCGGCATCCAGCCCGACGCCCACCGCAACCGGTTCGGCAACCGCGAATCCGACCCCGAGCTCGACGCCGACAGACACACCGGACTCGGGCCCGCCGCCGCTGCCCACGATCGCCGAGCTGCTCGAATGGTCGGCCACCCTTGAGGGAATTGCGTGGCCGGGTGTCGGAGGCGCTTCGCCGGCAGCTCTCACCGCTCTCGTCGAATCCGGCTACTCCTCGGTGATCCTCGATTCGGCCAGTGTCTCCGACTCGAATCGCGCGGTGGTTCGAGAGGGTGGGATTGACGTTCTGGTGAGCGATGACGCCATCTCGACGGCACTTCGAGCTGCGACGGCCGCGTCGAACGCCGATGCCGCGGCCACGCAATCAGTCCTCGACCTTGCCTTGAGCAGCGCGGCGGCTCGCACCCCCGGCAGCACTCTGGTCGCAACCCTCGACCGCGGATGGGCCACGGCATCTTCCCGTCTTCCGAGCGTCCTGGCGGGGATCGGCACCCTTCCCACCATTCACATCACAACCCTCGCATCGCTGCTTTCCGGCTCGCACCCCGCCGCCACCCTCGCAAAAACAAGCGATGTCGCCGACGCGGTCGCAGCTCGAGCGTCTGAACTGTCCGCGGCGATCCGGGCAGAGACGAGCTATTTGACGATCGCCTCCGACCCCCTGGTCGTCTCGGGTCCACGGCGTCTGGCCTTTCTCGCGCTGTTAGGAGTCGGCTGGCAACACAGCGCGGAGGGTTCGGCCGCGGCATCCTCCGCATTCCTTGCGCGCTCGAACGAGATTCTCGGGTCCGTTCAGATTCAACGCGGGAACGACCTGCTGGTCCTGTCCGACAGTTCGACTATCCGCGTGACCGTGAGCAATGCCTTGAAGACCAAGGTGACCGTATATGTGTCGGCATTCCCGCTCCGGCCGAAATTGCACGTACAAAATACGCTTGTGCCGATCACGATCGCGCCGGATTCGCAAAACAATGTGCTCATTCCGGTGCAGTCGATCACCAACGGCGACGTGAACGTCCGGATGTCCCTCACCTCGGCCACGGGTGCCGAGGTCGGGAGCCCGCGCGTGATCAAGGTCATCTTGCAGGCCGGGTGGGAGTCGATCGGCACGCTTATTGTCGGCCTCGTTGTGATCCTCGTCTTTGGCGGCGGCCTGGTGCGCCGCATTCTTCGGCGGCGGAGAGGAACCCCTGGTGACGCCGCGCCTGACCACACAGATACCCCCGATGACAACGCCGCCTGACCTCGCCGTCGATCCGGCTCAGCCGGGTGGCGGGATGCGGCGCGCCAGTGCCGTCCTCGCCGCCGGCACCATGGTCTCCCGCATCCTCGGTTTCGCGAGTGCCGCCGTGCTGGCCTGGACGATCGGCAACCAGAACGCCGGAGCCAACGCCTTCGCGCTCGCAAACCAGCTGCCGAACAACATTTACGCGATCATCGCGGGTGGTCTGCTGAGCGCCGTGCTCGTACCGCAGATCGTGCGAGCCGGACTGCACTCTGACGGCGGCCAGCGCTTTGTGAACAAACTGGTCACCCTCGGTGTCGTCATCTTCCTTCTGGTGACGCTCGCTGCGACTCTCTGCGCCCCGCTGCTCGTCGGCCTCTACACGCTCGGCTCCGACAACAGCGCTCTCGACGGAGACGCCGGTGTGACTCTCGCGGTGACCTTTGCCTACTACTGTCTGCCGCAGATCTTCTTCTATGCGATCTACAGCTTGCTGGGTGAGGTGCTCAACGCTCGCGGCGTCTTCGGGCCGTTCACGTGGGCGCCGGTCCTCAACAACGTCATCGTCATCGCATCCCTTCTGGCTTTTGCGGCCTTCTTCGGCACCGATCCTGCCCACCGAGATCCCACCAGCTGGACCGCCGCCGAAACAGCCCTGATGGGCGGGGGCGCGACCTTGGGAGTCCTGTCTCAGGCCGCCATCCTGCTCGCCTTCTGGCGTCGCACAGGCCTCGGATTCCGCCCCGACTTCCGCTGGAAGGGCGTCGGCCTCGGCGCCACGGGCCGCGCCGCCGGCTGGACCTTCGGCATGATCCTCATCACGCAACTCGCCGGCATCGTGCAGAGCAATGTAGCCTTCACCGCCGGAGCGGGGGATGCCTCGGTCGCCGTACTGCGCAACGCTTGGCTGATTTTCATGCTGCCGCATTCGATAATCGCCGTGTCGATCGCGACCCCGTACTTCACCCGAATGAGCGCCCACGCCCGCGATGGCAACCTCGCTGCGGTGCGCGCCGACCTCTCGTCGTCGCTGAGAACCATCGGCCTGCTTGTCACAGGAGCTTCGGTCGCCCTTGCCGCCGCGGCTCTGCCCTTCGCCGCCGTCTTCGCGAACTCCCCGCGCGAGGTCATCGGCATCGGCGGCGTACTTCTCGCCTTCCTGCTCGGGCTCGTGCCGTTCAGCGTGCTCTTCTTGCTGCAGCGCGCCTACTACTCGCTCGGCGACACCCGCACGCCCTTTGTTATCCAAGTCGGCCGAACGGTGCTGTTCGTGGCTGGCGCCCTGCTGGTCTGGATCGCGGCTCCCGAACCACAGATCGCCGCCGGAATCGCTCTGGTCACCTCTCTCGCCGGCATCATCACCACCGTGGTTGCGGCCGTCGCCGTGCGGCACAAGCTGGGCGGCATCGACGGGCGCAGGCTTCTTCGGCGATTCGGGGTCTATCTGCTCGCAACGATTCCGGCCGCAGCTGCTGGACTCGGCATCCTGGCCCTGCTCGGCGGGTTCCCGGCTGACGGCAGCGGGTTTGCCGTGTCGGGTCCAAAGATCAACCCGATCCTGTCCGTCGCGGCAGTCAGCGGCGTCACCATGGCGGTGTACCTGGGTGTGCTGCTTGTTGCGCGGGTACCCGAGGTGCGCGAGCTCACGCAGATCGTGGCGCGCCTGAGAGGCCGTCGCTAACAGCTGCGGGGACGGGAATAGCGGCTCCCTAGGATGGGTTCTACCTGCTGACCCTCACGGAGAGAAGACATGCGTCAGATCATCATCATCGGCTCCGGCCCCGCCGGATATACGGCCGCGATCTATGCCGCGCGGGCCAATCTGCACCCCCTGCTGATCGCCAGCTCCGTCGAGTTCGGCGGCGAGCTGATGAAGACCACCGAGGTCGACAACTTCCCCGGCTTCGACGAAGGAATCATGGGTCCCGAACTCATGATGAAAATGCAGGCGCAGGCCGAACGCTTCGGCACTGAGATCGTCTACGACGATGTGACGTCGCTTGAGCTCGCCGGCGACGTAAAAAAGGTCACCCTTGGCGACGGCACTGTGCACGAGGCCCTCAGCGTGATTTATGCGACGGGATCCGCCTACCGCAAGCTGGGCCTGGAGGATGAAACCCGCCTGTCTGGTTACGGTGTCTCCTGGTGCGCGACCTGCGACGGTGCGTTTTTCCGCCAGAAGAAGGTGGCCGTCATCGGGGGAGGCGACTCCGCGCTCGAAGAGGCGACGTTCCTCACGCGCTTCGCCGACAAGGTGTACCTGGTGCACCGTCGCGACACCCTTCGCGCATCCGCGGTCATGCAGGATCGCGCCGCAGCCGATCCGAAGATCGAGTTCCTCTTCAACAACGAGGTCGCACACATCTATGGTGACGAGAAGGTATCGGGCATCGGCCTGGTCAACACTGTCGACGGCACTGAGACGACGCTCGACGTCACAGGCATGTTTGTCGCGATCGGCTCCGACCCGCGCACGCACCTCGTGCACGGCCAGCTCGACCTGAGCGAAGTCGGAACTATCGCCGTCGAAGGACGCAGCTCTCGCACCAATCTGCCGGGCGTGTTTGCGGCCGGTGACGTCATCGACCCGACGTACAAGCAGGCCGTCACCGCTGCCGGATCGGGCACCGTGGCCGCTCTCGATGCGGAACACTACCTGGCCGATCTCGCGCCCGAACTGCTCGCCTTAGCCGCGCCCGAAGCCGCAACAGTCTGAGCTACGAACCTCATCTAAAAGGAGAACAAAATGTCCAGTGCACGGGATGTCACCGACGCCAGCTTCCAGAGCGACGTCCTTGAGTCAGAGAAGCCGATCATGGTCGACTTCTGGGCGGAATGGTGCGGCCCGTGCCGCGCAGTCTCGCCGATCCTCGACCAGATCGCAGCAGAGCACTCCGACAAGCTCGACATCGTCAAGCTCAACGTCGACCACAACCCCGAGACGGCCATGAAGTACGGGATCACCTCGATCCCCGCCATGTACGTCTTCCAGAAGGGCGAGGTCGTCAAGCGCGTCATCGGCGCCAAGCCGAAGCCGGCCCTCGAGGCCGACCTGGCCGAGTTCCTGGCGTAAATCTTCGCGGTTACAGAACCCCGTCGTCCCCGAGGGATGGCGGGGTTCTTCCGTTCGACCGGACGCGTTCTGCAGGAGATCTGCGTTCCGCAGGGCATGAAGGCCAGCCGTTGTGTGAACTGGGCCAGAATCTCCTGCACAATGCGAGCGGAAGCGACGGGAATGGGGCTCCGGTCCAGAGCTGATCCACGCAAACGGCTACCCTGGAACGATTCGCACGAACGGACCATCGATGGATCACTCACCCGGCACCAATCTCGACCCGTGGTACGCGCACTACGCCGCGCGTACTGCCGGGCTCACCGTGTCTGAAGTGCGTGCCCTGTTCGCGGTCGCGAGCCGGCCCGAAGTCGTTTCTCTTGCGGGCGGCATGCCGTACGTGTCGGCTTTACCGCCCGAATTGATCGCCACCGCTGTCGAACGCACCGTTCGCGACCAGGGCGCCGTCGCGCTCCAATATGGCTCTGGCCAGGGAGTTCCGCGCCTGCGCGAACAAATTCTTGAGGTCATGGCTCTCGAGGGCATCCATGCCAGCGTGGATGACGTGGTCGTCACCACCGGCTCGCAGCACGCTCTCGAGCTGGTCAGCAAACTGTTCCTCGACGCCGGAGACGTGGTCATCGCCGAGGGGCCGAGCTACGTCACGGCACTTGTGGTGTTCCGGTCATTCCAGGCGGACGTTGCGCACGTCGAGATGGATGACCTGGGGCTTGTGCCGAATTCCTTGCGCAGCACGATCGCCCGCCTTCGCGCCGAAGGCCGGAGTATCAAGTTCCTCTACACGGTCCCGTCGTTCCAGAATCCGATGGGCGTGACCCTGTCGTGGGAGCGTCGTATGGAGGTGCTCGAGATCTGCCGTGAAAACGACATTCTCGTGGTCGAAGACAACCCCTACGGACTGCTGTATTTCGATCAGGCGCCGCCTCAGGCGATCCGCTCTGTCGACGAAGACAATGTGATCTATCTCGGCACCTTCTCCAAGACGCTCGCACCGGGACTTCGGGTGGGCTGGGCCGTCGCCCCCCACGCCATTCGAGAAAAACTCGTCCTAGCTAATGAGGCTGCCGTGCTGTCGCCCAGCTCGTTCTCGCAGATCGTCATTTCGGAGTACCTGTCGACAGCCGATTGGCGCGGCCAAATCGATACTTTCCGCAGTCTCTACCGTGAACGTCGTGACGCCATGCTCGACGCACTCGGCGAGCATCTCCCCTCGCTCAGCTGGACGGTTCCCAACGGTGGCTTCTATATCTGGTTGCACCTGCCTGAGCACCTCGACTCGAAGGCGATGTTGCCTCGAGCCGTCAAAGAACTTGTCGCCTACACGCCGGGCACGGCGTTCTACGCCGACGGAGGCGGGCGCAACGCCATTCGTCTCTCGTTCTGCTACCCGACTCCCGATTTCATCCGCGAAGGCGTTCGGCGGCTTGCGACAGTGATCAACGACGAGCTCGTGCTTCTCCGCGAATTCTCGCAAACCGGCCCTCTCACCCTTCCCACATCACGCGAAGGCGTGCTTCCCCCCAACGTCGGCTAGGCCTTCAGGATCGGACTCATGACCACTTCCCCACTGCGCGTCGTCGTCTTGGCCGGTGGCATCTCGCACGAACGCGATGTGTCCCTGCGGTCGGGTCGCCAAGTCGCCGATGGACTGCAGGAGCACGGCCTCCAGGTCGAGTTGCGCGATCCGGATGCGACCCTGCTGCCCTATCTGCGCGAAACCCGCCCGGATGTCGTCTGGCCCGCTCTCCACGGAGCCAGCGGAGAAGATGGCGCCCTCCGCGCACTGCTCGAGTTCCTGCACATCCCGTTCGTCGGAGCTCGCACCGACGCCGCGCGCCTTGCGTGGCACAAGCCGGCGGCGAAGACCTTGGTGGGCCGCGCCGGGGTGGCGACTCCACGATCCATCACCCTGCCGCGCGATGTGTTCCGCGAGCTTGGAGCGGACGCCGTGTTCGCCGCGATCACCGACGAGCTTCCCCCGCCGCTGGTCGTGAAACCCGCGCAGGGCGGTTCGGCACAAGGCGTGACAATCGTGGCCGATCCCGAGGGAATCCCGCGCGCGATGGTCGATGCCTACACCTATGGCGATGTCGCCCTTGTCGAACAGCGCATTATCGGCACGGAGATCTCGATCGGTGTACTCGACACCGGTGACGGGCCCGTTGCTCTGCCCGCGGTCGAGATCAATCCACTTTCGGGCGTCTACAGCTTTGAGGCCCGCTACAACGCAGGAGAAACCCGGTTCTACACGCCGGCCCGCATATCGGATGATGTGGCGGCTGTCGCGGCCCAGGCGGCCGTCACGGCGCACACGACCCTCGGGCTACGGCATGTATCGCGGGTCGACCTGATTGTCGATGCAGAGGGCATCCCCTGGTTCCTAGAGGCGAATGTGCTGCCGGGACTGACGGAGACCTCGATCCTTCCGCAGGCTCTCGAAGCCGCAGGCCACGACACAGGATGGGTCTACGCCGCCCTCGCCGAGGCCGCCCACCGCGACGCCTAGCCCCGGCTAGCGTCAGTTGCGATAGCCGGTGTCTCCGAGTAACTGCATGATGCGGTTCAGGTCGCCGACCGTGGCGAAGTCGATCGAGAGCGTCCCTTTGCTCTTGCCGAGCGAGATCTTGACACGCGTATCGAGACGATCCGCGAGACGATCCGCGATCTCGTCGAGCTGACCTTGGCGCTTGCCCGCCGTTGGCTTGCTGCCCGCAGCCTTCTGTGGCGCAGCTTTGCTTGCTGCAGCTTCGGCAGCGCGCACCGAAAGTTCTTCGTTGACGATCTTGTCCGCCAACTTCTCCATCGCCTCGACGGACCCCACGCTGAGAATCGCGCGCGCATGCCCCGCACTGAGCACGCCCGCCGCGACGCGACGCTGAATCTCGGTCGGCAGGCGCAACAGGCGAATGGTGTTGGTGATCTGCGGACGCGAGCGCCCGATCCGCTCAGCGAGCTGGTCTTGCGTGATCCCGAAATCGGTCAGGAGCTGTTGATATGCCGACGCTTCTTCCAGCGGGTTGAGTTCTGCCCGGTGCAGGTTTTCAAGCAGAGCATCGCGAAGCATTGCTTCATCGGCCGTGTTCTTGACTACGGCCGGGATACTCGGGAGCCCCGCGAGTTTCGTCGCCCGCAGTCGCCTCTCGCCCATGATGAGCTCGTATTGCGGCTCCCCCGGTTGAGCACCCGCACGTGCCCGCACGACGATCGGCTGCAAAACACCGAATTCGCGGATCGAGACGACAAGTTCGGCCAATTCTTCTTCGCGAAACTCATGTCGTGGCTGCTGCGGATTGGGAACGATGTCGTCGGGCGACAAATTTGCCAAGTGCGCGCCAGGAACTGCCACAAGACCAATCGACGGGTCCTCTCCGGCGGCGAAAAAGACGTCGAGGGGCCGCTCGGACTGCTGTTCTTCATCACTCCCTGTCGGGATGAGTGCGCCGATTCCTCGTCCGAGTCCCGTGCGTTTGGTGGCCATTAGACCTTCACCTCTCCTCGTCGCGCGATTTCGGATGCCGCCTCGCGGTACGACAGCGCCCCCGGTGAATTGGCGTCGTACGAAATAACGCTTTGTCCATAACTAGGCGCTTCGGAAATACGAACGGATCGCGGGATCAGCGTACGTAGCGCTTCGTGGGGGAAGTGTTCGCGCACCTCGTCAACGACCTGGTTGGCGAGGTTGGTGCGGGAGTCGTACATCGTCAAGAGGATCGTCGACACGGCCAAATCGGGGTTCAGGTGTCGTTCGATCAATTTGATATTCGACAGGAGTTGGCTAAGGCCTTCCAAGGCGTAGTACTCGCATTGGATGGGGATGAGGACTTCGCGCGCCGCGACAAATGCGTTGATGGTCAGCAGGCCGAGCGACGGCGGGCAGTCGATGAAGACGTAGTGGAAGGGGACATCCACTCCATCGAGGAACTCTTTGAGTGCGCCGCGCAATCGCTGCTCGCGGGCCACGAGCGAAACGAGTTCAATCTCGGCCCCTGCCAAGTGGATGGTGGCTGGCACGCACCACAGGCTTGCGAACTCCGGGCTCTGCTGTGCGACGTCACCGATAGGGACGTCGTTGATGATGACGTCATAGACACTCGGGGTCTCCGACCTGTGCTCCACTCCCAGGGCCGTTGATGCATTCCCCTGTGGGTCCAGGTCGATAACGAGTACCTTCGCGCCCGATCGGGCAAGGGCCGCTGCGAGGTTGACGGTCGTCGTTGTCTTGCCGACTCCACCCTTTTGGTTCGCAATTGTAAAGATGCGGGTGCGGGTGGGAAGGGGAAGCACTTCTGCCGCAAGAGCCATGCGTCGCCGTGATAGATCGGCGATTTCACGCGCAAGGGGAGTGCTTGCGTCGAAGCTGTTCTCGGTGCTCACCGGGTCGGAGTCCCTCTCGAATGTTTCACGTGAAACTTAGGCAACTGTAGCCCGAAAGATTCTGGTCAATTCGGAGGTGATCCCTTCACCCAGGACCAACACCTCGACGTGCGTCAGCCCCGAATTCCGGATCACAGCAGCAGCTGCAGCAACCTCGGCGTCTACGCGATGCCCCTTCATATAGAGCAGCTCTCCCCCATGCCTGACCAACGGCTCAGTAAGGGGAATCAGGGTCTTGAGGGCCGACACCGCGCGGGCCGTCAGCTGATCAACCGACCGACTCTGAACATCTTCAGCCCGCGAACGAACCACTTCGACATTGTCGAGTCCGAGACGGGACGACTCTGCACGAAGCCAGTCCACTCGGCGTTCCATCGGCTCTATCAAGACCATCTGAACATCGGGGCGCGCAATCGCGAGCACCAGTCCCGGCAGCCCGGCTCCACTACCAACATCGGCCACCCGTCCAGGGCGAAGTAGGGGCGACATCAGGCCGCAATTGATCACGTGCCGAGTCCAAATTCGCGGAGGCTCGAGTGGGCCGATCAAGCCGAGTTCTTCGCCGCGACGTACAAGCTCGTGGGTGAAGGAACGCGCCAGGTCGAGACGATCACCGAAGACCGTCTCCGCCGATAAGGGTTCGGATTCGATTCCTTCGGGCACGAAATCATTGATGGAACCAGGGTCTCCCCCGTGGTCCTTCATCGCTCCCCGCCAGACATTGCCGTGAAATCGGGGTTGCGATGTTTCACGTGAAACATCAGGCCCGCGAGATCAGGGTGTGACGATCCCGGCCTTCGCCTTCTGATTCAGACCGGAAGCCTCGCTCCGAAACGATGTCGTGCACGACCTTGCGCTCGTAACTCGACATCGGCGGAAGTGAGGCGGTGGTTGCCCCGGCCTCGATCCGATCAATTGCGTGGTCAACGAGGGCCGCCAGCTCCGCCGCACGCGCGTCTCGCGAACCCCCGATGTCGAGGATCAAGCGAGAGAAACGACCGGTCTTGTTCTGCACCGCCAGACGAGTCAGCTCCTGCAAGGCCGTGACCGTGTCGGGCTTGGACAGCTGACGAAGATTAGCGTCCCCGCTCGCACTCACGGAGAGATAGGCACGGCCACCGCGGGCATCGATGTCAATGTCACCGTCGAGATCCGCGATATCCAGAAGTTCCTCGATGTAGTCCGCCGCGACGTCCCCCTCATGAACGAGCTCCTCGTCCGTAAGTTCAGTGGCTACCGCTCCCTCGCCGTCCTGGACGGCCGTGGTCACGTCTGTTGCATCGCTCATCGCTTGGTGCTCCCGCTCTTCTTGGCACGGTTCTTGCCAACCGGCTGCTGACGTTGTGTGGTGATCGGCTTAGCCGCCTCATCGTTCGCCTCGGCAAGCGTCGAGGCGTCTTCAGAAATACGGTCGCGGTTTCGCTTCGCTAGACGTGCCTCACGCGCAAGCGCGGCTTCGGAACCCGGCGTCGGCATGTTCCGAATCACCAGGAACTGCTGCACCATCGTCCAGATATTGGAGGTGAGCCAGTAGAACATGACACCGATGGGGAATGCCCACCCGGAAAACGCGAAAACCAAGGGAAGGATGTAGAGCAGAATGCGCTGCTGCCGGAACATTGGCGACGCCTTCATCTCGGGGCTCTGGTTCTTCGACATGATCTGCAGCTGCGTGATGAACTGCGACCCCGTCATGATGATGACCATCGCGGCGGCGATGATGACGACGGTTACGTTCACCGGGTTCATCTCGAGGGCCGATTGAATGCTCAGCCGAAGGGGCGCTATTCCGAACAGAGATGAACCGCCAAACTGTTCCGACAATTGCTGCGACAGAAGACCTACACCCGCTTTGTAGCTGCCATCAGACTGTGGCTTTGCCTCGTTCAGCACAGAGAACAGACTGAAGAAGATCGGCATTTGAATGAGCAGGGGAAGACACGACGCGAAGGGGTTGGTCCCCGCCTTTTTGTAGAGCTCCATGGTCTCGCGTTGCATTGCCTCGCGAGAGAACTGGTCCTTCTTGCCCTTGTACTTGTCCTGAATCTTCTTGAGTTGCGGTGCAACCTCGAGCATCTTGCGCTGGCTCTTGATCTGACGCACGAAAATCGGGATGAGCAGCGCACGCACCACCAGCACCAGGCCAACAATCGACAGCACCCAGGTAAGGCCGGCCTCCGGATCCATCCCGAGCGTCGTCAGCAGCTGGTGGAAGCCAACGAGAATCGCCTCGATCACCCACTTGATGGGGAAGAGGACTGTAGCGATGGGATCCATGAGCGTCAGCCCTTTCCGTGGCTCGCGACGACGAAGCCGAAGCGTGTGATCTGGTAGCGGGGGGCGCGGCGGGCGGGAACGTCATCG
Source organism: Pseudolysinimonas sp. (assembly GCA_035554115.1). GTDB lineage: Bacteria > Actinomycetota > Actinomycetes > Actinomycetales > Microbacteriaceae > CAXTSE01. The sequence continues at coordinate 66,584 of DATMIW010000045.1, read as the reverse complement.
ACGCCGCCCTTCGCCCACGGGTGGCAGCGCGCAATGCGCCATGCACCCAAAACAATTCCTCGAATGACACCGAACTCTTGAATCGCTCCAAGGGTGTATGCCGAGCAGCTGGGGTAATAGCGACACACATCCCCATACAGAGGGGAGATGACCGCGCGATATGCCCGAAGAATGAGGACGCACACATTGCGCGGCAGGAGCCACACAAATGTCAGAAGCGTCATGAGGGGATCAATCGGGGGTCGAGGGCGGTGTGAACGTCGGCTGAGACAGTAGCCCAGTCAGCTTGAGCACTGCCGGGAAGTGCGCGAACCACTACGTCGGATCCTGTCGCCCCAGCGTCTACGAGTTCACGGGCTACAGCACGCATCCGTCGCCTCACCCGATTACGTTCCACCGCGCCACCGACAGCGCGAGAAACGATGAAGCCAAATCGAGCAGGCTGCGCGGGGTCACGCTTAATGCAGTAATACACAGCAAGACCGGTTGCGGTTCGACGACCCCGGCGTACGACTGTCCGGAAATCATCCGGCCGCACCACCCGGTTCGCCCTGGCCAGCAAGCGTCTTACGCCTGAATATCTTACGCCGAAAGCTCGGTGCGCCCCTTGCGGCGGCGTGCACCGAGGATGGCGCGGCCAGCGCGCGTACGCATCCGCAGACGGAAACCGTGGACCTTGGCGCGCCGACGGTTGTTCGGCTGGAAGGTTCGCTTGCTCATGGTGATATCTCCAAAGCTCGACGCATCTGGAGGACCAGGCGATCGAGAAGAACGGGGACGGCCGGAACGGGCCATCAACTAACTAAAAATAGGGCCTCAACCGAGGTCCGTCAAACCTGGGAGGCAGAACTTCACATTATCCACACGGACGAGATGCCAGGTTGGTCACGACACGGCCAATCGAACTAAGGTGTTTCGCAGCGCAGGACCGGTGGATAACCCTGTGTACAACATCCCTTCTTTCGAGGCAGCGCATACCCATGACCGATATTCCGGACCCCACACGAGAGCTCTGGTCTTCGGTTGTTGCACAGCTCAACGCCGACGACCGCATTACCCCCCAACTTCACGGCTTCATCAACCTTGTAGAGCCGAAGGGTGTGCTCGGCGGGACCCTCTATCTCGAGGTCCCCAACGACCTCACGCGCGGGATGCTCGAGCAGCGCATCCGAGTCCCCCTGATGAATGCGCTTTCCACTGTCGGAGATGACGCGAATCCGGTCACCAATTTCGCCATAGTTGTGAACCCCGAGATCCGCACCGCAATGCTGCAGCCCGTGCCAGATTCTGCAGCCCTCGAAAGTCCCCAATCACACTCGACAGACGCGACTCCCTCCTCCCCCATTTCGGAAACCAGGCGGTCGGATTCACGTCTCAACCCGAAATACAACTTCGACAATTTCGTCATCGGCAGCTCGAACCGCTTCGCACACGCAGCAGCAGTGGCCGTGGCCGAGGCACCTGCGAAGGCCTACAATCCACTTTTCATCTACGGGGACTCGGGTCTGGGCAAGACCCACCTTCTGCATGCCATCGGTCACTATGCCGAAAGCCTTTACCCCGGGATTCGCGTTCGATATGTGAGCTCAGAAGAATTCACGAACGACTTCATCAACTCGATCGCGAATAACCGCGCGAGCGTATTCCAGTCTCGATACCGCGAGATCGACATCTTGTTGATCGACGACATCCAGTTCCTACAGGGCAAAGACTCCACACAAGAGGCGTTCTTCCACACCTTCAACACGCTCCACGATCACAACAAACAGGTCGTCATCACGAGCGATGTCGCGCCGAAACATCTCACCGGCTTCGAAGATCGAATGCGGTCACGGTTCGAATGGGGCCTGATCACCGACGTCCAGGCTCCCGACCTCGAGACGCGTATTGCGATTCTGCGCAAGAAAGCGCAGAGTGAGCGCCTGCAGGTGCCCGACGACATCCTGGAATTCATCGCCACAAAGGTCTCGTCGAATATCCGCGAACTCGAGGGAACTCTGATTCGCGTAACGGCTTTCGCGAATCTCAACCGCACCCCGGTCGACCTTCAGCTGGTCCAAACAGTTTTGAAGGATCTCATCACCCTGGATGAAGACAACGTCATCGCCCCGGTCGACATCATCAATCACACCGCGGACTACTTCAAACTCACTGTCGACGATCTGTATGGCTCAAGTCGATCGCAGGCTGTCGCCACCGCACGGCAGATCGCCATGTATCTCTGTCGCGAACTGACAAGCCTTTCTCTGCCAAAGATCGGCCAATTGTTCGGAAATCGCGATCACACGACTGTTATGTATGCGAACAAGAAGATCAGCGAACTTATGAAAGAGCGCCGGTCTATCTACAACCAGGTAACTGAGCTGACCAGTCGCATCAAACAAAACCAGCGATACGCAAATCGTTGACGTCCTATCCCCTGTTTGGGGGACTAGACGAACCGGTGCATATTAAGCAATTGCACAAGGTGTGGATAACTTGTGGATAACTTTCTCTGACGGTCACATCATGTGGACGAATGAGGTGTTGCTTGTGGAATACGAATGAGAGCGCTCGAGACATTCCCCAGGTGCTCCGTAGTCTTTACCAGCTATTCCCACAACTTGCAGCCGTGTAGTTTCCCGTTAGTCACTCGTCACCATCTGTGTTGTCCACAGTTCCCACAGCCGTTAAGACTGTTAGATATCTTCTTATTGGCTCAGCGATCCACAACCTTTCTGTTTGTCGAAGCTGATCGACGGATACCTCGTCGCAGAGGCTCGCGTGTGCCAGGATCGGTGACAGTATCGACTTTTCGAGACGGACAGGAGTGCCCGTGAAGTTCCACGTCAACCGGGACGTATTCAGCGAGGCCGTGTCATTCGCCGTCAAGCTGCTCCCGCAGCGCACGACCCAGCCCATCCTCAGCGGGGTTCTTCTCGAAGCACACGACGGTGCACTGGTGCTCTCGTCGTTCGACTACGAAGTCTCGTCACGCACCGAAATCGCCGCCGATGTTGATGAGGCCGGCACCGCCCTTGTTTCAGGTCGACTGCTCGCAGATATCGCCAGCCGACTTCCGAACGCTCCGGTGCAATTCAGCACTGACGAGGGAAAAATCGTTGTCAGTTGTGGGTCTGCACGGTTCACCTTGCTGAGCATGCCCGTGGAGGAATATCCCACGCTTCCGCAGATTGATGATCGCACCGGCGTGCTTCCGGCAGAAGATTTCGCAACGGCCGTTGCACAGGTGGCTGTTGCGGCATCCCGCGACGATGTCACCCCGGTAATAACTGGCGTTCAGCTCGAAGTTGGCGACAACAGCCTGTCCTTGGTTGCCACCGATCGTTATCGCGTTGCCGTTCGCGACATCGACTGGGATTCCGGGTCGTCATCAGCGGAGGGGACGACTGCCCTCATCCCGGCTCGCACTCTCGCCGAAATCGGTAAGACGTTCGGACACAGCGGAACCGTTTCGGTGTCGATAGTGCACACCGACGACCGTGAGCTCATTGCCTTCAGCGCTGACAAGCGAACCGTGACCTCCTTGCTCATCAAGGGAAACTTCCCTCCGGTTAAGCGGCTGTTCCCCGAAAGCGTTGGTAATTACGCAGTTCTCAACACGGCAGAGCTCATTGAGGCCACCCGACGTGTGTCGCTCGTGCTCGAGCGCGAGGCGGCGCTGAGATTCTCGTTCTCGATCGATGGTCTTACCCTCGAGGCCGCCGGATCCGAGCAGGCGCAGGCCTCAGAATCCATCGATGCTCATGTTGTCGGTGACGACACTGTTGTGTCGCTCAAGCCGTCGTTCCTTCTTGACGGACTCGGCGCGGTGCATTCGGAATTCGTCCGTATCTCGTTCACCAAGACCGACAATCCGAATAAGCCGGGCCCGGTGCTGCTGACCAGCCAGTCGTCGAAGGATCAGCCGGGAGCCGACAGCTACAAGTATCTTCTGCAGCCGAACCTGCTGTTGCGCTAGATATATGTGCCTTGATCGTCTCTCACCTGACACTCAACGACTTTCGTAATTACGAGACGGCTGAAGTAGATCTCGTTCCTGGCCCGAATGTTTTCGTCGGACAAAACGGACAGGGCAAAACCAATCTGGTCGAAGCGATCGGATATCTCAGCACTCTGGGTTCGCATCGGGTCTCAAGCGATCAGGCCCTGATTCGCCATGGAAGCGATTCCGCAATCGTTCGAGCACGACTCGAGCACGCTGATCGCAGCGTCCTGGTCGAACTCCAACTCAATAGATCCGGCGCGAATCGGGCGCAGGTGAATCGGGTCGGTGTGAAACCGCGCGACCTCCCCCGCTACATCGCAACCGTCCTGTTTGCACCGGAAGACTTGGCGCTCGTGCGAGGTGAGCCGTCGGGTCGCCGCCGTTTTCTCGATCAACTTCTCGTCCAGTTTTCCCCGCGTTTCTCGGGGATTCTGGCCGATTATGACCGAGCCCTCCGACAGCGGAACAGCCTGCTGAAATCCGCGCGCGGTGCCCGTGTGGGCGAGAATCAGCTGTCGACGCTCGAGCTGTGGAACGACAGGCTCGTCGAATTCGGAACGTTGATCATCGACGGCAGAGCCGATCTGGTCTCTCGGCTGCGTCCGCATGTGGCGGAAGCGTACGAGCTGATCGCAGGAGCAGGGCAAGTGGCCGAGTTGTCGACACAGCTCAGCATCCTGGGATCACAACCCGACGACGACCCCTCGCCCACTATGACAACAACGACTCCGGATGCGGGCGTGGCAACCGCAGATGTGTTCCGCGACGCGCTCCACCGCGTGCGACGCGCGGAGCTGGATCGGGGGATCAGCCTTGTCGGGCCGCATCGCGACGACCTGGTGTTAACGCTCAATGGTCTTCCCGCGCGTGGCTATGCGAGCCACGGCGAATCATGGTCGTTTGCGCTGTCCCTCAAACTCGCCTCGGCAGCAATCCTGCGATTGGAATCCGCGGTCGGTGATCCGGTGGTTGTGCTCGACGATGTTTTCGCTGAGCTGGACGCGACGCGCAGGGTGCAGCTCGCAGCTGCTATTTCCGGGTATGAACAGGTGCTCATAACGGCTGCCGTGGCCGAAGATGTCCCTGTCGAACTGGCCGGCAACTCGGTACGAATCGAGGCCGGCCGGGTCATCGTTGAATCGAACGGGGGTGCTGCATGACGGATGAAATTCCGGAGCATGTCGCCGTCTACCAGCGGATCCGTGCGGCATTCGGCGACCCGGCCCTGCGTTCGGGAGATGCGCGCCGGCGCCAAAAAAATTCGCGTGACGAAACCAGCGTTCCGTATGGAAAAGGTCGGGAGCCGCGCGGCATTGACGACGTGCTGCAAAAACTCACAAGCAACATGGGGTGGAATTCCCCGCTCGCCCGCGCCGAACTCCTCGGATCGTGGTCAGCGATTGTCGGAGACGAGACTGCGGGGCACACCGAACCGGTGGGCGTCGACCATGGAGTTTTGACAGTTCGCTGCGACTCGACCGCCTGGGCGCAACAGCTTCGACTGATGCGAACGCAGATCACCACGCGAATTGCCGAGCGCTTCGGAGATGCCGGGATCGAATCCATCAAGTTTTTGGGGCCGGACGCCCCCTCGTGGAAACGCGGCCCCAGAGCAATCCCAGGCCGGGGCCCGCGCGATACTTACGGCTAACAAGGCAAATCAGGTCAAGGGCACTGTGAAAAGTCCCCAGACGGCGGATTTCCACGTTTTCAGCGGCTGGCTGAGGTAGAATCAGAGTGTTCCGTACGCAGCAGTCTGCGAGCGGTTCCCGACTGGCAGGAGCCCCCCTTTTCATGAGCGATTCCGCCTCGATCGACGCCCAAAATGACGCCTACGGCGCCAACCAGATCCAGGTACTCGAGGGACTCGAGGCCGTCCGCAAGCGTCCGGGCATGTATATCGGGTCAACCGGTCCGCGAGGACTTCACCATCTCGTCTACGAAATCGTCGACAACGCTGTGGATGAGGCGCTCGCCGGGTTCTGCGATCTGATCGACGTCACGATCCTCGCGGACGGCGCAGTGCGCGTGATCGACAACGGTCGCGGCATCCCGGTCGATATCCACCCGGTGGAGAAGAAGTCCACCGTTGAGGTCGTTCTGACGATCCTCCACGCCGGCGGCAAGTTCGGCGGCGGCGGGTATGCCGTCTCGGGTGGTTTGCACGGCGTCGGCAGCTCGGTCGTGAACGCGCTCTCGAACCAGCTCGAGGTCGCGGTGAGCCGACAGGGCAACCTCTACACGCAGACCTATCACGACGGTGTTCCGGATGCCCCGCTCGCCAAGGGCGCGGAGACCTCTGAGACCGGCACGACGATCACCTTCTGGCCGAACACCGAGATCTTCGAGACCGTCGACTTCGACTACGAGACTCTGCGCACCAGGTTCCAGCAGATGGCCTTCCTCAACAAGGGCCTCCGGATTGCCCTGACCGACGAGCGTGCACAGGCGACGGATGTCGGTGAAGGCGACGAGAAGCCCACGCAGCGCGCTGACGTCTTCCTGTACGAGCGCGGCCTCGTCGACTACGTGGAGTACCTCAATTCGGCCAAGAAGACCGAGGTTGTGCACGACGAGATCATCTCCTTCGAATCCGAGGACACCGAGCGGCATATTGCTCTCGAGGTCGCTATGCAGTGGACCAATGGGTATTCCGAAAGCGTTCACACCTACGCGAACACGATCAACACGCACGAGGGTGGCACCCACGAAGAAGGATTCCGTGCGGCGCTGACGACTCTGGTCAACAAATACGCGCGTGAAAAGGGCATTCTCAAAGAGAAGGACGAGAACCTCACGGGTGATGACGTGCGTGAAGGTCTCACCGCCGTTATCTCGATCAAGCTCGGCGAGCCGCAGTTCGAGGGTCAAACCAAGACCAAGCTCGGCAACACCGAGGCCAAGTCGTTCGTGCAGCGCGTGGCCGGCGACCAGTTGGCCGACTGGTTCGATCGCAACCCCAATCAGGCGCGCGACGTGATCCGCAAGGCGATTCAGGCATCCGCTGCTCGCATGGCCGCCCGTAAAGCGCGCGAGCAGACCCGACGTAAGGGACTGCTCGAAGGCGGCGGCATGCCGGGCAAGCTCAAAGACTGTTCGAGTCGCGACCCGTCCCTCAGTGAGATCTTCCTCGTCGAGGGTGACTCGGCAGGCGGTTCGGCTACGTCTGGGCGCAATCCTGAGACGCAGGCGATTCTCGCGCTGCGCGGCAAAATCCTGAATGTCGAAAAGGCGCGACTGGATCGTGCACTTGGCAACGCCGAAATCCAAGCCATGATCACCGCATTCGGCACCGGAATCGGCGAAGACTTCAACGGCGAGAAGGCCAGGTATCACAAGATCGTCTTGATGGCGGATGCCGATGTCGATGGCCAGCACATTACGACCCTGCTGCTCACCTTGTTGTTCCGCTACATGCGGCCGCTTATCGAGCTTGGCTATGTCTACCTCGCGCAGCCGCCCCTGTACCGACTCAAGTGGACGAACTCCGACCACGAGTACGTGTATTCAGACCGTGAACGCGACGCCCTTATGACAGCAGGTCTGGCATCCGGAAAGCGCATTGCCAAAGAGAACGGGGTGCAGCGCTACAAGGGTCTGGGCGAGATGAACCACCAGGAGCTGTGGGACACCACCATGAATCCCGAAACTCGCACCCTGCTGCAAGTCACCCTCGACGATGCCGCGATCGCCGACGGCATCTTCTCGACCCTCATGGGCGACGACGTTGAATCGCGGCGCCACTTCATCCAACAGAACGCCAAAGATGTCCGCTTCTTGGATATCTGATCTCGACAAGCTCGATCACCGAAAGTGACACATGACTGACACGACGACCGGCGACGTTCCCCCCCGCGACAGGATCGAGCAGGTTGACCTGCAGCTCGAGATGCAGCGCAGCTACCTCGACTATGCAATGAGCGTCATCGTCGGGCGCGCGCTGCCCGACGTGCGTGACGGCCTGAAGCCGGTGCACCGTCGCGTCATTTACGCGATGTACGACGGCGGGTACCGTCCCGACCGCGCGTTCTCGAAGTGCACCCGCGTCATCGGTGATGTCATGGGGCAGTTCCACCCGCACGGCGACTCGTCGGTCTATGACGCGCTCGTCCGGCTCGTCCAGCCCTGGTCGCTGCGTTATCCACTGGCTCTCGGACAAGGAAACTTCGGCTCCCCCGGCAACGACGGCGCCGCTGCGCACCGGTATACCGAGACCAAGATGGCGCCGCTCGCCATGGAGATGGTCCGCGACATCGACGAGAACACCGTCGACATGGCAGACAACTACGACGGCCGCACGCAAGAGCCGACTGTGCTCCCGGCCCGGTTCCCGAACCTGCTGGTCAATGGATCCGTCGGTATCGCGGTCGGTATGGCCACCAACATCCCGCCGCACAATTTGCGCGAGGTGGCGTCCGGCGCGCTGTGGGCCCTCGAACACCCCGAGGCGACACGGGAAGAATTACTCGACGCGTTGCTGGCGCGGGTGAAAGGCCCAGACTTCCCAACTGGCGCACAAATATTGGGCATCAAAGGTATCCAAGATGCCTATCGCACGGGTCGCGGATCGATCACGATGCGCGCTGTCGTCAACGTCGAAGAGCTGCAGGGCCGGACCTGCCTCGTTGTCACCGAGCTGCCGTATCAGGTGAACCCCGACAATCTGGCGATCAAGATCTCCGAGCTCGTCAAAGAGGGCAAGCTCGCCGGCATTGCCGACATTCGGGATGAGACTTCGGGCCGTACCGGTCAGCGTCTCGTCATCGTGCTCAAGCGCGATGCCGTCGCAAAGGTCGTGCTCAACAACCTGTACAAGCACACCTCGCTGCAAGAGAACTTCGGCGCCAATATGCTCGCCATCGTCGACGGCGTGCCCCGCACACTCGCGATCGACGGATTCATCACGCACTGGATCGACCACCAGGTCGAGGTCATCGTGCGGCGCACCCAGTTCCGACTCGACAAGGCCGAAGCCGATGCGCACATCCAGCGCGGCTATGTGAAGGCTCTCGACGCTCTCGATGAGGTCATCGCGCTTATCCGCCGCTCCCCCGACGTCGACGAGGCTCGTCAGGGCCTGATCAAGCTCCTCGATATCGACGAGCTTCAGGCGGATGCGATCCTCGCCCTCCAGCTTCGTCGTCTCGCTGCCCTCGAGCGCCAGAAGATCCAGGATCGCCTCGCCGAGCTCGAGCTCGAAATCGCCGGCTACATCGCGATCCTCGCGAGCCCCGTGCGTCAGCGCGAGATCATCACAGAAGAGCTCACCGACGTTGTCACCAAGTTCGGTGACGACCGGCGCACCGAGATCATGCTCGGCTACGGCGGCGACATGAGCGTCGAAGATCTCATTCCCGAAGAGGAGATGGTCGTCACCATCACCCGTGGCGGATACATCAAGCGCACACGCAGTGACAATTACCGCTCGCAGCACCGCGGCGGTCGCGGAGTCAAGGGCGCACAGCTGCGCGCGGATGACGTCGTGGAGCATTTCTTCGTCACGACGACCCATCACTGGCTGCTGTTCTTCACCAACACCGGCCGCGTCTACCGAGCCAAGGCCTATGAGGTTCAGGAGGCGGGCCGCGACGCCAAGGGACAACACGTCGCGAACCTGCTCGCCCTGCAACCGGGCGAAGAGATCGCTCAGGTTCTCGACATCCGGGACTACTCCGTGGCGACCTATCTGACGCTCGCCACCCGAGCCGGGTTGGTCAAGAAGACGGCCCTGACCGAATACGACACCAACCGCACCGGCGGCATCATCGCGATCAATGTGCGCGAAGGTGACGAGCTAGTCTCGGCGATGCTCGTCGAGAACGACAGTGATGTTCTGTTGGTCTCCCGCAAGGGCATGTCGATCCGCTTCACCGCGACGGATGAGGCCCTGCGCCCCATGGGTCGGTCGACCTCCGGTGTGATCGGAATGCATTTCCGCGATGGCGACACCTTGCTCTCGGCATCGGTGGTGTCAGATCGGGGCTCCGTGTTCGTGGTCACAGAAGGCGGCTTCGCCAAGCGGACGGCGGTTGAGCAGTATCGCCTGCAGGGCCGCGGCGGTCTCGGCATCAAGGTCGCCAAACTCACGGACACCCGGGGAGATTTGGCGGGTGCGCTCATCGTCGACGAGGAGGACGAGGTCCTCGTGGTTCTTGCCAGCGGCAAGGTGGTACGGTCTTCCGTGGCCGAGGTGCCCGCTAAAGGGCGGGATACCATGGGCGTGGTCTTCGCTCGTTTCGATGACGACGACCGCATCATCGCACTGGCCAAAAACAGTGAACGTAACCTGGAATCTCAGGATGACGAATCCGCCCCGGAAACGCAGGACGGAAAGGACGAGACCGAGTCATGAGCAGTGTCGCCGAAAAGCTGCAACGCAAAGAGCAGCGTCAGGTGGCCACCAAGCAGGTGCGCCTCAAGCTCGTCTACGTGGACTTCTGGTCGGCGGTGAAATTCTCGTTCCTCGTCTGGCTGTGTCTGGGCATCGTGCTGATCGTCGCCTCGATCCTCATCTGGCTTGTCCTCGCGTCGACCGGCCTCTTCGGCACCGCCGACAAGACCCTCGGTGAGATCCTCAACGACCCGAACTTCCATGTCACTGACACCTTCGGTCTACTGCAGGTCGGGGTCTTCGGCATCGTCGTCGCGCTTCTCAACACGGTGATCGGCACGATCCTCGGTGCGATCGCGGCACTGCTGTACAACCTCAGCGTTCGCTTCACGGGTGGGCTGCTAGTCGGGTTCCAGAACAGCTGACGATTTCCGCCCCCGGCTCGGGGTCGGGTACAGTGTTCAACGGCCTTCGGGCCATCCGGGGATATAGCTCAGGCGGTTAGAGCGCTTCGCTGATAACGAAGAGGTCCGAGGTTCAAGTCCTCGTATCCCCACGTGCTTATAGGCACGCCGCCGCTCCTGCGGCGTGCGAACCGCTCCGCAGTACGAGCGCGGTCGCACTGCTTCGCGGGGTTACTGCGTGAACCATAGGGACGAAGTACCCCAGAATCCGGCGCTCGCGCGCGGCGGATTTTGGGAATGTGCGCCGCAGAGGCGGCGGCGCACCAAAAGGACGGGGCCTTAGCTCAATTGGTAGAGCGCCTGCTTTGCAAGCAGGAGGTCAGGGGTTCGATTCCCCTAGGCTCCACTTCGCGAATTGCCACGACTCCATCGGTCGATCAGTACGCGACGGAGAATTGAACCCGGTGGTGGTGTGGCGAGGTGATCTCTGCGACTATCGCTGTCGCGAAATCCGCTCCTCCGATCGCCGACTGCCCGGAGGCATCCAAGAGCTCGATGTCTGTGCCAATACGGTAGTTCCCGGTGTCCTCGCCGGGAGCAAAGTCACCGAACATGGCCGCCGGGCTTACGAAGAACCAGTCGAGTGATTCCGGTGCCGATTCGATGAACCAATCGAGCACGCGCCCCATGGTGGTGGCCTCTTCTGCGTATTCCGGGCTCAACTCGCCCAGCCAGTAGCGTGGCGCACCCTCTGTTGGCCGCAGGGCGCCCCATCCGCCCACGATTCCCAGCCGAACTCCGGCCGCGTCTGCTCGCCGCGCGACATCCGCGTACACGGCTTCTAATTCATGGGTGAGTTCCCCGCGCGGTGACAACGCGCCGATAACGATGTCGCTGTTGGCAATGGCTTGCTGACGAACGGCGGAGTCGAGAAGGGACCCGGTCACGTAGCTGACACCCGCGACAGGATCAGACGGCTCGCTGCGACTCAACGACCGGACGTCGTAACCAGCACGAGCGGCCTTTTCCACGATGAAGCGACCCGCGTAACCGGTGCCGCCCAAAACTGTGACACGAGTCATAGGAATCTCCTTCGATGCATGATCGGCTAAGCCCGATAAGCCTAGGAGCATTGCAGTCGATGCCGGACACGGTCAGCGCGAAAGGGACGGTGTGCACGAATTCAGCCGCTCTCGTCACCCGGATGCGTGATCCCGATAGTCGGGATGGCGCCAGGGGACGGAGCGGCTGAATTGGCGTGACGAATGGTGACGTGGGCTGGTTTCGATACGCCGCTACGCGGCTACTCAACCGGCGGGTGTGATCAGTAGGCGACGGAGAACTGGGTGCGGTGCTGAGTCGGGGTGCCGATTTCTGCGACAACGGCTGTCGCGAAGTCGGGGCCGCTGATCGCGGAGTTGCCTTCTGCGTCGAATAGCGCGACATCCGCGCCGATGCGGTAGTGCCCGAGTTCCTCGCCGGGAGCGTACGAGCCGTAGTTGGCTGCGGGGCTCACGAAGAACCAGTCCAGCGATGCCGGGGCCGAGGCGATGAGCCACTCAAGGAGCCGCCCCAGGGTGCGCGCCTCGTTCACGAACTCGGGAGGCATGTCGCCCTCGAGGAATCGCGGGGCTCCCTCGGCGGGGCGGAGGGACCCGAATCCACCGATGACCCCGAAGCGCGCGCCTGAGGCATCAGCCAACAGGGCCAGCTCTTGGTAGACGTTTTCGAAGGTGTCGGCCAGCTCACCACGCGGGGCAAGTGCAGCAATCACGACATCAGCGTTGGCGACTGCCTGCTGGCGCACCGCCGCATTCTGAAGGGATCCGGTCTCATAGGTGACGCCGGCGACGGGTGCTGTGGGCTCGTTGCGGCTGTAGGACGTCACAGTGTGGCCGGCTTCCACGGCCTTCTGCACGATGTTTGCGCCGGTGTAGCCGGTGCCGCCGAGAACGGTGATGCGGGTCATGATCTTCTTCCTGTTGGTAATCGGGAGTGCGTACACACCCTAAGAGAGTTAGTCTCTTTTGGTAAGTACGCACTTTGCGGTAACCAGGTGGCGCTGGGTCAGGAGAGAACGATGAGCGAAGCGATCCAGACGTTGGACCCCTACCAAAATGGATGCCCCACCCGCCGAATCCTGGACCGGATCGGCGACCGGTGGACGGTCCTCGTTGTCGGAGCTTTGGGTCACGGGCCGCAACGTTTTTCGCAGGTGCTTCGACGCGTGGAGGGCATCTCGCAAAAGATGCTCACCCAAACCCTCCGCGGACTCGAACGCGACGGATTGGTCTCTCGTCGTGTTTATGCCGAAGTTCCCGCGCGTGTCGAGTACTCGTTGACCGATGCTGGCGCATCACTGCTCGAACCCCTCAAGGCTCTCGAATCGTGGTCGGTCGAACACTTCACGGGTGTGTACAACGCGCAGAGCGCCTTCGACGCTCGGACGGCCTAATTACGGTGGCCTAACTACAACAGCTCAACTACAGATCGAGGGATCCGGTCTCAACCGGATCTTCGATCCACAGGTCGTCGTCGGCGCGAAGTGTTTGCCAGGCGGCGTAGGCCACTCCCAGAACTGCTACGAGGCCGAGGCCGGCGAGGATGTAACGGCCGGGTCCCGCTGATTTCTTGGGCGGTGTCACCAGGCCGTGACGTTGGCCAGCCTTGGACACACGGCGCACAACCTCGCGAACTCGCGGGTCTTTCGCCGCCTCGAGAACCGCGAGGGCAGAGCCAACAGCGCCCGTCACCGTGGGCACGACGTCGTGGGCGAAACGATCGCGGGCACCGGATGCGGCGCTGCGAACGCGCGGACCGACCTCTTCGCGGGCGTAGTTGCCAGCCTGCCGGCGGGCGTCTTTCAGCACGTCTGTCGCGTGGTCGATAGCGGCACGCTGCTCATCCCACAGATCCTCGGCTGAGCGCTTGAGTCGCTTCAATTCCCTCTGACGCTTACGTGACAAACTCATGTCGACCTCCGTCTGCGGTTGTAGCGAACGAGACCATCCTGCCATGGTGGCCAGTTCGGTCAAATGTCTCCCAGCTGGATTCCGGCTGGGAGCACCATCCACGCTCGCATGGCAGAATCGCAGGATGACCGTATCGACAGCTGTCGCGACCATCCACACCAACCACGGCGACATTCGCCTCAACCTCTTCGGTCACCACGCACCGATCACCGTCGAAAACTTCGTCGGCCTTGCCACCGGCACCAAAGAGTGGACTCACCCGGCGACGAACGAGAAGCAGACGGGCCCGCTGTACAACGGGGTGATCTTCCACCGCATCCTCAAAGATTTCATGCTGCAGGGCGGCGACCCGCTCGGTAAGGGATTCGGCGGCCCCGGTTACACCTTCGACGACGAAATTCATCCGGAGCTTTCCTTCGCCGAACCGTACGTTCTCGCCATGGCGAACGCCGGAACTCAGGGCGGCCGCGGCACCAACGGGTCGCAGTTCTTCATCACGACGGTTCCCACCCCGTGGCTGCAGGCTAAGCACACGATCTTCGGCGAGGTGGCCGACGAGGAATCGAAGCGCGTCGTCGACGCCATCGAGGGTGTCGACGCCGACCGCAACGGACTCCCCTCCGAACCGGTCGTGATCTCGAGCATCACCGTTGACAACAAGTCCTGACGCCGGGGAGCTCGACCCCTCCGTCTGTTACCGACACCCGGATCGGAATAGCTGGACCCTGTGCCAGCGCTGCGGGCGCACCATCTGTCCCGAGTGCCAGATTCTCACTCCGGCGGGAGTGCTGTGCCCGGATTGCGTGCGCGAAACGGGCGGATCCGTGACCTGGACCCCGACGTCGTCGAGCGCCGCGCGATCCAAGGCTCGCACCGCTCGCGCCCGACGCCAGCGGGATCGGCCGCGTTGGCAGCAGACGATTCTTGACTACATTCGCCCCTCGGGATCCGCCCCCGCCTTCAGTTGGATCCTCATCGGGGTCGTCGTCGTGCTCTGGCTTGCGAGCATCTTCACGGCCGACGGTGTCTTCCGCCTGCTTGCCGTAGACCCGTCGACGGCGTGGCAGCCATGGCGATATGTGACCGCCGCGGTCGCCTATCCGACTTCGGCCGTGCTGTCGGTATTGCTGGGTCTCGTGTTCTTCGCGTTGTTTGCTCCGTCGTTCGAGGCGCAAGTCGGTCGGCGCGTGTTCCTGTGGGTGTTCACGGCATCGTCCGTTGCTGCGATGGCCCTGGCGGTCCTCGCCGGGGCACCCGCCTACGGGATTAGCGCCGGATTCTTCGGGGTCCTGGGCGCCTATCTCGTCAAAGTGTGGGCGATACCGCAGGCGCGCATCCAGTTGCTGATCATCGTCGGCATCAACTTGCTCATCACCCTGTTGTTCAGTGGTTCATTCGTGGCGATTGTCGTCGGCGTTTTGGCGGGAGCGGGTGTCATGATTCTGCTCACCCGCCATGAGCCTCCGCGAGCACGACCCGCGTACGCGATTGTCGTCGGTGGCGCCGCTGTGCTTATCGTGCTCGCGATCGTGCGATGGGCGGTTGCGTGAGCGACACTGACGCTCCCCCGGTGTGTTATCGGCATCCGAACCGACCGAGCTACATCCAATGCCAACGCTGTGGCCGGTATGTGTGTCCGGAATGTCAGACGCAGGCTGCGGTAGGCGTGCAGTGTCCGGAATGCATCCGGCAAGCGCGCGCAGACGCTCCTCGGCGTGCACCCGGATTCGTGCGAGCCCTGCGGCCGTCCGGAACACCGCTCGTCACATATGCGATCATCGCCCTGTGCGTTGTGCTGTATATGGCGCAGTGGATCAGTGGTGGCGCTGTCGACAACGCGTTGGTGTTGGATCCGCAGCTCGTCGGTGCAGAACCGTGGCGTCTGGTGACGTCGGCCTTCCTGCACTCACGGGGCCTCATCGTCCACATTCTGTTAAACATGTACGCGCTATTCATTTTTGGGCCGGTTCTCGAGAGCTTCCTCGGCCGCGCGCGCTTCCTGGCGCTGTACCTAATTGGCGCCATCGGCGGCAGTGTGGGCATGGTGCTTGTTTACGCATTGGCCATCGCGACGAATGGCGCAAGCATCGAATTGAGCGGTGGGCTCCTTCAGCCTGCTGCGTCGCTAGGGGCTTCGGGTGCCATCTTCGCCTTGATGGGTGCGCTGTTCGTGCTTCGGAAGGCGATCGGCGTGCGGACTGGCCAACTGCTGATCGTCATCGCAATCAACCTGGCACTGCCGTTCTTCGTGCCGGGCATCGCGTGGGAGGCCCATGTTGGTGGGCTGATCACCGGTGCAGCCGTTGGCGCGGTGCTGCTGCGCACGCGGCGGCCGGATCAGCTGAGACAGCGCGCTGTCGGACTCGCGGCGATTGCTATCGCTCTGATCGTCATCCTGATCGCGTGTGTGGCGATTTCGCCAGCGCTCTACGGCCTGATCTAGAGCACTCTCCACAGGCTCCTCCACAGTGTGGAGGAATTACACCGCTGTGATTCGTGTCGTGAATTGACGCTCAGCGCCACCGGGTGGTCATCAGGAAGCCGATGAACATGATCCCGAAGCCGATCAGAATGTTCCAGTTGCCCAGGGTGGGGATGGGCCACTGGCTCTGGCTGAGGTAGAACACGATGATCCAGATGAGGCCGATGAGCATGAAGCCGAACATGACCGGCTTGAACCAGATCGGGTTGGGTGCATCTTCGCCGTTGCGCGTGCCGGAAACTTCGGGCGAGAGGTTCGACTTCGTGCGGGCCATGCCTGGAAGCCTAGCAAGGCATCCCGAATGAGCGAACGCCGTGCCCAACGCTTAGAATCAGGCGCATGACCGAGCCGAATGGGGGAGGCCGGGTTCGTCCACCCGTGCGCCCTGCCGCCGCGCGGTCTGCGTCGCGTCGTCGCCCGCGCCGCAAGGTGACACTCGTAGGAGTTCTTGGCGAATTGCTCATCACGGCGGGGGTGCTCGTCCTGCTCTTTCTCGGCTGGCAGCTGTGGTTCAACGACCTCGTCGTAGACGGACAGCTGGAGGCCGAATCCTCGGCGCAACAACACAGCTGGAGTCGCGACAAGCCGACGACCACCCCGGTTTCGGCAGACGACCCCCCGGTTCCCGCGGTTGTGGGCCATGCCCAGACTTTTGCGCTGCTGATCGTGCCCCGCTTTGGTGCCGACTACATCCGCCCGATTGCTGAGGGAACCGGAACCACCGATGTGCTGAACACGGGACGCATCGGTCACTACCCGTCGAGTCAGATGCCTGGCGAAATCGGGAACTTCGCAATTGCCGCGCACAGAATGGCATATGGGCGAACCTTCGAGCGGAACAACGAGCTCGTGATCGGCGACCATATTTTCGTGGAAACTCACGAGGGTTGGTATCAGTACTCCTTCCGCAATCTCGAATTCGTTAAGGCAAACGGGGTCGGGGTCGTTGCCCCTGTGCCACAGTCGACAGCCGCTCCTACGCAGCGACTGCTGACGATGACGACCTGTAATCCCAAGTGGACCTGGCAGGAGCGCATCATCGCGTACTCGGTGTTCGACACCTTCTATCCGCGAGCGGACGGCCCTCCGTCCGAAATCGCGGCGACAGTTGCGGCGGCGAGCTGATGTACGCGGCGCTGTGGCGGATACTTCCGGGGCCGTGGTTCGTCCGAGTCCTCATCCTTGTGGTGGCAGTTGCGATAGTCGTGACACTGCTTGTGATTTTCGTATTCCCCCCGTTCGACCAGTTCATTGCCCCCCGTGATGTGACAGTGGAGAAATCATGACCCGCGTGCTCGTGATCGACAATTACGACAGCTTCGTTTACACGCTCAACGGCTATCTGTTGCAGCTGGGAGCCGAGACGGATGTCGTGCGCAATGACTCGTTTCCGCCGGAGCAGATCGCCGATCGCATCGCCGAATACGACGCGGTTCTGCTGTCGCCGGGTCCGGGCACGCCTGCTCATGCCGGGTTGTCCGTCCCGATCGTGCACGCGGCGCTCGCCGCCGAATCCCCTCTGCTCGGCGTATGCCTCGGTCACCAGGCGATCGCCGAGGCTCTCGGCGCCACCGTGACACACGCCGACGAGTTGATGCACGGCAAGACTTCGCTCATCTCTCACGACGGCAGCGAATTCTATGAGGGGGTCGCCCAGCCGTTCCGGGCGACCCGCTACCACTCCCTCGCCGTCGTCGACGCGACAGTTCCGGATGACTTGGTGATTACCGCGCGCACGCAGGGCGGCGTGATCATGGGGCTGCGGCATCGTTCCGCGCCGCTCTTCGGCGTACAGTTCCACCCCGAATCTGTGCTGACTGAAGGCGGCTACCGGATGCTGGGTAACTGGCTCGAAAGCGTCGGACTCACCGACGCGGCTGCTCGCTCGTCAGAGCTCAACCCGCTTGTCAAGCTTGGCTAAAGCTCTGGCTTGCCTAGAGCTCTCGCGTGGTTAGCGACGGCTTGGATTGCTTGACGGCTCGGTCGCGCGACCGGTCGATCAGCCGGCGCAGTAGGTGAGGCTGACAGTCGAGTGCTGTGGTTGCTCGCCGACGATCGACTGCGACTGCACCTTCTGACCGGTGCACGATTTGTCGGGGACGAGATTGACGATCAGGCGGTAGCTTTCGCTTTCGAGGGTGTCTTTCGCGGCCGTAATGTCCTGGCCGGTGACATCAGGAACCTCGACGTTGCCGGATGAAACCACCAGGATGACCTTCGCACCCTTGACGACCTGCTTTGCCTCGGTGACCAGATCCTTCGAGGGTGGCAACTGCACGCCGGTGACCGAGCCCGCCGGGGTGTCTGCGGAATTCGCGGTGACGGTGGAGTCGTAGACGAGGCCGAGGGCTGCGAGCTGCGCCTTTGCCGCTTCTTCGGTCTGTTGAACGAGGTTCGGGAGTGCAACCTTCGGCGGTCCCGTGGAGACGCTGACACGGATCTCCTGACCGGGGGCGACGTGGGTGCCGACGGGCGGGTCGGTCGCGACGATCTGGCCTTCGGGGGTCTTGTCGTCTGCGACATCCACCTTGATCGGGGTCAACTTCACTTTGAGGAGCTGGTTGCCGCCCTCGGTCCAGGTTTGTCCAATGACGTTCGGCACCTTGATGGCGACGTCGTCGGTAATGAGTTTCTGCGGTTGCAGGGCGACGATCCAGAAGGCCGCGGCCGCGACGATGACGACGAGCATGGCGATGATGGCCCATACCCATGCCACGGGCGGACGGCTCTGGGTGCGTGGCGTCCGGTCGTCTTCATCGTTCGCCAAGCGACGCAGGGTCGCTTCCGAAGTCGCGCTCGAGGTGGGATTCACGCCGAAAAGGGTCGTGTTGAAGTCATCCCCGGCCGCCGTCCGGTCGGGGACTTTTCCCGAGAGCGCGACTTTCAGATCCTCGCGGAACTCAGCTGCCGTCTGGAACCGGGTGAGCTTGTCCTTGGCAAGGGCGCGCAAGACGACCGAGTTGAGGGCAGGCGAGATCGCGTGGTTCAGCACATTGGGTGGGGTGGGCGCTTCGCTTACGTGCTGGTAGGCCGTGGCGACGGCGGTTTCGCCGCGGAACGGCGGGCGCCCGGTGAGAAGTTCGTAGAGAACGACCCCTGTGGAGTACAGGTCGGTACGGGCATCAATCGCTTCGCCGCGAGCCTGTTCGGGAGAGAAGTATTGGGCCGTGCCTAGGATCGCGCTGGTCTGAGCGATCGTGGCTGACGAGTCGGATATGGCGCGGGCAATACCAAAGTCCATGACCTTGACCTGACCCGTGGTCGTCACCATGACGTTGCCGGGCTTGATGTCGCGGTGCACGACTCCGGCCCGATGCGAGTATTCGAGTGCGGTCAGGATGCCTTCGACGATGCGCCCGGCCTCAGCCGGCTCAATAGGGCCTTCGGCGATGCGATCTTTGAGAAGCGTGCCCTCGACATATTCCATGACGATGAACGGGACCTGGATCTCGGCCCCGGAGGCATCGGTGACAGTCTCTTCGCCTGCGTCGTAGACCCGCACGATCGTGGGGTTGGCCATGCGAGCCGCGGCCTGCGCCTCTTGGCGGAAACGAGTGCGGAAAGCCGGGTCGGTGGCGAGGGAGGGCTTGAGAAGTTTGATCGCAACCCGGCGACCGAGGCGGGAGTCGGTTCCGGCGTGGACGTCGGCCATTCCGCCGCGGCCCAGGAGCTCGCCGATCTGGTACCGACCGGCCAGCAGACGGACGTCAGCCGCCACTCCCTCTGCCATGCTCGCCTCTTCTCGGTGCCCAGTGCGTAGTTAGTGTAACTGCCCTGTCGCGGGCAGCGGGTTGGGTCAGGGACCGACGGCCGTGATGGTGAGTGGCCCGGAGGTCGCGGGCTGCAAACTGGGATCCAGGCCTTGGCACGACGCAGTGAGGGTGAATGTCACTGCGCCGGGTGTGGTCGCCGTGAAGGTCGCGCTCGTCTGGTCGCTCGATACCGTGGTAGTTCCGGCCGGATCGGCGTTTGTGGCGGTGACCGCATAGTCGCCCCGTGGGAATCCGCTGGGGCAGGTGTATGGGGACCAGGTGATGTTGAACGGGACGCCAACTACGGGAGAAGTGGCGGGACCCGAGGGGGCGGCGGTACCTGGCGCCCCGCCGTAGTCCTTGTAGACAGTGACCACGATCGTCTCCGTCAAGGCAACTGCCCTGCCGGCGGGGGTGATCGCCTGCACCGTGTTGTTCTTGTTGGGAGTGTCAGCGGAGGATCCGTCGACACGAGTCACATTGGAAAACCCGAGCCCAACGAGCGCGTCCTGAACCTCGTTGAAATCCTTCCCGAGATAGTCGCTCGCGAGAATGGCTGCCGTTTTCACGGTCGGGGTCGAGCTCGGTGAGCTGGGCTGGGACGAGTGGGAAGAGTTCGAACTTGTCGGCTTCGGACTCGGCGTGGGGTTCGCCAAGAAGACGATGAGGATGGAGATGAGGGCGATCGCGAGGACGGCGACAATCGCGATGAGAGCCCAGATCCAGGGGTTGCGGCGCTTCGGTTCTTCGACGATGTCGGTGCCGGCTGTCGGGGGCAGGCCGGGGCCCAGCAGGCGGGTCGCAGTGGTGGCGCCCACGGCAACCGGGGTGAAGCCGGCGAAGGGGTCGTCTCCCCCGATGCCCGGCACGGCGGCGGTGGCGGCGGCAACGTCGCCACGGCGCAGAGCCTGAGCCGCGCGCGCGAGGTGGGCGGCAGAGGCGGGGCGGTCGTCCGGTTTCTTGGCGATGCATCCGTAGACCAGATTGCGGACGGGCTCGGCGACAGTCACGGGTAGTTCTGCCGGGGCCTCGTTGATCTGCGCCATCGCAATGGCGACCTGCGATTCGCCGGTAAACGGGCGTCGGCCAGCGAGAGCCTCGTAGGCGACGATGCCGAGCGAATAGATGTCTGTGGTCGGCGAAGCAGAGTGCCCGCTCGCCTGCTCCGGAGAGAGGTACTGCACAGTGCCCATCACCTGGCCGGTGGCGGTGAGCGGCACCTGATCGGCAATGCGCGCGATGCCGAAGTCGGTGATCTTGACGCGTCCGTCGGGGGTGATCAGCAGGTTGCCCGGTTTGATGTCGCGGTGCACGAGACCGGCTTGGTGCGCGGCGTGCAGGGCCGACGCGGTCTGGGCGACGATGTCGAGGACCTTGTCGGTGGGGAGGACGCGCTCGCGCTCGAGGACGGAGCTGAGCGCCTCGCCGGGGACCAGCTCCATAACCAAGAAGGCGCTGCCATCTTCTTCGCCATAGTCGAAGACGTTGGCGATTCCCTCGTGATTGACGAGGGCTGCGTGCCGAGCTTCTGCACGGAATCGTTCGAGAAAGCCGGGGTCGCCGAGGAACTCGTCTTTCAAAATCTTGATCGCCACGGTGCGCCCGATGACGAGGTCGGTTGCTTGCCACACCTCGCCCATACCGCCGATGGCGATGCGGGACGACAGTTGGTATCGACCACCGAAGGTGAGGCCGCTCGAGGGTCTCATCTGTTCAGCACCGCCTCTATCACTCGCTTCGCAACCGGTGCCGCGAGCTTGTTGCCGAATGCGGACTGGCCTTGGCCACCACCGTCTTCGATCACGACCGCGACAGCGACCTGGGGGTCATTCGCCGGGGCGAAACCGGTGAACCAGAGTGTGTATGGCTCACCGTCGCCGTTCTCTGCTGTGCCTGTTTTGCCCGCGACGTCGACTCCGCTAATTCTTGCATTACTCGCGGCCCCGTTGGAGACATCGGCGACCAACATTTGAGTCATTGTCGCCGCTGTCTGCGCGCTGATAGGGGTGCCGTATTCGGTGGGGGTGAGGCTCTGGATCACCGACAGATCCGGCGCCATGATGCTGTCGACCAGATTCGGTGTCATGAGTTTGCCCCCGTTGGCGACAGCGGCCGAGACCATGGCCATCTGCAAGGGTGACACCCGGTCGCTCGCCTGCCCGAAGGACGACAGCATCTGCTCGGCAGGGCTCTGGGTCGCGGGATAGACACTGGGCTCCACGCGCATGGGGATGCGTAGATTCTCGTCACCGAATCCGAAAGCTTTGGCCTGTTTCGCGATCGTGGCGTTGCCGAGCTGCAGGCCAAGCTGGGCAAATGGGATGTTGCACGACAACCGCAGAGCCGTCGCGATCGTGGCCGTCTCGCCGCCCCCGCACGCGCCGCCCTCGGCGTTGGTGATGACCGCTGTGCTCTGCGGCAAGGTGAGACGACCGGGATTGGGGAATGCCGTGTCGGGGCTGAGTCCACTCTCAAGGGCGGCGGCCGTCACCACGATTTTGAAGGTCGACCCCGGAGGGTTGAGATCGCCCGCTATCGCCCGATTGACGAGCGGGTCGGACGGATCGTTGATGAGGCTCTTGTAGCTAGCGCGGAACGCCGCGGAGTCGTGAGTGGCCAGGGAATTCGGGTCGAAGCTCGGCTTCGAGACCATGGCGAGGATCGCGCCCGTTTTCGGATCGAGCGCAACGACGGCTCCCTTATAGTCGCCGAGCGCATCCCAGGCCGCTTGCTGCACGACGGGGTCGATTGTCAGCTCTACCGACGCCCCTCGCGGGTTCTGGCCGGTGATGATCGCGTTCAACTGGTCGAGGAACTGCTCGTTGGCCGTACCGCTGAGGTAGTCGTTGAGCGAGCCCTCTACGCCGGTGTTCCCCTGGTTGAGAGTGAAGTAGCCGGTCACCGCCGAATACAGCTGGCCTTGCGGGTAGGTACGGAGGTATTTGTACTGGTCGTCGACCGGTGTCGACTGCGCGATCGGCTGACCGTCGACGAGAATCGCGCCGCGTTCTGCCGAGAAACTCGCATAGAGGGTGCGTGAGTTGCGACTGTCGGCCTTGAGGTTGTCCTGTTGGAACACCTGGATCACCGTTGACGACCCGAAAAGTGCCACGAACATCAGCAGCACAACAATGCTCACGCGACGAAGTTCTTTGTTCACGCTTCCACCACCAGACGGGGCTGTGCGCGTACCGAGTCGGAGAGCCGCAGCAGAAGCGCCACGATGATCCAGTTCGCGACGAGTGACGACCCCCCGGCGGCGAGAAATGGAGTGGTGAGACCTGTCAGAGGGATCACGCGGGTGACGCCTCCGATGACCACGAATACCTGCAGGGCGACAACGAACGACAAGCCGACGCCGAGCAGCCGGCCGAAATCGTCCTGACCTGTGAAGCCGATCCGGAATCCCCGGGACACGAAAAGGAGATAGAGCCCGAGGATGGCGAAAATGCCGACGAGCCCAAGCTCTTCACCCAGGCTCGCGATGATGTAGTCACTCTCGGCGAGCGGGACGATGTCCGGGCGCCCCTGCCCAAGCCCCGTGCCGACCAGTCCCCCGTCGGCCAGCCCGAAGAGGCCCTGCACGAGTTGGTAACTGCCCCCGGCGGCGTCGTAGTTCTTGGGATTGAACGAGTCGAGCCAGGCCGAGAACCGACCATTGACGTATGTGAGCACTTGGCTTGCGAGCAGTGCTCCCCCGATAAAGAGGGTGAGCCCGAGGGCGACCCAGCTCAGGCGGCCGGTCGCAACGTAGATCATGACGACGAAGAGGCCGAAGTACAGCAGCGAGGTGCCGAGGTCGCGCTGCAAGACGAGCACAAGCATCGCGAGAGCCCAGATAACGAGGATCGGGCCGAGATCCCGCGCGCGGGGGAACGTCATGCCCAATATGCGTCGGCCGACGAGCGACAGGGAGTCACGAGCTTGGACGAGGTACCCGGCGAAGAAGATCGCCAGCGCGATCTTGGCCAGCTCTCCCGGCTGGAAGGAGAACGGACCAACTTGGATCCAGATATAGGCGCCGAATCGCGGATCGCGCAGTCCCGGAATGATCGGCAGTACCAGAAGCGCAAAGGCCGTTGCCATGGCGATGTAGCGGAACCGCTGCAGCACACGGTGGTTGCGAATGCCCACCACGACGGCGATGCAGCCGATTATCGCCATCGCTGTCCACGCGATCTGGCGGATTCCGGCGGCGTCCCACCCCGAGAAGCCCTCGGCAATGTCGAGTCGGGTGATTTCGGCGATGCCGAGCCCGTTGAGAACTGTGGCGATCGGCAGCAGGAAGGGGTCCGCATCCGGCGCCACGACGCGCAAGGCGACGTGCAGAATCAGCAACAGAAGTCCGAGCCCGGCCCCTAAAGCGAGGACTGTGCCGCCGACTCTCCCCATGGCACCCAGCTCGACAAGGGCCAGGGCCGCCGCGTCGATCGCGAAGGCCGCAAGAAGCAATGCCAGCTCGAGGTTGCGCCGCCGGGCGGGGGTGCGAAGCCGGATCCGGATGTTGCTGGCCGTGAACGTGTCACGAATGCCGGTGTCGGCCGGGCTGCTCACTTGCTCACCTGTTCGGTAAGTCGCTGAACGATGTCGAGAGCGTCACGCAGATTGTCGGCGCTGATCGTCGACTCGACGGCGTCCTGCTGATATTGCGGTAGGTCGGAAATTTCGATGTGCGTGGTCTGGTAGACCGTCGAAAGTTCGATGGGACCGAGGTTTTGCTGCACGCCGCGGTAGATGGCGACAGTGCCGTTGTTATCGGCGACGAAATAGTGAGTCTGAGTCCATTGGTAGGCGCCGATCAGGCCCGCGATGATCGCTGCAATGGCGAGGGCGACGACGACCAGCCACACGATGCGACGTCGCCGCGCGCGGCGTCGATCCTCTTCGATCAGCTCTTCGAGGTATTCCTCGCGCTCCGGTTCGAAATGCGAGTCTTCGGGTGCCGTGGCTTTGAGGGGATGCAGCAGCAGGGTGGGCAGGCGGATCGGACGTCGACCCGTGTCGTTTTCGAAACTCAAGGGTTCGGCGGCGGAGCCGACGAACAGCGACGGAGATGACGTGGGTTCGTCGTTCTCTTTAATGTCGACGAGGACAACTGTCACGTTGTCGGGGGCCCCGTGATCGAGGCTCTCTTTGACGAGACGATCGGCGGCGCCTTGGGCGGAGCGGAGGGTTCCGAGAACATGGGCGATCTTGTCGTCGCTGACATAACTCGACAGGCCGTCGGAGCACAGCAGCCAACGGTCGCCCGGCTCGACGTCGAAGGCATCGATATCGATCTCGGGTGCGGCATCGACGTCGCCGAGAACTCGCATGAGCACCGAACGGCGAGGATGGACGGCGGCCTCTTCAGCGGTTATTCGGCCTGAATCCACAAGACGCTGCACGAAGGTGTGGTCGGCGCTCATCTGGGTGAGCTCGCCATCGCGATAGCGGTAAACCCGCGAGTCGCCGATATGGGCAAAGGCGAAAGTGTTGCCGACCCGCAGAACCCCGCTCACAGTTGTGCCCATGCCTGTGAGTTCGGAATGCTCGAACACTGTCTCGGCGAGCAGCGAGTTGGCAGCGATCAGCGCCGACTGCAGGGCGAATTGGGCCTCTTCGACGGTGGGGAATTCGCGGTCCACTTCGGCGATCCGCTTGGTCGCTATTGCGGAGGCGACGTCGCCGCCCGCGTGCCCGCCCATCCCATCAGCCACCACAAACAGGTGGGCTCCCATATAGCCGGAGTCCTGGTTGTTCGAGCGGATCTTTCCGACGTGGGAGACGGCCGCACTCGGGGGCGAGGGGGTCGTGGGCATGGCTACCGCCGAAGCTCGAAACTCGTCGTGCCAATCGTTACCGTCGCGCCGACCGATACCGGAGTCGGCAGCGTCACCCGCGAACCGTCCAAGAAGGTGCCATTGGTCGAGTCTAGGTCTTGCACAACCCACTGGTCGTTCCACAGCATGAGGCGTGCATGATGTGTCGAGGTGTAATCGTCGCGGATCACCAGGCCCGATTCGCTCGACCGACCGATTGTCAGCTGCTCGGCTGGCAAGTCGATCTCTGTACCTTCGCGCGGGCCGCTGGTGATGACGAGACGACGCGGAGTGCCGGTTCCGGCGTGCGGAGGTGCGCGCAGAGCCGTCGGCTCGGTGGGCGGGGCGGGGGTTGCCGCGGGAACGGGGGCCGCGCTCGCCGCAGGGAACGGTGCCGAGACGACAGGCTGCTCAGGCATCCGTCGGGCGCGCGAGCCAAACAAATCGGACCGCAGCGCGTAGACGATCGCGAAAACGAACGCCCACATGAGCAACAGAAACCCGAGCCGCAGCAGCAGCAGGGTCAGTTCGCTCATGCGCTTGCCGCCTGAGCGAGGACGCGGAACACCACGCGCGTGCGGCCCAGTTCGATAACCGAATCGGGCGGAAGCGGCGCCTTCGTGAGGGGCTGCCCGTTCAGCTTCGACCCGTTGGTCGAACCCAGGTCATTGACCTGGCCGCGCGTGCCATCCCACAAAATTTCAATGTGCTTGCGCGAGGTGCCCGTGTCGTCGATCGTGATGTCGGCGTCGGACCCCCGCCCGATGATCGTACGGGCCTGGGTGATCGGGTAGCGCTTGCCCGCGATCTCGAGCACCGGAGTCCAGGCGACAGCACCTTTGACGTTGACGGAGTCGATGCGCACCATGCCTTCGCTGAGGCTGGGGTCGCGTTCGAGTGTTATGGAGATGCCGCCGGCGAAGGAGTAGTGCTGCGCCGTCGCGTGGGATTGCACCAGTTGTGTGAACTCGTCGATGAGCGCGGGGCCGAGGCCCGTCATCCGCTCATGATCTCCCGGGGCAAGCCGCACCGTGAACTGATTGGGCACCAAAATGCGCTCGCGTGAGACGACTGCGGCACGGGTGTCGAGTTCGCGACGCAGGGCCGCTGTCACCTCAAGAGGCTGCAGGCCGCTCTTGAACGTCCTGGCGAACGCCCCGCCGACGACGCGCTCGATACCCCGCTCGAAGCTGTCGAGAACTCCCACGACACCTTCTCTCCGCTACGGCCTCGGCCCGGGGCCGGGCTGGCGTGATCATCACGATGTTAGTCGGCCCCGCCTGGGATGCTATTCTCGCTGAGTTGATCACCCCGGTGGTTGCACGCGCGAGTGGCGGAATTGGCAGACGCGCTGGCTTCAGGTGCCAGTGCTCGAAAGGGCGTGCGGGTTCAAGTCCCGCCTCGCGCACACTTTATTTATCTTGGGGATGTCGTCTAGATCGTGACCTCTATCGAGGGGTAGCCGGTCGCGCCGTCGGGCAGCACGTCGGCTTCGTGTGAGGTTTGCGTTTCGCCTGCGGTGTTTGTCGCGCGTGCTCGGATGGTGTGAGATCCGCGGGTCGCATGCCACGGCATCCGCCACTGCACCCAGGTGTCGATCGAAACCGCATCAGCGAGCTCGGCCTCGACCCAGGGTTCGTCATCGATCTGCACTTCGACCTTCGCAATGCCCGTGTGCTGGTGCCAGGCAACTCCCGCGATGATGTGTGGGTCGCCCGGGTTCGTCGGGGATTTCACCACGTCGATCCGCGACTCCACTTTGATCGGGCCCTTCTCGCCCCAGCCGCGATCGGTCCAATACGCGCGCGCTCGTGAGAATCGCGTGACCTCGAGCTCGACCACCCATTTTGTGGCCGACACATAGCCGTATAGGCCGGGCACGACCATGCGCACCGGAAAACCGTGCTCGGGCGGGAGGGGCTCACCGTTCATTCCGATGGCGAAGATCGCATTGCGATCGGGATCCTGCAGAACGCTGAGCGGTGTTCCCGCGGTGAAGCCGTCCTGGCTTTTCGACAGCACCATGTCGGCGCCGGGCTTCGGGGTGGCGCGCGTGAGAAGGTCGCGGATGGGGGAGCCGAGCCAGCGCGCGGTGCCGATGAGGGATCCGCCCACCTCGTTTGAGACGCACATAAGAGTTGTGACGCTCTCGTCTAGCGGCAGCGCGATCAATTCGGCCCACGTGAGCTCGATCTCGTTCTCGACCTCTCCTGTGACGCGCACCGACCAGCTATTCGCGTCGATCTGCGGGATCCGCAGCGCGGTGTCAATGCGATAGAAGTCCGCGTTCGGGGTGATGACGGGGGCGAGGCCTTCGATACGAAAGTCGGCACCCGCGGGCACCGGCGGAGCTGGGGTCGCGGGATCGGGCAGCACGAAGGCTTCACGAACCGCTTGGGATGCGCGCGCCCCGGCCTGGAGTGCGGTTCCCGCGATCGCGGTGACGATTCCTGTCGCCGTCACCCCACCGGCCCAGACCAGGAAGGTTCGACGATCGGGGTTGTCCGCGCCTGGTCGGCCGGACTTCTCGGGGAGTCGTCGAAGAAGAAGGCCGAGCGCCACAACCGCGCCGATCGCCGCGATCGTCGGCGGGACGGCATCGAGCACGGCGGCACCCGAGCGTGTCACGGCCGCGAGCACCCCAAGAATTGCTCCCAAACCGATCACGATCCGACCGAGGGGCGGACGCCGCTCTTCGAGGATGCCGGCGCCGGCCGCCAACGCGGCGAGGACCACCCCGATCAGGACGAGCAGCGCGACTTTGTCGCCGGTGCCGAACAGCGCGATCGCCGTCTCTTTCGCCCAGCTCGGGGCCAGATCGATGATCAGCGAACCGACGACGAGAAGCGGACTCGCGGCCGGAGCCACGAGAGCCGCCACCAGCTCGGCGACACCAAGACCGAGGGCGACGGAGGCCACCCCGGCTGCCGCTGCGAGCATCCGTCGCTGCATCATGTGGCCACTCTAGGTTGGCGAGGCTGGGCTCGGCGTGTTCACGACGCCACGGGCCTCACACATATCGGTCGCGTAGAATTGAAGCCGTGCGCGCGACCGAGAATGCCTATGAGACTCTGCGGGAGGACATCCTCTCGTGGCGCCTGTCTCCCGGCACCGCACTGAGTGAGATCGACCTCGCCGATCGGCTCGGAGTCTCTCGCACACCGTTGCGCGCGGCCCTCTCACGTTTGGCCCTCGAAGGCCTGCTCGACACGAGTGTCGGCACGGCTGGCGTCGTTCCCGCCATGTCGGCCGAGAACGTGAATGAGCTGTTCGAGCTGCGCGAGGCCCTTGAGACTCAGGCAGCACGTCTCGCGGCGCGGCGCCGCAATCCAGCAGCCTTCGCCGAACTTGCCAAAGAGTTCGACTACCTTGCGACGACCGTCGCCGAGGATGACCTCGCCAGCTACTACCGAGTTGTCACGCGCTTCGACGCCGCAATCGACGAAGCCGTTCACAACCCCGCCTTCCAGAGCGCCCTCGACGGCATGCGCACCCATCTCGTGCGCGTGCGACGCATTGCGGCGGACAACCCGGGCCGCCTGCTGCGGGCGGCAGAAGAACATCGCCTCATCTGCGAGGCGATTCGTGACGGAGACGAGGCGCTCGCCGCGTCGGCAACGTCGGTTCATCTGCGGTCGTCTCTGAAATCCATTCTCAAGGTGGTCGAAGAACGCGCGGAGGCCACCGTTGCCGAGTCGCCGACGCACCCAGACTCCGAGAGCTGACGCAAGGTCTGCCGGCCAGAGCGGAGCCGTGATACCGTCCGAAAATGTCACGCATCGTCGCGGCGGCTCCCACCCTTCCCGAATTCGTCTCTACGCAAGCCGAAATCACTGATGCGTTGGCAGGCCTGATCACCACCGACCCCGCACAGCGGGCGGTCCTGTCTCGTTTTCACGAGGCGAGCGGCATCGGTCGACGGCACACGGTTCTGCCGCTCGAGCACTACCGCGATCTGGGCGGTTTCACCGCAGCGAACGACATTTGGATTCACGAGGGCACCCTGCTCGCGGCACGGGCTGTCACTAACGCTCTCGAAACCGCACACCTCGAGGCACGCGACATTGATTTTGTGCTGTTCACCTCGGTAACGGGGGTGTCAGCGCCGTCGATCGACGCGCGACTCGTTCCGATTCTGGGAATGCGGCCCGATGTGAAGCGACTGCCGTCTTTCGGCCTCGGGTGTGTCGCTGGTGCAGCGGGGATCGCTCGCCTGCACGACTATCTTGTGGGTCACCCCCATGAAGTGGCGCTCTTGGTGTCTGTCGAGCTCTGCTCGCTTACCCTGCAACGCGACGATGCCTCGGTCGCCAACTATGTGGCGAGCGGACTGTTTGGCGATGGGGCCGCGGCCGTCCTCATGGTCGGAGACGAGCGGAGCGATGTTGTGGGCAGCGGCCCGCAGATTGTCGGAACTCACAGTGCTCTGTACCCCGACAGTGCCGGGATGATCGGATGGGATATCGGGGGGACAGGTTTCCGCATTGTGCTGAGCGCTGGTGTCGCCGACACGATCGATGCCAATGTGGCAGCGGATGTGGACGGCGTGCTGGCCGACCATGAACTGACTCGGGCGGATATTGGAGCCTGGATTGCGCATCCGGGTGGTCCGCGCGTGCTCAGGGCCTTCGAGCACGGACTCGGCTTACACGACAACGAGTTGGCCGCGAGCTGGTCGTCTCTTGACCGCGTCGGGAACCTGTCCTCGGCTTCGGTACTGCATGTGCTCGCCGATTCGCTCGAACAACCCACGGGAACCCGCGGGCTGCTGTTCGCCCTCGGGCCCGGCGTGTCGAGCGAATACGTCGTGCTTGAATGGGCGGCCTGATGTCGACCGATCCATCGTTTGAGACGAGTGCTCTGCTGTTCACCGTGTTCATCCTGCTCACGGGCGGGGAGCGAATCAACGAGCTCATCGTGTCGACGCGCAATGCCCGATGGGCGTTCGCGCGGGGTGGGGTTGAGAGCGGGCGGGGCCACTTCCCGGTCATGGTGGCGTTGCATACGGGGCTGCTCGTGGGATCCGTCGCCGAGGTGTGGCTGCTGGGGCGCGTCTTCGTGCCGACGCTCGGTTGGCCGATGCTCGTGATTGCCGTGGCCTGCCAGGTGGGGCGCCTGTGGATCATCCGCAGCCTGGGCCACCAGTGGAACACACGCGTGATTGTGGTGCCGGGCATGCGGCTGCAGGCGCGCGGGCCGTATCGCTGGAAGCGCTTGCGGCATCCCAACTATGTGCTCGTTGCGGTGGAGGGGGTAGCGCTTCCGCTTGTCCATTCGGCATGGATCACGGCCTCCCTTTTCACGGTTCTGAACGCCGTGCTGCTGCTGGGGTTTCGCATCCCCACCGAGAATCGCGCCCTCATGGCCGCGGGTTCGGCCGAAATTCAATGAGCATCGAGACGGAGATCCTGGTGGCGGGGGGAGGACCCGTCGGCTTGGCGGCGGCAATTGAGGCGCGCCTCGCCGGGCTCGACGTTGTGGTTGTCGAACCGCGCGTCGGGCCGATCGATAAAGCGTGCGGCGAAGGTTTGATGCCGGGCGCTGTGCCTGCGTTGACCCGCCTCGGCGTGCATCCGCGGGGGTTTCCGCTGCGGGGTGTGGAGTACATCGACACTGACGGGCGTACGGCCTCGCACCGTTTCATCACCGGCAACGGTCTGGGTGTGCGGAGGACTGTCCTGCATCAGGCGCTGCACGCGCGCGCGGAAGATCTGGGCGCGCGATTCGTGGTGGACCACGTGAACGGCGTCATACAGGATGCCACGGGGGTGACCGCGGGCGGCATACGCGCCGACTGGCTGATCGCCGCAGACGGGTTGACCTCGCGGATCGCCCGGGACCTGGGGATGGCGTTGCCAACCCCGCGAACGCGCAGGCGCTACGGGCAGCGACGGCACTATCGAGTCGAGCAATGGACCGACCTGATCGAGGTTCACTGGTCGAGCCTGGGCGAAATGTACGTCACGCCGTCCGCGGATGGCCTTGTGAACATTGCGCTCCTTGCCGCGCCCGGCGTGCATTTCGACGAGGCGCTCGCGCTGACACCTCAGCTTGCGGAACGCGTGCGGCGAGCACCGGCGGCGAGTCAACTCCGCGGAGCCGGTCCGCTTCGCCACCGCACACGTCGACGCGTTCTCGGGCGAACGCTCTTAGTGGGTGACGCTTCCGGGTATGTCGATGCCCTCACGGGGGAAGGAATTCGGATCGGTCTCGACCAGGCAAGTGCGGCAATTACGGCAGTGGCGGCGGGGCACCCTCAGCTGTACGAGGCCGATTGGAAACGGATAACGCGGGACTTTCGACGATTGACCGGGGCGATCACCTGGGCGGCCACATCGCCACTTCGATCGCTCATTGTTCCGACGGCACGCACCGCGCCCGGAGTCTTCGAGTCGGCTGTCGAACGGCTGGCTCGTTAGCTGAGATCCTTCGGGCGGACGCTCATCCGCTGTGGTTAGCGTGTTGCGGCGAGCAGCCGAGTGAGTGCGTCACGGGTCTCTTCGAGGTCGCGAAGCGACATTCCCAGACGTTCGACGATCTGGCCGGGTACCTCGAGCGCACGCGTGCGTAGGGCGATGCCTGCGGAGGTGAGCTCGACGGCCAGCGCGCGCTCGTCATTCGGATCGCGGTCTCGGGTGATGAGCCCGGCGGCCTCGAGCCGTCGGAGCAGAGGACTGAGGGTGGCGGGCTCGAGCATCAGTGCCTCGCCGATATCCCCCACGCGTCGTGGGCTGCGTTCCCAGAGGGCGAGCATGACGAGGTATTGCGGATGCGTGAGACCCAGCGGCTCGAGCACCGGGCGATAGAGGCCAATGATGCTGCGTGAGGTGGCCGCGAGAGCGAAACACACCTGCCTGTCGAGGGCGAGCGGGTCGGTGTCGGGCATGAATGAAGGCTATCAATAGTTAGCGCACTAATTGCGAGTACACTAACAATATGGATGCGCGAAGCGAATTCCCCGGCAACAGCTGGTGGCAGCGCCTCAATCGAGCGCTGTTCCCGTACTTCGGGCCGGCCCAAGTGGGCCCGTTCGAAGATGCACCTGAGCACCCGGTCGAGCGCGCCTTGTGCCCGGACTGTGGAGCCCCGATGGATGAGCACATTGTGGAGCGGCCGGGCGGACACGAGGAGTCGCGGCTGTTCTGCCCTGTTGAAACGCATGCGCCGCAAGAGCGCCATGCGGCGTGAGCCGTCGGCGTAAGAGCTACGCGGCTGCTGGCTCTTCGAGGCCGAGCGCGGCGAGCAACTGAGCCGGAGTGTCGACGACCGCAACGGCTCCGGCGCGCTCGGCGAGGGATCCATAGCCCCACGTCACGAAGATCGTCGGCACGTCGTGGTGTGCAGCACCTTCGACATCGTGACGTCGGTCGCCGACCATGATCGGGTTCGACAGGTCGGCCCCATCGGCAGCGAGCCGACGCAGAGCCTCTTCAACGACGTCGGCTTTTGCGCTGCGTACCTCGTCGGCGCTCGCACCGGTCAATTCGTCGAAATACTCGATGAGGTCGAAGTGCTCGAGGATCAGCCGGGAGGGCCCTTCGGGCTTCGAGGTGGCGAGCGACAGAGGAATGCCGCTTTCGTGGATGGCGCGCAGCACATCCGGAACGCCCGCGTACAGGGACGCGTCGAACACCCCAGTTGAGATGTAGTGCGTGCGGTAGATGCGAAGCGCGCGGACAGACTCCTGCGGAGTGAAGCCGGCGAGATCCCGGAACGAATCGAGAATCGGGGGGCCCACATACGAGAGGAGCTCTGCAGGCGCGGGGACGGGCATCCCGAGCTCTTCGAAAGTGAAGGCGAGGGACGCGGTGATGCCGGGTGCCGAGTCGACGATGGTGCCGTCGAGGTCGAACAGAACGGCGGAATAAGGGGTGGACATCGCCTCCAGCCTAAGCGCGACGCCAGCTACACGCGTCGCTAGAACAGGCGGTTCTCGGCGTTGTCGAGACCGCGCATCGCGTCGTAGTCGAGGACGAGACACCGGATGCCGCGGTCGGCAGCCAGCGTGCGCGCCTGTGGCTTGATTTCCTGGGCCGCGAACACGCCGGTGACCGGGGCCAGTGCGGGATCCCGGTTCATGAGTTCGAGGTAGCGCGTCAGCTGTTCGACGCCGTCGATGTCGCCCCGCCGCTTGATTTCGACGGCGACGGCAGCCCCCGCCGCATCCCGAGCCAGGATGTCGACCGGGCCGATTGCGGTCATGAACTCGCGGCGCACCAGAGTGTGGCCGTCGCCAAGGAGTTCGATCTGTTCGGCAAGCAGGCGCTGCAGATCGGCCTCGACGCCGTCTTTCTGCAGGCCCGGATCGACGCCCAGTTCGTGCTGTGAATCGTGCAGGATCTCGTGGATCGAGATCACGAGAAGGTCGGCGGTCTTCGCCTGGGTGACGCGCCAGAGTTCGACGACCCCGGCATCCCGACGCTCCTCGTCGACGTCTTCCTGGGTGAGAGTGCAGGGCGGGCTCATCCAGTTGAGCGGTTTGTAGCTCAGCGAATCGGAGTGCACGAGCACGCTGCCGTCCGCTTTCAGGACGAGCAGGCGGGTGGCGAGAGGCAGATGCGCACTTAGACGGCCGGCGTAGTCGACAGAACAGCGGGCGACGACGATTCTCACCTGTCAACGGTACCGGGCGTGCTAGCTGCAGGTGCACCAACAATCGGCCGGGCCGCCGGCACCGCGAACGCGGTCACAACGATGAGCACAAGCACCACCACGAGGGCGTTCAGCACCCCGATGTGCTCGCCGATGACGCCTAACACTGGAGGGCCCGCCAGAAACGCGATGTATCCGATCGTCGACACGGCACCGACTGCTGCGGTGGCGGTGCGTGGGTCGTCGCCCGCCGCCGACAGGGCCACCGGGAAGCCGAGGGATGCGCCAACGCCCCAGACGATCACGCCAACAATCGCAATCGGGACGATCGGCACCAGGATCACCGTCGCGATTCCGAGGGCCGCCGCAATTGAGGCGGCGCGCAGTATCCGCACGCGGCCGAAGCGGTTGAGCGCGGGGACTCCGACGATGCGTCCAACCGTCATGGCGGCGGTGAAGATGGCGAACACGAGGGCGCCCTGTCCGTTGTCGAGGCCCCGGTCATCCACGAATCCGAGCGCGAGCCAGTCGTTGGCCGAACCTTCGGTGAAGGTCATGCCGAGGGCTATGAGTCCGATGAGAAGGATGCGGGGGTTGCCCCACACCGCCATGCGCTCGCGGAGAGCGAGACCGGTCGCGACGCCGGTATGAGTGGTGGCGCCATCGACCGGAATGTCGATCCGGGGGATCCACCGGGCCGCAACCACTGTGCCGACCATGACCACAACGGCGGTGATCGAGAGGTGCACGCCCGTCCCTGTGTGGGTGAACGCCGCCAGTGATCCGATGCCGGCGCCCGCGACAGTGCCGATACTCCAGCTCGCATGGAACAGGGGCATGAGGGTGCCGCCGAGCACCCGCTCGGTAGCGGCGCCCTCGATGTTCATCGCTACATCGCAGAGCCCGAACCCCAAACCGATGAGCGCCGCGGCGGGTAGCACGACCCAGTAACTGGCGATCAACTCAGTACCCGCGCCGACCCCGAGCATGCCCACGCTGGTAATTGCAATCGCGATAACAATCGTGCTGCGGCCGCCGATTGCGTTAACCACGTGGCTTGAGAGTGTGACTCCGACGAGCGCGCCAGCCGAAAGGGCGAAGAAGAGGAAGCCGATTTCGGTGACCGAGATATCCAGTTGGTCGCGCACGCTGGGAATGCGGGTCATCCACGACGCGGATGCCACCCCGTTGAGGGCGAAAACGACGAAGACCGCGTTACGCCAGGCCTTCGCGTGGGTGCGCGGGGTGGCTGGGGCGGATGACATTGGGCAAGCGTACGATCCCTCGCATGGCGACAGTTGTCGAGGCTAGAGGTCTGGTCAAGAAGTTCGGAACGGTTCATGCGCTCGATGGTTTAGACCTGACAATCTCTGAAGGAGAGGTGCACGGCTTCCTCGGCCCGAATGGCGCGGGCAAATCCACGGCCATCCGAGTGTTGCTTGGTCTGCTGCGCCGCACCCGTGGCGACGTCCGAGTGCTGGGCCGAGACCCATGGCAGGATGCGGTCGAGATCCATCGCGCTGTGGCATACGTCCCCGGCGACGTCGCCCTCTGGCCGAACCT
The DNA here is from genome assembly GCA_035554115.1 of Pseudolysinimonas sp. Lineage (GTDB taxonomy): Bacteria > Actinomycetota > Actinomycetes > Actinomycetales > Microbacteriaceae > CAXTSE01. The sequence goes on along the minus strand of DATMIW010000045.1, from coordinate 30,699 downwards.
TTCGGGCGGGGAGACCATCGACTTTCTCACCCGGCTGCGCGGGGGCGCCGACCCCGCTCTGCGTTCGCGACTGCTGCACGATTTTCAGCTCGACCCGAGCAAGAAGGGCCGGGCCTATTCGAAGGGCAATCGCCAAAAGGTCGCACTTATTGCAGCACTTGCTCGCCCCGCGCAACTCTACATTTTTGACGAACCGACGAGTGGGCTCGACCCGGTGATGGAGGAGGTGTTCCGTCGCGAAGTGGACCGGGTGCGCAAAGATGGTGCCACGGTGCTGCTGTCGAGCCACATCTTGAGCGAGGTCGAGCGGCTCTGCGAACGCGTCACGATCCTGCGTGAAGGAGTGGCCGTCGAATCCGGCACTCTGGCTTCGCTACGCCATCTGAGGCGCACAACCTTTCGGGTGTCGACAGGCGCGACCCTTGCCGCGGTGTCGGGTCTGCCCGGAGTTCACGATGCGCGCACGGAGGCCGAGCAACTTGTATTCGACGTCGATGCCGACGCTCTCGATGCCACGCTCGCGCTGCTCACACAGGCAGGGGTTTCCGCTTTGACGGTGTCGCCTCCGTCTCTGGAAGAGCTGTTCCTGCGGCACTATGGCGACCGCGGATCGCGCGCGTGACAATGTTCCGACTGCTGGTGCAGCAAGTGCGCAGAGACCGGATCACCCTGCCGATCTGGATTCTGGGCACCGTCTTTCTTCTCGTGGTCGCGGCTGCGGCCATTTCGCAGGAATTTGACGACGCGGCGGGCCGCGCCTCGATCTTGCGCGTCGCCCTTGCGACCCCCGCCCTTCTGGCCCTCCGCGGCATCCCGAATGGCGACTCACTTGGTTCAGGGGTGAACTTTCAGTCCTTTGCCTTTCTCGCCCTGACGATAGGGCTGATGAACACCTTCTTGGCGACTCGTCATGGGCGAGGTGATGAAGAGAAGGGGCGTCGCGAACTCGTGCTCGCCACGCCGGTTTCGCGGCGTGCGCCGTTCATCGCAACGCTCATGCTCGGGGTGATCGCGAACGGGGTGTTCGGGGTGCTGGCCACCGTGGGATATGTGGCGACGGGGCTGGATGCGGGGGGCGCGATCCTGAGTGCCGGTGCCTTAGCGCTCACCGGGCTTGCCTTTCTCGGCATCGGTCTTCTCGCGGGCCAACTCACGGCGACCTCGCGCGCGGCGAACGGTGTGGGCACAGTGGCGGTGCTTGCGGCGTATGCGTTCCGGGGAGCCGGTGATGCGCTCGGCACGCCCGATCTCACCCGCATCAGCCTCGAGCCGGGATGGCCGAGTTGGCTCTCTGTCATCGGCTGGGGACAGCAGATCTTGCCCTTCACCGAGAATCGTCTCTGGCCGCTCGCGGTGATCGGAGCCCTGGCCGTGGTGACCTTGGTGGTCGCCTTTGTCGTGCAGACGCGACGCGATGTGGGAGCGAGCCTTCTCGCCGAACGTCGCGGAAGAGCTGTCGCTCGCGCCGGACTCCGCTCGCCGTTCGCACTCGCCTGGCGGCTGCAATGGCCCACCCTTGTCGCGTGGACGGCAGGATCGACTCTGCTCGGCGCCGTCCTCGGCTCGCTCGTCACAGCGATCTCGAAAGCAAGCATCGACAACCCGCAGATCGAGGGAATCCTGGCCAGCCTCGGGCATACGACACAGGCGGATGTGTCGCGTTCCTTGGTCGTCGCGATCACGGTGATCGTCGGTGCGGTTGCCGGCGCTGCCGGGGTCCAGGCGGTGTTGCGACTGCGGGAGGAGGAGATCGATGGGCTTATGGAGAGCGTGCTCGCGGCTCCCCTCTCTCGATATCGCTGGATGTTGGCGTTCTTGGTGACTGCGGTGGTGTCGGTGCTCGTGGTGCTGAGTGTGACGGGCGTTGCTGCCGCGCTGAGTTTTGCGGGATCCGGTGATGACGAGAATGCCTGGTTCTCGCTTGCGCAGTGCCTGGTGCAAGCCCCGGCGGCGCTGTCATTCGTCGCGGCTGCCGCAGTCGTCGTCGCGGTGCTGCCGCGTTTCGCCGTTGCGCTGAGTTGGGTGATTTATGCGGCAGGCATTGGCATTGGCTTGTTTGGGGGACTCGCGAATTTCCCCGACGGCGTCATGAACGCCAGTCCGATCACGCATGTTCCGACCTTGCCGACTGACGACTGGGTGCCGACGATCGTGGTCGGGGCAATTGTGTTGGTGGTGTCGGGAATCGCCCTCCTTCGATATCGCCGACGCGACCTGGCGGCCTGACGTCGATGTACGTGGCCAGCTAGGGCGACGACCACTAAGGCAACACCCGACCCGAGCGTCGGTGCGGGCATTTAGGCTGGCGTGCGTGACTGATGCGCAGACGACCTCCGGAATCGACCTTGACGAACTCGACCCGGCGGTCCGCCCGGTCGACGACCTCTTCCGCCACGTGAATGGCAAGTGGATTGCACGCACCGAGATTCCGAGCGACAAGGCACGCTATGGCTCGTTCTACGTTCTCGCCGAAGAGGCAGAGCAGGCCGTGCGGGAGATCATCGAAGAGGCGCAGTCGGCTGAACCCGGCACCGAGGCGCGCAAGATCGGCGACCTCTATTCGAGCTTCATGGATGAGGCGCAGATCGAGGCGGCTGGGTGGACGCCCATTCAGTCTGATCTTGATGGCATCGACGAGCTCGGTGACATCCCCGCCTTCTTGGCGGCTCTCGGTCGTCTTGAGCGCCGCGGCACTTCCGGCTTCCTGCCCGCCTTCGTCGACAACGACCCCGGCAACCCCGAGCGGTACCTCGTCTTCTTCGAGCAGGGGGGACTGGGCCTGCCCGACGAGTCGTATTACCGCGAAGAGAAGTTCGCCGAAATCCGGGCGGCCTACCGCGCACACCTGGAACGGATCTTCGGCCTGGCCGGTATTTCTGACGCGAGCGTCCGCGCGCAGCGAGTGTTCGATCTTGAGACGGCCATCGCATCCCAGCACTGGGATAACGTGCGCACCCGCGACAGCCAGGCCACCTACAACCTGCTGCCGTGGGCCGATGTCGAGGCTCTCGCCGGAGAGGATCGTGCGAGCCTGCTTGCCATCTGGCGGGACGCGATGGGGGTGCCCTCGGGATCCTTTGCCGAAGTCGTCGTACGCGAACCGAGCTTCCTCACCGGGGTTGCCGCGTTGCTCAATGGCGACCACCTGGAGGCGTGGCGGGACTGGCTGCGGTGGCAGGTGATCCGGTCGTCGGCTCCCTATCTGCATGCCGAGGTCGTGCAGGCGCACTTCGACTTCTATGGCAAGACCCTCAGCGGCACGCCCGAACTGCGAGCTCGGTGGAAGCGTGGGGTGTCGGTCACCGAAGGTGCTCTCGGCGAGGCCATAGGCCGCATCTATGTCGAACGGCATTTCAGCCCGACAGCCAAGGCGGCGATGGATGATCTGGTCGCGCATCTGATCGAGGCGTACCGCGAATCCATCACCACTCTCGAGTGGATGACCGACGAGACGCGGGCTCGGGCGTTGCAGAAGCTCGACAAGTTCGTGGCGAAAATCGGCTACCCGGTGAAATGGCGCGACTACTCCTCGCTCGAGATCGTTCCGGATGACGTTGTCGCCAATGTCCGGGCGACTACCGAGTTCGAGTTCCAGCGCGAACTGGGCAAGATCGGTGCGCCGCTCGACCGCGACGAGTGGTTCATGACGCCGCAGACCATCAACGCGTATTACAACCCGGGCTTCAATGAGATCGTCTTTCCCGCGGCGATTCTGCAGGCACCGTTCTTCGACGAGAACCGGGATGCGGCGGCGAATTATGGTGCGATCGGCGCCGTCATCGGCCACGAAATCGGTCACGGATTCGACGATCAGGGGTCGCGCTATGACGGCGACGGGCGACTCACCGACTGGTGGACAGCGGCCGATCGCGAGGCGTTCGAGGCGCGCACGGCATCCCTCATCGCGCAGTACGACGCACTCGAGCCAGCCCAATTACCCGGCCACCATGTCAACGGTGCGTTGACGATCGGCGAGAACATTGGCGATCTGGGCGGGTTGTCCATCGCCTGGAAGGCGTACCTGTTGTCGCTGGGGGTCTCGACAAGCTCGACCGACGAGGGGCCGGTTATTGACGGGCTCACTGCGGCCGAGAGGTTTTTTCTCAGCTGGGCGCAGGCATGGCGTGCCAAACTGCGCGATGAAGAAGCCCTGCGGCTGCTTTCGATCGATCCGCATTCACCGACCGAATTCCGGTGCAATCAGATCGTGCGCAATATCGATGAGTTCTCGACAGCATTCGGTGTCACAGAAGGCGATGCGCTGTGGCTCGACCCGAAAGACAGAGTCACCATTTGGTAGATACGGCCACAGGATCCGACCGTCGCTCACGGGTACGCACTCCGCGCGCGCCGCGTCATCGTGCGCTGCAACCGGCTGAGTCGTTCGCGAACACCTTCACCGCGCTGGGGGGCTTGGCGTTTGCGGGCGCTCATGTGTCGGCGTCGGCAACTGATCTCGACACCGGGGTTCGTCTCATCGAGATCGACGACCGAATTGTGTTGCCCACCGCGTCGGTCGGCCAACTTCTGTTGCTCATCGAGGTGTCGGCGCGCATATCCGAACACAATGTCGCGGGCTTCGGAATCCTCGACAAGACCGCTCGGGATGCAGTGGGCCGCTCCGGCGCGTGGCAGTACCTTCAAGCGCCCGCCCTCCCGGTGGCAGACCTGGCATCGCTGATCGGTGCCACGAACGACAATCTGGCGACCAATGTGCTGCTACGCGAAGTAGGCCTGGGGGCGGTCCGTGCCCGTGCCGAATCCCTCGGGCTCACGCGTACGGCTCTGCTCGACCGAGCGCGCGATCACCGCGGTCCCGACGATGCCCCGCAGCTGTCGGTGGGGTCGACGGCTGAGCTGGCGTGGTTGTTCGCCGCGCTCGCGCGAGGTGAAGTCGTCGACTCTGAAACCTCGAGCAGAGTTCTGGGGTGGCTGTCGCTCGGCTCGAATTTGTCACTCGTCGCCGGTGCATTCGGGCTCGACCCGCTGTCTCATCGTTCGGTCGACCACGGCCTGCTTCTCGTGAACGCGACTGGAACGGATGCCGGGGTACGGGCAGAAGCTGGGGTGCTGCGAGGCCCTCGGACAGCCGTGACGTATGCCGTGACGGTGCAGTTCGCCGACTCGGCCATCCACACGCGCCTGGCGGTGCTGGATGCCATGCGCACCGTTGGTGCGGACCTCCTGGAATACGTGCACTGAGGCTCGGCCGACCGCCGTAGCCGCACGCACGGTGATCGTTGTTTAACCCGCACTCTTAACCCTGTGGGCGATGTCCCCCTATAGGGGGGCTTGTTAGCGTCATCGTTGTCCCTCGGTGCGTGATACCCGAAACATCGCGCGCCCTCCCCCAGGACGGACCCCCTAAGGAGCCCCCTCACTCTTTCGCTTACCCCCGCATTTTTCTCGTGCACCCCACCCCGACGGTGCACCTCGCCCCCGACCGGTGTATCCGGATGCGTGGCGCGTGCTTTCGGCGCGCCCATACGTGCCCTCTGCCGGCGCTCCCCCGCGCCCCGGTATGACCGCTCTCTCCTCTCAGCAAGGAACCCCCGAGCATGCTCAAGAAAATTCTGGCTGGCGCCATCGCCACAGCCCTGTCCCTAGGTGTGGTGGCTCTCGTGGCCTCACCCGCGAGTGCCCATCACAACACGATCGCCGTCGACGTCAGCTGTGCCACATCCGGCGCGTACACGGTCTCATGGACTGTCACGAACTCTGAGTCGACGAAGTCCGAAGTGATAACCGAGTCCAGCCTTCCCGACGTTGTTCCGGTCGGCACAACTCTCGGTTTCAGCGAATCGCGAGTCTTCACGCAGCACCTGACGGAGCCGAAGGATCTCACGCTCGCCCTCACCGGGTATTGGGCGGCCGGCAATGTCACGACCAAGGCGAGCGCGTCGATCGCGACCGCATACTTCCCCACCGGATGTTTCCACGTCACCCCGCAGCTGTCGAAAAAGCAGGCCGCGTGCACAGGCCCCAACACGTACAGTGACCCCAGCTACACGCTCGTCGCTAACGCTGGTGTGCTCTGGTACATCAACGGCGCTCTGACGCCAGCCGGTACCTACACGGCAACGATCGGGCAGCCGATCACCGCTGAGGCAAAACCGTCGAGCAGCAAGTACACCCTCGATGGCACAACCGTCTGGACGAACTTCGTCTTCCAGGAGCCGTCAGACGCTCCGTGCATGGTCGTCGTCGATCCTGTCACCCCCGAGTTCACGCAACAGATCTGCTCAGGCGGCGGCTATGACACCCCGGCCAGCTTCCAGATCTTCGCCACGACCGGAGTCATCTACACCGCAAAATTCGACGGAGTTGAAGACTCAACCCCGCTCGAAGCAGGCGTCTACCCGGTTCCCGCCGGTGTGAAGACTGTGCAGATCATTGCCCGCGGCGACACGGACAACTTCTATGAGATCGCCGGCGGCAGCAAGGTCTTTGACCTCTGGACAGTCAACGGTGGGTACTGCCTGACGCAGGTGACACCGGTCACCCCCGAGGTCACGGAACCTGTCTGCGTCGAGACGAAGCCGGGCCAGGTTCAGCCGTCGACGTACACACTCAGCTATGTGCCGCACGTTATCTACCTCGTGAGCACCGACAATGTGACCTTCAGCCCCCGCCCGATTACCGAAAACACGACCTTCATCGTGCAGCCAGGTGATCACATCTGGGTGCGCGCCACGGTCGACGACCCGAGCAAGTACGAGACACCGGCCTTCACGTGGGATCACCTGTTCGGCGACCCCGGCGACTGCAAGGTGGTTGTCACGCCGGTCAAGCCCGAGGTCACGCAGGAGTACTGCTACGACCAGGACCCCACCTCGCCTCAGACCGTCAAGGGAACTATCACGATCCCCACGACGACGGGAGTGAGCTACTTCATCGACGGTGACGAGGCCGAGGCAGGTACGCACGACGCCGAAGCCGGTGAACACATCGTGACCGTGCAGCTGGCTGATGGGTACAAGCTCGACCCGTCGGTGACGCTGCCCTTCACGCTGAAGATCCACCCTGACCCCTGCCTTCCGACCCAGCCTCTCGTGGTGCCGACGGTGGTTTCGAGCCAGATTGGGTGCTTCAGCGCAGGCTCCTACACACTGTCCAACGACTCGGCTTCGGCCGGTGCCGTGATCTGGACCGTTGACGGAACGCAGCTTGCGCAGGGTCGCTATGCGGTCGACAAGACCAGCACTGTGACGGTGACGGCTGCTCCGAGGTCTCCCGACTACGGGTTCGCCGAAGACACGCAGACCTCGTGGACGATCAACTTCGTCAAACCGACGGCGTGCGATCTTGAGACCCTCGCCTTCACGGGTGGGTCACCGGCGGGACTGATAATCGCAGCCGACCTGCTGCTTGTAGCAGGACTCGCGGCCTTCGCGATCCGTGCACTGCGCCGTCGCCCCCAGGCAGCGTAAGTACGACCCGATAACGGTCGCCCCGCCCGCGAGCTGAGACGCGGCGGCGGGGAGACCCCTGAAGAACGGCAAGGCAGAGGAACGGCGAGGCGAAAGCCTCGCCGTTCTTCTCGTCCCGCCGAGGTGTGCGCGGCTAGGCGCTGGCGGTGCCCTGCCCGTTGTTTGCCGCAGGCCGATCGGGGGCGATCGAGCGCGGCTCGGCCGGCAACCGGATGCCGTACAGGGCCTCCAACGCCGCCACGAATTCCTCGGTGCGGCCCGCCTGCGCAAATTCGCGTCCCCGCACCGACGGGGCATGCAGCAGAACTCCCGCGAGGTGCCGCAACGCCTGCTCGGTGCGAGCCGCCTCCGCGCTGTTGGCGGCACGGCCACGGGCGCGAGCGATCTCTGCGTCGAGCGCGTCGAACACATGAGTGCGAAGCGCGACGATGCCCGGGGCCGCAACGGATTCGGCCAAAAACTCTTGGGCTGCCGAGCCGACCAGATCGCGTGCGCCTGGTTCGAGCTGGGGGAGAGGCGCGTGCAGGGCGAGAACTTCAAGGTCGAGCAGCTCCACACCGGGAAGCGCGCCGACGGCGGGTTCGACATTGCGGGGCAGCCCGAGGTCGACGATGATCCGACGCGGTGCTTCCGCAACATCGGGCTTCGGAATGTCGTCGACCGTGATCGTGTACCGCGCGGTGCAGGTGATGATCACCTCGGCATCCGCAACGGCCGCGCTCAGCTCGCTCTCGGCGCGGGCTCCGTATTTGATCGCGAAGCGTTCGGCGCGCCCCGTCGCCGAGAACACCCGGATATCGCGAGCACCTCTGTCGTGCAGAGCAGCGATCGTCGTGGCCGCGTAGCGTCCCGTTCCGACGACGAGCACGCGGGCGCTGCGCCAATCGGTAATGCGGGTGGAGGTGAGATCCAGGGCGAGGCGGGCGAGAGAGCGACCGGCGCCTCCGAGGTCAGCCATCGACCGAACGCGGCGCGAGGTGCGCGCGGCGCGTTGAAAGAGCTGCTCGAGTCCGCTGCTCGAGGTGCCTTCGGCGCGGGCCGCCACGAGTGCGCGTTGGACCTGCCCGCTGATCTCGTCTTCGCCAACCACCATTGATTCGAGGCCCGCGCTGACGGCGAAGAGATGGCGCACGACCTCGTCGCCGGTGAGAACACTCGCATGGGTACGCAGCTCATCGGCGTCGGCGCCGACCGTTGTGGCCAGCTTCGCGAACACGGCTTCTGTGGCGAGCGCGCTTGCCGCGGTCAGAGGCTCGTCGACTTCGAGATAGGCCTCAAAGCGATTGCAGGTGGCCAGCACGATGGCTCCGCGCACGAAATCGACGTCGGCCACAAGGTCCGCAGCCGTCGTCGACACGCCACGGGACACACGGTCGAGCACGTCGAAATCCGTGTTCCTGTGGTGAGCCGTCACACAGAAGAGCACCCGACAAGCCTACGCTCCGGGGCTCTCCCACGCTTTCGCGCGCTTCGCTCGGCGCTTTCGTGCAGATACGGGCCTTAGCCTGGTCAGGTGACCCTAGCGACAGACCACCCTCTCGTCGACGGCCGCACCAGTGCGTCGCCGCTTATTCGGGCGTTCCGCGGTGAGCGCACAGACGTCCGGCCCGTGTGGTTCATGCGTCAGGCAGGCCGCTCCCTTCCGGAATATCGTGCCCTTCGTGAGGGCACGGACATGCTCGATGCCTGCCTTACTCCGGCAATGGCGAGCGAGATCACGCTGCAGCCGGTGCGTCGGCACGGGGTCGACGCAGGCATCTTCTTCAGCGACATCGTCGTGCCCGTCAAGCTCGCCGGCGTCGGTGTCTCGATTGTGGCCGGTCGCGGTCCGGTGCTCGAGAACCCGATTCGCACGGCATCCGATGTACTCGCCCTGCGTCCCCTCGATCCGGATGCGCTCGACCCGATCCGTGAAGCCGTCGCCTTGACCGTTGCCGAGCTCGGCAGCACGCCGCTTATCGGTTTCGCGGGCGCGCCGTACACCCTGGCCTCGTACCTGGTCGAGGGCGGTCCGTCCAAGGATCAGCAACGAGCCCGCAGCCTCATGTACTCCGACCCGCACACCTGGGCAGCTCTTCTCAATTGGTGTGCCGATGTGTCGGGCGCTTTCCTGCGCTCCCAGGTGGAGGCAGGGGCGAGCGCGGTGCAGCTTTTCGATTCGTGGGTGGGCACTCTCTCGCGGCGCGACTATCAGCGTCGGGTGGCGCCGCATTCCGAGCGCGTGTTCAGCGCTCTGCGCGGCCTGACCGTGCCGAAGGTGCATTTCGGTCTCGGGGGCGGCGAGTTCCTCGACGTGATGCGCGACATTGGTGCAGACGTTGTCGGGGTCGACTGGCGTCTGCCGCTGGATGAGGCCAACCGTCGCCTGGGTGGCACCACCCCCCTGCAGGGAAACATCGACCCGGCGCTGCTGTCGGCGCCGGCTCCCACCCTTGACGCGCATGTGCGCGATGTTCTCGATCGAGGCGCCGAGGCACCAGCGCATGTCGTCAACCTCGGCCACGGTGTTCCCCCCGAAACGGACCCCGACGTGCTCACCCGCATCGTCGATTTGGTGCATGAACGCGGCTGAACTGCCCCCCAGCGCGCGCACACCTGCCCGGCCCGTCCTCGTGGTGGGCGGCGGTGTCGCGGGTCTCGTCGTCGCCCGGCGACTCGCCCTAGGCGGCCGCTCCGTCACAGTCCTCGAGGCATCGGATCGCTTCGGCGGACAGCTCGATCGGCACACGGTTGCGGGCATCGAACTGGACGCCGGTGCCGAGTCATTCGCCACCCGCGGTGGCGCGGTGGCCGCTCTCGCCGGCGCACTCCGGCTTGGCGACGACATCGTTTCTCCGGCTGCCCTGCCGGCGTGGCTGTATCGCGCCGACGGATCGAGCGTTCCGCTTCCCGCGACAAGTGTTCTCGGTATCCCGGCGGTGCCCCTCGCCGCCGATGTGGTCGCCGCCATCGGCAGGAGGGCCGCGTTTCGCGCGCGGCTGGATGCGCTGCTGCCCGCCACGTTCGCGGCGGATTCCGCGTCTCTCGGCGAGCTGGTGCGACGCCGGATGGGGCGCGGTGTCGCCGAGGGACTAGTTGCGCCGATCGTGAGGGGCGTCCATTCGCGCGAGCTGGACGAGCTGCCCGTGGACCGCGCGCATCCGGGGCTGCGGCAGGCATTGCTGCGCGAGGGATCGCTAGCTCGTGGCGTCCGTAAGCTTCGCGATCGGGCCCCAGCCGGCTCCCTTGTCGCGGGAATTCGAGGTGGCGTCGTGCGCCTCGTGGACGAATTGCTCGTCGATGTGCGGCACCTCGGCGTGGAGTTGCGGACAGGTGCGCTGGTGACAGACGTGGATGCCGAGGGGATACGAATCGGCGTGGAACGCCTGCCCGGCGAGGTGGTGATCGCCGCCCCGAATGTCGGCGGGCAGAGCGGGCCTGGTCGCCGCGTCACCCTGGTCACGCTCGTCGTCGACGGAGCCGAGCTCGCAGCGGCTCCCCGCGGGACAGGTGTGCTCGTCGCGCGAGGAAGGTCAGCGCAAGGAACGTCAGTGGGTGCGCGGGCACTCACCCACGTCAGCGCGAAATGGCCGTGGGTCGCCGAGATCGCTGGGGGCCGTCAGGTGCTCCGATTGTCGTATGACGGCGATGCAACGGACGCTGCAGGAGCGGCCCACGCGCTCCTTGCGCAAGCCGAGCGGGATGCCGCAGCGCTACTGGGAGTGCCCCTCGGCACCCGCGACGACGCCGCAATCCGCACCTGGGAACGGGCTGCGCCTCGGACTCATGCCGTTGACGGAATGCATCTGGTGGGGGAGGCTGAGGGAACAGGCCTGGCCGCGGTCGTCGACCGTGCGGAGGCTGTGGCCGAGAGGTTGTTTTCCGCCGGCTCGACGCCCCAGGTTTAGGCTGAGGGCTCGAACCGTCCCACGAACGGAGCACATTATGAAGGGCAAGATCCTTTTCGCCGCCGGACTGGCGGTCGGATACGTTCTCGGCACCAAAGCGGGGCGTGAGAAATACGAAGAACTTCGGAGCGCCGCGCTGAAGGTCTGGAACGACCCGCGTGTGCAAGAGAAGGTCGACTCGGCTCAGGACTTCGTCAAAGACAAGGCCCCGGAGGTCGCAGAGTTCGTGAGTGACAACGCCAAGAAGGTCGTCGCTCAGGTCGCGGGCAAGAAGCCGGCACGCCGTACCTCGTCGGCCAAGTCGACTGCGTCGAGCACCTCGTCGCGGACCACCAAGAGCTGACGCCGAAGATCGGATCGGGGGCAGAGCCCACCATGTCCAACACTCCACACACTGATCACCTCGCATCGCCCGACAGGTCTGCGCGCGCCCGGCGCCCGCGATCTCTCGGCACGCTTCTCGGCTCGGTTCCAAATCTGGTGCACGAGCTCGTCACGCGCGAGATCGAGCTGTTCAAGACCGAGCTCATCGGCAAGCTCAAGGCCCTCGGCATTGGCGCCGGTGTCCTCGCGGCTGCCGTGCTGGTGTTGCTCGCGATGATCGGGGTTCTGTTGACCTCAGCGGTGCTGGCACTTGGACAGGTGATGCCGGGGTGGCTTGCCGCGCTCGTTGTCGCGGCGGCGCTCCTGATCATTGCCGTGATCCTCGCCCTGATCGGGCAGGGCATTTTCAAGCGGGGGGTGCCGCCGATTCCGACCGAGTCGATCGACAGCATTTCGCGTGACATCAGAGCCATCAAAGGAATCGGAAAGCGAGAGTCGTCACGATGACCACTGCAGCAGAAACCGCAAAAGCCCAGGCCGCGAAGGCGCGCGAGGAACTCGCCGCTACCCTCGACGCGATAGAAGACAAGTTCAATGTGCCCAAGCGCGCAGGAGAACTGCGCACCAAGGCCGTCGCCTCATATGAGAAGAACCCGGTGCCGTGGATTGTCGGCGGAGTCGCCGCCGCTGTTGTCGTGGTCGGCGTTATCGCCTGGGCGATCTTTAGCGACGACTGAACCCCCCGCCGAACGCCCCCGCATTCGCTGATTCGCGCCCGAGCGATGCGAGGGCGATGATAAAGACGTGACTGACGTGACCGAAGCACCCGAATCCGATCTGCAGACCGCCTACACACTCTGGGCGGTGTGGCGTCGCACAGAAGAGTCTCTTGCCATCGCGCCCGATTTCCTCGATGCTGCCCTCGCCGAAATCGACGCCTCGGGGGTCGTGGTTCGGGGAATCTACGACGTGTCGGGCCTGCGCGCCGACGCCGACATCCTGGTCTGGTTCCACGGGCCGACGGCCGAAGGTCTGCAGGAGGCCGTTCGCACCTTCCGACGCACGGCGAGCACCGCGCTCCTCACCCTGGAATGGAGCGGTCTCGGCGTGCACCGCGAGGCCGAGTTCAACCGCAGCCATTCGCCATCATTCATGCGGGGGTTGCCGCCCAAGTCGTGGGTGACGGTGTACCCCTTCGTGCGCAGCTACGAGTGGTACCTCCTGCCCGACGACGAGCGACGCGCAATGCTGGCCGACCACGGGCGCAAAGGTGCCGAATATCGTGGCGTGCAGGCCAACACTGTGGCCTCATTCGCGCTGGGCGACTGGGAGTGGATTCTCGCCCTCGAGGCGGATGACCCGCTCGAGCTCGTCGACCTCATGCGCCACTTGCGCGCCACAGAAGCGCGCCGCCATGTTCGCGAAGAGATCCCGTTCTTCACAGGTCGCAAGATCGAGCCGGCCGAAATCGCGTCTGTCATCGCATGACCACTGTCGAGCGCGCCGATGTCGAAGGAGCCCGTGACGGCATCCCGGGCGCATCGCCGGCCGCCGCCTCCGGTCCCGAGCATGTAACGGTACCGGTCGCGTATGACGCGATCATCCTCGCGGGCTTCGGCGGGCCAGAGGGGCAGGATGACGTGATCCCCTTCCTGAGAAATGTGACGCGCGGTCGTGGCATCCCCGACGAGCGCCTCGAAGAGGTCGCACATCATTACCGGCACTTCGGCGGTGTCAGCCCGATCAACGGGCAAAACCGGGCGCTCAAAGCAGCTCTCGAGGCCGAGCTCGCGGCCCGCAACATCGACCTCCCGGTGATCTGGGGCAACCGCAATTGGGATCCGTACCTGCGGGATGCGCTGCTTGAGGCGCATGAGCGCGGATTCCGCACCCTTCTGGGGTTGGCGACGAGCGCGTACAGCTCGTATTCGAGCTGCCGACAGTATCGCGAGGACTTCGCTCTTGCCCTCGACGAAACCGGACTCGGAGCGGATCGTCGCGAGGACGGGTTGACCATCGACAAGGTCCGCCAGTTCTTCGACCACCCCGGCTTCGTGGCCCCGTTCGTCGAGGGCGTGCGGACTGCGCTCGCTGAGCTGACGGAGCGCGGCTTTGCCGAGAATGCGATCCGTGTGCTGTTTGCGACCCATAGCATCCCGACCCAGGATGCGGAACACAGCGGTCCGCGCGACCGCGTGTTCGACGAGGGCGGCGCATACGCGACGCAGCACCGCGCTGTCGCGCAGGTCGTTATGCGCGAGGCCGGGGTCTCGACAGGCTCGACCGACGACGGGCGGATCGGCTGGGAGCTCGTCTATCAGAGCCGTTCCGGTCCGCCGACCCAGTCGTGGCTCGAGCCCGACATTAACGATGTCATCGCCGGGCTGCCCGCACTCGGGGTCGAGGCCGTGGTCATTGTGCCGTTGGGTTTCGTGAGCGACCATATGGAGGTGCTCTGGGATCTGGACACCGAGGCTATGGAGACCGCAGAAGAGCACGGTCTGGTCGCGGTCCGAACCCCGACTCCCGGCACCTCGCCGGCCTATGTTTCGGGCCTTGTCGACCTGGTGATGGAACGCGTGAACGGCACCCCGGTCGCGCAGCGGCCCCATGAAACCGAGCTCGGCCCGTGGTACGACGTGTGCCGACCCGGTTGCTGCGAGAACGCTCGTCTTGGGTTCAAGCGGGCCATTGCGGGAGTAGCACCGTGACCGCCACGCCGATCCGGCTCGGTACGCGGGGGAGCGCTCTCGCTCTCGCGCAGGCCGGAGCCGTGGCGAAGCGTCTGGGCGCCGAACTTGTGGTCATCGAATCCGACGGCGACCGGCAGACCGGGTCGCTGTCCTCGCTCGGCGGGTCGGGTGTCTTTGCGGCCGCGCTGCGCGAGTCCTTGCTGCGCGGCGAGGTGGATGCGGTGGTCCACTCTTATAAAGATCTCCCGACGGCTCCCACCGCGGGCCTCACTGTCGTCGCGATCCCGAAGCGTGCCGACGCCCGCGACGCGCTCTGCGCGCGCGACGGCCTGACTCTCGCGACCCTGCCCGAGGGTGCGCGGGTGGGCACCGGTTCCCCACGCCGGCGGGCGCAATTGCTCGCGGCTCGACCCGATCTCGATGTTCTCGACATTCGCGGCAATGTCGATACGCGGCTGGCGCGGGTGGGGTCCGACGACCCCGACCGCCACCTCGACGCTGTCGTTCTCGCGGCGGCGGGGCTCGATCGACTGGAACGCCCCGAGGCGGTCAGCCAGTTCTTGGAGCTCGATGACTGGCCGACGGCTCCTGCACAGGGCGCGCTCGCGATCGAGGTCCGCACGGATGGTCTCGACACGGTCGACCATCGCTTGCGAGCCATTGTCAAGCTCGACCACCGCAACACGCGACTAGCCGTTGAGGCCGAGCGTGGCGTTCTCGCCCAATTGGAGGCGGGATGTTCGGCGCCAATCGCGGCCCACGCACTGTTCGACGACGGGCTGCTCTTTCTGAGCGCGCGCGTTTACGCTCTCGACGGCTCGGCGATGCTCACGAGTTCGCACGCGCTCTACCCCGAAGATGTGAGTGACCCGGCGGCGGACCTCGCCGAACGCGTCGCAACCGAACTGCTCGCGGCAGGCGCCGCCGAGCTTGCACCCCTCGGGAGGCAGCTGTGACAATCGACACCCCGGCAACCGACAAGGCGATGAGCGGCTGGCGCGTGCTCGTTCCGCGCGGGGGAGGCTGGGGCGACGATGTCGCGGCTCTCCTCCGGGAACAGGGCGCGACTCCCGTCATTGCGCCCCTTATCAACTTTGCGAGCGCCGAAGACTCCCAGGCTCTCGCCGAAGCATTCAGCACCCTCGGTCGTGGCAGCTTCGACTGGCTGGTTGTCACGAGCGCGACGACAGTCGATGTGTTGGTGAGTCAGGATGTCCGGGTGCCGCCGTCCACGCGCATCGCCGCCGTGGGCGTGACGACCGCCAACGCGCTCGTGCAGGCTGGCTATCGCGTGGACCTCGTGCCGAGCTCCGACAACTCGGCAGCCGGGCTTGTGGGGGAGTGGCCGAATCAGGAGGGCGCCGGACGAGCCCTCGTGCTGCAATCAGACATTGCGGAGTCGGTTATCGCCGAGGGCCTCTCGGCTCTCGGCTTCACTGCCGTCACTGTCACCGCCTACCGCACGATCGGCGTCCCCCTTCTGCCCGAGGTCGTTGCCGAACTGACGGCTGGCGAAATCACCGCCGTGCTTGTCACCTCGGGCAGCGTCGCCAAGCAACTGGCCGAGCAGGCGCCGAATCTGCACATCGCCACGGTCATTGCGTGCATTGGCCCGCGCACCACTGAGCAGGCGCGAGCCGTCGGTTTGCGCGTGCACGTCATCTCTCCTGAGCGCTCGGCTGAGGCTCTTGTCGAAGCTCTTGCCGACTACGCGGGGCGGCTATGAACGCCGAGTTTCCGCGAGTGCGGCCCCGGCGATTGCGAGCCACCAGCGCGCTCCGCCGACTCACGCAGCAGACACGCGTGCATCCGGCGCAGTTGATTCAACCGATCTTCATCCGCGAGGGCGCCACCGAGCCGCTGCCAATTTCCTCGATGCCCGGTGTTGTGCAGCACTCTCTCGATTCCTTCCGGGCTGAGCTGCACCGGGCCGCTGCGGCGGGTGTCGGAGGAGTCATGCTGTTCGGCGTGCCGGAGCACAAGGACGCGATCGGATCCGGCGCGACTGATCCGGACGGCATCCTGAATGTGGCCACCCGCATTGCCGTCAGCGAGGTGGGGACCGCGCTCGTCGTGCAGACCGACCTCTGCCTTGACGAGTTCACCGACCATGGGCATTGCGGTGTGGTGCGTGCCTCGACGAGCTCGACCGGCGAACTTGTGATCGACAACGACGCGAGCCTCGAGCGCTACCGCGAGATGGCTCTCGCCCAGGCGGACGCGGGCTCGGCCCTGCTCGGACTCAGCGGCATGATGGACGGCCAGGTCGCCGCCGTGCGCGAAGTGCTCGACGCGGCCGGTCACGCCGACACCGCGATTCTCGGTTACGCGGCGAAATATGCGAGCGCGTTCTATGGCCCCTTCCGTGAGGCGGTGCAGTCGACGTTGACCGGCGACCGTCGCAGCTACCAAATGGATCCGGCGAACCGTCGCGAAGGTGTGCGTGAGATCCTGCTCGATGTCGACGAGGGCGCCGATGTCGTCATGGTGAAGCCGGCCATGTCGTATTTGGACGTTCTGGCCGACGCGGCTGCGGCATCCCCGGTGCCGGTGTGGGCCTACCAGGTGAGCGGCGAGTACGCGATGATCGAGGCGGCCGCTGCTCACGGCTGGATCGACCGAACCCGCGCGATCGACGAGTCGATCGTCAGTATCCGCCGCGCCGGGGCCGAGGCTGTGCTCACGTATTGGGCCATCGAGGCTGCCACGCGATTTGCGAGCGCCGCCGATTGAGTCGCCCGCGAAGCGGGCGTATCGGAACCAAGGTCCCCGCATGACAACTAACGAATCCGCCGCCACCCGAGCACGCGCCGTGATCCCCGGAGGTGTCAACTCCCCTGTCCGCGCCTTCGGGTCGGTGGGGGGTACCCCGCTCTCGCTCGTCTCCGCACGGGGCGCGACTGTTTCCGACGTTGCCGGACGCGAATATCTTGACCTCGTCGGGTCGTGGGGTCCGGCTTTGCTGGGGCACGCGCATCCCGAGGTCGTGGATGCCGTGCAGCGCGCCGCCGCCCGCGGGTTGTCGTTCGGTGCCTCCACCCCCGGGGAAACCGAACTCGCAGAACTCGTGCGTGATCGCCTGACTGTTGCGGGCA
Source organism: Pseudolysinimonas sp. (assembly GCA_035554115.1). Classification (GTDB taxonomy): domain Bacteria; phylum Actinomycetota; class Actinomycetes; order Actinomycetales; family Microbacteriaceae; genus CAXTSE01. The sequence continues at coordinate 13,270 of DATMIW010000045.1, read as the reverse complement.
GCTCCGCCGTCGACAAGCTGCGTCTCGTGTCGACGGGCACAGAGGCGACGATGACCGCCATCCGTCTCGCGCGGGGTGCGACCGGGCGCGACCTGCTCATCAAGTTCGCCGGCCACTACCACGGCCACTCCGACGGCCTGCTGGCCGAATCCGGATCCGGTGTCGCCACCCTCGGACTCCCCGGCTCCGCCGGCATCCCGGCTCCCATTGCCGCCCAAACGCTCGTACTGACCTACAACGACCTCGACGCGGTGCGCGCCGCCTTCGCCGCGTATCCGGATCAGATTGCCGCCGTCATTACCGAAGCGGCGGGTGCGAACGCCGGTGTGCTAACCCCTGACGCGGGTTTCAACCGCGAGCTTTCGGCGATTGTGCACGAAAACGCCGCCCTGCTCATCGTTGACGAGGTGCTCACCGGGTTCCGGGTCGGACCGGCCGGGTGGTGGGGACTCGAGGCCGCCGGGGTCGTGCCCGAAGGTTCCGGATGGGAGCCCGACATCATGACGTTCGGCAAGATCCTCGGCGGCGGGCTTCCGCTCGCGGCTCTCGGTGGGCGCGCGGAACTGCTCGACCAGCTCGCGCCGACGGGGCCGGTGTATCAGGCGGGAACCCTCAGCGGCAATCCGCTTGCCGTTGCTGCGGGCCTAGCCACGCTGCGTCTCGCGGGCGACGAGGTGTACGCGCACATCGACCGCGCGGCTGCGACCATCAGCTCGGCGGCGTCCGCCGCGCTCGCCGCCGAGGGAGTGGCGCACACGGTGTCGCATGCCGGCAGTCTGTTCTCGATCGCATTCCGCACCCCTCCGGGCGGCGGCGCAATTCGTAACTACGACGAGGCGCGCGATCAGGAGTCGTGGCGCTACGCGGCGTTCTTCCACGCCATGCTCGATGCGGGGGTCAGCCTGCCGCCGAGCGTTTTCGAGGCCTGGTTCGTCTCGGCCGCCCATGACGACTCGGTGGTCGACCGCATCGCGGAGGCGCTCCCCGCCGCGTCCCGCGCCGCCGCTGCCGCGTCCCCGCCCGCCTGACCCGGCGCCAGCTCAGCGAGTGGCGGCGCCCACAATGAGCAGCACCACGCCGATCAGCGGTGCCGCGCCCTGCAGCATCGCCGCACGCGAGAGCGCCGGGCTCGAGGTGATCAGCACGGTGGCAGCAAGCACCATACTCAGCAAGGCGAAGAGCAGCACCGCGAACCCCGCTCCCTCGAGCGATGGCACGCCGACAAGCACGAGCCCCGCCCCCGCGCCGAGCGCGAGAAACAGGTTGTAGAACCCCTGGTTGAACGCCATCGGCCGCACGACATCCGCGTCGCGTTGCGAGCCGAGGCCAAAGCGACGCCAGGTGGTCGGACGCGACCAGAGCACGCTTTGGAGGGCGAAAATCGCCACGTGGATGACCGCAGCCAGCCCCGCAAATACGGCCCCGATGATCCCGAACGCGTTCATTGTCGCTCCCTAGCCGAACAGCACGGCGGCCTCGTCGTACCGCTGTTGCGGCACAACTTTGAGTCGCCCTATGGCCTCGTCGAACGGCACCCGCACGATCTCGGTGCCGCGGAGCGCAACCATGCGTCCCCAGTGTCCTCCCTGGATCGCCTCGATCGCGGCCATGCCGTAGCGGGTGGCGAGCACCCGGTCGTACGCCGTCGGGGTCCCCCCGCGTTGGATGTGACCAAGAGTCGTCGAGCGCGTCTCGATCCCGGTCCGGGCCTCGATTTCGGGGGCGAGAATGTCGCCGATCCCGCCCAGCCGCGGGCGACCGAATGTGTCAAAACCCCGTTCCGAATGGGCCGTGTCCATGGTGTCGAGCTGGAAGCCTTCGGCGACCGCGATCAACGGTGCACGGCCACGTTTCCGCGCGGCGTCGACCCAGGTGCAGATCTGCTCGATAGAGATCGACTGTTCGGGGATCAGGATCGCGTGCGCCCCCGCCGCCATACCGGAGTGCAGCGCGATCCAGCCGACGTGCCGCCCCATCACCTCGGCCACCATGCAGCGCCCGTGCGAGTCTCCTGTGGTGCGCAGCCGGTCCATGGCGTCGGTTGCGATCTGCACGGCGGTGTCGAAGCCGAAGGTGTAGTCGGTGGCCGAAAGATCGTTGTCGATCGTCTTGGGCACGCCCACGATCCGGATGCCCGCATCCGCCAACTGTTTGGCCGCGGCCAGCGTGCCCTCGCCTCCGATCGCGATCAGGGAGTCAACACCGTGATCGGCCATCACCTGGGCCACCCGCTCGGGGCCACCGCCCTCGTCGAAGGGGTTGGTGCGCGAGGTGCCGAGAATTGTGCCGCCCTGCTTCGAAATCCCCATGACCTGGGGGCGCGCGAGCTCGAGGGCGTCGTCTTCGATCACGCCCTTCCACCCATTGCGGAAGCCGACGAACTGCATGCCGTGCAGGCGGCTGCCGGTGAAGACTGCCGCGCGGATCACCGCGTTGAGGCCGGGGCAGTCGCCGCCGCTGGTCAAGATGCCGATGCTCATTGGCTCCATCATCCTCGTGCAGGCGAATTGTTGCGCTTTATTGGCCGACTCGGGCGCAGACCCTCGCGGCGTTCTCTCAGGTTCGCTAGAGTCGCCTGCGGATCGCCGATACGCGACACCCGACGTTCCACATCACCTAATTCAAGGAGAACCACATGACTACACCTGCACCTGCTGCCACACCTGGTCCCGCCGCTGTCGACCCGGGCAAGGGCCTCGGTATCGCTGGCGTCATTTTTGCGATCCTTATCCCGATCGTGGGTCTGATCCTGAGCCTGATCGCGCGTTCGCAGTCGAAGAAGGCTGGATTCAAGAACGGACCGGCCACCGCCGGAATCATCATCTCGATCATCCTCATCGCCCTCTACATCCTCATTTGGGTGATTGTCGCCGTCATTGCGGCAACTTCTGGCGCCGTTTCGGTCACCACGTACTAAGTCTCTTTATCGAAGGCCGGGCCGCGTTCTGCGGACCCGGCCTTCGTTGCGTGCGGCCCCATACCTCGGCGGCCCCGGTTAGGGTGGCCGCAATGCTCCAGACCGTCTACCGCCCGCCCCGCGAACTGTCGCTGCGCCTAACGCTGAGCCCCTTGCAGCAGGGGCGAAGCGACCCGACAATGCAATGGGAAAGCGGTCGGGGGAACGCCGTGGGCGTCTGGCTCGCGATCGGCACCCTTGCAGGGTCGGCCAGCCTGCACCTGCGCAGCGCCGCATCCGGCGATGTTCATGCCTCTGCGTGGGGGGTCGGAGCCGAGGAGGCGCTTGCCGCCGTCCCCGAGCTTCTGGGCAACGGCGACGACGATGCGGGCTTCGACCCGACTCGGCATGCCGTCGTGCGCGAGCTGCACCACCGCATCCGGGGTCTGCACCTGACGCGGGCTCGCCGCATTCTGCCGTTTCTGGTGCCTACGATTCTCGCCCAGAAGGTGACGGGCATTGAGGCCAAGCGGGCGTGGCGTCAACTGGTGATGCGTCATGGCGAGGCGGCGCCCGGCCCGGCTCCGGTCGGGATGCGGGTGGCTCCGCCCCCGAGCGTGTGGCGCCGGGTGCCCTCATGGGAATGGCACAGGGCGGGGGTCGGACCGCAGAGGTCTGACACGGTCATGCGCGCTGTTGCGGTGGGCGATTCGCTCGAAAGGGCGGTCACCGTCGAGGCAGGCGAAGCGAAGCGACGGATGCAGACGGTCCCGGGTATCGGCGTCTGGACGGCACATGAGGTGGTGCAACGCTCACACGGCGACCCCGACTCGGTCAGCGTCGGGGATTTCCATGTGGCAAAGCGGGTCGGCTGGGCTCTGACCGGGCAGCGGGTGGACGACGATGGCATGCTCGAGCTTCTCGAGCCCTGGCGCGGGCATCGTCAGCGCGTCGTCCGGTTGATAGAGGCGGCCGGTCTCGACTATGAACGTCACGGCCCGCGCATGACGATCGTTGACAACCGCGGGCGCTAGATCGTCATGCCGTGCGCGAGGTGCGCGGCAGCATTCCCTTCTCTTCTGCCAGATCGCAGGCCGCAGGATTGAGGGAATCGAGCACCCGGCGGCTCAGCGCGTCGAGCGCCGGCAACTCCTCGGCGCGCACCGAGTCGAAGAACAGCTTCCGGATCATCGCGGCATGTCCGCGCGTCGCCGTCAGCCAGGTTCGTCGACCGTCCGGTGTCATACCCACCCATACGCCGCGCGCGTCGGTATCGCATTCGGTGCGTGTGAGCAGGCCGCGAGCCTCCATGCGCGCGATCTGATGCGACACCCGGCTTTTTTCCCACGCCAGTAGTTCGGCCAATTCTCCGGTGCGCAGCCTGCGATCGGGTACCTGGGTGAGCACCTGAAGGACGCTGTATTCGGCTCCCGAGATTCCGGCGTCGCTCTGCAGATGGCGGTCCAGTTCGCGTGCCAATTGCTCGTGCATCGACCGCATCGTGCGCCACACGTCCCATTCGGCGGATGTCAGCTCGGGCTTCGTCTCCTCGGTCTCTGACATTCAGGTATCGTACCCAGCCTTTTCGCAGGCCGCTCGGAGCCGTTCAGGCTCGCACCATATCCTCGTTCTATGGCCGCATCTTCCCTCGACGCCGCGGCACCCGCGCGTTCCGACCTTCCCACCGCGGATGAGGTCGAGGCGCTCGTGCATTCGTGGCTGTCCGCGGCGGCCGCCCGCCCCGATCGCCAGGCGGAGCGTCACGCTCGGCTGCTCAGCGATCCACGGGGCCTCGATTTCGTCGCCCGCTTGGTGGATGGCGTGGTGCGCCCGAGCGATCTCCGCGCCGCGGGCACGGCGCTCGAACCTCTCACGCGGCACATTCCCCCGATGCTTCCCTGGCCGGTGCGCGCGGGGTTCACTCTCGCCGGCGGGTTCTCCACGGTGATTCCCGCAGCTGTGGCGCCGCTCGTGCGTCGGGCGACGCGGCATGCGTTTCGCTCGGTTCTGATCGATGCCCCTCCCGCGCGGCGGGATCCGGCTATCTCCCGCGCGAGCAAACGGGGTGCGAGCCTTGCCGCTATTCCCGTGGGCGAGCCGGTTGTCGGCCGACGGGCCGCGACGCACCGACGCACCGCCCTGCTCGATCTTGTGGCTCGCACAGACCTCGACGAGGTGACAGTCGATCTCGGCTCCCTCGTCACTCCAATCGACATGTGGGATTTCGACGAAACCGTCGCGCGGGCCGTCGAGACCGTCACCCCTCTTTTCCTTGCGGCCGCCGCAACGCGTTCCCGCCCGCGCGTCATGCTCGACATTCGGGAGTATCGCGATCTGCAGCTGACCGTCGCCGTGTTCACGCGCGTTCTTGAGCAACCGCAATTGCAGCTTCTGGATGCGGGGATCGCCCTCCCCGCTGCCCTGCCCGAGTCGGCGGCCGCTCTGCAGGCTCTCACGGACTGGGCGCGTCGACGCCGTCAGGCCGGAGGCGCCGGGATCACCGTGCGCTTCGACGGCGCTGCGGCAATGCCCACGGAACGGGTAGACGCCGAGCTGCATGGCTGGCCGGTTGCCACGTGGGCGGGCCGGGAACAGATCGGCACGCAGCTGATCCGGATGATGGTGCATGGCCTGACACCCGAGACAACTGATTCTGTGCGGATCGTCGTCGCCGGTCACACGCTGTTTGACACCGCCTTTGCCTGGCTGCTGGCGGAGCGCCGGGGCGTCACGAGCCGCCTCGAGGTGCAGCTGCCGGCTGGCACTCCGCCGGAGGTGCTCATTGCTGTACGCGACACCGTGGGTCGGGTGGCCGTGGCCACCCCGGTCGCCGTCGACGGACCCGACGCGGCGATTGTCGCGTTCATCGATCGCCTCGACGTGAATGCGTGGGTCGACACCGATCTTTCCGCGGTGTTCGGCCTGCGTAATGCCTCGGTCTTCACGCGCGAACGAGGGCACTTCGCCGCCTCGCTTGCCGCCCTCGATTCGACTCTGCCCCGTGCTCATCGTCGGCAGGATCGTCTGAATGCGGAACTGCCCCCCGCGGAGCGCGAGTTCCGCAACGATCCGATCAGTGATCCCTCGCTCGGGTCCAACCGCGAATGGGGGCGCGCGATTGTGGAGCGCAGCCGCGCATCGACCCTGGGAATCGAAGGTGTCGCCGCTGCGCGGCTGACCAATGAGCAGGAGCTTCGCGCGCGGATCTCCCGGGCGTCAGCTGCCGGGGCCGAGCTCGGCACGGTGAATGCAGCCGCCCGCGCCGATCTGCTGCACCGCATCGGCGACGTGGTCAGCGTTATGCGCGGTCGTTTCGTCGAGGTCCTCCTCGCTGAGACGCATCTCACGCTCGCCGAGGCGGATGCCGAGGTCAGTCGCGCAATCGACCTCGCCCATCATTCGGCGCGCCTCATTGCCCACCTCGCCGACATCGACGACGCGGCGTTCACGCCCGACCGCCTCACGGTTATCGTGCCCACCGGGTCGGCAGCGCTATCGGATGCCGCAGGCGGCATATTCACGGCACTTGCCGTGGGCAGCGCGGCCATCCTCGTCCCCGCCCCGCAGGCCGAACGTGTGGCGGTGGTTCTGCGTGAGGCGCTGCACGAGGCCGGCGTTCCCGACGACGCGTGTGACATTCTCGTGTTCGACGCAAGGAGTGCCGACCGCGATCGTCTGCTCGTCGAACTGCTCCACGCTCCTGAGGTCAGTCGCACCACTCTCGGTCGCCGCGCAGGGGCGGTGCCGGTGATTGTCACGCCGAGTGCGGATATTGCGCAGACTGTGGAATGCGTGGTGCAGAGCGCGACAGCCCACGGGGGCCGAGCCGACGCGGCTGTGTCGGCGGTGATCCTGGTCGGATCGATGGCGAGTTCCGAGGCACTGCGAGGTCAACTGTCTGATGCCCTGACGAGTGTCGGCCGCGACGATTCGGCGCTCGACCTCGTCACAGCCGCAACCTTGGACGACGCGATCATCTTGCAGAAGCAACTGGGCGGCGGTCTCGTCGCCGGTCTGTTCTCGCATGATTCGCGCGAGGTGCAGCACTGGCTCGACACGGCTACCGCGAGCACGCTCGTCGTGAACCGCCCGACTATTACATCGGTCGTGCGCCGACAACCGACCGGGCCCGGACCAGCACCCATGAGCGGAGGACCCCACGCCCTGCTCGGACACGGCACCTGGCGTCCGCTCGATGCACCACCGAGCGGAGACCTGGGCTTGGGCGGCGTTGATGCCCGCGTCGCGGTGCTCATCGAAGCATGCCAGCCCGCCCTCGACTACGCCGCCTTCGACAGCGTTCGTCGCGGCGCCCTGAGCGACGCACGGGCCTGGGCTCGCGACTTCGCCGCTCGCGAAGTTGCCGCACTCACGCTTGAGCGCAATGTGCTGCGCTACCAAGCCGCCGAGGTCGTGGTGAGGCTCGCCGCCGGGGCTGAGTTGACCGATCTCGTACGCGTGTTGACGGCAGGGGTTCGCACCGGCGCTCGGCTGCTCGTGAGCTCGGCCATTCCGCTACCGAGCGGAGTGCTGACCCTCGCGACTCAGCGTCACGCCTTGCAGGACTCGGTGCTGCGCATCGACCGGGTGGACGTGGAAAGCGATGACTCGTTCCACGCACGGATGGCAGAAGATCGGCCTGAACGCATCCGTCTCATTGCGATAGAGGGGACCGCAGGCGACGCTGCGCATCTGGATGCCGCCCTTCGCCGCGCAGGAGCTGTCGCGACGGTATGGGCCGGCCCGGTCACCTCCGCGGGACGTATTGAGCTGTTGCCGTTCGTGCATGAACAGGCGGTGTCGATAGCGGCCCATCGGCGCGGACGCCCGGATCGCTCGATGCGAAAGCTGATGTTCGACGTTCCCGGCCGCTAGAGCGGAGCAAGCGCGCCCCGCACCAGGTCGATGGCATGCGCCGGGGCGACACCGAGCAGCCGGATGCGATCTGCGAAGGCCGCAGCGGCCTCTTGCGCGCCGCGTTCTGCCGTGTCGGCAGACCAGGCGACGAAGGTGCCGCCCCGGCCTCGGGTCTCGATCACGCCATCCTGTTCCAGCTCGCGGTACGCCTTTGCGACGGTGTTGGGCGCGATGCCGAGTTGCTCGGCGAGGGCCCGGACCGTGGGCAGGCGGGTTCCCGCGGGGAGGGCTCCGGATCGTGCACCGTCGACCACCTGAACGTGCAATTGGGCATAGGGCGGAAGGTGCGAACCGGGGTCTACGGAGAACATACGCCTATCGTGCCCCGGCGTCCCCTATCTGGGAGGCACCTGGATTGGTGTCGTGACGTGTCGCCATACGAGGTCCAGTCTGGGCCCATGACCGAGACCGTCGAAGTCGACCTCGTCCGCGTGTACGCGGGCTCGGACGACGACGCCGGCACCGGGCTTGCATTGGTCATCGCGTCGGAGCGGACAGCCGGCCATGAGGAACAAATCGCGGCCGCTCTCGAGACCCGTGCGACGGTGTTCGTCGATGACCTCGTCGACGGAACAGGTGTTGTGCGAGTCATTACGGATGCGACAAAAGAGCAGCCCGACGTTGCGCACGATCCGGTTCTTGCCGAGCGTGCCGTCGCCGCGACAGTGTGGTGGTTTGCGTCCTTGAGCTCGCCTGTGCGATCCGTCGTGATCGAAGGGCATGCTGTGCCCGCGGACGCCGTGCACGACCGGGTCGAGTTTCATCGCAGCCTGAAGTTGCACGCCGCCGCCTAACCCCGCCACTTGGATAAAGTCGGCACGTGAGCGACTTCCACGAGCATCCGCAGCACGACCACGCAGCCAATAGCAGCCGACGCGGAGTCCACGTGAGAATGCGCGGCCGCGATGCCGCTGAAGATCACCGCGCCGCGACCCCTCTCGAGTTGCTCGTCGATCTCGTGTTCATCGTTGCCGTGGCCTCCCTCGTGTTGCAGCTCGCTCACGGCATCGCCGAGGGCCACGGACTCGAAAGCATTCCGCCGTTCCTGATGGTTTTCTGTTCCATCTGGTGGGCGTGGATGAACTTCACCTGGCTCGCATCGGCATACGACACGGACGATGCGCTCTATCGGCTGCTCACAGTTGTGCAGATGGCGGGAGTGCTGGTGCTGGCGGCGGGTGTGCCGGCGGCTTTCGAATCCGTCGATTTCCGTGCCGTCACTGTCGGTTACCTGATCATGCGCATCGGTCTGGTGGGTCAGTGGGTGCGCGCCGCTGTCGAACACGCGGAGCGCCGGGCGACAACCCGTCGCTACGCGCTGGGCGTGACCATTGTGCAGGTGGGCTGGTTGCTGCGCCTGCTGCTGCCGGACGAGTGGGCGATCCCCTCCTTCCTGGTGCTCATCGCATTCGAATTGGCGGTCCCGATCTGGTCGGAGCGCCGCGGCTGGACGCCCTGGCACCCGCGACACATTGCGGAGCGCTACGGCCTGTTCGTCATCATCCTGCTCGGTGAGGGGGTGCTCGCGGCGACGAACGGGGTGCAGCGAGCGCTGTCGTCGGGGCTGACTCCTGCGCTCGTCGTCGTTGCGATCGCGGGGCTCGTGATCATCGTCGCGATGTGGTGGACGTACTTTCTCGAACCGGCCGCAGAAGGGCTGGCCGAGCATCGCCGGTGGGGGTTTTTTTGGGGATACGGGCACTACTTTCTGTTCGTCGCGCTCGCGGCCCTCGGTGCCGGTCTCGAGGTGGCGGTCGAAGCCGTCTCGCACCACCTGGACGTGCCCGATGTGGCGGTCGGCTATACGATCGCTCTCCCGGTCGCGGTTGTGCTCATTCTGATGTGGGCGTTGCACTTGCCGTTCGCGCGAGAGGCCGAAATTCCTCCTGGAGTTGTGCTTCCTGCCGCGGCCCTGGTTCTGCTCGCCCCTCTCGCCACCGGCGTCGTCGGGCTAGCCGGTGTGGTTGTTGTCGTTGCTCTGCTCGTCTCCACCGTGGTCGCGGTGACGACGGCACTGCGGCGGCCGGATGTTGTGGACGCTGCCTCACGGAGTCAGTTGCGCTAGAATTCTGTACATGACCACACTGCCCGTGGCGGATGCGCGCGCCAACTTTTCGAAGATCGTCGACTCTGCCTCCACAACCCACGAGAGGTTCGAGGTCACACGGAATGGCAGTCGGGTCGCGGTGCTTCTCGGCGCGGACGACTATGACGGTTTGATGGAGACCATTGCCGTGTTGAGTGACTCTGAGCTGCTGCGTGAGATTGGCATGGGTTCGCGCGATCTCGCCGACGGCCGTGCTTACGACTCGGGCGAGGTGCGGGCGGCGATGCGCCGTGCCGGTCGTGCGGAGTGACGGCATACCGGATCCGCTATTCGGCCGCAGCTAAGCGAGCTCTCACGGAGAAGCTGCCGGAGAAGATCGCGACGGCGGCGTTCGAGTTCATCGAGGGCCCTCTCGCCGAGAACCCGCGGCGGCTTGGCAAGCAGCTGGGCCCGTCCCTGTATCCGCTGTTTTCCGCTCGCCGCGGGGAGTATCGGGTGATCTACGACATTGTCGACGATGAGGTGCGCATCGACGTTGTGACGATTGCCCACCGCCGCGATGCCTACCGCTAGGCGGGTGGGTTGCCCGCGCGGCGGTCAGTCGGTGGGGGAGGCCGGCGGCGTTCCGAGCGCGCCGAGCGCCTGCCAGAATTCGGCGGGGATGTCCGCCTCGACGAGGTCGGGTAGGGCCTCGACTCGTGCCGGGGAGGACATGCCGACCACAGTCGAGTGGATGCGCGGCTCGGCCAGGGAGAACTGCAGAGCGGCCGCGGCCAGGTCGACTTTCCATTCGGAGGCGACAACTCGCATCCGCTCGATGTACGACAGCAGCTCGTTCGACGCTTCGGTGTAGGCGTATTTGGCGCCGCGCGTGGTCGAGCCTGCGATGATCCCGCCACCAAACGGGGCCGCGTTGAAGACGGCCATGCCGCGCTCGGTCGCGAGGTTCCAGAGGGTGTCGGCGCTGCGATCCACGAGGGTCCATCGGTTGTGGTTCAGCACGGCGTCGAACGCGTCGGTGCGCACATACTCTTCCATGAGCGATGACTGGCCGGCCGCTATCCCTATCGCCCCGACGACTCCCTGATCGCGTAGGCCGATGAGCGCCTCGACCGGGCCTCCGGGTGCCATGGCTTCGGAGACGGTCAGGTCATAGGGATCGTGGAAGTGCAGCAGAGGCAGGGTGTCGAGTCCGAGTCGTTCGCGCGTCTCGTCAAAGGATCGCACCACGCGGTCGGCAGTGAAGGCGCCGGTCTCGGGGTCGGAATCCACTTTGGAGAAGATCACGGTGCCCAGGGGCAGGCCACCCCGACGGGCGATCGCCTCGCCGAGAAGGGTCTCGCTGCGACCCTTCCCATAGTTGTTGGAGGTGTCGATCTGCCGGAAAGGCGACGACAACAGGGCGTCGGCGAGGTCATCCCCCAGCTCGGGCTTTTTGCCGAGCGGCGAGGCACCGAGGGTGACCGCCGCGAGGGTGGCGGCCAGCTTTTCGCCGCGAGTGGGGCCCGTGCTCGTCATGCGAAGAGCATAGACGGCGCCCGTTGGCGAGAGATCAGCGCGACGACTCGGCTTCGACGACCGCGATCTCAGAGGTCGCCTGCTCGCGATCGAGCACCCATGTTCGCCGCACCGTGACCGGCCAGCGGCGGTCGCTATCCCATCCGAGCCGCAGCTGCCGCGTGCGCACGTAGTACAGGGCCGCAACTCCGGTCGCCACGAACGCGGATGCCGCGCCAGCACCCAGCGCCCAGCGCGCACCAAAGGTGTCGGCAATCCATCCCATCAGCGGAGCCCCGAGCGGAGTCCCGCCCATGAAGATCGCCATATAGAGCGCCATCACGCGCCCGCGCACCTCGGGTGCGACGGTTGTCTGCACATAGGCGTTAGCCGTGGTCATCACGGTCAACGCGCTGAAGCCGACGAGCACCAAGACCACCCCGAACGTCAGGGCATTCGGCATAAGTGCGGCTGTTGCAATGCTCGCCCCGAAACCGAAAGCCGCGAGGGTCATGGTGCGCAGGCGCGGTCGCTCGCGACGTGCCGAGAGCAGTGCGCCCGTGACGGATCCGATGGCGATCACCGACGACAGCACACCGAACTCGGCGGCATCCGAGCGGAATTCGAGCCGAGCCATGGCCGAGATGAAGATCGGAAAATTGAAGGCGAAAGTCCCGAGCAGCGCGATCATCGCAAGAACCAACAGGATGTCGGGCCGCGTGAACACATATCTCACGCCCCCGGCGAGCTGGCCCTTCTGTCGCGGCGGTCGCGTGAACGACGTGAAAGCATCCGAGCGGAGCAGGGCGAGCGACAGGAGGACGGCGCCGAAAGTCAGCGTGTTGATCACGAACACCCATCCGGCACCCGCGCCCGCGATCAGCAGCCCCGCAACGGCGGGGCCGAGCAGGCGAGCCACATTGAACGACGCCGAGTTGAGGGCGACAGCGTTCGACAGCAACGGCGCGGGAACAAGTTCGCTGACGAACGCCTGCCGCGCGGGCGCGTCGAACGCCGCAGCGATCCCGAGCGCGAGGGCGAAGGCGAACAACATCCAGAGCGTCACAACACCGGTCAGGGTGACGGCTGCCATCCCGGCCGCGAGAATCCCCATCGTGATCTGCGTGATCATCATGAGCTTGCGCCGGTCCATGCGATCGGCGACCAGGCCCGTAATGGGCAACAGCACGAGCTGCGGGCCGAACTGCAGCGCCATCGTCACGCCGACGGCCGTCGCGTCATCGTCAGTCAGCTGCGTGAGCACCACCCAGTCCTGGGCGATGCGCTGCATCCACGTGCCGACGTTCGAGACGAGAGCGCCCGCGAACCAGAAGCGGTAGTTCACGACCGCGAACGACCGAAAAGTGGCGCTCATTCGTCCGCCAATTTCCGCAAGATCGGCGCCACGGCATCCAGAGCTCGGCGCTCGTCGCTGCTGAGCTCGGCGAGCCGTCGCGAAAACCACGCGGTGCGCAGGCGACGGGTTTCGAGGAGCAGCTCCTGCCCGGCGTCGGTGAGGCTAACCCGCACGCGGCGGGCGTCGTCGGTGGCGGGGGAGCGCGCAATGTAGCCGGCGAGCTCGAGGCCGTTAAGCGTGCGGTTCATCGACGGCGGGCTGACGCGTTCGTGGTCGGCGAGGGAGCCGGGGGAGCAGTCGCCGTGAGTTTCGAGCTGGAACAACACACCGAGCTGGGAATCACTGAGCTGCTCGGCTGTGCGATTGTTCCGGATGCGGCGGGCCACCTTCTGCAGCAGCAGTCGCAGCTCCCCGTCCTCCACCTCGCTCATTCCGTTAGCCTAGCTCATTAGCCCCGCTAACGCTGAGGCGCGGCATACGATCCCTGTATGCCCACTGTCGAGCGCCAGCACCGCACCTTCCTCGACGCGGAGGGCGTGACGATCCACTTCTACGT
>DATMIW010000044.1:0-67564 GCA_035554115.1 Pseudolysinimonas sp. | reverse complement strand
CGGCCGGGCCGGTTCGACAGGTGCAGCGCGATGATCACGAACATGATCGCCGCGACGACGACGACATATCGGAAGTAGGCCGGGTCGGTCTGCCCGAGGAGGGGTCGGGCAAGCGGAACCTGAAGCACCCCGCCCTGGGCCCGACCGAGGAATCCGTCGCCGCCGTTGGGGAAGCCCGTGACATTGAAAATCACTTCGAATGCGCCCGCGAGCATCAGGGTGACGATCGCCAAGTTGAGGCCTGAGAGGCGCAGCGCCGGAAGCCCCACCAGCACACCGATTATTCCGGTGCCGACAGCCGCGATCACGAGCACGATCTCGAACGGGAGGCTTGTCGCATGCCCGACCCGCAAGGTTATCCACCCCCCTACGCCGATGAGCGAAACCTGGCCCAGCGAGACGAGTCCCAGTCGCCCATAGAGCAGGGCGATCCCTGCCGCCGCGATGGCGAAGATCGCGCAGGAAGTGAAGATGCGGGTCCAGTAGGCACCGAATACCGAGGGGCCGAAAATGAGAAGGACCACTAGCAGCGCGAGGACCACAAGCGACCGCACCGAGAAGATCGCCGGCCGCCGCCGAAGACTCGAAGCGGGGGCGCTCATCGGGCGACCTCGATCGTCACAACTTTGCGACGTTGCAAATACAGGATCACCAGGGTCGCAACGACGAACGGAGTCGCGTTGCTGAACGACGAGGTGGCGGAAAACGCCGATGCCACCGACTGGATCACGCCGATGGCGAGACCCCCGAGAAGAGTGCCCCAGAGGGAGCGGAACCGGCCGACCACAACGGCGGCAAGAACAGGGATCACGATGAAGGTGAGGAACACCGGCTCGAGTCGGGTCTGGCTCGCCAGCAGCAAACCGGAAATGCCACCAAGAGCTCCGGACACCGTCCAGGCAAGAAGTTCCACCCGACGCACCCGAATACCCAGCATCGATGCGAGCTCGCGGTCAGAGGCGAGGGCGCGCATCGCGGTGCCGGTGGGGCTACGACGGAGGTAAATGGAGGTCACGATCACCATGACCAACGCCAAGGAGAGGCAGATGATCTGGGTCAGGGTGATGCGGGTTCCGAGCTGGAACCCGATGAAATCCGATGCCAGCCGAAGGGTTCGGGCTTTGTCGTTCCAGAGGAAGAGCATTGCCCCCAGCAGCACCAAGGCCAGGCCGAGAGTGGCCGTGGCCTTGGTGAGACCGTTGACTGTGGCAAGAAACGGACCCGCAAGGAATCCGAAGAGGAGCGAGAGAGCCGTCGCCGTGAGAATTCCGATCGCGTACGCCAGGACGGGTTGCAGCCGGAGTTCCACGAGCTGCCACGCGAGCATCGCGGATATCGCGCCCAGGGCGCCGTATCCGAAATTCAACACACCCGTCGTGCGGTAGAGCACCAGCATGCCGACACCACTGAGGGCGAACAGCGAGCCGACAACAAGCCCGGCGACAATGAAAGGAAGAAGGTTCACGGCAGACGACTCTCTCGTTCAAGGACTCGTCGTCAGCCGACGAGACCCTGATCTTTTTCGTTCGCGAGGATCCCGTCGAGTGCGGGGTCGCCCGAATCGATGCAGCCGGTCAGCTTGACGAAGTTGCCGGATTCGACCTGTGCCGTACGCGTCGAGTGGTTCGCGTTGTGCTCCCCCGATTCTCCGTAGTACCACGGCACGCAGAGCAGGTCGGACTTGTAGTCCTTGACTGCCAGCACCGCCTTCGACACCGTCTCACGGGTGATCGACGCCGGATCGAGCTTCAACAGCGCATCGGTGAAGATCTTCGCCGAGAGGAAGCCTGCCTGGCTGAAAGTGTCGCGAGGTGCGTCCTTCGCCGCGTAGGCATCCATCACGCTCTTCCAGAGCTCGTTGTCGGTGCCGTCGGCGTCGACAAGCTGGAGCTCCGAGTTGGCGATGAAGCCTTCCCAGTACGCGCCGATCTGCGAGCCGAACTGCGCGTCATAGCACGATGCCGTGCAGGTCCAGGTGATGGTGCCGCGAGCGTCCTGCTGCTCGACAGCCGCAAGGATTGCGGCCGCGATTGGGGCGGGATCGACGATGATCACCGAGGTCGCTCCCGAATCCTTGATCTTCTGGATCAGGGGCAGCCAGTTGGTTTCGGTCGGATCGCTGAGCTCGGTGCCGACAATGTTGATGTTGTTGGCCTTTGCATACTCGTTGATGCCGGCCGCGACCCAGTCGCCATTACCCTGCGTGTTAAGTCCGATCTGGAAGACGGCATCTGCCTTGCCCTCTTTTTCGAGGTACTGAAGCAGCGCGATCGCCGACTGGCGCGGTCCCGCGTTAACAGGAGCGATGTTGCTCGAGTTGAAGCACGCCTGCGGCACGCCGACACCGGTAATGGAATACAGATTGGCCTTGGCGTATTCAGCGTTCGCGACGTCGCAACCGATGAAGGTGGCGTCACCGACCAGGCCCACGGTGCTGTCATCGGCCGCGAATCCCGCAGCCAGCTGAGCCGTCTTGGTCGGGTCGAGAGCGTCGTCCTGAACCGTGTAGTCGATCGGACGACCGTTGATGCCGCCGTTGTCGTTGACACAGTCGAAGTAGGCCGCCGCCGACTTCGGCGACGACGAGAAGTCCACCCCGCCGCTCTCGGTGGCGATTGCGCCCACCTTGATCGGATCGCCGCTTGCCTTCTTCCCGTTGGCCATTCCGCAGGCCAAATCGCCTTTCGCGGTGTTGCCGCCGGCGTTTCCGCCGCTGCCGCCGCCGCTCACACACGCGCTCAGACTGGCCGCGAGCAGAAGCCCCGTTGCGAGCGCGAGGGCGCTCTTGAGTGTTGGTGCTCTCATGTTCTGTACTCCTTTGTACTGGCGCCGATTGACGCCGAACAGTGCGGGGGGCGAATCTCGCCCCCTCTTGGTGCTGATTTCAAGGATCGGTGCGACCCTTCGTGCGCGGTTGTTCCGCCGCGACGAGCGTTTGTTCGAGCGTGCACAGCGTGAGGGGTGGGTCGCGCCGCACACCGCGCGATTGCGTGATTTAGTGCATCGCCGCGATAACGACCGCACTGTCGACGACCTGCTCGAAGGCGACGACCCGCTGCTTGTCCAGCCGCCACAGGTGCACGAATCGGGCACTGAACGACTTCCCGGTCGCGCGATTGATCCCGGAGTAGGTGCCCACTCCGATCACCGTCGACCCGGCCTCGAGAACCTCGTCGACGACGAGGGTGTAGTCCTCCCAGTCGCGCGGCAGCGCTCGGAACACCGCGTCGGCAACGGCCTGCGGGCCGATATAGGTGCCGGCGAGAGGAAAGCCGGCCGCCTCGGTCCACCGGATGTCGGGGGCGAAGGGCGCCAGCATCCCGTCAATATCTTTTCGGTCGGATGCGGCGTAGTGGGCCGCGATGATGTCGATGTTCGTCATTGCCTTTGCTTCTGTCACTGTCGCGTTCAGATCGGCTGGATGTCGGGGTAGCGCACCGAGCCCAGCGGATAGACGTGCCCGCCCGCTCGCGAGTGCTCGGCCTGACCGGCTCCGTTGATGCCGAGGAAGATGCCAGTCGTCATGAGCTGGTAGCCGAGATCGTGCAGCCAGACGCTCGCGACAGCGATTTTGAACTCGCGGAAACAGAACAGATAGAGCCCGTCGTCGAACTTCCACACCGTCGACATGTCGACATCGCCGTGACCGCGCTGCACCCCCTGGATGCACTGCCAGGCGTACCGCTCTGACGAGAGATACACATGCTCGTAGAGGTGGTCGGGGCTGTAGCGGTATGCATTGCGCTGCCCGATGAGGTCGCGAGACGGGCCAGGCACGGCTCCGCTCGGGGTGCCGCCGGCGACAACGCCCACCCAGAATGTTTGACCGACCTGCGGCACATCCTCCACCGCCTCCGCCTCGATCACCGAGAGCACGCCCACGGCCCGACGGGTGGATGTGGAGAACACGAGCGACAGCGACTCGCGCTCGCGACTGGTGAACGGCAGGTTCACGAAGAACACACCCGGACGCACCGCGACGGCGTCGTAGGGATCCTCGGTCACGAGCGACGCGAGCCCACCCTCAGCTCGCCAGCGCACCGTTTCACCATCGATGAACTGCAACTCGACGCGGGTGCCGCCCTCGAATTCCAGGACGACTGTCTGCCCCGAAAGGTCCGTGGCAGGCAGCCGGTAGGTGTCGATGCCGGCGGCGAACTCGTCATAGGTGCGCCACTCATCGGCGGGTGCCGCCTCGGTCGAGTCGCTCCATTGTGCGGTCATAGTCGGTCCTTTCGAGGGTCGGTCAGGGAGTCGGTAGGGGCGGCCCTTGAGGGCCGCCGAGGCGGGAGATCAGGGTCCGGTCGGGCACAGGACGGCCTTGAGCACGTCCTGCTGACGGCTCTCGATGAGTTCGAACGCGGCCGCCACCTCATCGAGGCTGAAGGAGTGCGTCACGAGTTCGGCGAACGGGAAATCCCCGCGCTCGAGCAGCGCGATGGCCGTCGGGAAACCGCCGGCCGAAAGAAAGGACGGCAGAACATCAATCTCGCGCGTGAGCAGGTCCTCGTCCGAACGCAGAGCCGTGACCGATCCCGCCCCGCAGGCCCCGGTCAGAACGACGCGGCCGCCGCGGCGCACGAGGGTGGCGGCGAGCTGTTGGGCATCGGGAGCTCCGGCCGCCTCGATTGCGACATCGGCGAGTCCGCCGAAATGTGCGCGCACAGCCTCCACCGGATCCGTCTCCCGCAGATTGACCGTGGCATCGCTGCCAAACCGCGTGGCGTGTTCGAGCCGACTTGGCCGCGTGCCCAGCATGACCACTGAGGCACCAGCGGCCCGCGCGGCAGCCGCCACGAGCAGGCCGATCGGCCCCGGCCCGATGACCGCAACGCGGTCCCCCGGTCCGACGCGACCGCGCATCACGGCGCGGGAGGCGACGGCAAGCGGTTCGACGAGAACCGCAACATCCCACGGCAGCTCGGCGGGCAGGCGGTGCACGATGGCCTCGCGGGGAACGAAGAGGTATTCCGCGTAGCCGCCCCAGAGTCCGGGTGCGACGGTGCGCGGAATGTTGACGCCGATCTGACGCCCGCGCTCGAGGCCGGTCATCATGTCGTCCAACTCGCACAGGTTGTAGCGACCCTCCCGGCAGCGATCACACGACTGGCACGGCAACAGCATCTCGACGGCCACATGGTCGCCGACAGCCAAGCCCCGCGTCGCCGCGGCGTTCTCGCCGATCGCCGCAACCTCGCCGACGAACTCGTGACCCGGAACAAGAGGGAACGGATCGCCGATATGGCCCGCGAGGAGGTGCAGATCGGTGGCGCAGATTCCCACCCTGCGAACCCGCATCACCAGCTCGTCGGCCTCGGGATCGGGAACCTCTATCGAATCCAGAACGATCTCGTTACGAGCTGCGAATACAACCTGCTTGCTTTGCGTCATCACGCTTCAAGTGTTTGCGAAGGCGCGCTTCGCGAGTTGTCCGTAAGGGCACAGGGGTTGCCTGCGGAGGACGACGTTAGCGAGAGCCCTCGGACAGAAGATCGCGAACGATGCGTGCCGTCACGATGCCGCTTTCGACGGCGCCATCGATATGGCCATACCAACCGGCGGCATAGTCAGCGCCAGCGAGGAAGACTCGTCCTTCAGGCTTCCGCAGTGCGGGGATTGCACCCGTGACATCGCCGACGCGCGGGTTTGGCCACGTCTCGCGCGAGAACTCGTCCTCGACCCAATTGTGTGCGTCGACTGCGCGCACCTCGATGTCCGGTACCCAGAGTCGGAGCGCCTGTTCGACGGCCGCGCGATCGTGCGGGTCGATCTTCGTCACATCGGGGACAAAAATGTCGATGATGCTGTCTCCATCGACAACGCCGTACGGCTCGGCGATGGTCACGGGTGAGACGTCAGGCGATGCAAAACCGAGGAAGGGGACGACTTCGCCCTTTGTGCGCACCCAGATCTTTGCTCCATTGGACGCAGTGCCCTTCGTGATCGCTGCCCGCTTTCCGGAACTCAGCGCGGGCTCGAAGGTAATCGACGGAAGCGCGTTAATGGGCGCGGTGACGATGACAGCTGAAGCCTCGTATTCATCGCCGGATGCCGTGCGCACCACGACTCCGTCTCCAACCGTCTGGACTTCGACAACCTTCGTGCCGAGCACAATGGACGCTGTCGTGTCCGCAGCTATGGCGTCAATGAGTGCGCGAGTGCCACCCTTGATGCCGAAACTCGCCGAGGCCTCCTGTTGAACCGCGAAGTTCCCGTAGGCCAGTGACCAAAAATGCAATGTATGGGCGAAACTGATTTCACCCAGCGGCGATTGGTAGGCCGTGCCTAGTTGACCTTCGAGAAGAGCCTTGCTTACCTCGTCAAGGTCGAGCGCCGCGACCCGGTCTCCGACCGACTGCCCATCCGCTCCGGCGACCGCGTCGACGAACCATGGATCAAAAGGCCGCGGGACAATGAACTGGGCATCGGCAGAGAGCGCTTCGTTGGCCTGTGTCAACTTCATGAACACAGTTCCGGGATCAATCTCACGCGGGCCGTCGGCAGTGGCGACCAAGAATCGCTCGGGCTCGACCTCGGCGGTCACTGTCGAAAGGCCGTACCGTTCGAGCTCCGGCCACACGTAAGGCTGCGAGGGGTGGATCGACTTCCCACCCAAATCGACAGTCAAGCCGAGTCGCTCATCAGTCCAGGTCCGGCCTCCGAGACGGTCACGCCCCTCGAGCAGCACCACAGAAAAACCGCGATGGGTGAGTTCACGAGCTGCAATCAGACCGGCGAAGCCGCCGCCGATGATGATGACATGGGACTTAGGCATAACAGGTTCTCCCGGTTCCGCGGTCCCCAATGACCGCCGCACAAACTTAGCACTTGCTCATATATCCGCATGCCGCCGCGGCACGCCTTTCCTTGCGGATCCTGGTCGGGGTGCTACCCGCCGACTGTCACCTTGTCGCTGACCGGGGTGGACGAGCCCCGAACGTGGCGTGCCGTGAGAGCACCGAGGACCGTCACGAGCACAACACCGAGTCCCACGGGCGCCAGTACGACAAGAAGGATTGCGGAGGTGCCGATACCGGTGGCGATAAGCGCACCGCCAGCAAAGCCGCCCACGGTCGTGCCGAACCCGCCCCCGACTCCGGTAGCCGCGCCCGTCCCTGTTCCCCGCGCCGACAGCGGGTAGGTGAGCACCGGCAGCGTGCCAGCAGCAGCAGTTCCTCCGATGAGCGCGGCCCCAAAGAGGCCGAAGAGGACGAGGTAGAGGTCGATCGACGCGGGCACCAGGACGATGATGACCAGGAGCACGAGCGCTAGGGACCAGGAGACGCCTATCACGACGAAGGGATTGATCTTGCCCACGGCGACCGAGATGACGAGAGCTCCGAGTACACCGCCCATGGCCATGACAGCGAAGACGATGCTGGCATCCTCAGCGCTGAATCCCGGTCCTGCCGGAGCCGGGTGCTCCAACAACACAGGAAGGTACTGAAGAACGAAGTTCAGGGTCGCGTAGAACGCGATGAACAGAACCCACAGCACGATCGTCCGCGAGGCGAGACCGCGGGTGAACAGTGTCTTTACCGGGTTGACAGCTTCTTCTTCGCTCCGCACGACCGTGACCAGGTCGACACCGCTGATGTCACGTGAGGGCAGCAGGCCGTGAAGGGCCTTGCGAACCTTGTCAGGCGACTTTGCACGCAGAACCAGAAGTCCCGGGGACTCCGGCACGATAAGCGCAACCAAGGGGAAGACCACGATCGGCAGGAGGGCCACGATCAGAAGAATGTTGCGCCAGCCGACATCCTCAAGCAGAGCCGCCGATAGGACAGCCGCAACGACACCGCCGGTGCCCGCGCCCGCCGCGACGACAGTCGTCAGCCGCGCGCGCGAAGTGTGGCGAGTGAGGTCACCGACGAACGCGAGGGCGGTGACGAAGACGGCGCCGAGGCCGACGCACGAGAGAATACGCAGGACGCCGAACGACACGACGTTCGGTGCAAACGACAGAGCAGCCGCGAACACCATGAACACGATGAGACCCGTAAAAAGCGTGTTCTTTCGACCAATGCGGTCCGCGAGCGTGCCAGCGACCACGGCGCCTACGGCGATCGCGATTGTGCCCAGCGTGACGATGACGGTGATTGCCTCAAATGAGACGCCCCAGCCTCCCGCTGCGACCGGGGTAGCGAGAGTGCCCCACAGTTGGGCAACACCGATCTCGTTCATGCCTTCCATGAGCATGACGAGGAAGAGAATGAACACCACCAAACGCTGTTTACCGCTCGTGGGTTCAGCGTCGATAAATTCCTGAGTTGTAACTGACATCGGATTCCCTTCGAAGTGGGACGAAACATGTCGTTCAGATCGGGTGCTTTTCGCACCCATTCGACGACATCGTCGAAACTCTGTGTGAACGGACAACCCTGTCCCGTTCGGTCACAGTGTATATAGATTGGCGCTCCGAACGACCCGTGTCAATAGCTGAGCAGCCGCTTAGTTCACGCATTTTACATACGGCAAAAAGGCAGTAATCTTCACGGTTTGGACCGCAAGGACCTACTTGGGGTGAACTGCGCTTTCGCTCAGCTTCCGGCTATTTACAGATGCCTGAGATGACCGACAATGCCCGATCCACGTCGATCCGCCGGAACGTCTGGGTCCAGGGGCCGTCGGCGATCTGCGTGAGCAACGCATCACGATCTGCGCGCGAGACTTCGCCTCCACGCGCCACGAACATGTCAGACCAGACGCGGATGTCCTCCGCGGTGCTCGGCCCGACCTCCATATCGACGAGCTGCTGATCGCTGAGCGAATCGAAGTACACCTTCGTCCCTTCAACGTCGAGGGCGACCTTCGACATGAATCGCAACTCGGGATCGCTCGAGCTCACCGTGACATCGGTCGAGTCCGCGCCATCCTGCACGCGATACAGAAGAGCCGAGCGCAGGTGATCGCGCGCATACGAGGCATCCGACCATCCGCTCGGGGCAGCATCGATGTATTCGAGGCCGCCCGGGGTCGCGTCGGGTAAGACGAGGCGGGTAATAGCGCGGTCGTTGATTGCCCCGAGAAGTGCGTACGGGTCGTCAGCAGGAAGGAACACCTCGTGCCGTGCCGGCCAGATGTCGAATCCGCTGAAGTCCCCATGAGGACCACCCACGTGGAAGAGATATGTCTGCGGGTACTGGGGCGCAGAGGTGCCCCTCTCGGGTCGCACCGAGAAGAACTGCAGAGCCGCGAGCTGGATGAGCAGGCTCGCATCAAGCGCACCGTACGCCGCATCGAGGACGATAGCGACGCGGTCGGATTCATCCCAGTCGGGAAATACATCCCCGACTGACGCGGGCATCCCCTCGATGTTCACCGTGAACTGCGAGGGCTTGAGCATTTTGGCTACATGCATGGTGTTCTCCTTCAGTGCGACCCGAGTGGCGAAGCTACTTCGCCATATGGGTTACGGAACGAGGCCCGCAGCACGCGGAATCGTGCTGGTGTCGAAGGTCTCGTTCCGGTTCTCGTTGTAGAGCGGGAAGCGTTCGATCGTCGCCCGGATCTCCTTCTGACGGGTCCCCGGAAGGCCCCAGAGCACCACGACCTCGGTGCCGATGTCAGCCAGGGCGACGTCGATCGACACAAGCGAGATCATCTTGCGGTAGTAGTAGCTGTAGATGCGACCAGACGAATACCCGACGATCTCACCGTCTTTCAGCACCGCGTCAGAGAAACTCGGCGCCGGAAGTTCCCGGTTCACCGGCTCACCCTCGAAGCGCATGAACTGGTACTCCTCGCCCTCCTCGAAGTGCGAGCGGTAGATGTCGAGGACGTCGTCACCGTTCCAGACCAGCGTGCGCATCGTGCGCGGCGGTGCTGCCGACACCTTTTCGAGAGCCTCCCGACCCAGGAAGTCGTGATCGTAGCTGACCAGGTGACCCCATCCGAGGTCATAGGGGGTGCGGTAGCGCAGGGACGCGTCGTCGCCGGCGCTTCCATAGAGCCCCACGGGCGGCAGAGACATTCCGTAGTTGTCGATGAAGTACTGCACGAGTTCGGGGTTTTCGAGCCACGGGTGGATGAAGTGGATGTGCTCCTGCGGGAACCCGTTCTCCGTGTGGTTCATGTTGTATTGCGCACGACCGAGACGACGGAGCCCAAACGGCTCCCCCGCTTCGAGCAGAGCGTTGTACACGGCATGCGCGTCTTTGATCGGTCCGTGCAGTTCGTAGGCAAGGGTGCCCGCCATACCGATGCGAAGAACATCGGTCGGGATGCTGACCTCGACCTCCGAGCCACCGATACTCGAGCGGCGCTCCTGGAGGAAACGGACATCGTGAAGGTCGCGCCCTGTTGCCGCCTCAAGGATCTCGAGCGAACGCGGGCCGGCCAGCTGGAACAGGTAAACCTGCCCGGTCAGGTTCTCGCCCTGCACGTCGTATCCGCCGCGCTCGACCAGGAAGTCGATCCACGGTCCGAGCCAGTAGGCGATGAACTCGTCTTCTGCCCGGCGCACCAGCATGCCGTGCACCACGACCCGACCTTCTTTGTCGCACATGATGGCGTGCTTGGATGCTCCGACCGGGAACCGCTCGAAGCTGTTGACGCAGTGCTCCCGCAGGAGCTTCACTGCATCGGGGCCCCAGATGCGATACGTGTCGGTGGGGTTGAGGCCGCCGTGGAGGTATGCGGTCTTCTTCCAGGAGAGGACCTCGTCCTTCCACCCGGTGTACTCGGTCGGATAGAGCGGGCCGAAGACGACGTCGTAGACGCCTACGGTCGGATCGATCGGCACGGCATCGACGTGGCCGAAGGGCGGGAACGGCGGGCCGGCCTCTTCTTCGGGGGCGTTTTGTGCATCGGACATTGGTGGTCCTCCTGAACTTCGTTGTTGTGAGGGTTGGGGTACTGCGGATATGAACTTGTGATGGGGGTGACTATTCGGACAAAAGATCGCGGATGCGACGAGCAGTGACGATGCCGCTTTCGATGGCACCATCAATGTGGCCGTACCAGCCCGCCGCATAGTCGGCGCCGGCCAGGAAGACTCGGCCTTCAGGTTTCCGCAACTCGGGGATCGCGCCGGTCAGGTCACCCACGCGTGGGCTCGGCCACGTTTCGAGCGAGAACTCGTCCTCGACCCAGTTGTGGGCGTCGACGGCGCGCACCTCGATCTCGGGGATCCACTGTCGCAAGGCCGCCTCGACCGCCGCCCGGTCATGCGGGTCGATGTTCCGGATGTCAGGGGCGAAAACGTCGATGATGCTGTCGCCGTCGACGGTTCCGTAGGACTCCCCGACGGTAATCGGCGAAACCTCGGGCGACGCGAATGCAACGAAGGGCGCGACGTGGCCCTTCGCCCGCACCCAAATCTTCGCTCCGCGTGACGCAGTGCCCTTCGCGATCGCCTCGCGCTTTCCCGCGCTCAGCGGAGGCGTGAAGGTGACGGCGGGAAGCGCATTGATGGGCACCGTGACGATGACGGCTGACGCCTCGTATTCGTCGCCGGATTCGGTCCGCACGACGACTCCGTCACCGCTCGTCGTGACCTCGACTACCTTCGTGCCCAACTTGATCGATGCGCTCGTGTCGGCGGCGATGGCATCGATAAGAGAACGCGTACCGCCCTTGATTCCATAGGTGGCCGCGGCCTCAATCTGGACAGCGACGTTCCAGTAGGAAAGGGACCAGAAGTGCAGGGTGTGGGCGAAGCTGATCTCGTCGAGCGGCGACTGGTACGCCGTCGCCAGCTGCCCTTCGAGAAGCGCCTTGCTCACCTCGTCGAGGTCGAGGGCGGCAATGCGATCGGCAACACTCTGCCCATCCGCCTCGTTCACGGCCTCGGAGAACCACGGGTCAAACGGCCGCGGAACCACAAAGGGTGCCTCGCCAGCAAGCGCGCCGTAGGCCTGCGTGAGCTTCACGAACATGTCTTCGGGGTCGAGTTCTTGCGAACCACTCGCTGTCGCGACCAGAAAGCGCTCGGGTTCGGCCTCGGCAGTCACTGTCGCAAGACCGTATCGCTCGAGTTCGGGCCAGACATACGGCTGAGACGGGTGGATCGACTTGCCGCCTACGTCAAGCGTGAGGCCAAGCCGCTCATCGGTCCAGGTCCGCCCGCCGAGGCGGTCACGCCCTTCGAGCACCACCACACTGACGCCGCGGTGAGTGAGTTCGCGGGCAGCCGTCAGGCCGGCGAAACCGCCGCCGATAATGACAACTTCGGACTTCGACATTGAGAGACTCCGGGTTCTGCGATCCTCTGTGACCGCTGGCGGCGAACTTAGCACTTGCTCAGGAGAAATGACAAGTGGAATCGCGGCGAGCATGCTGACGCGTTTGCACGCACGCATGCGAGTCGCCCCAAGGGCGCGGGGACCTAGCCTCGGGCGGTCGCCGCATCGGCGAGAAGCTGGCGTAGCCTTTCGAGAGCGTCTTCTGTGCGGGCAACGTTGCCGAACACGATCTGCTGAAGGATCAGGCCGTCAACCATGGCAAAGATTCCGGCAGCGAGCGCGTCGGTGGGCTCATCCCAGCCCAAGCGCATGAGCTCTCGCCGAACGGCGTTTCGATAGGTGTCGTAGATCTTCTCCACCAGTGGCCGGAGGGCGGGGTCGCGGCGCGATTCAATGAGGATTATGTATTGAAACACCTGAAGTTCGGGGCCGAGCAGGACCGTTTGCGGGACATTTCGAGCGAATTGGTCGAGATCGCTGTTCCCTTCATCGACTCCTGCCGAGTAGGGCGTCACGGCCGCGAGTTCAAACGCCGCGAGGAGCAGAGCGTCGGCGGAGCCGAAGTGATGCGCGATCAAGGTGTTGGAGACGCCAGCTTCTCGGGCAACAGCGCGATAGGTGAACCCGCGAAGTCCGTCTCGAGCAACGACGGCGATCGTGGCCCGAAGAAGCGCCTCGCGCCCTTCGCCATATTTGCCGCCGGATTTCGTCATGAGGACAGCTTAGGTGTGCCAAGGGCTCACGGGGCCGAGCGACGAACCGGGCCACGCTATGCAAGCGCTCAGTTACAGTCGCCCTGGTTTCTCTGGAATTCACCAGAGGTGAGCACAGGCCGGATCAAAGTGGGTACACTTTATCAATGACCACGAATAGTCCTTCCGTCGCCGTCGTCGGCGGCGGGCTTGGCGGAATGGCGACCTCAGTCGCTCTGACCCGACTCGGTTTCGACGTTGAGGTGTTCGAACAGGCACCCGCATGGGGTGAAGTCGGCGCCGGCATCAATATCAGTTCAAACGCCACCAAGGCCCTCATCGGCATGGGTCTCGGACCGCAGCTCGAGGCCGTAGGTGATCGACTCGGCGGTCAAAGCATGCGGTCGCTGACAACGAACGAACTGCTGAGCGAGACGATCCTCACGGGTGACCCCGCAGTGGCACGCCGCTTCACAGCTCCGTACTACGTCTTCCACCGTGCCGACCTCATCGGCCTTCTCGCCGAAGCCGCGGGCCCCATCCATTTGGAGCACCGCCTCGCCTCGCTCGAAGAGCATGACGACGGCGCCACGCTCGAATTCACGAATGGGCTCCGCCGACGTTTCGACGTCGTCATTGCCGGTGACGGCATCCACTCCACGATTCGTCGTCAGCTCTACGGTGATGACGAACCCGTCTACACCGGGCAGACCGCCTGGCGAGCGATGATCGACGGCACGGAGTTCCCGCCCGACATTCTCGGCCCCCTCGGCTTCACAGGATGGATGGGCAAAGGCGCGCACATCATGGTCTACCACCTGCGCGGCGGCAGCCTCATCAACATGACCGGACAAGCCGACTCCGCTACCTGGACAGAGGAGGGATGGTCGATCCCGGCCGACCCCGACTCCATGCGTGAGGTATTCACTGGTGCCAATCCGATCTTGGAATCCCTCCTTGCGCGGATCACCACCGCATCGAAGTGGGGCCTCTTTGGCCGCATGCCTTCGAACAACTGGGGGCGAGGACGCGTTCAGCTGATCGGCGATGCGGCGCACCCCATGCTGCCCAATGCGGGTCAGGGGGCGGGGTCATCCTTCGAGGACGCCTATATTCTCTCCCGCTGGCTCGACGCCAAGCGCGATGACCCCACCGCCGCCCTTGCCGCGTTCCGCGACATCCGCATCCCCCGCGCCCACGCCGTGCAGCGTCAGACACTGATGAACACGAAGCTTGTGCACTCCGGCGACTGGGAGGCCCGCCAGGCCGCCTTCAAGGCGCGGGAGTCGACAGGTGATACTCCGCTCGGCCTCGGCTGGATCTATGACTATGAGCCCGCCGAAGAGTGGGACCAGCGCGTCGTCTACCCCTTGTCGTTCGACGAGGAAGCCGTCAGCTAACGCTCGGGGGCTCGCAGCGGTAACTGCTGTCTACCTCACCAACCGGTTGTCGCGTCGAGGACGACACGACCGATGTTCTCGCTGTTCTCGACGTAGTGATGGGCGGCCGCAGCCTCCGCAACAGGGAAGGTGCGGTCGACGATGCCGCGGAATCCCTTCGTGACCTCTACCCATGACTTACGAGCCGATTCCAGATTCCCCGTGCGCACACCGATGATGCGCTGGCTCATCGAGTACAGGCGCTGCAGGTTCACCGTCACCTCGCGTCCGAGGAAGGCACCCGACGACACAACGGCTCCGCCCGGCTCGAGAAGCTCGAAGTTTTTGGGCCAGATAGTCGGAGCGCCCAGATTGTCGATAATGACATCCGCTCCATGGCCGCCAAAGGCCTCGCGTGCTCGCGCGACGAAGTCATCGGCCGTCGCATCGAGAGTGTGCGCGTTGCCGAGCAGCTCGCGGAGCCGTACGCCCTTCGCCTCTCCGCGGGCAGTGGCGATGACCTCGGCGCCGAGGTGGACGGCGAGACGAGCCGTGGCAGAGCCGAGGGCGCTTGCCGCCCCGTGGACGACGACCCGCGTGCCTGGTCCCACCCCGCCAGCCTTGTCGAATTGGTTCATCGCAACGGCTCCACCGTTAACAGCTCCCACGGCGTCGAGGACGGTGAGTCCTTCGGGGGCCAGAAAGACGTTGCTCGCGGGGACGGCGCAGTACTCCGCGTCGGCGCCCTGTAGGTGCGTACCGATAATGCGCAGAGCTGGCGACAGCTCGCCCATTCCGCGCACGGCATAAGGATCGTTAGCGGGTAGGACGCTGGCGTGCACGGCCACATGCGCCCCGACGGGAATGCCCGTCACACCCTCGCCCACCGCGACGACGGTTCCCGCATGTTCGGATCCGAGAATGTGCGGGAACTCGAAGGTCGCATAGGGATGCTTGCCCGATCGGGCGATGAGATCGAGCAGCCGCCCGACGCCGACCGCGGCGACCCGCACGAGAACCTCATCCGGTCCGATCTCGGGGACGGGGAAGGTCCCCACCTTCAAAACCTCCGGGGGTCCGAACTCGCGAAATGCGACGGCACGCATCTCGGCCGGGACCGGGACTACTTCTGGCCAGGGAATTTCGGCCGCTTCGCCGGTGAACTGCACCATTACATCTCCTTGCTTGAAGAAAGCTAAGGGCCCGCACACATATGTGGACGGGCCCCCGTTGTCTTTACTTACGGTACTTTTCGCGGGCGAAGGCACCGAATGGCGTCGGCGCGACAACCGCACGGACGGGCACTTGGCGGTGATTCTCGACCTGCGCGCGCGGCAGCTTGAGGCTGTCGCCCCAGACCTGCTCGACCTCGGTGCCCGGCTCGGCGAACTCCGCGTCGATCGTTGCGAGAGCGACGAACCGGCGCTCCGGCGACACATAGGCGTTGTGCCCAGTGAAGCCAATCGTCTTGCCTCCGGCGCGAACGGCGTCGTACTGGTAGAACGAGTAGCGGCCCGAAACTCCGATATCGAGGAACTGCGGCGGAGCTCCTTGCTCGGGCCGAACGAGTCCGCCGAAAACATCTGCGAAGTCGACATCGTCCCAAATGAGTGCGACCTTCTTTTTGGCCGGCTTGTCGCGCAGAGCCAGCGCCGCATCCCGCCCCACGTAGTCGTGGTCGTCGGTCGTGAACCGGCCGTAGTCGAGATCGAACGGCGTCAAGTAGTAGTCCTCGATGACATCGCTGTCGAAACTGCCGCCGAGCGACTTCGCGACGCGGGCCGGTGCCCACTCGCGGAAGGCACGCGTGGACTCGCCGCTGAACCAGGCGGGAACGGGACGGCCGAACCAGCCGCCCTCGAGATGAGAGGTGAAGTACGAGATCGATCCGGCCTGCTTCATGCCGAACTTCTCACCCGCCGCGAGGAGAGCGTCGTGAACGGCCTCCCGCTCGGCCCACGGTCCGAAGAGCTCGTACCCGGCCTGACCCGCCATGCCGTGTCGGATGCCCCGGACGCGGTGACCGGCGATCGTGAACTCTTCGATGTGGAAGAACTTGGTTGCCGGCACGGGCTTGCCGGTCGCCGCTTCGATGATGTCGAGAGCCGCGGGGCCCTGGATCTCGTAGCGGTATTCCTTGGCGTCCCCGGGGCGCACGATCGAGTTGTCTTCCCGCTCATAGCTGACGTTGTAGTCGCCGGTCTCGATGTGGAACTGAACCCACGAGATGATGCCCGGCTCCCCCATGAGGTCAAAGGAGTCGGTGTCGAGGTACGCGAGGATCGCGTCACCGAGGAGGTAGCCCTCTTCGTTGAGCGCGATGAACTGTTTGGCGACGCCGACAGCGAAGTTCTTGAAGGAGTTCGCACCGAGATCAGAGAACAGGCGCAGCGCATCCGGCCCCTGCACGTACAGATTGACCATGTGATACGACTGGTTGAGGAGCGCCGCGGTCGTGTGCCACGAATTCTGCTCGTCGCGCCAGTTGGTGAACTCCTGCGTCAGACCCGGCAGCGAATAGAGCGGCGGATAGTGCACCGCGCGCAGTGCCTGCACGGGGGTCGGGGCTGAGGCGAGCAGCCCGGCAAGGGACTGGGTGGGCTGAGACATCGGGGGTCCTTTCGTTCCGACGGCGTTGTCACTTCCGGCTGACGAGAGGTCCGGAGAGTCGCTATGAGAATACACTTTGAGGCGGCGTAGGGCTACTAGCTTGGGAAGATCCCCGTTAAATCAGGTCAAAGCGACGGAAATCGACTTCGAACGGGTATAAGAAAGCAGCTCTTCGATGCTCTCTTCGCCCCCAATTCCGGAATCCTTCCATCCGCCATAGGGCAGCCCGAGGTAGTGGGTGCCGACCGTGTTGATCCACACGTAGCCCGTTTCGAGACGGCGCGCGGTCGTGTGCGCAAGGGTGATGTCGTTCGTGAAAATGCAGCCGGTGAGGCCGTACTCGAGCCCATTCGCAATGCGCAGTGCGTCATCGAGATCCGTCCACCGCAGCACGGACACCACTGGGCCAAAGATTTCTTCTGTGGCCACCCGCGAATCGGCCGCAATATTGTCGAGGAACGTCGGCTCGACGAAGAGCGCCTCCCCCACCCCGTCGGGCACCCGGCCACCGGCGACAACTGTCGCCCCCTCGGCAACAGCGCCGTCGATGTAGTCGCGCACGCGGTCGAACTGCTTCCGACTCACGAGGGTGCCGAGCTGTGCCTCAGGGTCGAGCGGAGAAAGGTAGCTGCGCTGCCCGAGCAGCTCTGTGATCCGGGCGAGCACCGCGTCGGCAATGTCCGCGTGGACGAGCAGCCGCGAGGTCGATCCACAGGACTGGCCAGCCCAGGTGAAGTTCATCCCGGCGATTGCGGCTGCTGCGACAGCATCCGGGTCGGCATCCGGGAAAGCCAGCAGCACGTTCTTGCCACCCAGCTCGAGGGACACATGCTTCACACCGACCTCGGCCGCGGAACGCTGAATCGCGCGACCGACAATAGGAGAACCGATGAAGCCGATCCGGCGGACGAGCGGGTGCCGCACGAGCGCGTCGGGCACTTCTGGCCCGTCGCCGACGATCACCGTGAGAACCCCTGTGGGCAGATAGTCCTGCGCGAGTTCGGCGAGCAGAAGGGCCGACAACGGCGTTGTTTCGGCAGGCTTGAGAATGACCGCATTGCCCGCCATCAGCGGTGCCGCGATCTTGCTCGCCGCAAACATAAAGGGGTGGTTAAAAGGAATGATGCGCGCGACGACACCGTAGGGAGACAGCTCGGTGAAGTGCAGATTGTTGCTCGCCGGAACCGTGTAGCCCTTCATTTCGAGCCCAAGCCCGGCGAAGTAGCGCAGTTGATTGACGGCCTTTCGGACGTCGGCGAACATCTCCGTCACGGGTGCCCCGCCATCGATCGCGTCGACCGCCGCGAATTCTGCCGCACGCGCGTCGATCGCAGCCGCGAGCGCGCGGAGAGCATCCCCGCGCTGGTGCACCGTCATAGCCGCCCAGCCGGACTGAGCGAGTGCGGCAACGGCGACCGCCTGGTTGACTTCGTCGGCGCCGGCATTCGGCACCTCGGCGATCGTCTCGCCCGAGTAGGGGCTCGTCACCACGAAGCGTCCTCGCGACCCCGTCGTCGCGCGGGTGCCGCCAATGGCGATCTCCCACTCGCGGTCGAGAAGTCGCGCGGCAATCTGCTCGTATTCACTGGACACATCCATCAACACGCTCCCTTCCCGCTGCAAATACCGCACACCTGCGTCCACAGAGCATACACTTTGACTCATATACCCTACACATGTATGAATCCGGACAGGAGGAGTCACTATGCCAGTTCGCGCGGAAAGCTACGACGACGTCCCCAAGCCGGTGTTCACCCAAACCAGAGACATTGCCGTGCAGGTACACGCCTACCTGCGAAAGCTCATCGTGGACGATGTCCTCAGTGCGGGGCGCACTCTTAATCAGGCAAATCTCGCGGCACACCTCGGCGTCAGCCGCATCCCGATGCGCGAAGCTTTCCGGATGCTTCAGCAAGAAGGCCTCATCGACGTCGAACTCAATCAGCGGGCGACGATCCGTGCCTTCTCGCCGAGTGAGCTTGACAGCCTGTACGGCACCCGCATTGCCCTAGAGGCACTCGCAGTACGAATGACAGCCGGGCATGTGGACGACGATGGCGTTGCAGCCGGCGAACGCATGCTCGACGGAATGCGCGCGGCTTTGGCGGACGGCGATGTGGACGCATGGATTGAGCACCACCGCGCATTCCATCAGCTCGTGACGTCAGAAGCATCCGACCCGATCACCCAGATCATGCACTCGCTGGCCGAGCGCACCGAGCGCTACGTCCGCTTCGTGCAGCACATGCATCCCGGCCTCCAAAAGGAGGTCGAGCAAGAGCACCGCGCGATATTGCTCGCGTCCCACGAAGGAGACGCTGCGCTCGCCGGTGCACTGATGGCCGAACACCTCAGCCATACGGCCCGCCATGTGGTTGACGACCTCGGGTGGAAGCGCCCCAACGGCGCGATCTACCACTCCTACGTCATGGCCACAGGACGCAAACGGCCGCGGCGGCGATTCGCCGACTGACTCAGCGCGCGGGAAGAATTCGCGTCTCGAGACGCCCGATGCCGTCGATCTCGGCAACGACGAGATCCCCCGCAACCAGGAATTCACCCTTCGGAAGCCCGACACCGGACGGGGTGCCTGTGAGGATCACATCGCCCGGCTCGAGCGTCACATAGGCACTCGCGACCGAAACGAGCTCTGCGATTCCGGTCACAAGCAATGACGTGTTCGAGTCCTGCTTGGCAATGTCATTGACCGAAAGAGTGAGACGCAGATTCTCGACATCCGGCAGAAGCCAATGCGGAACGATGCCTGGGCCCAGCGGGCAGGAATCGTCGATCGCCTTGTGTTCGTACCAATCCCACTCAAAGGGCTTCGCCGCCGGGTTCTCCCGGTGGAAGAAGCCGCGAGCCGAAAGATCGTTGGCCACGGAATAGCCAGCGATGTGATCGAAGGCATCCTCGATCGACACCCCCCGGCAGCGATCCGCGATGACAACGGCGAGCTCGACCTCCCAATCGAACGCGGAGCCTTCTGCAACCGGGAGGGGGACGCTAGCCACCGGAGCCACGACAGTCGTGGTCGGAGGCTTGAGGAAGAAGTACGGACGCGGCGCCCCGCCGCCGACATCCCCCATCTCGGCGGTGTGATCGGAATAGTTGGCGCTCGCGCACACCACCTTGCGGGGGAAGGTGAGAGGTGCGATCAGCTGCGCTCCCTCGACCGGCACGAGCCTCGCCGGGTCGAGTGATCGCAGCTCTGGCTCGTAGCTGCGCCATTCGTCGAGCAGCTGAAGTGCCGTCGCCGGCCAGCCAGCCGGTGCCGCGACGACCGTTCCACCCTCAATCTGGATCCCGAGGCGCACCTGACCGGGGTCGCTTGCGATTTCGAACTGGACGATCGCCCACGGAGCAGGACGCATGGTGGTGCCTTTCTTCAGAATGCGGAGGCTCAGCGCTCAAGGAACGCCGGGTTGATATAGCCCCAGCTGTTGATCGAGAGGTGTTCGACCTCCCAGGTCTTCGGCGCCTGCGGAGAATCTCGATGCCACGGCCGTGCGTCGAAGACGGCGGATGCCTCGTCCGACATCGTGTCGAGCTGCGTGAAGAGCTCGACGACATTGCCGTCGGGATCGTGGTGGTAACTGAAGATGTTGTGCCCGGGCCCGTGGCGGCCGGGGCCCCATTCGAGCTGATAGCCATTGAGGCTCAGATGGTCGAACATCGTCTGCAGATGCGTGAGATCGCGCATCTCATAGGCGATGTGATTCATACCCGTGCGGGTCTCAGACACCATGAAGTTCGCGGCATGGTGGTCGGAGTTGCAGCGCAGGAACACGAAGAAGTCGCCGATTGTGTCGGACCATTTGAACCCGAGGAGGTCTTGGTAGAACGACTGAATCGGGGCGAGCTGGTCGACGAACGCGGCGATGTGACCGAGCTTCACCGGACGCAGTTCGGTGATCTCGTCCGTGCCACCGGGACGCTCCGCCGAGTAGAGCTCCAGCGGAACGCCGGTGCCCGCCTCTCGGACGACGAGCATCTCTGGGGAGGCGAAGGCGGCGTCCGATCGGTATTCGGCCTCGTATCCAGCAGCTTTCAATCGTTGCTGCGCGGTCTTCAGGTCCCCATCGATCTCGTAGCCGACGAAGCTGCGCGCCCGCTGCTCGCCCTGCCGCAGCACGATCGAGTGATGGTCGCTATTCGTCGTGAGATAGGCCTCGGTGGCCGTCTTCTCGACCAGCGCGAAGTCGAGAACCTTCGTGTAGTACTCGGTAAGCCGATCAAGATCCGGGGTCTCGAAGCCGGCATAGCCGACCTTGCGGACCGAGACCGCGGGCTCCGTGCCGGTCATGCGCGCGCCCCTTCTGTGTTCGCCTCGGCTGGGAGGGGGTAACGGGTGCGAAGCTCGGCCCAGCGACGGCCGGTCTCGGCGCCGCCCTCGATGTACTCCTCGGGGGCAGAGGTATAGGGATGCCGTGCGGGGCCGGGCGTGATGTACCCCGCAGCCTCGAACTCGGCCCTGTCGATCTGGATGCTGTAGGGCATGAATTTCGTGATGTCGTGATCGGGGAAGAGCGTTTCGGTCGCCCACGCAATGTCGGCGTGAACCTGTTGGGCGCGCTCCATGTCGCGGTCGCGCAACGCGTTGCTCAAGGCGATAAGCGGCTCCGGCCCGCAGGCAACATCTCCGCTCCAGGCGGCGTGCACCCGACCGCGGAAGGCGCCTCCGGTCGGAAGCCAGCTGTCCGCCGTCGGGAGCAGGTGGAAGGCGTCGCCAACCGCCTCGAGGTCGCGGGCGTAGTCGTCGCTCCCCTCACGCAGGCCGACGTGCTTCGACGCCACGATCTGCGGAATGCCCGCCAAGCCGGCGTACGCCTCCGACGAGATCTTGCCCTTGAAGACGGCGGTGTTGTCGTAGATGACGAGCGCCGACTCGGGGATCGCCTCGGCTACCGCCCCGTAGTAGTCGACGATCTGTGTGTCATCGAGCGGCAGCCACATCGGGCGTCCGACAAAAAGGCCATCGGCTCCGAGATCGCGGAGTGCACGTCCCCGCGAGACGGTGTCGCGCGTGTTGCTGGCCGTCGCCCCGGAGAAGACCGGTACGCGGCCCGCGACGGTTCGGATGACGACATCGTTGAACTCGAGAAGTTCGTCGAGAGTCAGAGTGGCCACCTCGCCGAAGGTGCCGTTCGTCATGATGATGTTGATTCCCGAAGCGACGATCGCCTCGACCATGCGCTCCGTCTCGGCCAGGTCGACGGTGTCCGTGGCGAAGGGCGAGTCGGATCCCGGCTTTGACGGAGTCGGGATGATTCCGAATATGCCCCGAAGGTCGGCTGGGGTCAGGCGGTCTCTCATTTTTCGCTCGCTCATTTTTCGTCCTCGCCGTAGAACGCGCCATCCAGGTAGAGCGGCGTCAGCGGAGCAGTCGGGTTTGCGGGAGCCGGCGAAGCTCCGACGATCGCCTCGGGCTCCTCGTAGAACAGGCCGAATGGGGTGAGCATCGGAATGTCGTGCATCGAGAAGAGGATCACCGGCTCGGTCGACGAGTCGTTGGTCCAGCTGAAGTTCGTCCAGTTGGGGATGGTGATCACATCTCCCGCGCCAAAGGTGATGGTCTCGTCTGGTGTCGTGAGAGTTCCCGAGCCTGCGATCACGTAGCTGATCGAGCTCGAGGTGCGTCGATGAGTCGCTCCCGAGAACCCCGGTGCCAGGCGCTGGACCCAGCAGTCGATAGTGTCCATCGTCGTGCCGCCCGTCACCGGGTTGGCGTATCGAAGTGCCAGTCCGTCGTACGGGTTGCCCGCGTCCAGGTCATAGAGCGCGAGCTGCTGCTCGACATCCGACCACTTGTAACGAATCGGAAGGCGCCCCGTGCGCTCCTTCTCCCAGGTCGGCCGAAGCCAGTGCGCCCGCGTGCCGATATTGTCGCTTGCCGACGGCCGGATGTTCTGACTCGATTCGCCGTAGGGCTGATAGAACACCGCGTTGAGCGAGATCAGAAGGCCAATGTCGAGTGCGTCGAGCCAGTAGATGTCTTTATCCGAGGGGTTGTGGTGATCGTGCCATGAGAATCGCGGGGTGAGGACGAGGTCGTATGTCTCCATGGGAATGCGCTCGCCATCCACTGCGGTGAATGCCTGGGGGTCGCCGTCGGTGACGAACCGTAGCGCGCCCATCGTGTGCCGATGCGCTGAGCAGATTTCACCCGGCTTCACAAGTTGGAAGCCAGCCGACATCGTGTGCGTCGTCGCCGGCCCGCGGTCCTTGAGTCCCGGGTTGACATAGGTGAGGTGACGACGCGCGGTGTCGATCGGGCCGAGTGCGACAGTCGCCTCGTCGAGGGCGATCTTCGTCTCATCCCATTTCCACCGGAATGGGATGCCAGCAGGGCGCGGGCCGCCAATGGCCTTCACGAGATTCTGCTCCACAACCCACTGGCCTTGAAGATTTTGATCGGCCGCCTTCTTGTCAAACGCAGCCAGGCGGGCGTCGGCCTCAGATTCTGAGGTGCTCATGGGATCGTCTCCTTCAACATTCGGTGCTGCCACGATAGGCGCCCGATCGACCTGGACACAAGAGAAGTGTTTACACTTTCGGGTAGACTCCCTGCAAATCGCGGCATCGGTGCCGCTGAATACGAGGCACATATGAGCACTATCCCGTTGACCCTCGCGTGCGACGCCTACGACCGCACGACTGCCCTGCGAACGGGCGAGGTCAGCCCGCAGGGGATCGACCTCACCTATCTCTCGCTGCCTGTTGAAGAGACCTTCCACCGCATGGTGAAATTCGGCGAGTTCGATGTCTCCGAGCTCTCCCTCTCGAGCTACGTCCTGACCCTCGCCCGCGATCCGCAGCCGTTCGTCGCGATCCCGGTGTACCCGTCACGCATGTTCCGGCACAGCGGTATCTACGTGAACACCGCCGCCGGAATCGCCTCGCCTGCCGATCTCGTCGGACGCATTATCGGCATTCCCGAATACCAGGTGACGGCCGCCGTGTGGATCCGCGGCATCCTGGCCGAACACCACAGTGTGCCGGTGACGTCTGTGCATTACCGCACGGGCGGCCTGCACGCCCCGGGTCGCTCCGAGAAGATCGCCCTCTCGCTGCCGGCTGACGTCGACGTGCAGCCGATTCCCGCCGACCGCACCCTGGCCGAGATGCTCGTTTCGGGTGAGATCGATGCGCTCTATACGCCGCGCACACCTGAGCCGTTCCGGGCGGGTGACCCTCGGGTGGCCCGCCTCTTCCCCGATGTGCGGGCGACAGAAGAGGACTACTTCCGCTCCACCGGCATCTTCCCGGTCATGCACGTCGTGGCGATACGCCGCGAGGTCTACGAGCGCAATCGGTGGATCGCGACCTCGCTCTATGAGGCCTTCGAAGAATCCCGTCAACTGACGATGGCCGCAATGGATGAGACAGCATCCCTGCGCTACGCCCTCCCCTGGCTCCCGCTCGAGGTGGACCGAACTCGGGAGCTCATGGGCTCCGACTTCTGGCGCTACGGCCTTCCCGCCGATGACCCGACGATCCCGACCTTTCTGAAGTACTCCTTCGAACAGGGTCTTGCGAGCCGCCTCTACGAGCCGAGTGAGCTGTTCGCCCCCGAAGTTCTCGACCGAGTCGTGGTCTAGGGGCGAAGAAGATGACCGGAGCTGGTATCTCGGGCGTCGGCTGGACTCCCATCACGAAGAACAGCCACCGCACCCCCGTGGGGCTTGCGACCGACGCCGCCCTTCTCGCGATCGCCGACGCCGGCCTCGAGCCGACGGACATCGACGGGCTCATCACCTATTTCTGGGCGGTCCGCGACACACCGGGCCCCGTCGAAATGGTCGCCAGCCTGGGTCTCACCCGCTGCAACCTCTCGTTGTGCGATAGCGGAGGCGGTGCCTGGGCCGGAACGTCGATCGCCGTTGCGGCAGCCGCTGTCAGCGCCGGCCTGTGCCGCAATGTGCTCGTCTACCGCGCCGCCAACTCCCGCTCGGAGCCCGTGATGCTTCCGACGGCAGACAAGTGGCCGTCGGGCACACGCCAATGGAGTGAACCCTTCGGCGATTCGCACGCTGCGAGCCTCTTCGGCCCCTATGTGAGCGCCTATCTCGATGCCCACGGTTTGGACAATTCAGACTTCGCTCCCCTCGCCGTGCAGCAACGGGCACACGCTGTGCTCAATACAAAGGCCCTCATGCGTCGCCCGATGACGATCGAGGAGCATCAGGCGTCGAAATGGATAGTGAGCCCCTTCCGGCTTCTCGATTGCAGCATCTGGAACGACGGCGGGATGGCCGTCGTCGTCTCCGCCGCCGACGGGTCCTCTGGCGCGAAGCCTCTCGTCACGATTCGCGCGGCGCTGGGTGGAAGCCTTGCGGCACCTGTTCTGGCGCGCACGAGATCCCGGTATTGGGATCTGAACGCCGCGACGCTCGCCCCCGAGCTGTACCGCCGGGCGGGTATCACGGCGAGCGACATCGACGTCGCGGAGCTCTACGATCCCTTCACCGGAATGGCCCTCCTCCATATTGAGCAGTTCGGCCTCGCGGATGACGGGCAGGCGCCCGCGGCAGTGCGCGAAGGCGAGCTGGGCCTCGACGGCCGGGTGGCCGTCAATACGCACGGCGGGCACCTGTCGGAGGGAAACGTCGGCGGACTCGGTCATGTCATCGAGGCGGTGCAGCAACTTCGCGAGGGCGGCGTGCGCGACGACCTCTGCGTCGGCGATCACAGCTACGACAGATCGACGTGCCGCCAGGTACGTGATCCGGAACTCGCTGTCATGTGTGGCGAGTCCGGCGACAGCGGCGTCGTTTTCGGGAGGGCCTCGTGAAGTTTCCGAAACCCGTCCCCCAGCCTGATGTCGACACCGCACCGTTCTGGTCGGCATGCGGGCGCGGCGCCCTGATCGGCCAGCGATGCGGCGCCTGTGGATTGTGGCGGTGGCCTCCTCGCTCGCATTGCCCCTCCTGCCATGCCGCATCGCCCGTCTGGGAATCCCTCGCGGGCACGGGGACGATCGTCGCGCTCGTCACCTTCCACCGCGCCTTTGATCCGTCATTCCTCGATGACATTCCGCTCACCGTCATTCATGCCGTTCTCGATGGAACCGATGAGCAGATGGTCCTCCAAGCCGACCTCCGGCCTGGCGAAACCGGCGCTCGCATCGGCTCGCGCCTCCGGGTCGTATTCGACGCCGTCAATGGCATGCGCGTTCCCGCATTCACCCTGCTCGACTCGAAAGGCAGCAATTCATGACATCCCCCCTCCCCGGCGCCCTCGACGGAGTCCGCGTCCTCGACCTGACCCACGTTCTCAACGGGCCCTTCGCAACAATGCTCCTCGCGCAAATGGGCGCTGACGTCATCAAGATCGAGCAACGCGACAGCCCCGACCGCTTCCGCCACGCCTGGATGCCGCCCGACGCCGATCACGACGGTCACGAGTTCCTCACCGTCAACGCCAACAAGCGCAACATCACCCTCAACCTCAAGAACGAGCGAGGCCGAGAGATGTTCCTCGACCTCGTACGGCAGGCGGATGTGGTGGTCGAGAACTTTTCAACAGGCGTGATGGAGCGACTCGGCTTCGGCTATGAAGCGCTGAAAGAGGTCAAGCCCGACATCATCTTCGCGTCCTCCAAGGGCTACGGCGAGACCGGACCATACGCGTCCTTCCGCTCCTATGCCGTCGTCGCGATGGCGGTCTCGGGCTGGGCCCGCTCGTCATGGAATCTTTCGAAAGCTGATGGAACCCAGGCCTATGGACCGGGCGATGAGGCAGCCGGAGTCTCGCTCGCCGTCGGAATCCTCGCCGCCCTCTTCCGCCGCTCCGTAACGGGCAAGGGTCAGAAGATCGAGGTCTCGATGCAGGAGGCCCTTATGGGATTCATGGTGCAGTCCTTCCATGAGCACTTCGAAGGCCAGGGTCCGGCAGGCGCGTATATGGAGGCAAAAGACGGTTACCTCGCGCTGCATGTGCCAGATATGACACAGGAGCAGTTCACCGGGTTCGCTCGGGCGCTCGGCCACGCTGACGTGCTCGAGGACCCCCGCTTCGCAACCCTCACGTCACGTCGTGAGAACCTCAAGCTCGTGCAGGCGACAGCCGCGGAGTGGCTCAAGGAGTTCACCCCGAAAGAGCTTTTCGACTTGCTCACCCCGCTCAAGATCCCGGTCGGTCCGGTCAATTCCATCGCCGATGTGCTCGAAGACCGGCACCTCACAGCCCGCGAAGCTTTCGTGCATGTAGATCACGACACGGCTGGTGACGTGACTCTGCTGGCGCCGTGGATCAGGATGAGCGATACGCCCTCCGAGATCCGTCACGCTGGTGCCGCTGTCGGCGAGCACAACGACGAGGTCTACGGCGAGCTTCTCGGGCTCGACGCCGAGGCGATTCAGAAGCTCGTGGATGAGGGCGCGATCTAAGAGCGACGCGCGCGATCCGGAACTGTTACGGGATTCCGCCAACGGACAGTAACACCCGGGGCGGCCAATGTGTATTCTGATTGAGTCGGTGAAACCGCTCCCAGGTGGACGCCACGCGATCAAAGGAGATCCACATGACCCGTCGGATGCTTGTTACCGGAGGCTTCGTTCTCACGCAGGACGCGTCGCTCGGCGATATCCCGGCCGGCGACATCCTGATCGAAGATGGCGTCATCGTTGCGGTCGGAAAGAATCTCGAGGCAGCCGACGCCGAGGTGATCGATGCCCAGGGCACAATCGTCATCCCGGGCTTCATCGACACCCACCGCCACACCTGGGAAAGCGCTGTTCGCGGCATCATGCCGGCGGTGACGATTGGCCAGTACCTGTACCTGACCTTTGGGAAGCTCGCCTGGCTGTTTCGCCCTGAAGATGTGCGCACCGGAACCTACCTCGGAGCTCTCGAGGCCCTCAACGCCGGCGTCACCACCATGGTCGACTGGGCGCACTGCAACAACACCCCTGAGCATGCGGATGCCGGGATTGAGGCCCTTCTCGAATCGGGAATCCGTGCGCAATACGCCTACGGCCCTCCGGCTCTCGAGGGCTGGTGGCAGCACAGCGACAAGCCCCACCCCGACGACACTCGCCGCGTGCGATCAAAGTATTTCTCTTCGAGTGACCAGCTTCTGAGCTTCGCGCTCGCGTTGCGAGGGCCGGGCGAGTCGACGGATGAGGTGACAGCACACGACTGGCGGCTCGCCCGCGAGCTCAATGCCCGCATTACCGTGCATTCGGGTGTGCGCAACCCCTATGTGCAGACCAAGCTCGTCGAGGAGCTCGACAGGCAGGGTCTCCTCGGTGCGGACACGATGTATGTTCACGCGAGCACCCATGACGCCCACGAACTCGACCTCATCGCTCAATCCGGCGGATCCATTTCTGTCGCGCCCTATGTCGAGATGATCATGGGGCACGGCCATCCCGCTATCGGCCGAGCTATCGCCGCTGGCCTCGCACCGACTCTCAGTATCGACTGCGTCGCGAGTGTGCCCGGCGACATGTTCACCCAGATGCGCACCGCTCTCGCCTCCGACCGATCGCAGGAGCTCGACCTCGACACCTCCGTTGAGTACGCCCCCACCCTGACCCACAAAGACGTATTCGGGTTCGCGAACCTCAACGGCGCCGCATCGCTGGGCCTGGCCCACAAGGTGGGGTCGATCACCGTCGGGAAGGATGCCGACCTCGTGCTCATTAGGGCCGACGCGATCAACACCATGCCGATCGTCGATCCCTATGCGACGGTCGCGGTGTCTGCCGACGTCTCGAACGTCGACACGGTGATCGTGCGCGGCGAAATCCGCAAACGCGACGGCAAACTGCTCGGCGTCGATCTCGCCCGCCTGCGCAACGACGCGGATGCCTCCCGCGACTTCGTGCTCAGCAAGGCCGACTTGAAGCCGTCCTGGATGTCGTAGCAACAGAATCTCCGTCGCGAGCATCGAGGCATGCGTCGAACGGGCAATAAACGCACTAACCCTCGGAGTTTGGAGCGTTTCTTGCCCGTTCGACGTGGGTTCGCTCGACGTGGCGCGAGCTTTACGCCCGCGATATGTGCGGCAACGTAACGTTGCGAAGGTGCGCGTACTGGTTGTTGAGGATGAGCCCTATATGGCGGAGGCGATCCGCGACGGGCTGCGTCTCGAAGCGATAGCGGCCGATATCGCCGCCGACGGCGACACCGCCCTGGAGTTGCTGAGCGTGAATTCATACGACATCGCGATCCTCGACCGCGACATCCCCGGTCCCTCGGGTGACGACGTCGCTGAGAGCATCGTTGCGTCGGGGACGGGCATGCCGATCCTGATGCTCACCGCGGCGGACCGGCTCGACGACAAGGCATCCGGATTCCGTCTCGGCGCCGACGACTACCTCACCAAACCGTTCGAATTGCAGGAGCTGGTGCTGCGGCTGCGTGCGCTCGACCGGCGGCGCACGCTGAGCAGGCCACCCGTGCGCGAGCTGGCCGGCGTGCGCCTCGACCCGTTTCGCCGCGAGGTCTACCGCAACGGTCGATATGTGGCGCTAACCCGCAAACAGTTCGCTGTGCTCGAGGTGCTGCTCGCGGCCGAGGGCGGCGTGATAAGCGCCGAAGATCTTCTCGAACGCGCCTGGGATGAGAACGCCGACCCGTTCACCAACGCGGTGCGGATCACGGTCTCAGCTCTCCGGAAGCGGCTCGGCGAACCCTGGGTGATCGTCACCGTGCCCGGCGTCGGGTATCGCATCGATGCAGCGCCTCGCGATGCCGAAGCTAACGCAGCAGGAGATCGCGATGACTAGAGCGCGCGGCCTGAGCGTCCGCCTGAAACTCACCCTCAGTTACGCCGCATTCCTCATGGTGGCGGGGGCGCTGCTCCTCTCCGTCGTGTGGGTGTTCCTGCTGCGCTACGTCCCGGTGAACCAGCGGAACGGATTCGATCCCCCCAGCGGCCCCGACCGCATCGACCTCGTGCGGGCGTTCGTGCCCCCAGCCGCATGGGCGCTGGTGTTCCTGCTGGTGCTCGGCCTGCTCGGAGGATGGATTCTTGCCGGCTGGATGCTGGCTCCGCTGTCTCGGATCACCTCCGCGACCCGCCGGGTGGCAAACGGCTCGCTCTCCCACCGGATCGAACTGGAGGGTCGGAACGACGAGTTCCGCGAACTCGCTGACGGCTTCGACACGATGCTCGCGCGGCTGGAAGCGCAGGATGCGGAGCAGCGCAGGTTCGCCGCCAACGCGTCCCACGAGCTCCGCACCCCGCTTGCTATCACGCAGACCCTTCTTGATGTCGCCCGCAGCGACCCGAGTCGCGACAAC
The DNA here is from genome assembly GCA_035554115.1 of Pseudolysinimonas sp. Classification (GTDB taxonomy): domain Bacteria; phylum Actinomycetota; class Actinomycetes; order Actinomycetales; family Microbacteriaceae; genus CAXTSE01. The sequence goes on along the minus strand of DATMIW010000044.1, from coordinate 37,444 downwards.
GGGGAGCTCGTCGAACGCCTGCGCGTCGTCAACGCCCGAGCAATCGATCTCACCGAGGCCCTCCTGCTGCTGAGTCGCACCGACCAGCGCAACTTCACCCGCGAGGAGGTTGACCTGTCGCTCATTGCCGAAGAGGCCGCCGAAACACTGCTCCCCCTGGCGGAGCAGCGCGGGGTGACAATCGAGACCTCGGGGGATGTCGCCCCGACTTTCGGTTCACGCGTTCTGCTTCTGCAGATGACGACCAACCTCCTGCACAACGCGATAGTCCACAACCTCCCCGAGGGGGGCACTGTCGCAACCGCAACAGCCGTCGTGCACGACGAGGTCATCCTGACCGTCGTGAATACGGGCGAAGGGCTCGCCTCTCAGCTCGTCTCGACGCTCACGGAACCGTTCCAACGCGGAGCGGCTCGCGTCCACACGCATGAGGCCGGCGTGGGCCTGGGCCTCGCGATCGTCAAGAGCATCGTCAACGCGCATGGCGGCTCACTCGTGCTGACGCCTCGTGCAGAGGGCGGACTCAGCGTGCGAGTGCGGCTGCCGCGGGTGTCTACGGACATGGACAGCTGACCCTCATATCCACGTCGTCCGGCGGCCCCAGCCGAGGGAACGACGCAATGAGCGCGGTCGCGGCAATGAACACCACCACCGTCGCGAGCGCCATGATCCACGCCATGACCACCCCAGTGCGAGACCGAAGCTTGCGGCGTACGAGGGCAAGCACCCCCAGGCCGATCAGCCCCCCGGAGGTGTTCACTATGACGTCAGTCACATCGGAGCTTCCGACCGCGAGGACGTACTCGGCGACTTCCAGCCCGAGGCTCGCCCCTGCCATAACCGCGACCGCGCGCCACCGCCAGGTGGGCACGAGCGCTGCCAAGTAGATGCCGAAGGGAAGGAAGATGATGATGTTGGCGAACACCTCCCAGGGAGCGCTCGCCCCGAATCCACCGCCCCCGACAAATGGGATCAACTTGATCTCGCGCATATCGTCGCGACCGACGAACGGCACGTGGAACTTCCACAACACCAGCCAAACGAGCAGCATCAGGTAGATCGCGAAGAGCACCGCGAGCGCCCACCGACCACCGGTACCCGACAACTCGTTCACGGCGGCCGTGCGAGGGGTGGCCGGTGCGTATGAGGTCTCAGTCATACCCCGAGCCAACCCCGCGAGGTGTTGTCACGGCGTATCCAAAACTACTTAGCGAGGAAGGCGAGCAAAGCGGCGTTCACCTCATCCGCGTGCGTCCAGAGCAATCCGTGCGGGGCACCCTCGATCTCGACGTACTCGGCGTCGGGGAGCGCCGTGTGGAAGGGACGGCCGGTCGCATCGATCGGCAGGATGCGGTCCCCGCTTCCGTGCAAAATCAGACTGGGCACACCAGATGCGCGCACCGCCGCAACGTCTCCGCGGAAGTCTTCGATCCACGTGGGCACGACCGCGTAGGCGGCGATCGGCGCGCTCGCCGTGGCAACGTTCCAGCTATTGCGGACCGCCTCCTCGCTAATTCGGCTGCCGAGAGTTTCGTCCAGGTTGTAGAAGTTCTCGAAGAAGCTCGTGAACCAGGCAAAACGGTCGGCCTCAGCTGCGGAAGCGATGCCGTCGAATACGTCCTGCGGAACCCCGCTCGGGTTGTCATCCGTCTGCAGCAGGAAAGGTTCGAGCGACGCGAGGAAGGCGAGCTTCGCGACACGGTCTGAGCCATAGGTGGAGACGTAACGAGCCAGCTCACCCGTACCCATCGAGAAGCCGACGAGAACGACGTTGTGCAGGTCGAGCTTGGTGAGCACGTCATGCAGGTCGGCGGCGAAGGTGTCGTAGTCGTAGCCAATCGCCGTCTTAGTCGACTGGCCGAACCCTCGGCGGTCGTAGCTGATGACGCGGTAGCCGCCCTTGAGAAGTGCCTTCGTCTGCTTCTCCCACGAAGCACCGTTGAGGGGGTAACCGTGGATGAGGACGACCGGCTGGCCGCTCCCCTGGTCTTCGTAATAGAGCTGCGTGGAGGTCGAGTTTTCGCGGCCAACGGTGATGTACGACATGGGAGCCTTTCGGTCAGAAGTGAGAACGCTCGTTCTCTCGTTCATCCGCTATCCTAGAGAACGATAGTTCTCAGCGCAAGGAGCACAATGTCAGGCCCGGATGACGCGGCACGAATCGCTGTCCTCGACGCCGCCGATCGGCTGTTTTACGGCAAGGGCGTTCAGGCAGTCGGCATGGACGAGCTGCGGAGCGAAGCGGGGATTTCCCTCAAACGGATTTACGCGCTGTTCTCCTCGAAAGACGAGATCCTTCGACAGGTGCTCACCCGACGCAACGAAGAATGGACCCGCCGGGTGCTCGCCCACGCCAGCACCGCGACCACCCCGCGGGACAAGCTGCTCTCGGTCTACGACTTTCTTGAGGAGTGGTTTCGAGAAGACGACTTCCGTGGCTGCGCGTTTATCAATTCCTTCGGCGAGCTCGGCTCGGTCGACCCTGAGGTGGCCAGCTTCGCCCGCCACCATAAGGAGTCGTTCCAGCGCTACCTCGCCGAGGTCGCCAAAACGTCCGGCGCTCCCGACTACCTCGCGCCCCAGCTCGCGCTGCTCGCCGAGGGGGCCCAAACCACTGCAGCCATCTCCGGCACGGCAGATGCCGCGGCCCAGGCTCGTGCGGCGGCCGCGACGCTGATCGACGCCGCGCTCGCTGCTACGGCTGCCTAACTCCGGGGTTCTTGACCCCGAGATACTGACGAGGCCAGTAGTCGAGGTCGACGCCCAGCTCATTCGCGGCGCGCAGGGCGAAATGCGGATTGCGGATGAATTCCCGCGCCAGGATCACGGCATCCGCATCCCCCGACGCGACGATGTCGTTGGCCTGCACCGGGTCGGTGATCAGGCCGACCGCGCCGGCGAGATGGCCGAGTTCCTCTTTGATGCGGGCCGCCAACGGAACCTGGTACCCCGGCTCAAGCGAGATGAAAATGCCGGCGAGCAAGCCGCCGCTCGACATGTCGAAGAAGTCCGCTCCGGCCTCTTGCGCCCAGACTGCCGCCTGCACGGTCTGGTCCATATCCCAGCCGCCTTCTGTCCAGTCCGTTCCAGAGAAGCGCACGAACACGGCGGGATCTTCGCCGACAGCGGTGCGGACTGCGGCGACGATGCGAATCAGCAATCGTGCCCGATTCTCGAGCGATCCGCCCCACTCGTCGGTGCGGTGGTTGCTCAGGGGCGAAAGAAATTCGTGGATGAGGTAGCCGTGGGCGGCATGGATCTCGATGACATCGAACCCGGCCTCAACGGATCGCCGCCCGGCAGCCGCGAAGTCGTCGATGATCTGCTCGATGCCCGCTGTGTCGAGCTCGGTGGGCACGTCGAACCCGGGATAGTCGATCGCCGAGGGTGCGACGGTCTTCCAGCCGCCCTCCGATTCCGGCTTTGTCGTGCCACAGCGCGGGTCGAAGAGGCGGTAATCCGAAGCCTTCCGACCCGCGTGCCCAATCTGGATGCCGGCGCGGGCACCCTGGGAGTGGATGAATCGAGTGATGCGCGACCACGCCGCCACCTGCTCGTCGTTCCAGATTCCGGTATCCTCGGCCGTGATCCGCCCTTCGGGGCTAACCGCCGTCGACTCGGCGAATACCAGACCGGTGCCGAATGCCGTCTGGCCGAGATTGACGAGATGCCAATCCGTCGGAACACCGTCCAGCTCGTCGCAGGAGTACTGGCACATGGGCGACACCCACAGCCGGTTGCGGAAGGTAACTCCACGAATAGTGAGCGGGGTAAAGAGAGCGGACTCAGTCATCCCCCTAGTGAAGCGACGACATCATGCGATTGTCAAGGGTTTTACGACTTTTGGATCCGTGCGCTTTCGCGTCACGATCGCGGGAGCCGCCGCAGCTCAGACGGGAGGTCTGCAAACTCGCGCTTGAATGCGCGAGTGAAGGTCGTCTGATCATGGAAGCCCGACATGACGGCGATTTCCGCGACGCTGTACTCCGAGTACTGCAGATCGATCAGCCGCGAGCGAGCGGCTCGCAGGCGAGCTTGCCGCAGAATGTGCGCGAGTGTGCCCTGCGGTCGAAGCAGCGTTGCGAGCTGGGCGGTTGTCACCCCGGTGGCATTCGCAACGCGCTCTGCCGAGAGCGTGCCGTCTCCCGCGTGGTTATGGATATAGGCCAAGGCGGTGGCCGCCAATGCTTCCCGTGAAGAATGCACATTGACGCTGCCGGTGGCGCGGGCGAACATCGATCTCGTGAGGTCGAGGATCACGCCGGCCAAAGCATCCGACTCGTGCGCGTCCAGGTCGTTGACCTCAGACACTGTCTCTTGAACCAGGGCGGTGAGCGCACGAAGCGAGGCCATCTTCGGCGTAAGGACCTGCAGGCGCGTCGACGCGATCGGAGCCGCCAAATGCCGAACGACATCCCGCGGCAGCATCAAGACCAGCTGGTGCGCTTTGTCGGGCGTCGCTACCTCGTATTCGACAACAGGATCACACAGCGTGGCCTGCCCACTGCTGAGCTCGACTCGGCGGTCGTCCTGCTGGAGGTAGGCAGTGCCCGTGAGCTGGATGAGAAGCAGGACGTCATTGGATGGCGACTGGCGAGTCTGACGCCAGGTTCGCCGCAAAGCATTGGGGTCGGTCATGACCTCGGCGACCCGCACTCCTCGGGTGAGAGAGGTCTGTCGCACCGTCGCCGTGAACTCTTCGGAGATACCGGTGATCGTCAACGGGTAGAAGGAGCGAGCGATCACCTCGAACCACTCCTCGTCCCCGGCTGCCGTCATCTCATCCACGCGACCAAGTATGGCCCTAACGGTCGGCGTTTCGGCCCGGAGATCGGCAAAATCTGTCTCACCTCGGTGACAATCGCGGCTTCGTGCTCAAACTTTGCGACGGAACACCTTGCGGGCTTCTCGCAGAGCTCTATCTTGGGCCCATCGCCCTACCCCGAGGAGCCACAATGACCGTGCCCGCCGAAGCCTCGAAACCTCTTATCGAGGCCCATTCCTTCGACTATGTCCCCCTATCCGAACGCAGCGGATCAATCTTCGGCCAGTTCCAGTTCTGGTTCATGATCAACGCAACGCTCATAACCGCCTTCACCGGCGCGGTCGGGCCACTGTTCGGCCTCGGCCTCAGCGGCACAATCGTTGCGATCATCCTCGGCAGCGTAATCGGAACCCTCTTCCAAGCTCTTCATGGAGCCCAGGGGCCGAGAATGGGCCTCCCGCAGATGATCCAGTCCCGGGTGCAGTTCGGTTCGCGTGGCGCGATAGTTCCGATCCTCGTCGCCACGATTGTGCCGCTGGGTTTTGCGATCTTCTTCTTCCAAACGGGCGCAGCCTCGCTGTCACAGATCACTGTTCCGCTCGATAAGCCCTATTCCGTCGCCATCGGCATCCTCGCCGTGCTTATCGCCATCTTCGGATATCACCTGGTGCTAAGACTGCAACGGATCGCCTCCTACGTTGTGCTCATCAATTTGGTGTTGTTGAGCATTGCCGTGCTGGTCGTTCTGCCCATCGGCGACCTGTTGACGCACAGCGCATGGTCGCTTGTCGGGTTCCTCGCCCAGATGGGCGCTGCCGCGGGCTATCAGATCGCCATCGCGCCGATCGTCTCGGACTACACCCGCTACCTACCGAAGTCCACCCCGAGCGCACGCGTCTCGGCTGCGGTGTTCGGCGGCACGATTCTTTCGGCAATTTGGATCGAGCTCCTCGGCGCAAGCGTCGCGCTTGCGAGCCCGAAAATAGATGTCATTAGCGGGATCGCCCAGGTCGGCAACCAATTCGGGTTCGCACTGGGGTCGATCACTCTGGGAATCGCAGTAGTTGCGTGTCTTTTGGCCGCAACGGCGTCGATCTACAGCGGAACCATGTCGTTCCTCAGCGCACTCGAGGCATTTCGACCTCTTACCTCGGGTGCCCGACTTCGAGCTATCACGATCGGGATCGCAGGCGCTCTCATCATCCTGGCGACAATCACCCTCCCGGGCGACATCCTCGGCAATTTCTCGACCTTCCTGGTCATTCTCGGATATCTGCTGATCCCGTGGACGGCTGTCAACCTCGCCGACTACTACCTCGTGCGGCGAGGGACGTATTCGATCACCGACATCCTGCGCTCCGACGGGGGAATCTACGGTCGCTGGGGAACGCGGGGACTCATCAGCTATGCACTCGGGATTTTGGTGATGATCCCGTTCGTCAGCACGGGCTTCTTCGTGGGCCCCATCGCCTCAGCAATGGGCGGAGCGGACATTTCGTTCCTGGTCGGCGTCATTGTCGCCGCCGGGTCGTATCTCATCGTGATGCGCTCCTATGACCTCAAGGCCGAGTTCGCCTCCGTCGCGAAGGCCGAGATCAGCACACTTCATGAGACGGTGTCTTAATGACAGAACAGAACGACCCAAGCACCACTTTGCGACTCGTCTTCCCGCAGTGGCAGGGCGCGGATCCCTCGGCCGTTGAAGCCTTCGTGCCCGAGTTCCCGCTCGGCGTGGGTCAGACCGGCTACTACCTCGGTGGTCAGATCCTCGAGCTGATCGTGCCCGCCACAGGGGGACCGACTGTCACCGTCCCGGTCGACCTCGGAGTCGATGGTCTGAGCGTCACGGACGGCGTATATGCCCGCGAGAAAGTCCTCGCGCAGCTGCGCTCGGCGCTCACGGCGATCGCCGACCATCAGCCGCGCCGCATCGTGACCCTGGGTGGCGAGTGCTCGGTGAGTGTTCCCCCGTTCTCATATCTCGCGCAGCTATACCCCGACGACGTTGCCGTCCTGTGGATTGACGCCCACCCCGACGTCGGAACCCCGCAAAGCGAGTACCCCGGCTACCACGCCATGGCGGTGTCGCACCTGCTGGGTCACGGCGACCCCGAGGTCGTCGCCGCGCTTCCCGGGACAATTGACGGCTCCAAGGTCGCGCTGGTCGGGCTCCAATCGTGGACCGAGGACGACTTCCCGCATGTCGTTGAATGGGGCCTGAGCACATTCAGCCCGACACAGCTCGCCGACAATCCCGGCCTCGTCGGCGAGTGGCTCGCCTCGACAGGGTGCTCGAAGGTGGCGATCCACCTCGACGTCGACGTCATCGGCCGCGACGACGTTGTCTTCGGTTTGGGGCCGGAACCGACGGGCCTCAGCCGTGACGTCGTCACCCGGATCATGGCGGATGCGGGGCGTCGTGCCGATGTCGTCGCGGTGTCGGTCGCCGAGTATCTGCCCCGCCAGGTGATCGCGGTGCGGGAGTTCTTGCGCACCCTTCCCCTGCTCGGGGAGTCGACCAACTAAGCCTCGGGAGGCCGCTTCCGGACCTCGGGGATGAGAGCCCGAAGCGAGCCTGCCCGCAGGGCGCTGAACCACACGCCCGCACCATAGGCCAGGTCGTCAAGGCGGCGCGCGAGTCCGAAACGCACGGGGTCAAGATCCGACCCCGTGCGGCGGTGCTCGAGGACGGTATCGGCGATATGTGCGACAAGCACCACACGCCTCAGCCGCCGCGAGAAGGGAAGCAGCGCAAGGGTGAGCGGCCACCAATGTCTCATCAGCAGAGCGCTCCCCTGGCCGAGGTTCGTCGCGACCCCGGTCGCGGTCAGGCGTGCCGCGACCCGCACCGGATGCCTGCTTCGGGGCAATCGCGCGGCGATCCTCCAGGTCATACCTCCGGCAATCACCCCGGCGACAGGGAGCGACCAGCGACGCTGGGCGAGCAGAGCGGCGAGCAATGCCACACCCCAGGGGGCGATAATCGCGGGAGCTATAGCGTCCGGATGCCGTTCGGCCAGAGCTGCAGCACTCGTGCCGTAGACGAACTTGCGATGCGCCCACGCGACTGCGCTGCCCCGATGTTCGTGCAGCACTCGCGCCGAGGGCTCGTAGCGAATGCGATGCCCGCTCTCTGCCAGCCGCCAGACGAGGTCGACATCTTCTCCCGACCGCATCCTGTCATCGAAGCCGGCGCCCAGAGCATCCACTCGCGCGAGCAGGGTGGTCGACGAGACCCACGGGACAGCGGAGCGGGGCCGCACCGCGGCGGGCCTGTCGCCGAGGTCGAGCGACGATCGGGCATCCTCGTACCGCGAGATCCACGTGCGACGGGCCGCTGCGCCCATCCCGCTTGAGGCCATCCCCGCCACGCGGGGGGCAACTATCGCCAAGCGCGGATCGGCGAAGTGCCGCAGCATCAGCTCGATCGCGCCCGGCACGAGCACCACATCGGAATCCACAAAGGCGACGAAGGGGGTGCGCACGAGCCGGAGCCCAGCGTTACGGGCGCCGGCTGGACCGATATTGCGGCGCAAAGGCACGAACTCCGCTCCCCTGCGGCGACTCACGCGCGCGATAGCGGCCGGGTCGAGCGACGCATCGTCAACGACAACGGTTCGGGCCTGGGACGGGATGCTGGCAAGGAGTCGGTCGAGAGATGTCGCCCTGTCACGCACCGGCACGACATAGCTCACGAGGGCGGGATCGCCCGGCGGAAGGTCGGCGACCACCGGATCCGCCATCCCGATGTCGAGCAGGTAGTCGGCGAGCCGCGAGCTTCTGCGGTCGGTGACTGTCACCCGCCCATCCACAAGCAGGGCCGCAGCCGCCGGCGTGAGAAAGATGACGCGGGTCGGAGAGCCGCCGATCAGGGAAACCCCGTCGTCGGCGACGCGCGTACTGTCGCTGAGCCGCACAACGAATCCGAGGGGCAGCGGCATGCTGGGGCCGGTCATGTGGCGCCCGGGTCACTCAGGCAGCCGCGCGCATCGGGGGTGTTGTGCAGGATGCGTCGCCGCACTGACTCCACAATCTGGCCCAGGATCGCGGCCCCCTCATCGGCAGTGGCACCGTTCGGGTCGCCGAGAATTCCCGTGGGAGACACCGCGCGCACGCCGGATTTCCGCAGCTCGGGCATCAACTCGGAGATCGGGGAGGTGTTTCCCGCAAAAAAGCTCTCACCCCGCACCGAACTCGCGTCGAGATGAAGCATCAGTGACGTCTCGGTGCGCCCGGCATGTGCGTCCGACCCGGGGGCGCCGCAGGGTGCCCAGGCGACCCGGTGCTGCTCGTCGATCAGCCGAGGCACGACGGAAGCCAGTGCCGGCACATTGCCTCCGTGTCCGTTGACCACGACGATCCGCCCCGCCCAGGTCGACAGGGACCGCACCACCTCGAGCAGGTATGCACCGAAGGCCTCGGTGCCTGCCGAAGCCGTGCCGGGGAAATCCTGGTGTTCACCGCTCGCTCCGAAGGCGATGGCGGGAGCGACCAGCGCGCCTGCAAGGGCGCCCTGGGAGTCGCTTCCAGCCACGACAGCATCGGCCACTGCGACCGCGATGATGGTGTCCGTCGCGATCGGCAGATGCGGGCCGTGTTGCTCGGTCGACCCGACCGGAAGTAGCACGAGCGGCCGGTGGGGCACCTCGGTCCACGTCCGGTGCGCGAGCTTCATGGACGGCTCAGCGACGAGTCGTCCGCTTCGCCGCACCGAGCGTGCGGGCAAATCCCACAGGAATGTCGAAGTCGTCGGGCGACAGTTCGTGAATCGAGGAATGGCCGAGCCCCAGCACTGCCGAATCAAGGCCCCCGCGAAGGATGTCGAAGACGTTCTCCACGCCGGCCTGCCCATTGGCGGCAAGCCCCCACAGATAGGCGCGGCCGATCATTACCGCGCGGGCACCCAGCGCGAGCGCCTTGGCGACATCGCTTCCGCGACGAACACCACCGTCCAGCACGATCTCAATGTCGCCGCCCACCGCCTCGGCGATCGAGGGAAGCACCCGGATCGCCGCGGGAGTGCCATCGAGATTGTTGCCGCCGTGATTCGACACCGAGAGGGCCGTGGCTCCGATGTCGACAGCGCGGCGCGCGTCGTCAACCCGAGACACACCCTTGAGCATGAAGGGCCCGTCCCACTGCTCGCGCAGCCAGGCGACGTCCTCCCACGACGGGGGCGGGGTCTGCATCCACTCTCCATAGGCTCCGAAGAAGGTGGGCGCATCCTGCCCGGGCGGTGCAAGGTTCGGCGCCTTCAGGTCGGGCACGCGCCCCGTGCGCAGGAACATGGCCAACCAGCGGGGGTGGCGGAGCGCGCTGGGCGCGAAGTCGACCATGGCCCGGAAGTTCAGGCGCTCGGGGATGGAGGGGCTTCCCCAGTCCCGACCGTGCGAGAACGACCAGTCGAGAGTCGCGATGAGGCCTTTCGCCCCGGCTGCTCGCGCACGCTCCAATCGCTGCAGCATGACATCGCGCGTTCCCGACCAGTAGACCTGAAATAGCGTGTTGGAGTTCGCCTGGACGACCTCTTCTATGGGCTTCGACGCAAATGAACTCAGCCCCATGATGGTTCCGCGGTTCGCTGCGGCGCGTGCAACGGCGACCTCCCCGTCGGGGTGCACCGCCTGCACGCCGGTGGGTGAGATCAGCACGGGAAGCGAGATCGGGATCCCCATGACGGTCGTCGACAGATCGCGCGCAGCTTGGTGGCCTGCCACATGCGGGGCGAAACCCAGTTCACCGAATGCGGCGAGGTTGTCGTGGGTCGTGAGACCCTTCTCGGATCCCGCGATCAGGGCACCGTATACCTGCGCCGGCAATCGCTTTTGGGCACGCCTCTGCGCCTCGGCGACCGTTTCAAACCATGTGTTGGCCATGATGTCCTCTCAGCAAGCGCATCCGGTGCCGTGGCCAGCATCCGATTGCGTGGGGGAAAAGCCGGCCAAAGGATCCTCGGCGCATGCACTCACCGGCGGCCGGTCGGGGCGACGGAGCGAGATGCTGACGGGGATGGCAACGCGCGTGCGCGGCCGTTCGGCGCGGGTGGTGCGGTGGGAGTGGTCGCCATCCGGTTTCGGCACGGCCTGATCTTGTGCGCGCTGAGCGAGGGCGGTTTCGCCGAATCCGCGTACACATTCGGGATCGGGCCCGTCGAGGGGCAGGCCGGTGAAGAATTTCGCGGCCATGCAGCCGCCTTTGCACGAGTCGAAGAACTGGCACGAGGTGCAGGCTCCCCCGCTCTGCGGCTGGCGCAAGCGGGTGAACAACTCGGAATGGCGCCAGACCTCTTGGAAGCCACCCTCTGAGCGGACATTGCCCGCGAGGAACTCCTCATGGATCGCGAAAGGACACGCGTAGACATCGCCGATCGGATCGATCAGGCAGACCACGCGTCCGGCACCGCAGAGGTTGAGGCCCGGCAGGGCGCTGCCGTAGGCGGAGAGGTGGAAGAAGGAGTCACCGGTGAGCACGTTCTCGCCGTTCGCGACCAGCCAGTCATAGAGTTCGCGCTGCTGCTCCGAAGTCGGATGCAGCTCGTCCCAGACGTCCGCGCCACGGCCGGAGGGACGCAGGCGGGTGAGGCGCAGTTGGGCACCGAAGCGGTCGGCAATTGCCTTGAACTCGTCGAGCTGCGGGATGTTCTGCCGCGTGCACACAACGGAGATCTTGAAGCCGGTGAAGCCCGCGTCCGAAAGGTTCGTCATCGCGCGGATCGCCGTGTCATACGAACCCGGACCGCGCACGACGTCGTTGACATCGGCCGTTGCTCCATCGAGGGAGATTTGCACGTCGACGTAGTCGCTGCTCGCCAGGCGCTGCGCGACCTCGGGGGTGATCTTGACCCCGTTTGTGGAGAACTTCACGCCGACCTGGTGTGCCGTCGCGTAGTCGACGAGCTCCCAGAAATCGGAACGGACTGTCGGCTCGCCGCCACCGATGTTCACATAGAACACCTGCATCCGCTGCAGCTCGTCGATGACCCCTTTGCACTCCTCGGTCGTGAGTTCGCGCGGATCCCGGCGCCCCGAACTCGACAGGCAGTGCACGCACGACAGATTGCAGGCGTAGGTAAGTTCCCAGGTCAGACAAATCGGGGAATCCAGCCCGTGCTCGAACATGTCGACGAGTCGGCCGGGCGAGGGCGTCTGCTTCGGAGGAGCTTCCAGGAGGGTCATGGGGTTCTTTCGACGAGCATCGATGATCGGACGAGAGTGTCAAGTGCCTGGCGGTACCGCTCCACATCGCTGTCGGCCACACCGGCGGCGACGCACGCCTCCCGAGCCGAGGTGGATTCGGCGAGCGCACGCACGATCGCCAGGAGGGTCAGGTCTTTGAGGAAGGACAGCTTGCGGGTGCCGAAGTGATACAGCAGGGCACCGAACGGTTCAGGACGCACGGAAACCTGAGGGTGGATGTCCCAGGCGAGATCGAGGTCCACCGGGCTAATAGACACCGCACATTCCGTCGATCGAGACCTCTTCGACGAGGGACTCTTCTTCAACAATCGCGTCGGCGTCGGTGATATCTGCTGCCGAGGCGGAAATGACGCTGCTCTGCTGGGGCTCAGTCATGGGATGCTCCTTACGGGGTCGACACCGGTGTCGACCAATGCGGATAATAGTAATGGCACTCAGTGCCAAAAAGGAAGGCCCAAAGTGAAGGACGCCTCCGTGACCGCAAAGCTGCCACCTCGGCAGCTCGGGCGCAAGCGTTCGAGCACGCGCGCGGAGCTCAGCCACATCGCCCTCCAACTGTTCGTGGAACGCGGCTTTGAGCAGACCACGATGGACGATGTCGCTGCGGCCGCTGGCATCGGCCGGCGTACGCTTTTCCGGTATTTCCCGTCGAAGAATGACCTGCCGTGGGGAGACTTCGATGATCTGTTGACGGCCATGCGCGCGCACCTCGCCCGGGTTCCCGCCGACCAACCCCTTGTTGACGCTCTCCGTGAGGCGATTATCGAGTTCAACCGCATCCCGACCGACGAGGTCCCCTACCACCGGCAGCGGATGACCCTCCTCCTGACCGTGCCGACCCTTGCCGCCCACTCCACCCTGCGCTATTCGGACTGGCGCGCGGTGATCGCCGAATTCGTCGCCGCGCGACGGGGCGTGGACATCCTGAGCCTTCAACCGCAGGCCATGGCGTGGGCTTTTCTCGGCGTCTCCATCTCGGCATACGAACGCTGGCTGCGAGACGATCGCTCCGACCTCGTTGAGCTGCTCGACTCCGCCTACGACATGCTCGGCTCATCGTTCGACGAGAGCCGACACCGATGAGAGAGCGCTACGACGCGATAGTGATCGGAGCGGGTGCCGCCGGCTCGCCTCTCGCCGCCCGACTCAGCGAAGACGCCCACCGCACAGTGCTCGTCGTCGATGCCGGACCGCTCGACCACGACCCTGAGCTCCGAACCGCCGACACCCTCCGCGGAGCTCATGCGGATCATCCCCGCAACGAACCCTTCTCGGCCGAGCTGCGGCCGGGGTTTCCCTACGGAGTGCCGCGCGGTCGCACCCTCGGCGGTTCCATGGCGATCAACGGCGGGATCTTTCTGCGCGCGACGGACGAAGACCTCCTGGCCTGGAGCCTCGTGGACCCGTCCTGGGATCCGGATGAGTGTCGCCGTGGATTCGCCGCCCTCGAGAACGACCTCGACTTCGGCACCGAGCCGGGGCACGGGTCGACCGGGCCGATGCCCGTCAGCCGCCCGCCACAGACCGACCCAACGACCCGAGCCTTCGCGGAGGCATGTCGAGGGCTGGGGTTCCCCGAACTCCGCGACCTCAATGTCGAGACGGGTCCCGGCTGGGGTCCGGTCCCCCGCAATGTTGCCGAGGGCGAGCGATGGACCTCGGCGCGCGCCTACTTGGATCCTGTCCGCACCCGGCCGAATCTGGATGTCGTCGGCAGCACGCGCGCGATCCGCGTCCTGTGCGAGGGGACGCGAGCTGTCGCCGTCGAGCTCGATTCCGGTGCCACGGTGTACGCCAATGACATTTTCCTCAGCGCAGGAAGCGTCGCAACCCCGCAGCTGCTCATGGTGTCGGGCATCGGCCCGCGCGCCGCGCTTGAGCCCTTAGGCATTTCGCCAGTTCTCGTCAAAGAGGGCGTCGGCGAGAATGTCAGCGACCATCCGCAAGTGGCTGTGCCGTGGATCACATCCATGCCGCTGCCCCCGGCTCCCCTTTTTGCGAGCCTGCTCCGCACTCCGGACGACATTGAGATTCTGCCGATGCTCGCCCCGCTGTCCGCAGCGATGACAGTTTCGATCGGCGCAGACATCGGCTCTCACCAGGAGCTCGCCTTGCTTGTGGGACTGCAACGCGCCGACTCCCGCGGCACTGTCACGCTTCTGTCGGCTGACGCCAGGGTCGCGCCGATTGTCGCGTACCGCTACCTCGAGTCCGCATCCGATCGGGAGCGGCTCCGCGGCGGGGTAGGGACAGCACTCGCCATCCTGTCGTCCGAGTCCTTCCGTGCGATCGCCCGCCCCGCGATCGCAGGCGATCTCACCGACGACGAGCTGGACGCCTGGATCGCCAAGCATCTAGGCACCGCAATGCACCTCTGCGGTACGGCGCGATTCGGCGATCCTGACGACCCGCTCAGCGTGGTCGACGGCTCCGGACGCGTGCACGGAATGGACGGCCTCTGGGTCGCCGATACGTCGATCCTTCCGGTCGCCCCACGCGGGGGAACCGCGGCCACCGCGGTTCTCATCGGCGAGCGCGTCGCGGCAGCGGCCCGACGCTAGGCGCGGGTCGAGGGCAGCGGCCTCACAGCACCAGACGTCCCCCGTCGATGGGCAGCTGAACGCCTGTGACGAACCGTGCGCCGTCTGACGCAAGCCACACCACGGCGCTGGATACGTCCTCCACCTCGACCCACGGAATGTCCATCGCGTGCAACGACGAGAACCGGGGAGCAAGAGCTTCTTCGGTGCGGTCTTCGGGTGCCAGATCGGGGGCGAAGAGCGCATAGGTGCTCTCATTCCGGATCATCGGTGTGTTCACGTTGGTCGGGTTGACCGTGTTCACCCGGATGTTGTCGTCAGCGAGCTCGAGTGCGAGTGCCTTCATCAGCCCCGATACGCCGTGCTTCGACGCGATGTAGTGCGCGAAGTTCGGGTCGGCCTTGATGCCCGAAATCGAACTGGTCAGGATGATGGAGCCGCCACGCCCGCCAGCTTTCAGGTGCGGGATTGTCGCCTTGCAGGTCTTCCAGACGCCTGTGAGGTTGATCTCGATGACCTCGTCCCACACCTCTTCGCTCAGTTCGTGCGCAGGTGCGACGGTGAAGATGCCGGCATTCGCAACGACGATGTCGAGCCGCCCAAATTCTGCAACGCCAGCGTCCACCGCCGCCTTCTGTGCGGCATAGTCACGCACATCGGCCTTCGTGACCACGATCCGGCGCCCGGTTTCCTCGACGAGGCGCACAGTCTCAGCGAGGTCGGCTTCCGTAGCTCCGGGGTAGTTGATCGCAGCCGGTGCTGCGGCCAGGTCGATCCCGATGATGTCGGCACCCTCCTTGGCCAGCTCTATCGCATGAGAACGACCCTGGCCGCGTGCGATTCCGGTGATATAGGCAACTTTGCCGTCGAGCTTTCCCATTTTTTTCGATCCTTTCGAGGGGCGGCCGTTATCCCGCCGGGTATTTAACCGACAGGCCGCAGTCGATCGACATGACAGTGCCGGTTACATAACGCGATTTGTCGGTCGCCAGATACTCCACGGCGTTGCTCACGTCTTCGACGTCAACATACGCCACGTCGAGCAGGTGGTACGAACCGAAGGCCGGCTTCGCCTCTTCGAGAGTCGGGGCGACGAGGTCGGGTCGGAAGACCCTGTAGGTCGCGGGGTTGAGCATCATGTCTGTGCCGACATTCGTGGGCGCCACGCAGTTCACCCGGATGTTGTCACCGGCGAGCTCGTTGGCCAGCGTCTTCATCAGGCCTTCGACACCGTGCTTCGAAGCGGCATAGTGGCCCAGGTTCTGGCCACCCTCGTGGCCGTTCGTCGAACTGGTGAGAATGATCGACCCACCGTTGCCCCCGGCGAGGATCGCGGGGACAGACGCCCTGATGGTGCGCCACACGCCTGTGAGGTTGATGCCGATCACCTCGTCCCACTGTTCGTCGGTCACTTCCCATGCTCGGGCGAGGGTCACAATTCCGGCATTCGCGACAACGATGTCGAGACGGCCGAACTCTTTCATCGCGTCCGCGACCGCGGCATCCTGTGCGGCCTGATCGCGCACATCACCCACGTGCTTCAGGGCGCGTACGCCCTGCGCTTCAACTAGGCGCACCGTTTCGTCGAGGTCCGCGGAAGTGGCCGAAGGGTAATGAATCGTCGGGATGAAATCGACGACGTCGAGAAGGACAAGGTTGGCGCCGAGACCGGCCAACCTCACGGCGTGCGCCCTGCCTTGGCCGCGAGCGGCGCCCGTGACGTATGCGACCTTGCCTTCGAGCAGCTTGTCCATCGTGTGACCTTCCTCTGGCGGCGCTCACGCCATCCGGAGCGACATCGCTAGAGGAAGACTACATGATCGTAAACGCCTTGACTAAAAAATCATCTGCCTCTAGCGTCGAAAACGAGCGATGGAGGCCACGATGGCGACCCTGTTTGACCCGTTGACAATTGGGAACGTCACGTTCCCCGCGCGAGCGGCGATGTCTCCCATGCTCATGTACATGGCGGGTGAAGACGGACTCGCTACCGAGCAACATCTGGTCCACTACGGCGCTCGGATCCTCGGGGGAATCGGAACGGTACTGACCGAAGTCGTCGCCGTCAGCCCCGAGGGTCGGATCAGCACAAGCGACCTTGGACTGTGGAACGACTCCCAGATCGAGGGCCTGCGCCGCATCACCGATTTCGCGCATGCCAACGGCGCAGTGATCGGCGTTCAGCTCGCCCACGCGGGACGCAAGTCCACATCGCAAGAGCGCGGCCTTGCACCGACAGCCGCCGCATATGGCGACCTGCCCGTGCCTCGAGCGCTCGAGGCGCTCGAGTTGGCGGCCATAGTTGACGACTACCGATCGGCCACCCGACGCGCTGTCGCAGCCGGATTCGACTTTGTCGAGCTCCATGCCGCGCACGGCTACCTGCTCCACTCGTTCCTTTCCCCGATCTCCAACCTTCGCACCGACGGTTTCGGAGGCGATCACTCCCGCCGCGGACGCCTCGTTGCCGAGGTCGTCGACGCGATCCGCGCCGAACTGCCGGCGGGAGCCCCGCTCCTCGTGCGGATAACCGCCACCGATGCCCGCGACGGTGGAATCACCATCGACGACGCGGAACTCACCGCCCGCGAACTGGTCGAGCGCGGAGTCGACCTGTTCGATGTGTCAACCGGGAACGTGCTGCCCGGATACGCGCCGCACGTTTTCCCCGGGTATCAGGCTCATTACGCGACCGAGCTGCGTCAACGCACGGGTGCGCGCGTCGCATCAGTCGGGTCGATCAGCACAGCCGAATTGGCCGACCAGCTGGTGTCTAGCGGCGCCGTGGACATGGTGTTTATCGGGCGGGCGCTGCTGCGTGATCCGTTCTGGATGATGCGCGCCGCCCAGTCCGCGGGCGTGGACTTCCCGCTGCCCATCCCCACCTATGCCCGCGCCACCGGGCCATACGAGCGAGGCTTCTAAACGCGACCGCGAACGGTCACTCGGCCCAGTGGGCTGCCGCTCGGGCCTCTGTCGGAGTGACGCCGAACGCGCGAGCAAATGCGCGGCACAGGGAGGCGTGATTCAGCATTCCCCAATTGCGGCCTATTTCTGCGACCGATCGACCGACCGACAGCGGGTCGGCCAGCTCATCGTAGATTCGGGCGAGCCTCTCCCGGCGCACGAAAGCGCCCGGAGATTCGCCGTCGCCAAAAATCGCCGTGAGATGTCTCACCGACATGTGCTGAGACCGGGCAATGCTTTCCAGGTTGAGGTTGGGGTCGTTGAGGTGCTCGAGAATGAACTGCTTCACCAGGCGAAGTTGCACCTCGTGCGATAGGGATGTCGTGGCAATCGCGCCAACCCCGGCTGTTCGAATCGCCCCACGGAGGAGGTCGAACGCGGCGGCTGCGACACCCTCCGCCTCGTCCCCGCTCAGGAGCCGGTCGTCAACTCCTGCCGCAAGTGCGGTCAAGGTACGCAGCGAGAGCGAGTCGGCCGGGAGGAGTCGGGCACGAACGTCTTCCATCGACAATCCCGTTGTCCGGAGCGACGAGGTCGGTACCAGCAACACCATCTGATGCGAGTTCGAGGTCATCATGACGTCGTACGGTTCGCTCGGGTCGGCAATTGTCGCGGCGCCGCCACTGAGAGTCACCTGCCTCCCACCCTGCCGGAGCTTGGCGCGGCCGGTGGACTGGAAGAGCACGAGGGCGTGATCTGAGTTCGATTCCCGCACGAGTCGTTCGGTACGGCGCAGATGACAGGCGACGACCTCGACCTGAGAAACGCGCATTCCGCGCGGAAGATCGACGGTGTTGATCGTCGCGTGGAACTCGCCATGCGTGACGTCGTTCATCACGAGGGGGAAGAACGATTCGCTGATACACCGCTCCCAGGCGGGCGCATCATCAAAGCGGACGCTGTTGTCCATGTGCTGATGGTCGCATAGACCGGACGTTGACACCACCGCAGACAGTTCGCACCACCCGCTTTGCATCTTTGGCACGAAGCTTTGCCTCTCCTGCGCAAGCCGTGCGCCAGGACTGCGCGCGCGCGAGGCTGGGGATTCAGATTTCTTGCGATGAAGGGAGCAATCTGCCATGTCCTCCACCACTCTCACGGTCCCCAGGCGAGCTCAGCTGAACGACACCCAGGTCAACCGTCAACTGGACGGCGTCTTCGCGACGTTGATCTCCTGCCTCCCGGGCCTCACCCGCTTCGAGCTGTCCCCTGGCCATGATTCCGTGCAGTGCACACTGGAATTCACGGATGACGACGCGGCGACTTTCGCATTTATGTCAGACGAGTGGGTAGACCTTCTGGAAGAGACCGAGACCTTTCTCGACTGGCCGCTCGACGGATCCGACTCAATATCCGACCGTGAACCGGCGGCGATGGTGGCGCGGGCGCTCTAACTCATCGACAAATGCGATCGCGTAGTCCTCGACGCTGATCGTGGGCTTCTCGCCGTCGCGGCGCACGACTACGTCGTCGCCGAGCCGATACTCATTGCGTCGGGCACCCGGCGCACGCGCACCGAACAGGGTTGGGGGGCTGAGAACAAACCAATCCGCACCGGAGTCATCGGCGAGGAACGCGTCGAGCAATGCGACATGCGCCCGCGCTGACGGCAACGCGGCCGCCGGGAGTTCCGCGGAATCGATCACCAGGCCGCTTTTCTCCGCGTCGGTCCACAGGCTTCCGGCTCCTCCGACAACACCCAGCCGAACGCCGGAGTCGGCCACAGCATGCAGAACGTCTCCAGCGAAGTCGGCAAAGGCGGGTCCGTTCGACGGCAGTGCCGGAATCGCCACGACGACCGCGTTCACTGTGCGCAGGAGGGTCTGGAGCAGAACGGGATCGGTGAGGGTGCCCTCGACGAGTTCGACAGGGGTCTCGATCGCCCCGCTGACATTTCGAGCGACCCCGATCACCGAATGGCCACGCATCACAAGCTCTTGTGCAATATGCGAACCGACCAGCCCGGTGGCGCCATAGACGGCAACAGACAAGGTGGCGGGACGCGCGTGATCGTCGGTCATAGCGCCCAGTGAAACCAACGGGTGCCAGATTGTCAAGCGTTTTACTAAACTCCTAGTCGCGCTTGTTGACCCATTCGGACTGTGCGACACTCGCGAGCTTCTCGAGTGCGGTGCCGAGTCCGCCAAGCTCAGCCGGCGACAACGCCCCGGCCCACATCGATTCACGCTGGTTGTTTGCCTTCAGCGCCGTCTCGAGCTCTGCACTCCCCTGCGGCGTCAGAGCCAACAACATCTTGCGCTTGTCGGTCGGGTCAACTTCACGCGTCAGCAGTCCCATCGGCTCAAGCGTGTTCGTCAAGCTCGAGACGGCCGCCCGGCTCATCCCGCTCAGGGCGGCAACGTTCTTCGACTCCTGCTTGCCCGAAACCCAGATCGTGAACAAAAGGCGGAACGCCGGCCAGCTCCACCCCCGCGGCCTGTGCACTGACGATTCCAGGTCATAGCTGAGCACATTGACCACGCGATGAAGGAGCAGGACAGCTCGCATCGCATCCGCATCGGTATCCGGGATCCGTTCCACCGTCAACTCGACGGCGCGGGAAACAACCGACAACGAATCCAGCGCGGCGTCGCCGGTGTCAGAATCTGCCATTTCTGCACCATAACACCGGAATTGCGCCCCGAGGCACCCGATCGTAAAACTATTGACGAATAGCTCCGGTCGGACTATAAAAGGTTTTACCAACAGATCAGGGTGGCGGTCCGACTTGCGCGGGGCCCGCCACTACCGCCAATGGAGGCAACCATGTCCGAAGGATTCGCGCCCGGCTGGGCGTCTCGGCAATCCCTCGTTTCCCTGGGCATCGACCCGACCAATGTGGACACCGTCGGGGCTGCCGATCGCCACAACATCCTGAACACCGTGAATCGCTATGCGTGGGCATATGACGAGCGCCAGATCGACGTGCTGAGCGATGTGTTCAGCGAAAACGCGGTTTGGTTCGGCTCGGTGACCGGAACCATCGCCATCGCCCCGATCGAGAGCCGCAATGCGATCGTCGAATGGTTGCAGGGTCATATGGCGGCGCAGAGCGACCAGCGCCGCCACAACATCACCAACTCCGTCGTGGTTTCGCAGACTCCCGGTGCCGCCACAGTTATCTGCTACCTGCTCTTGACCACCGCATTCGATGGCTCCGTCGGGGTCGTCACCACCGGCACATATCAATTGGACCTCGTTCGTGAAGAAGACGGGGTGTGGCGCATCACGCGTTTCGCCGCCGGATTCGACGCGCCGTTCTGATGAGCAGCCAGGAAGTCCGTACGACGGACGCAGTCGCAGTTCGCCATCTGTCGGTGACCTTCGCAGGCCAACGCGCACTCAACGATGTGAGCTTCGGGGTACGCCGGGGAAGCATTACCGCGCTTCTCGGGATGAACGGTTCGGGCAAATCGACCCTGATCAAAGTCCTCGCCGGTATCTATAGGCCCGACGACGGCAGCGAAGTGGACATCGCCGGAGAGCCCGCGCCATTGCCCTTGACTCCGCGCACCGCTCACGCTGGCGGGCTGCGCTTTTTGCATCAAGACGTCGGACTCGTCGGCGACCTCACCGTGTCTGACAACTTCGCGTTTTCCGACACATTCCGACTCGGCAAGCTGGGAGCGATCGACCGTCGGCGCCAAGAGGACCACGTGCAAGAGTCGCTCGAACGCTTCGATTTGGGCGTCAGCCCTCGCGCGCTCATCCGTGACCTCACTCCGACCCAGCGCACGATGATCGGCGTTGCGCGTGCATTCCAGCATGACGAGGCCACCGGCGAGGCGGCATTTGCTCGCAACGTGCTCGTACTCGACGAGCCCACAGCGTCACTCCCCGCAGAAGAAGTCGACAGCGTCTTAGCCACCGTCGAGGAGCTTCGCCGCCAGGGCGGCACCATCATATATGTCAGCCACCGTACCGACGAGGTCAAGCGGCTCGCCGACCAGCTGGTCATTCTGCGCGACGGAAAGCTTGTCGCTGACGAACCTGCCACCGACCTGACGGTTGACGAGATCGTGACCCGGGTCATCGGGCACCGGATTGAGCGAAACACCCGAACCGCACGCGTCACCGCGGCGGGGCAGACAGTCGTCGCCGCACGCGGACTGACCGGCAACCGCCTCCGTTCTGTGGATATCGAGATCCGGGAGGGCGAGATCCTCGGCATCGCAGGGCTCGTCGGGTGCGGCCGAAGTGAACTGGTCCGCATCCTCGCGGGAGAGCAGCGCCGGGCGTCAGGGAGCATCGAACTCGGCGGACGTGACTTCGACCCGAAGTCGCCCTCGGACGCCATCGCCGACGGAGTTGTCTGCGTGCCGCAAGACCGCCGTCGCGACGGCGTCGTGCTTCCGATGAACGTGCGCGAGAACCTGACGCTCGGTCGGATGCGCGGACTCACGCGTGGCATCTACCTGAGTGCCAAGCGCGAGCAGCAGCGCACCGCCGGACTCATCTCGTCGTTCACCATCAAACCGCCGAACCCGGCGCAGATCGTGGGGCTGCTTTCGGGTGGCAACCAGCAGAAGGTCGTCGTCGCACGAGCGGCAAGCCAGAAGAACCGGGTGGTTCTTCTCGACGAGCCCACCCAGGGTGTCGACGCGCTCGCCAAATCCGAGATTGCGGACATCATCCGTGGGCTTGCCGCCGGCGGTGCCGCGGTGCTGGTGGCATCCAGCGACAGCGACGAGCTCGTCGGTCTGTGTGATCGCGTCGTCGTGCTGGACCGCGGCCACGTCGCAATCGAAGTGTCGGGCAACGGATTGACAGAAGAACGACTCGCCGCCCTTTGCGCACAGTCGTCACAAATACCCCCCGTAGATCCCGCTAACAAGGAGCGACAGTGACCACAGAGGCCAGAACGACTCGGAACCGCCAGGGGCCTGGAGGTGTCGCGGGCAGCATTCTGCGTCGATACGGAGTGCTCGTATTCCTGGCAGCACTCATCGTCATCTTCTCGCTGGTGCTGCCGCAGACCTTCTCCACCGGTCCAAATGCGCGCGCGATCCTTGCTGACCAATCGATCCCCGTGATCCTCGCCCTCGCCGCGATATTTCCCCTCGCAGCCGGAGAGTTCGATCTGTCATTGGGCGCAGTTCTCGGATTCAGTGCGATCTCGGCGATCACCATTTCGAATCTCGGCGTGCCCGCCGTGCTCGTCATCATCATCTCGATACTGATCGGCGTCGCCGCCGGAGCGATCAACGCGCTCTTTGTGGTCCGCGTCGGCGTCAACGCGTTTATCGCCACCCTCGCATTAGCTACCGTGCTTGCAGGGCTCAACGTTCTGATCACCAAGAGTTCGTTGCTCGTGCTCAAGGACGACTTCATCGGCGAGCTCACCAAGACGCGACTCGGCGGGCTTCAGGTGGTCATCGCGTATGCGCTCGTGGTCATCCTCATCGCCTACTTCGTGTTCGAAAAGACTCCCATCGGGCGCTACGTACGGGCCACCGGGATGGGGCGCGACGCGGCCCGCCTCAGCGGGGTCCGGGTGAATCGCTACCTGTCCCTGTCGTTTATGGTCGCCGGTGGACTTGCCGGCTTCGCCGGAGTACTCATGGCGTCACGTGGCGGCACCGCCTCGCCGACCCTCGGCCCGGAGTTCCTGCTTCCGGCATACGCTGCCGCGTTCCTGGGGGCCACCACTGTGCGCCCCGGATACTTCAACGTCTGGGGGACGGTCTTCGGCGTGCTCCTGCTGGCGGTGGGAAGCAACGGGCTCACGCTCCTCGGCGCACAAACCTGGGTGACCCAGGTCTTCAACGGCCTCGCTCTTCTCGGCGCCGTCTCCGTTTCTATCGTGGTCGGCCGGCGGCGGCGCAGTTCCACGTAATCGATGTCCCCCGCCCGCGGGGGATGCACACACCACCCACCCATAAGAGAGGCACAATGATGTTCCCCAAGAGAACAGGCGCCGTGGTACTCGTCGCGGCATCCCTCCTCATCCTGTCGGCTTGTACCGGCAGCGGAGGAGGAGGCGGCGGCGGCACAGCCGGCAGCGAAGACGTTTCGAAGGCCCAGGCGGTCGTCGACAAGGCCACAGCCGACATCACCGGCGGCGCGATCCCGAAGGACAAGGTCGACGTTCCCGCCGACCCCAAGTTCGTCGTCTCGATCCCCTGCGCCTACGCGGCAGAAGGCTGCAAGCGCGGCTCTGACGCAACCAAAGAGGCAGCCGAACTTCTGGGCTGGAAGTACCAGATGATCGACCCGGCCGGTGACCCCGAGCAGATGCGCGAAGCAGTGCGCACCGCCACCCAGCTGGGCGCGGACGCCATCTTCCTCGCCGCGGTCCCGGATGTCGTTGTCGCCGATGATGTGAAAGCCGCACGCGATGCGGGGATCATCGTTATCAACACCTACGAACCGGTCAGCGATGGTGTGGGTAAGTACCCCGCCGGATACGTCGACGCAACTGTTCGATCCGACCACTACACGGCCGGATACTGGGATGCCGCCTACGCAACAGTCGCTTCCGGCGGCACGGGACAGATCATCACGGTGAACGACCCCGAGTTCGCGTCGGTTGTCACCTGGAACAAGGGCTTCACCGAGGGCATTGCCAAGCTGTGCCCGAAGTGCAAGGTGCTCAAGAACATCGACTTCCAGATCGCCAACCTGCAGAGCACGCTTCCGACAGAGTTCCAGGCGGTGCTGCAGGCCAACCCGACGGCGAACGTCGTCTGGACCGCCTACGACCCGGTCTACGCGGCCATCAAGCCCGTTATCGACCGCTCCGAGAACACCGACATGATCGTGGTCTCGCACAATGGCGACGCCTTCGCGCTTGACGAGATCAAGGCCGACAAGACGCCGCTCAAGGCGAGCGTCGGCTATGTGGCCGAGTGGCTGTCCTGGGCTGGAATGGACCAGTATCTGCGGATCCTGGCCGGCACGATCACCGATGAGGAGCGAGAGTTCGTCGTCCCGCAGAAGCTCCTGACCAAAGAAGACATCACCTCGATCCCGTTCGATGGTGACTTCAAGTGGAAGGACGCCTACAAGGCACTCTGGAACAAGGGGTAGCCAGAGGTAGCGGTTGGGGGTCACGGCACGAGACGTGGCCCCCAACTTCTTTGGGGCAAGACTTATGAACGCACGAACTGCTGAAGGGTCTCGACGGGGATGCTGAGAACACTCGGCCAATCCATGAAGAGGCCGGTGTCCTCATTGAGTGCGACGCCCGCGGGTGAGGCAAATGCGGCATCCGCCTCGTCTTTCGACTCGAAGGTGTAGAGCGAGAGTCCGTCATATTCGGGGAAGCTGTCGGTGCCGTTCCAGCCACCGTGGACTATCGGCTGCTGGGTATACGAGACCAGGCCGGGAAGCTTCACCGCCAGCGGGAAATGAACCTTCTCGTAGTGATGCAGATACTCGTCCAAAGACAGGTCCGGTCGGCGCTTTGTGAGGAATGCAATCGTGAACATGGGAGTACCTCCTCCTAAGTGGTTTCCTCGACTGAAGCCCACCTACGGGATTGACGCAAGCTGATGGCGGGCTTTCGCTCAGTTGCCCCAGCGATTGCTTACGCCGCACACCAAAAACGCCGAACCGCCCACGAAAACGCGACTCATTCGGCCACGTCGAGCTCGGGGAATTCGACCTCCGTGCCGAATGCCCCATTGCCGACAACCACCCGCTTCGACGAGTTGTCGAACAGCAACTGGGTGACATCGGGGCGGCTGTAGTGACCGGCCGGGTCGGCGGCGTTCTTGGCGTACGCGATCATCGCCAGGTCGATATCGGCGGTCACGATCCCCTCGGTGTGCTCGTCGAGCTCCTCAGAGATCAACGACGAGTCCGGCCCGTAGATCCGAGCGAAGCCACCACCGCCGTTGTAGATCGGCGGGATACTGCCGTCGGCAAGGGCGAAGGTCTTGATGCCTTCGTCGCTCATGATCTGCGTGCTCGTAATCACGAAGCAGCTGCCCTCAAGGGCGTAGATCGACGACGCTGCCATGTTCGACACCGGGCTGAGCGCCGGAATCTCCCCGAGCACCCCGAAACACGGCCAGCCCGCGATGTGGATCTGCTCGTTCTGGGCGTACATCGCGTATTTGCTGAGCGGCTGGAGGTGCTCCCAGCAGTTGAGTGCGCCGATACGACCAAGCGGGGTGTCGACAACCTGCAGGTCGGAGCCGTCGCCCTCGCCAAACAGGGTGCGCTCGACATGGGTCGGCTTCAGCTTGCGACGGTGGATGAGAATCTGCCCCTCCGGACCAATCACGGTTTGCGCCATATAGAGGGATCCGAACGCCTTCTCGCTGTAGCCGATCGCCACGGTAATGCGATTCTTGCGGGCGGCCTCGCGGATGCGGCGCATATGGTCGCTCGTCACCGTCATCGAGTTCTGGTGATAGCGGCCGACGTAGGGCATCTGTTCGGGAACCGGAACCGTCCACAAAAACACGGGGTAGCCGGGGATCCAGGTCTCCGGGAACGCGACGAGCGCCGCACCTTTGCCTGCCGCCTCTTCGATGAGCATCACCGTCTTGTCGACGGTTCCGTCGATGTCCAGCCATACGGGCTCGGCTTGTACTGCGGCGACACGGATGCTGGACATCATCGTCCTCCAGGGTTCGTGAGTGGGTCCAATGAGGCCGACGCTACAAGCCGCGAAGCAAGCAAGGCGCGGCAGCATGTGCACCGGAATCGGCATTCTGTGCAGGATTCGCGGCCAGGCCTCCAGGGCTCGTGCAGCTCAGATGCGCGAGCTCAGTTTGGCGCGCATACTGAGGTACCTAGTCGCTGTGCTTCGAAGGCGTGATGTCCGTGACGACAGCAGAAACCGTGCACGAGTGGCAGGAGCTTGCCAGCCGCAGCTTCGTGCCGCTGGAATGTCACACGCCCGCAGCTGAGTTCCGCGGATCCCTGGATAGCGTGACCCTGGCGGCGGGCGTCAGCATCAGCGACATCAGCTCAGACGGGGCCGTGATAACGCGCACGCCGCGACTCGCGGCACGGGCTGGCAGCGACGACCTGCACCTCACGCTGCACCTGAATTCCTCGGGCCTGATCCACAACAGTGCGAAGAGCGTTGCAGTGGGACCCGGATCGGTATCCGTGTACGCGACGGATAAGCCCTACCAGCTCGACTACTCCGCCCCCCAACAACACATGATCGTCGTGCAGATGTCCCGGTCTGAGCTCGAGCTACCGCGGGCAACTATCGAGTCGGCGGCAACGTCCATGGCCATGACGCACACCCCCGCGCGCACGGTGTTCGTCTCCTTCGTACGCACTCTCGTTTCCACCTTCGACACCCTCGATGAGCACATGCGCCAGGACTACTCGCGCGTGCTGTCCGAGCTTGCGGGCACGATGCTGCGCTCGTCCGAGACGGGACGACGCCTGGTCCCGGGCTCGTCGGAATCCCTGCTGTACACGATTCAAGAGTTCGTCCGTGATCATGCCCACTCAGCGGAGCTCACGCCCGACGACATAGCTCAGGCGCACTTCATCTCCCGCCGGAAGCTGTACGACCTCTTTGCCCATATCGACACGACGCCGGCCGCGTATATCCGCGATGAACGGCTCCGGAATGCGGCACAGCTACTGACCGACGCACCCGGCCGGCTGCCTGTCTCCGAGATCGCCGTGGTCTGCGGTTTCGGCGATGTCACAACTTTCACGCGTGCGTTTCGCAAACAGTTTGGGATGACGCCGCGGGACTGGCGCTCGAACGCGATCCTGGCCTAGGATTAGTCAAACTCTTTACTTTATCGGAAGGGCTCTTAGCTATGACGACTGCCGTTATTTTCGGAGTGACCGGGTACGCCGGTGGCATGATCGCTCGCGAGCTCCTCTCACGGGGACACACCGTCATCGGTGTCGCGCGGAAAGCGCCGGATGAAGCGATTCCCGGCGTGGACTATCAGATCGGTTCGCTCCACGACACGGAGTTTGCGACCAAGCTCATCTCGCCCTCAAGTGTCGTCATCTCAGCCGTGCGCGCTGCGGCGGTCGCCAGCCAAGGAGCATCGTTCGCTGACACGCTTGCCTCATTGCTCCCGACCCTGAAAGCACAGGGCGCGCGCCTCGGCGTCGTTGGCGGAGCGGGCAGCCTGCGATACCCGGGCACCGACCGATTGCGGATCGACGATCCCGAGCTTCCAGAAGCACAGCGCCCCGAGGCCGAAGAGCAGTTCGCTGCACTCACCATGCTCAGAAAGGTCGGGGCCGACGTCGACTGGTTCTACGTGAGCCCCCCGAAACTTTTCGGCTCGTATGCGCCGGGTGAACTCACCGGGCACTACCGAACGGGTACCGACGAGCTCGTCATGGCAGCCGACGGGAGTTCCACCATTTCGGGCGAAGACTTCGCCCTGGCCTTCGTCGACGAGATCGAGGCGCCCAAGCACCCCTCCCAGCGCTTCACGGTGGGGTACTGAGGCGCCCATGCATGCGGCCATTTCCTTCGAGGACTACGTAGCACTGACCGAGTTGAAGGCTCGGTATTTTGAAGCTGTCGACGACAGGGATTGGGTGAGCCTGCGATCCCTCTTCACGGCCGACGCCGAATTCGACGGCTTTGCCTTCACGTCGAGCGGAGTCGACGGCTTCATTGACGCACTCACCACGTATATGACCGGCGCCGTGAGCAACCACCGTGCATTCCTGCCGCAGTTCCGCGTCATCGATGACGCGACTATTCGCGGCACGTGGAGCATGCACGACACCGTCACCTGGGAGCCCGGCAGCCGTGCCTACAAAGGGTTCACGGCTCCGGATCTCTATGGAATAGATGGCTACGGCCGGTACCAGGACGAGTACCGTCGCTCAGACAATGGCTGGCAGATCTCGTTCTGTCGGATCGCCCGCACCCGGATCGTGCCCCTCGTGGGTCAGGTGCCGCCGAGCTTCGATTTCCCTGCCGTAGCAAGCGACCCCGGCTGGCTCATCTAGCGTTCACACCTTCGCGGTCGAGTGAGCCGACCTTCGCTAGAACGGCCCGTCGAATCCCGCGAACAAGCGCTCGATGCGCCATTGACTCTCTTCTTTTCGAAGCGTGAAGCGGTAGAAACCCGTGGCAGCGAGGGCGGCCGTTGTTCCTTCGGACGAAGTGATGGCCATGTTCGCAAGCACCACCGCTCGTTCTGCTGTTTGTTCTTTGACGATGACGTTGCTCAGCAGGTGGCGCCGCTGGTCGGTCTGCTGACCCATCCAGTACTCCTGCCACTCGATGATGGCCTCGATGCCGTTCGACGGAGGTGCTGACTGCTCACCCCAGAAGGAGCCCTCGAAGACACCGTCTGCGGTGAAGATCGCGCGCATAACGTCGATGCGCCGCTCGTCGTAGGTCCAGCCGTAGTGGTTCACCAGATCGAGGATCAGCAGGCGGTCAACAACATCCGCCGAGCTGAGGGGCTGGGGAAAGCCGACGTCGAGCTGCTCAGTGGCCGTGGCCCAGGCCGCACGGATCCTGGGCGTGCCCTCTGTCTCTTCTGTCGACATCTTTGTCTCCTTCGTCATCGACGCGACGGTGCGCCTCAACTGATTTTAGTCAAACCTTATATTATCTTGCAAGGGAGACCAGCCTGTCGATCACCCCGGCAAGAGACAGGCCTGCCGCCGCCATCATTCGGGGATATCGGCTGTACGAGGTCAGTCCCGGCAGCGTGTTGACCTCGTTGAGGACGACGGTGCCATCTTCGGTGAGGAACAGGTCCACCCGTGCGAGCCCACGGCACCCCAGCGCTCGGTAGATCGTCGTCGCCGCGTCCCGCACCCGTGCTGCCACCTCGGCCGAAATATCGGCCGGCACAATGAAGGTCGAGTTCTCGGAACCACTCTCTGGATCAGCCTCCTGGTGGATGCGGAAGAAGCCGTCGCTGAGGGCGACGCGGTCGAGCTCGCCCAGGGTCAGTTCCGCGTCGTTGCCCAAGACAGCACAGCCGATCTCGCTACCGACAACCGCCTCCTCGATCAGAACCTTCGAGTCGAAGCGCTGGGCTGTGCGGATCGCCGCGAACAGCTCGTCGGCGCGCGCGACTTTCGTGACACCGAAGGAGGAGCCCGAGCGCGCGGGTTTGACGAAGACCGGATACGTGAAGCTGGCGGCATCAACGTGGTCGCTCGCCGTAACAGTCGAGAAGTTCGGAATGGCGACTCCTGCCGCCTGGGCTACGAGGTAGCTGAGAGCCTTGTCGAACGCCAGAGCTGAGGCCGATACATCGCAGCCGATATAGGGGATGCCCGAGAGTTCGAGCAGGCCCTGCACTGCGCCGTCTTCGCCCCACCGTCCATGCAGCACGGGGAATACGACGTCGAGCTCGATGCATCCCGCCGGTCGCGCGGCATCCGCCGGTCGAGCCGTACCCGTCGGTCGAGCTTGTCGAGACCCATCAAGCACAACAAACCCGCGCCGCATCGGATCCGACGACAGCACAACCGTCGGTAGCCCATCGTCGTCCAGATCCGCATCCGGCCCGTCGCACAACTTCCACGCCCCGCCTCGCCTGACCCCGACCCAGTACGGCTCGTACCTCTCGTGATCGAGGCTCGCGGCGACCTCCCGAGCCGATTTGATCGACACCGGGTGCTCCTCAGATCGGCCCCCGAAGATGATCCCGATCTTGGTCCTAGTCATACTGCAACCCCTTCTCGAACCTCAGGCAATTGATGAGACTGTTGACGACCGTGTCCTTCAACGCGTGCTCGGTGTAATACGCGGTGTGGGGCGTCACAATGACGTTGGACAGCCTGTGGAGACGTGCGAAGACCCCGTCGGTAATCGGCTGGTGACGGTGATCGGCGTAAAAGATGCCCTCCTCCCCCTCGACGACATCGAGCGCAGCACCGCCCACTGTTCCGCTCTCGAGCGCGGTAAGCAGGGCTGCGGTGTCAATCAGTGATCCCCTCCCGGTGTTGATCACCACCGCTCCCTTCTTCATCTGCTCGAAGGCTTTCGCGTCGAGCAGGTGATGACTGCTCTCGTCGAGCGGGGTGTGGAGCGTGACGACGTCGCTGCGCTGCAACAACTCGTTGAGCGGAAGGTACTCCGCCTCGGCGGCCCGACGCCTGTCGGTCGCGAGGATCCGGCACCCGAAACCGCGAAGCCGATCGATGACGGCCGTCCCGATCCTCCCGGTTCCGACGACACCGACCGTAAGGTCACGCAGTTCGTGGCCGCGCGCGTGACCGAGGCGGTAGTCGTGCGCATTCACATTAAGAAGGACGGGCTTTGCGTGCCGCAGTGCCATGAGGATCAGCATCAGCGTGTAGTCGGCCACGCTGGCGGGCGAGTAGAGGACGCTCTCGACGGTGATGCCGACGCTCTCGGCGTGGGCGACATCCAGGTGATTGTGTCCGATGCTGCGGGTCGAGATGTAGTCGACGCCCGCGCGGCTCAGTGCCGTGAGGTGCTCGTTCGAGATGGGCCACTTGTGGCCGACGCTGATGCTGCGGCTGCCACCGACGAGGCCGACAGTGTCTTCGGTAACGGGGGCCGCCGTGATGATGGGGGTGATCCCGAAGAACGGCGCCCGTTCACGGAAGACGGCTTCCTCATCCGGATCGCATCCGAAGACCGTGACATTCATGCCGCCAGCTAAGGCGAGCGGGTGTCACCACTGCGTATGCGGTTTTCGATATGCGGGGAATATGGCGCGAGCGCGCACTCAGGAGGAAATGCCCGCCTTGGCATGCAGGGCCGTGAGCAGCTGGAGCTGACGGCGATTGATCTCCATCAGCTGCTCGATCTCGTGCTTCGCTGCCACGTTCGTGTCGTAATCGTGCTGAGCCAGGGCGGCCGCAATCGCGTCCTGTCGCTTGGCGGCGATAAGCAAGATCGCACCCTGAAGACCAGCGAGCATGCTCAGAAACAGATTGAGCAGGATGTAGGGGTACGGATCCCAGCCGCGGCCGCTCGCGTTCACGGCAGCCCAGGCCCCCATCACCGCAAGAAAGCCCCCGACGAACGGCCAACTGCCCATCACATTGCGCATTCGGTCAGCGGCACGTTGCCCCCGCGTCAACGAATCGTGGTGGGTGGTGTGCCAATTTTCGATGGGACGTGTCATGCCGACCAGCTTCGCGGCGCCGGGATCGCCGCACAAGAGCAGCGAGCTAGCGGGCGGAATCCACCTCGCTAAGGTGTCGATATGGAGATCCTCAAAAACGTCATCCTCGCCATTCACATCATCGGCGTCGCAGGCCTTCTCGGAGGAGTCATCTATCAGTTGCCCGCGCTCCGCACGGGCAAGGCGCGCATTGTGCCCGCCGTGCTGCACAGTGCGTGGACGATGCTGGTGACCGGCGTCATCCTGGTCGGCCTGCAGTACCCGCTCGGCCACGAGGTGAACAACGCGAAGATCGGCATCAAGCTGGCGGTCCTGGTGGCGATCATCGTGATCATCCTGGTGAATCGCAAACGCGAGCCCGTTGCACGCTGGGTGTTGCCGACGCTCGCCGGTCTAGCTGTCGCGAACGTTCTGATCGCGACCGTGTGGCAGCAGTACACGTAGCCCGTCTGACGGGCTGTTATCTATAGAAGAGGGTGCGCATGTCGTATGTCGTAGATTTCGTCACCGTTTCGACAGTTGGGCTGGAGTCCTCCCCTGTCGCCGACGCGCTCGCAGGGCTGCGAGCGAATGAGGCTCGGTACTTCAAGAACAAGTACGACCACACCTTCACCGTCGAACCCGCGAGCGAGGCCGCGGCGATCATCGACCGGGTGCACGACATCCTGAAGAAGGAACGGGATATCGTCATCGCCTCTCCCCCGCTGGAGGCGACCGAATTCGAGGTCGAAGGCACGCGCTGGGCGTATGTGTTCTACGAAAGCGGTCTCTCGATCAACGTGCTCTACGCGATCGAGGACGGCGGCAAGCGCGCTGTGGGCTTCAAGCTGTCGGATGGCATGGAGGTCCCCGAGGAATTGGCCGAGCGCTTCAAGTTCGCGCGTCAGAAATCCAAGCTCGCCGGGACGATCCGCGGCTCGTACTTCGTAATCAAAGGCGAGTACTGACGCCGGTTGAGTAGCGCGCTGGAGCTACGTCTGCGGGTGTAGAGAGTTCAGCGCGACGGCTCGTCGGAATCGGCTCATGCACCTCGACGTAGTGCCCACCCGGCAGTCGCACAATGCGACCGGTCTCGTAGCCGTGGGCGAGCACCTCGCGATCCTTGTGCTGTAAGCCGAGGCACACGCGCCGCGTCACCGCGAAGGCGATCGGCGGCCCGACGAACAGCAGCACCTGGAACATCGTGACCACCCCTTCGAGCGGGAGCCGCAGGGTCGCGGCCGCCACGTCGGCGCTCGCCGCACCCCACAACACGCCATAGAACGTCATCCCCGCGACGCCGATGGCCGTGCGGGTCGGCACATTGTGCGGGCGGTCCAGGAGCTCGGGGTCACCCTGCTCGGGCATGAATCGCTTCTCTATAAAGGGGTAGAGCAGCACCGCCGCAATGAAGGCCCCGACCACCATCAGGGGCACAAGCACGGCAAGCGTCAGCGTGTAGCCGCCGAGTTGTACCTCCCACCCCGGCGGCACCAGACGCAACGCTCCGTCGAGAAAGCCGGTGTACCAGTCGGGCTGGCTACCCGCCGAGACATTGCCGGGGTCCGCTGGGGCATACACCGGGCTAATAGTCACGGTCGCGGCCATCAGCACGAGCACACCGCACACCAGGGTGAACAGGGCTGCCGCTCGCCTGGCTGCGTTCGGCAGCAGCGGCACCATCGCATCCCCTCGACCGGCGAAGTGTCGGGCGCCGTGCCTCCATCCGCTGCGGATGCGCGCCGCAACCACCACAATCAGCAGCACCGACACGAGGAGGTGGATGGGGTAGAGATTCTCGATTGCCTGCCCCGGGAATCCGCCGCCAAAGAGCAGCGCCGACGCCCAGGTGCCAACCACGGGGATCCCGAGCAGGATGCCGTGCACGATCACGAGGCCGGTGCCCGACAGCATGTCGTCGGGGAGGGCGTAGCCGCTCCACCCGGCGGCGAGGCCGGCCAGCAGGATGACGACGAGGAGGACCCAGCTCCCTGCCCGCCGGCGGAACGCTCCCGTGAAGAAGGTCGCCAGCAACTGCACGAGGACCACCGCCGGGAAGAGGAGCGCCGCCCAGTGGTGCGCCTGGCGAATGAGCAGACCACCGCGCACGTCAAACGACAGCGCGAGTGTCGACTCGAAGGCTCGGGACATGTCCGCACCATGGAGCGGCGCGTAACTCCCCTCGTACACGACCCTCTCGCTCGACGGGGTGTAGAAGAACATGAGAACGATGCCCGTCACGATGAGCACGGTGAGGCACGCGACGGTGACGACGCCGAGCAGATTCGTCCAGTGCAGCTGCACCCGACGCGCCCGCCCTGCGGCGACCGCTGACGCAAGACGCCGACCCGCATTGGTTTCGTCAACGACTCTCTCAAGTCTGGTGGTGATCGACATATGAGATCACTTCCTCTCACTATGTCTGACCGACTAGCCCCCCGATCTGTGACAGCTCGCAGTGAGAAGATGAGGTCAATGACTCTGGAGCTTCCCCTCAACGATCTGCGACCGCGCGCTTTCGCGATCGCCTACCGGATGCTGGGGAGCGTCTCCGAGGCGGAAGACATTGTGCAAGAAGCCCTGCTTCGCGTGCATCAGGCGGTCACCGGCGGTGAGGTTCTCGAATCACCGGCCGCATTTGTGACAACGGTGACGACCCGTCTCGCGATCACGGAGCTGCAGTCCGCGCGGGCGCGACGCGAACGCTACGTCGGCGACTGGCTTCCGGAACCTTTGATCACCGACGCCGACCCGTCTGCTCTCGTCGAGACGAACGACGCACTATCGATGGCCCTGCTCGTCACCCTCGAGAAACTGACCCCTGACCAGCGGGCCGCGCTCTTGCTGCACGACGTGTTCGACTACGGATATGAGGAGCTCGCCGAGGTCATCGGAGTTTCGTCGGCGAACGCTCGGCAGTTGGTGGCGCGGGCTCGCGCGCACCTCGGCGACGATCGCGACCGCTTCACGGCGACACCGGACTCGCACGCCGAACTTGTCACCCGCTTCTTCGCGGCAGCGCAGAACGGCGACCTCGACGGGCTCGAGCAGCTCCTCACCGAGCATGTGACCTTGACCGGCGACGGAGGCGGCAAGGTCCCTGCCCTCGGCCGCACCATTCTCGGGCGGTTCCGCGTCGCGAAGACCATGGTCAACGGGATGCGGGAATGGATGCGGTACTCACCGGTCACCTGGCGCGAGGTGTCGGTCAATGGCGGACCGGGGCGCGTGTTCGAGGACAGTGACGGCAAGGTTCTCGGAGTGATCGCAATAACTGTCGTCAATGGCTCAATCGCAAGCATCGATGCGGTGGTGAACCCCGACAAGCTGACCCACCTCGGACCCGTGGGCGACCTGAAATCCATGCAGCGACCCGTACCCGAGTAGGGGTCGAAGTGCGCTCCGCAGGGCGACGCGCTCGCGAGCGCCTCTCCGTAGCGTCACAACATGGGCACTATCCAGACCACCTCACCCCGTCGGCAGGCCGCCGGGCGCGCGCAGGCGCAGAACACGAGCGACTACCGCGACCTCTCCGCCACGATCCACGACATGGGGCTCATGGAGCGTCGGCATGGCTGGTACCTCGCGCGGTGCGTGATCCTGATCGCCGCCTATGTCGGGGGCTTCTTCGCGCTATTCAGCCTGGGTTCGTCCCCCTGGCAACTCCTCCTTGCCGTGTATTTCGCTGCACTGTTCACGCAGACCGCCTTCCTCGCCCACGACGGGGCACATAAGCAGATCTTCTCCTCGGGCACACGCAACGAATGGTTCTCTCGGGTCACGGGAAACCTGTTCGTGGGGCTGAGCTACGGCTGGTGGATGACGAAGCATTCCCGCCACCACGCCAACCCGAACAAGATCGACAAAGACGGCGACATCAAGCCGGGAGCGCTCGTCTTCACGGTGGAGGATGCGGTGAAGCGCACCGGATGGAAGGCCGCTGTCATGTCGAAGCAGCACTGGTTCTTCCTGCCGATTCTCACCCTGGCGGGTCTCGACCTGCACATCAACGCACTGAAGGCGGCATTCGGCGGGCAGCCGATCACGGCTCGCGGCGTCGAGGCGACTCTGCTCGTCATCCGCTTGCTCGGGTTCCCGCTGGTGGTGATGCTCGCTGCGGGCCCGGTCATGGGGCTGGCCTTCATGGCCGTGCAAGTCGCGCTGTTCGGCGTCTATATGGGTGGCAGCTTCGCCCCGAATCACAAGGGCATGATGATCATTCCGAAGGATATGTCCATCGACTTCCTGCGCCGCCAGACCCTGACCTCGCGCAACATCAGCGGAGGCCCGCTCGTCTGGACCGGAATGGGCGGCCTGAACTTCCAGATCGAGCACCACCTCTTCCCCAGCATGCCGAGCGTCAACCTGCGCCGCGCCCGTCCCGTCGTGCGGGAGTTTTGCGCCCAGCGCGGTGTGCCGTATACCGAGACGACGCTCGTGGGTTCGTATCGCGTTGTGTTGCGCTACCTGAAACGCGTCGGCCTCAAGCACTCCGATCCCTTCGACTGCCCGCTGGCTGCCCAGTTGCGCTGATACTCACGCGCGTACCATGCAGTTCATGGCCATGGGCAGGCTTCCGCGACCCGTCGAAGCATGGGTCCGCATCGCCGCGATCGTCGCGGCGCTGGTGCTGCTCGTCGTATCCGTGGCGCTCGGCGCGACCCTCTACGCAGGTGCATTGATCGTCCTGTTCGTCGGCGTGCTCGCCCAGGTAACGGCCCTTCCGCTCGCCCTCGTCCGACCCGGACTGGCCGCCCCTCTCTCGATCGTCGGCGCCGTGGTCGTCATGTTCGCCGCGCACGCCGACGGTGGGCCCTGGCCGTGGGCCGTTCCGACGCTCATCACGCAGGCGTTGATTTTCGCCGCACTCGGGCAGCGCGCGGTGTGGGTGCTGGGGGCGGCCGCCTTCGTCTTCGCGGTCGCCGCATCCGGGCTCGCCGCAGCACTTGTGATGCCCGGTCACGAACAGCAATCTGTGTCAGTCAATATCGTGGTCTTCGCGTCAATTGGAGCTGTTGCGCTGGTCGCGGGTGTCGTCCTGCGGAAGTGGGAGGCGATCCGGCGCCAACTCGCACGAGAACGCCGCGTTACCGAGGAGGAACGCGAACGCCGGCTCGTAGCCGAAGAGAAGACACGCATCGCGCGCGAACTGCATGACGTGATCGCGCACAGCATGTCGCTCATCACGGTGCAGGCGACCAGCGCGCCCTTTCGGCATCCGCAGGTCAACGCCGAGGTCCGCGACGAATTCGCCGATATCGCCGCCACCAGCCGACGTGCCCTGACCGAGATGCGCTCTCTGCTCGGCGTGCTCCGCGACAGCGATGCGCCCGTTGAGAGGACACCGCAGCCGCGGCTTTCCGGAATCGTCGAGCTGGTGACGCAGTCCCGACATTCGGGACTCACTGTCACACTTCACGGCGGCGAGGCGCTGAGCGATGACGCCGTCGACGACGCGGTCGGGCTGTCGGCGTATCGCATCGTGCAGGAAGCACTGAGCAATGCGATCCGCCACGCGCCGGGCGCCGCAGTTGAGGTTCGGGCCCTGAGGAACGGCGGCCTCGATCTGACGATAAGCAACAGCGGCGGTGCGCCGACTCGCGCCCGAGTTCGGCGCACCCGTGCGCGCAACGGCAATTCCAGGAGCAGCGGCAAGGGCAGTGGGCAGCGGGGCATGCGCGAACGGGCCGCCAGCGTGGGCGGTTCGCTCTCATTCGGTCCTACCGCCGACGGTGGCTACGAAGTCCATGTGACCCTCCCGCTTCGCGCCGCGGAAGGAGGGACCGGATGATCCGAGTCCTTATCGCCGACGATCAGGCGATGGTGCGAGCTGGCTTTGCCGCGCTGCTGAACGCGAACGACGACATCGAGGTTGTCGGCGAGGCGGCCGACGGGGAGCAGGCGGTCGCCCGCGCTGGCGAGCTGCAGCCGGATGTCATCTTGATGGACGTTCGGATGCCGCGGCTTGACGGC
>DATMIW010000043.1:0-7995 GCA_035554115.1 Pseudolysinimonas sp. | reverse complement strand
AACTGTCCAGCGCATCCATCAGCTTGGTCACGGACTCGACCCCGGCCGTGTCGCCATTGAGCGCGCCGAGCGCCGAAATCCGCACCACCGGGACATCGTCGCCCGGGAAGCCATAGGTCTTGAGCAGCTCACGCACTTCGAGCTCGACGAGATCGACCAGCTCCTCGTCGTCGACCGCGTCGACCTTGTTGAGGGCGACCACCATGTACGGCACGTTGACCTGCTTGGCGAGCAGCACGTGCTCGCGGGTCTGCGCCATCGGGCCGTCGGTCGCCGCAACCACGAGGATCGCGCCGTCCATCTGAGCAGCACCGGTGATCATGTTCTTGATGTAGTCCGCGTGGCCGGGAGCGTCGACGTGCGCGTAGTGGCGCTTCGGCGTCTCGTACTCGACGTGCGAGATGTTGATCGTGATGCCGCGCTGACGCTCTTCGGGCGCCGAGTCGATCGACGCGAAGTCGCGCTGAACGTTGGTGGCCGACGGGTACTTGTCGGCGAGCACCTTCGAGATGGCAGCGGTCAGCGTGGTCTTGCCGTGGTCGACGTGACCGATCGTTCCGATGTTTACGTGCGGCTTGGTCCGCTCGAACTTGGCCTTAGCCACTGGGGTCCTCCTCAGGACTCGGGAGCAGGCATCCGGATGGATTCCGGATGCGATGCGATTGGTGTGTAACTACTTTAGTTGTTTGGGCTGGATGCCCGGTGGGGCAAAGGGCTAGTCGCCCTTGGTCTTCTGCACGATCTCGTCGGCCACAGCCTTCGGGACCTCGGAGTAGCTGTCGAACGTCATCGAGTAGACGGCGCGACCGGAGGTCTTCGACCGCAGGTCTCCGACGTATCCGAACATTTCCGACAGCGGAACCTTCGCCGTGACGACCTTGACGCCGGTGGCGTCTTCCATCGACTGGATCTGGCCACGACGCGAGTTCAGGTCACCGATCACGTCGCCCATGTACTCCTCGGGCGTGCGCACCTCGACGGCCATCAGCGGCTCGAGCAGCACGGGCTGCGCCTTGCGGGCAGCCTCTTTGTAGGCCATCGAACCGGCGATCTTGAACGCCATTTCTGACGAGTCGACATCGTGCGAGGCGCCGTCGACGAGCGTCGCCTTGACGCCCACCGTCGGGTAACCGGCGAGAACGCCGACCTGCATCGCGTCGGCGATACCGTGATCGACCGAACCGATGTACTCGCGCGGGACGCGACCACCCGTGACAGCGTTGACGAACTCGTAGCTCACCTCGGGGGTGACCTCCATCGGCTCGATGGTGATCTGCACCTTGGCGAACTGACCCGATCCACCGGTCTGCTTCTTGTGCGTGTAGTCGTACTTTTCGACGGCGCGACGGATCGTTTCGCGGTAGGCAACCTGGGGCTTGCCCACGTTGGCTTCCACGTTGAATTCCCGCTTCATCCGGTCGACCAGGATGTCGAGGTGAAGCTCGCCCATTCCCTTGATGATGGTCTGGCCGGTTTCCTGGTTCTGCTCGGTGCGGAAAGTCGGGTCTTCTTCTGCGAGCTTCTGGATCGCGGTGCCCAGCTTCTCCTGGTCGGCTTTCGTCTTCGGCTCGATCGCGACCTCGATAACCGGGGCCGGGAACGTCATCGACTCGAGGACGACCTGGTTGGCGCTGTCGGACAGCGTGTCACCCGTGGTCGTGTCCTTGAGGCCGATAACCGCGTAGATGTGACCGGCGGTGACCGAGTCGACAGGGTTCTCTTTGTTGGCGTGCATCTGGAAGATCTTTCCGATGCGCTCCTTCTTGCCCTTGGTCGAGTTGATGACCTGGCCGCCCGACTCGAGCTTGCCCGAGTACACGCGGATGTAGGTGAGGCGACCGAAGAAGGGGTGCGTCATGATCTTGAACGCGAGAGCCGAGAACGGTTCGTTCGCGTCGGCGTGACGCTCAATGACCTTCTCTTCGTCGCGCACGTCGTGACCTTCGATCGCCGGCATGTCGAGCGGCGAGGGGAGGTAGTCGACAACCGCGTCGAGCATCGGCTGCACACCGCGGTTCTTGAAAGCGGAACCACAGAACACCGGGTAGAGCGAGCTCGAAATTGTGAGCTTGCGCACGGCGGCCTTGATCTCGGCAACCGAGAAGTCGGTGTCGCCTTCGAGATAACGCTCGAGGAGCGCGTCATCGGCTTCTGCAACGGTCTCGATGAGGGCGGCACGGTATTCATTGGCCTTCTCGACCAGGTCGGCCGGGATCTCTTCGATCGCGTACTTGGCGCCCATCTCGACGTCACCCTTGGCGTCTCCGCGCCAGGTGAGGGCCTTCATCTCGACCAGGTCGACGACGCCTTCGAAGCTGCTCTCGGCTCCGATCGGAAGTTGCATGACCAGCGGCTTAGCGCCGAGGCGCTTGATGATGGTGTCGACAGTGAAGTAGAAGTCGGCGCCGAGCTTGTCCATCTTGTTGACGAAGCAAATGCGCGGCACGTCGTACTTGTCGGCCTGACGCCACACCGTCTCCGACTGGGGCTCAACGCCCTCTTTGCCGTCGAACACCGCAACGGCGCCGTCGAGGACGCGGAGGTTGCGCTCCACCTCGACCGTGAAGTCGACGTGGCCGGGGGTGTCGATGATGTTGAGCTGCGTCTTGTTCCAGAAACAGGTCGTCGCGGCAGACGTGATCGTGATGCCGCGCTCCTGCTCCTGCGCCATCCAGTCCATCGTCGCGGCGCCGTCGTGAACTTCGCCGATCTTGTGGGTGATGCCCGTGTAGAACAGGATGCGCTCGGTCGTCGTTGTCTTACCGGCATCGATGTGCGCCATGATGCCGAAGTTGCGGACCTTTGTGAGGTCGGTGAGCACGTCCTGTGCCACGGGCGGTTCCTTACTTTTTGGGGTGGATTCGGTGGTCGAGCCTGTCGAGACCGTTGTGATCTCGACAGGCTCGATCAGCGTTGATTACCAGCGATAGTGCGCGAAGGCCTTGTTCGACTCGGCCATCTTGTGGGTGTCTTCACGACGCTTGACTGCTGCGCCCAGACCGTTCGATGCGTCGAGGATCTCGTTGGTCAGACGCTCGGTCATCGTCTTTTCGCGACGCGACTTGGCGTACGAGGTCAGCCAGCGCAGTGCGAGAGTGTTCGCGCGGTGCGGCTTGACCTCGACGGGCACCTGGTAGGTGGATCCACCGACGCGGCGGCTCTTGACCTCAAGGGTGGGGCGCACGTTGTCGAGCGCCTTCTTGAGAACCTGCACGGCATCCGTACCGGACTTGGCGGCAACGCCTTCGAGGGCACCGTAGACGATGCGCTCGGCGAGACCCTTCTTGCCGTCGATGAGGATCTTGTTGACGAGTTGGCTCACGATGGGGGCCGCGTATACCGGGTCGGCAACAACGGGGCGCTTCGGAGCTGGTCCTTTACGAGGCATTACTTCTTGTCCATCTTCGCTCCGTAGCGGCTGCGAGCCTGCTTGCGGTTCTTGACCGCCTGGGTGTCGAGGGCGCCGCGCACAATCTTGTAGCGCACGCCGGGAAGGTCTTTCACACGACCGCCGCGCACGAGCACCATCGAGTGCTCCTGCAGGTTGTGGCCCTCG
The DNA here is from genome assembly GCA_035554115.1 of Pseudolysinimonas sp. Taxonomy (GTDB): domain Bacteria; phylum Actinomycetota; class Actinomycetes; order Actinomycetales; family Microbacteriaceae; genus CAXTSE01. The sequence goes on along the minus strand of DATMIW010000043.1, from coordinate 4,439 downwards.
CCGGGAATGTAGGCGGTGACCTCGGTGCCGTTGCTGAGCTTGACGCGGGCCACCTTGCGGAGGGCCGAGTTCGGCTTCTTAGGGGTGGTGGTGTACACGCGGGTGCACACTCCACGCTGCTGCGGGTTGGCCTTGAGCGCGGGCGCCTTGGTCTTGGTGACCTTCGGCGACCGGCCCTTGCGGACCAGCTGCTGGATTGTGGGCATTCGGAATTGCTCCTCTTGAGCTGATGTTGTGATGCTGGCTGCACGGTGACAGCGACGGAGTTTCCCGTCGAGATCCACCCACGCGCCGAAGCCGGTGCGAGACTGCTGGTGGATATGCCGTGGGGGCGCCCCTTCGACTGTGCGAAGGCGATTCCCGAGAGTGCGTGCGACAAGCGCACATACCCGTCCGAGTGTACACGTAATACGGCGACACGTGGGTAAGGTCACAGAGTTCCGCCCCGGCGCACGGGACAGGTGCGCCGGGACGGAAGCGTGTGGCGGTTACGGCGTGGGTGTCGCCGATCCCGTCGGGTTGGGCTGCGGGGTGCCGGATGCTGTCGGATCCGGGGTCGGCGTCTCCGTGACGACGGGCGCCGGTACATCCATCTTCTTCACCGTGGTGCTGACGGGCGCGGGCTTACCTTCGGTACCCCCCGGGATCGCGTAAATGAAACCACCGATGTCACCGGTCAACCCCCCTTCTGATGTGGTCGTGCCGATCTTGGACACCAGGAACAGCCGGTCGCCATTCTGCAGACCCTGCAGGAAACCCAGGATCGCATCCCAGCTACCCGCTACCGATATCTGCACCGGGATTGTGACGAACGACCCCGGGGTAATGAGGCTGTTGGTCACGATCGCGGGGTTCGGGGCAGGAGGCACGGTGGCCGCGGGCGTGGGGGTGCCGCTCGGGGTGGGGCTGGGGGATGCTCCGCCTGCGGCAGCGCCCTCCGGTGCGGCGGCAGCTGGCGGCACCGCGGGCGCATAGGGCTCGGCTTGATCGACCTTGATGGAGGTGATCGTGACACCGCTCACCAGCGCGAGAGCGTTGAGCCCCTCGATGTATCGAGAACTGTCAACTCCCGCGGGAATCGACGATCGCAGCTTGTCCAACTGCTCGTTCAGCGCATCGATGTTTTCACTGTCGGCCTTCAGCTTCGCGACGGCGGCGCGACTGGAATTGGCAACCTCATCAGTGCTCGCCCGTTGCTCGTTTGCGGCACTGGCGCTTGCGAACTGCGGCTGTGCAACTAGAAACCAGCCGATGAGCGGGATAAGGAGCATCACCGCAATGGACGCGATGCTGATGATTCGGTGCTTCTGAAGCTCAGGCATCAGTTACCCCCTTCTGTGGCGGAGGAGTCCGCGGAGGACTTTTTGTCCGGATCAAAGCGGTGCGAGAACGCACTCGCGTCGATGTGCATGACAACCTGAGCAACGTAGCCATTCTCGCCAGCGGAGATTGAGCCCGGGACCGCGTCGACGAATCCCTCGAGCTTTGACAAGGATCGGAGCCAATCGGGAATGCTTGGGAGCGTCGCACTCTGTGCTGTAAAGGTGAGCTCGGCAACGCGTACACCCTGGAGCGGTGCCTCGCTCTGTTCGAACGCGGTCATCGGAGTGCCCTCGTCTACAGAGACACTCTGAAGAACAAGGCCTGCAGGCAGGGTGCCTTGCACTGCAAGCAGATAGTCGCGCCACTGGATCTCGGTTGATCCGCCGACCTCCTGGCCTGCCTTGATCAGAGTGATTGTGTCGTTGACCGCCTTAACCTTCGCGTACAGGGCTTGCTCGGCCACAAGCGTCTCTTGCTGCTGCTGGGCAATTGTGAGTTGCACCTGCGCGGCAGCCGAGTAGGCGACAGCCCCGATACAGCCGGCAACCGTCGCGATGGCGACCAGGAGAATCCCCAAGCGCAGCGAACGTCGCATCTTGAGCTGTTTGCGTTTGAGGATGATCTCTGGGGGCAGAAGGTTGGCCCGCGGGGGCCCCCCGACGATCAAGGAATTGGATCCCGTGCGTTTCGGCAATAGCGTCAATCCACGCTTCTTCGGCTGCTCCGACGCCTCAGTGGTGCGATCCGGTGTGATGGTGCTCATGCGCGACTCCCCACGGCGAGACCAACCGCGACGGATTGCGAGTCACGCCATCCGACGCCATCTTCTGTTCGAGCGCTCTTCGCCACAATGATGCTCCAACTTGGATCGGCATCAGTGACGGGCAGGTGCGTCAGTTCTGCGAAAGCTTCGCGAATCCCGGGGAGCTCGCTCCCGCCACCGCTAAACACGATGCCCTGCACCGCAACACCTGGGCGGCTTCCGACGAAGTAGCTGATGGTATTCCGGACACTCGCAAGAAGGTCGGTGGTCGACGACAATATGGTCGCCGCAAGTGGCTGCACCTCCGGTGCGACGGCCCGACCAGTGACACCGACGGCGCGCTTCACACGTTCGGCTTCGTCGAAGGAGATGTCGTGCTTCGCCACAAGAGCTTCAGTAACGTCTTGCCCACCTGTCGGAATGACGCGCATGAAATGAGGCACGCCGTTCTCGGCGAGCACGACGTATGTCGTGGAGGCTCCAACGTCGACGAGTGCTGTCATTCCGGACTTGTGGTTGCCAAGCAGCAGACGCGTGAGAGCGAAGGGGATGAGGTCGACTTCGGCCACGTGGAGCCCGGCAGCTTCGACCGCATCGACGTTCCCGAGCACAGCCTCCCGTATCGCCGCAACCAGAAGCCCGCGAATCATCGGACCCTGCTCGGTCTGTTCGGTCGCTACCGGATAGAAATCCAGGAGAGCGTCAGCGACGGGAACGGGGAGCAGATCCTGAACCTGGAACGGCAATTGCTCGCGGATCCGGTCGATCGAATCGGCACGCACAACATGGTCACGAGCGAGGATGCGGTGGTTCCCCATCCCCAGCACGACATCTTTTGTGCTGAATTTGGCCTGCTCCCACAACTGACGGAGACCGGCAACAACCGCTTCGCGGTCGACAACCTCACCGCGGCTCACAGCCCCCTGGGGGATCTTGACCTCGTGATACTTCACGAGGGTGGGCCGCGCGCGAGCCGGGTCTTTCACCTCGGCGCCGCGTAGAACGCCGTTGCCAATATCGAGTCCGACTACCCGTGCCATGCGGTGTCTCCTTTGTCCCAACGGGCTTTCATGCGAAAGTCACCGCGTCGATGTAGCCGGCGGCGAGGAATTCGCCCGCAAAAACCCCGATCCATGCTCCCGCAATCATCCACGGTCCGAAGGGGATAGCGGTCTTGCGACCCGCCTTACGAGCGATCATCATTCCCACACCGACCAGGCCTCCGAGCAGGAAGGCAGCAAAGGCCCCGACAACAAGGTTGCCCCAGCCGAGGAAACCCAGGTAGAGCCCGAGGACAGCCGAGAGCTTCACGTCGCCCATCCCCATGCCGCCGCGCGAGACGACAGCGAGAAGGAAGTAGAGGGCGAAAAGGGCCGCACCTCCGATGGCCGCACCGAGTAGAGCACCGAGATCGCCACGCACGAGCGCCGCAGCAGCAAGCAGCACAACACCAGAGATCAGCGCAGTAAGCACGAGAAGATTGGGCAGGCGCTTTGTGTCGAGATCGATGAGCGCAAGAGCAATGCTCATCGCAGTTAGAAGTAGAAACGCAATGAGCTCCACCACGGCGGCGATGGAGTCGGACAGTGTGCGTGCTTCGAACAGAGGAGAACCAAACCGAGCCGTCACTAGGACGAACGCGAGAGCCGTGCCGGCTTCGACGAGCGGGTAGCGAATGGAGATCGGCTGTTGGCATCCGCGGCAGCGACCGCGCAGCGCGATCCAGGAGACGACGGGCACATTGTCACGCTTGCGGATAGCGGTTCCGCAGTTCGGGCAGGCGGAGTCCGGCAGAAGCGAGCGACCGGCTGGGATGCGGTAGATAACGACATTGAGGAACGACCCGATCGCGAGCCCTGTGAGGCCAACGAAGACGATAAACAGAACAAACTCTCCGGTCATGCGGTAGGTCCCTCACGATGTCCTCCGGCGATCGCGTGCAAGGCATTTACACCGACAGTGACCCCCAAGGAGTCCGACTTGGGCTTCGACCCCTCCGAAATGATCACTGCCCTCGTTGTCTCATGTTCTCTGATTTTCGTTTTCATTGCATGCCTCCTCAAAGGAGGAAGGTGACCGCGGCTGAGGTCCCTTTCCGAACCTCAGCCGCGACAACGGTGAGCTGTTTACCAGGCTGTGACGGTGGTGCCACACGAGGTCTTAGTCACGCCCGAGCTAGACGTCACCCAGAACTGGGTACCCGTTGACGCCGTGGCGGTGATGCAGAACTGCGTCCCCGTAGAGCCGGTAACGTACGCCGGCGCAGAACCCGATCCTGTGTAGTCAGCGCTCTGGGTGTAGCCATACTGCTTCAGTGTGGAGTCCAGGGTCGGAGCGGTAGACGAACCCGTGG
>DATMIW010000042.1:0-51106 GCA_035554115.1 Pseudolysinimonas sp. | reverse complement strand
CGACAGTCCGAAGGTGATGACCCCCGACACTGCAGCCACAAGGACGTAGAAGATTATGCGCATCGCTCAGCCCCCACGATGGCGATAATCGCCTCATCGGGAATGACCCCGTGACGCACGATCCGCAGCTTGCCCTCGGGATGTGTCAGGGCCGTGGCGTCGACGATCGTTGAGCCCGCGCGCGCGATGTCATTGACAGAAGCATTGGCAGAGGCAGTGGTGGCGTATCGCGCGCCCACCGGGCCGCCATCCAGGTAGACCGAAACAGCATCCCCGAGCATGCTCTGTGCCTCGGCCGCGGTTGTCGCGGCAGGCCGCCCGGTGAGGTTGGCGCTGGAAACGGCAAGCGGCCCGGTCTCGGCCAGCAGTTCGAGCGCGATGGCATCGCTGGGCACACGGAGCGCGACAGTGCCGCGGGTCTCCCCCAGGTCCCAGTCGAGAGCGGGATTCGCGCGCACAACGATGGTCAGTCCGCCCGGCCAGAACTCGGCGGCGAGGGCCCGCACCTCATCGGTGACGGTCTCGGCCAGCGCCTCGAGGGTCTGCACGCCCGGGATGAGTACAGGGGGCGGCGCCGTGCGGTCGCGACCCTTGGCATCGAGAAGCCGCTGCACGGCGGCCGGAGTAAAGGCGTCGGCGGCGACCCCGTAGACCGTGTCGGTGGGGATGACGATAAGTTCGCCCCGCCCGACCGCCTGCCGAGCGAGGCGCATCCCGGTGAGCAGCTCGGTCGCAACCGAGGCATCGAAGAGCGCCATATCGTGATCGATCCTAGGCGCGCAGGGCCGTGGTCGCGCGGTCGCGACCCAGCAGGTCGCGAGTGGTCGCCGCGGCAAGCCAGCCGTCAGCTGCCAAAAGGTCTCGGATTTCGGCTCCCTGCAGTTCACCGTGTTCGAGGATGAGGAGCCCTCCGGGCCGGAGCAAGGCGGCAGCGCGGATGGAGAGCACGCGCACCACGTCTAGCCCGTCGACTCCGCCATACAGGGCAAGGTCAGGATCGTAGAGGCGGACCTCGGGGTCGCGAGGAATTGCTCCGAGCGGAATATAGGGCGGATTCGAGATCACAACATCGACCGTGCCATCGAGCTGGGGAACTGCCACCGCCAGATCGGCACAGACGAGAGTCAGATTGTCGGCACCACTTTCGCGCACATTCTGCCGAGCCCACACGAATGCTTCGGGAGACATTTCAACCGCGGTGACCTGCGCGTGCGGCACCTCGGTTGCCACCGAAATAGCTATTGCACCGCTGCCCGTACCTAGATCGACGATATGAGGCGCCGGTGAGGGCACGGCGAACGCCGCGTCGATCGCGATCTGTGCGACGAACTCCGTCTCCGGTCGCGGCACGAAGACCCCCGGCCCGACGGCCAGCTCAAGAGACCGGAACGCAGCGCGACCGGTGATGTGTTGCAGGGGCTCCCGCGCCGCACGCCGCTCAACGAGCTCGAGAACCCTGTCCGCCTGCTCGGATTCGATTCCGCGGTCTGTGACAACCGCCGCCTGCACTTCGCCGCGGGTCACGCCGAGAACATGGCCGATAAGGAGTTCCGCGTCCACATCAGGCGTCGGCACACCCGCCGCCGCGAGCACGGCCACGGCGCGATCACGGAGCTGCCTGATCGTTGCCGGGCTCACGACTCCGTGTCGCCGACGGCTGCCAAGCGCGCCTCTTCATCGGCCTGGATGCAAGAGTCGATGACGGCCTCGAGAGCCCCGTTCATCACGGCGTCCAGATTGTAGGACTTGTATCCGGTGCGGTGATCGGCGATGCGATTCTCGGGGAAGTTGTAGGTGCGGATGCGCTCGGAACGGTCCATGCTGCGAATCTGGCTCTTGCGCGCGGCGCTGGATACGGCATCCAGCTCTTCCTGCTGCTTTGCCAGAATGCGGGCGCGCAGCACGCGCATCCCCGCCTCACGGTTCTGCAGCTGGCTTTTCTCGTTCTGCATCGACACGACGATGCCGGTGGGCAGGTGGGTGATGCGCACCGCCGAGTCGGTGGTGTTGACGCTCTGACCGCCGGGTCCCGAGGAGCGGAACACGTCGATCTTGAGGTCGTTCGGGTTGATCTCGACCTCTTCGGGCTCATCGACCTCGGGAAAGACCAGCACGCCGGTCGTCGAGGTGTGGATGCGGCCCTGCGATTCTGTCGCCGGCACGCGCTGGACGCGGTGCACGCCTCCCTCATATTTCAGATGGGCCCACACCCCCTGTGAGGGGTCCGTCGCGTTCGACTTGATCGCGAGCTGCACATCTTTGAAGCCGCCCATATCGCTGTCGGTGCTGGCGAGCAGCTCCGTCTTCCAGCCCTTGGATTCGGCGTAATGCAGATACATGCGCAGCAGATCGGCGGCGAACAGGGCGCTCTCTTCGCCGCCCTCACCGCCCTTGATCTCCATGATCACGTCTCGACCGTCATCCGGATCACGCGGAATCAGCAGCCGTCGCAGCTTTTCTTGCGCGGTGGCCAAACCCTGTTCGAGACCGGGGACCTCTTCGGCAAAAGCATCGTCCTCTTTGGCGAGCTCTTTGGCCGCCGCCAGGTCGTCCTGTGCCTGCAGCCAGGCCGCATGAGCCGACGCGATCTGATTCAGTTCGGCGTAACGCCGGTTGACCTTTTTTGCCCGACCGGCGTCGGCATGAATGGCCGGGTCGGCGAGCTGCTCTTGCAGGTCCTCCAGTTCGGCCAGCAGCGTTGCAACTGACTCGAACACGCGCTACTCCTTGATGCCGGTGCCGGCGTTAGCTGCCGGAAGGGACTTCTGGATCTGCACCAGGAACTCGGTGTTCGATCCGGTCTCTTTGAGCTTCGACAGGACGACCTCGAGCTGCTGCTGCAATTCGAGCCCGGCGAGGGCGCGACGCAAGTTCCAGGTGATCTTGACCTCATCGGTGCTGAGCAGCTCTTCTTCGCGACGGGTGCTCGAGGCATAAATGTCGACGGCCGGGAAGATGCGCTTGTCGGCGAGGCTGCGCGAGAGGCGCAGCTCCATGTTGCCGGTGCCCTTGAACTCCTCGAAGATGACCTCGTCCATCTTGGATCCGGTCTCGACGAGAGCCGTCGCGAGGATAGTCAGGGAGCCGCCACCTTCGATGTTGCGGGCGGCGCCGAAGAAGCGCTTCGGCGGGTAGAGAGCCGAGGCGTCGACTCCGCCCGAGAGGATACGACCGGATGCCGGGGACGCGAGGTTGTAGGCGCGGCCCAGTCGGGTGATTGAGTCGAGCAGCACGACCACGTCATTGCCCAGCTCGACCAGGCGCTTGGCGCGCTCGATGGCAAGCTCGGCCACGGTCGTGTGGTCTTCTGCCGGACGGTCGAAGGTCGAGGCGATGACCTCACCCTTGACCGAGCGCTGCATGTCGGTGACCTCTTCGGGCCGCTCGTCGACCAGGACCACCATGATGTGGACCTCGGGGTTGTTGACCGCGATCGCCTTGGCGATGGCCTGCAGGATGAGCGTCTTGCCGGCTTTCGGCGGCGCGACGATAAGGCCACGCTGACCTTTGCCGATCGGTGCGATCAGGTCGATGATGCGGGTCGACAGCTTGCTCGACTCGGTCTCGAGGCGCAGTCGCTCGTTGGGGTAGATCGGGGTGAGCTTGCCGAATTCAACGCGCTCAGCCGCTGCCTCGACGGTCTGACCGTTGATCGAGTCAATCTTGACGATTGCGTTGTACTTCTGGCGTCCGGTTCCGGGCTGGTCGCCATCGCGCGGCTGACGAATGGCGCCGACAACGGCGTCGCCCTTGCGCAGGTTGTACTTCTTGACCTGACCGAGCGACACATACACATCGTTGGCACCGGGCAGGTAGCCACTCGTGCGCACGAACGCATAGTTGTCGAGGACGTCGAGGATGCCGGCGACGGGGATCAGAACGTCGTCGTCGCTGATCTCGGGCTCGATTTCGTCATTCTGGCCGCCGCGGCCACGCTTGCGGTCGCGGTACCGGTTGCGGCCACCGCGTCCTTCACCCTCGAAGTCGTCCCCGCCCTGCGGACCGTTCTGGCCGCCACGGTTCTGATTCTTGGATTCGTTCTGGGTGCGGTCGTTCTGGCTGCGATCGTTTTGGGCGCGATCGTTCTGGCCCTTTTCGGTGGCGTCCCGATCGTTCTGGACTGCACCGTTCTGGCGTCCGCCCTGACCGTTGTCGGACCGCTCGCCGTTCTGGTTGTTGTTCGACCCACGCCCACGCCCACGCCCACGGCGGTTCGAGCCACCCTCGGTGGGCTCGGCCTCGGCCGCACCCGAAGTGACCTCGGGAAGCAGCTTGTCGAGGTCGGCGGCAACATCGGCCACAGCAACGTGCTCGACACCGGCAGATCCGGGAATATCGGCGGTAAGGGGCGCGACGATGCCGGGCGCCGTGACACCGGCAGTAGGGGCACCGGCAGCGAGCTCAGCAACGTCTGAGGTCGAGGCCGACACCCGGCGCGAGGGGCGACGCGTGCGGGCGGGAGCGACCTCGGAGCTCGCCGCAGCATCCGCGACTGCGGCTGCCGGGGTCTCGACCGGAGTTTCCGCCCCAGCGGCGGGGGTGCTGGCGGCGTTGTTCACAACGTCAGCGTCGGCGAGTGTGTCCACAAGCTCTCCTTTTCGAAGTTTGGCGGCGCCGGAAATTCCGCGCTCATTGGCGAGGGCCAGCAGTTCGGGGAGCCGCAGACGGCTCAGTTCGGCGCGGGCATCCGCATGCGCGGTTGCGTTGACGTCGGTCACAGAGGTATTCCTTTCGACCCGAGAACAGAAATATCTCGGGGATGCGGCGGTCCGTCTCAGCCGTTTCGGTCAGTGTGCAAAGACACGTGTCGGAATCGACAATGGCGAATGCCAGGTGGGATGTGCACCCTCGCGTGGACTAAGCCACAGCGTCGGACGAGTGCTCAATTACTGTAGCACCCTTAAAGTCCACGGCGAGCATCTGGCAGTCCCAGGTGGTCGTCGCGTTGCTCGAGATGAGCTCAGCAGCGCGCAAGCGCTGGGCCGGATCGCTCCCCAGCACGAGAATCGACGGCCCAGCGCCCGATACGACGGCTGCAAGCCCGTCCGCACGCAACAGCTGGATGAGCGCATCCGTCTCGACCATCGCACTCGCGCGATAACTCTGATGCAGCTTGTCTTCTGTTGCGGCCAATAGCAGCTCGGGACTTTGGATGAGCGCCGCGATCAGCAGGGCCGACCGCGAAACGTTGAAGATGGCGTCCTCATGCGGCACCGACGCGGGCTGCAGACTGCGGGCGAATGCCGTCGACATACTGGAGTCGACCGGAACAGCGACCAGCGGAGACACTCCGCGGTGCACCATCAGCTTCTTGTAGCGCGGGCCGTCGGGAGTGGTCCAGGCGATTGTCAGCCCGCCAAACAGCGCGGGGGCGACATTGTCCGGATGCCCTTCAAGGGCTGTCGCGACGGCGAGGAGACCGTTCGGGTCGATTTCGACAATGCCCTCGAGGAGTCCCTTGGCGGCCATAACGCCCGACACGATCGCGGCGCCCGACGAGCCCATGCCCCGTCCGTGCGGGATTCTGTTGTGGGCCACGAGGTCGAGGCCCGGGAGCTCAACACCGTAGCTAGCGAAGGTGTAGGCGATCGAGCGGACGACGAGGTTGGTCTCGTCGGTGGGCACATCGTCCACGCCGACGCCATCAACGACGACATGCGCACCGGGCGCGCTCCGCACTGTGACCTCGAGCTCGTCGTACAGCGAGAGTGCCAGGCCGAGAGTGTCGAGCCCGGGGCCGAGATTGGCGGTCGTCGCCGGTACTTTGACGTGCACCGATCGCCCGATCGGCACCGGTGAGGTCATGACGACAAGCCGAGAACCCCGGCGATCTCGGCCACATCGATCGGAACGACAGTTGGCTGGATCTCCGCACCGTCCGGACCACGCAGAGCCCACTGGGGGTCTTTGAGGCCGTGGCCGGTAACTGTCAGAACGACAGTGGAGCCTGCCGGAATCGCTCCGGCCTCGGCACGCTCCAGCAGTCCCGCCACGCTGATCGCCGACGCCGGTTCGACAAAAATGCCCACCTCTGACGACAGGATGCGGTGCGCATCCAGAATCGCGCGGTCGTCGATCGCGCCAAAATAGCCGTCCGTCTCTTCGCGGGCCGCGAGCGCGAGATCCCATGACGCGGGGTTGCCGATGCGGATGGCACTGGCGATCGTGTCGGGGTGCTTGACAACTTCGCCGAGCACTATGGGCGCACTGCCGGCCGCCTGGAATCCGAACATCCGAGGACGCTTGGTGGTAACGCCCCGCGCCGCTTCTTCTGCGTAACCGCGAGAATACGCGGTGTAGTTGCCCGCATTGCCCACCGGGATGAAGTGGAAATCGGGCGCGTCTTCGAGAACCTCGACGACTTCGAACGCCGCGGTCTTCTGTCCCTCGATGCGATCGTTATTGACCGAGTTCACGAGGTGCACCGGATAATTCGCCGCCAGCTCGCGGGCGATGTCGAGGCAGTCGTCAAAATTGCCCTGCACCTGCAGCAACTCGGCGCCGTGGGCAATCGCCTGCGCGAGCTTGCCCATCGCGATCTTGCCCTCGGGCACCAGAACCGCGGCGGTAATGCCTGCATGCGTCGCGTAGGCGGCTGCGGCCGCCGAGGTGTTGCCGGTCGACGCGCAGATGACGGCCTTGGCGCCATGCTCGACGGCTTTCGACACGGCCATCGTCATCCCGCGGTCTTTGAAGGAACCGGTGGGGTTCATGCCCTCGAACTTGACCCATACCTTCGCGCCGGTGCGTGCCTCGAGTGCCGCTGCGCGGATGAGGGGCGTCCCGCCCTCGCCGAGGGTGATGATCGGGGTGGCGTCTGTGACATCCAGACGATCCCGATACTCGTGTAGCACTCCACGCCACTGCGCCATTTACAGTCCCTCAACTCTCAAAACGCTTTGAACGCGAGAGACGGCTTCGAGTGCCGCAACAGCGTCAACCGTGGCCGACAGAGCCGCCTCGGTCGCCACATGCGTTCCAATGACCAGGGTAGCGGTGGGGGCGGATGCTCCGTCGCCACCCTCGGAGACGTCGGCCGACTGCTGAACCGTCTCCACCGATACCTCGTGCTCGCTGAACAGGGTCGCGATGCTGGCCAAAACCCCCGGGCGGTCGATGACGTCAAGGGTGATCTGGTAGCGCGTCGACACACGCGAAATGGGCAGGATCGGCAGATCGGCATGCGTGGACTCGGCAACACCCGGCCCACCGATGACGTGCCGGCGAGCGGCTGACACGAGGTCGCCGAGCACGGCGGACGCGGTCTGCACTCCCCCGGCGCCCGCGCCATAGAACATCAGGCTGCCAGCCGCCTCCGCCTCGACGAACACGGCGTTGTTGGCGCCGTGCACGGCAGCGAGAGGGTGCGCGAGGGGAACGAGGGCCGGATGGACGCGGGCGCTGACTCCTTCGAGTCCCGACACCGGATCCACAAGCCGCTCGCAGACCGCGAGCAGCTTGACGACATACCCGGCCTTCCGTGCCGCCACGACCTGGTCGTGGGTGATCTGGGTGATGCCCTCACGGTGCACGCTCTCGAGCGGCACAGCGGTATGGAACGCGAGGCTCGCGAGGATCGCGGCCTTCTGTGCGGCGTCGTACCCCTCAATGTCTGCGGTCGGGTCCGCCTCTGCGTAGCCAAGCTCGGTGGCGACTGCCAGAGCATTCTCGAGGGAATCGCCCTCGACATCCATGCGGTCGAGAATGTAGTTGGTCGTGCCGTTGATGATGCCGAGAATGCGACGCACTCTGTCGCCGGCGAGGCTGTCGCGCAGCGGACGGATGATCGGGATCGCTCCCCCGACTGCCGCCTCGTAATAGAGCTGAGCCCCCACCTGCTCGGCGATATCGAAGAGCTCCGGCCCATGAGTGGCCAGCAGAGCCTTATTGGCGGTTATGACATCGGCACCGGAGTTCATGGCGAGCACGAGGTATTCACGCGCCGGCTCGAGACCGCCGATCAGCTCGATGACAATGTCGGCCCCGAGAATGAGCGACTTTGCGTCGCTTGTGAGCAGCTGCGCGGGGATCTCGGCGGAGCGAGGAGCGTCGAGGTCGCGTACGGCGACTCCGACGAGTTCCAGACCCGCACCGACCCGTGCGGCGAGCTCATCGGCATGCTCCAGCAGCAGAGACGCCACCTGCGCGCCGACCGAACCGGCTCCCAGGATGGCGACGCGGAGGTTGCGGTATTCGATCATTGTGTGTCCTTCATTTCGTGCTCTACCGCGCCCATGTCCCGAGCAAGGAGGTCGTCTTCGTTCTCGCCGCGCACAATAATGCGCGCACGTCCCTGGGTGACCGCGACGACTGCCGGTCGGCCCACATAGTTATAGGTGCTCGCAAGTGCCCAGCAGTAGGCGCCCGTGGCGGGTACCGCGAGAAGATCGCCCGGCTCCGTGTCGCCGGGCAGATAGTCGGCGTGCACAACGATGTCGCCCGACTCACAGTGTTTGCCCGCAACGCGGACGAGAACGGGGTCGGCTGTGGATCGCCGATTTGCCATGCGCACCGAATAGTCGGCGCCGTACAGAGCGGGGCGCACATTGTCGCTCATCCCGCCGTCGACCGAGAGGTATCGGCGCACAGCAGAACCGTCGACGAGCACGTCCTTGACCGTTCCGACCTCATACAGGGTGACGGTGCTCGGACCGATGATCGCCCGGCCCGGCTCGATCGCGACGATCGGGACCGGGATGCCGAGGGCAGCTGACTCTTCAGCAACGATCCGCGCGAAGTCGGCGGCGATCTCGTCGATCGGAGTCACCTCGTCCGCGCTCGTATAGGCGATACCGAAGCCGCCACCCAGGTTGAGCTCGGGCACCTCGCCGCCGCGGAGGAGTTCAGCGTGCAACGTCAGTAGCCGACGTGCCGCCTCGGCAAAGCCGTCCGAATCGAAGATCTGCGATCCGATATGTGAATGCAGGCCCAGGAACCGCAGTTCGGGACGAGCGCGGATGAGCTTCACGACATCCGCAGCGTCACTCAGCGGGATGCCGAATTTCTGGTCTTCGCGCGCAGTTGCGAGGTATTCGTGGGTGCTGGCGTGCACTCCCGAATTAATGCGCAGCCGCACATCTTGCACGCGGCCGTGCCGGGCAGCGGCATCAGCGACACGGTCGATTTCGACAATGCTGTCGAGGACGATCGTGCCGATGCCGACGCCCACGCTGCGGTCGATCTCGGCCACGCTCTTGTTATTGCCATGGAACCCAAGCAGAGCGGGGTTGATACCCGCGGCGAGAGCGACAGCCAACTCGCCGCCCGTGCACACGTCGATGCGCAGGCCGGCATCGCGCATCCATCGCGCCACCTCGATGCTGAGAAACGCTTTGCCGGCGTAATAGACATGGGCCGTCGAGCCGATGCGGGCGAAAGCCTGCTCGAATACGGTGCGGATATGAGCCGCCCGCCCCCGTGCATCGTCTTCGTCGATCACGTAGAGCGGGGTGCCGAACTCGGCTGCGAGCTGCGGCAGCTCGACCCCGTTGATCGCTATCGCACCCGATCCGGCGCGATTCGCGTGCCGGGGCCAGACCTGAGCATCGAGTGTGTTGGCGTCGTCAGGGTGGCGCAGCCAGCCAGGGGCCAATGTATTGACGGTCACGGCACGTTACCTCCCGCGCATTCTCCGCGTGTGCCGAGGGCACCGAGCGTGGTGTCATGAGCGCCCGCCGACAGGACGAGTGAGTCGTTCACCACGGCGACACGCGTCAGCGTCAGTGACGCCGGCAGTCGGTCGGCTATACACACAGTTCTCGGGGCGAGCAGCTCGTCGACGAGAAAACCGAGGGTCGGGGATGACCGCAGCTCCTCTGTTGTGTAGGACGTGCCGTCGAGCTGCACACTCGTCGGCGTGAGCTGAAGCTGTCCGTTCTCGGCTGACGGGGTGAAGCCCAGTCCCACCGGCAGGGTGAGCCCCAAGCGCGAGACAGTGCCCGACGCGAGGATCTCGCCCTTCTCGATAACGACGGATTGCAGATCGATGCCGTCCAGATTTCCCGCGAGCCCGGCCACTCCGCTTTCCGGGACAGAAAACGAGATGCTCAGCGACTCCACGGACTTCTTCGAGTCGATCGGAACGCCTTCGGCATGCACAACAGCCGACCCCGTGAGAGAGCCAATCGAGAGCGTCGACGCCGTGATGTCCACAGAATCGATGCGACCGCTCAGGCCTTGAAGGATGATCGAGCCAGGGCCGAGGTCGACAGTCACCGGCGTTGCGGGGTCAATCTCGAGTGTCGACACGAAGCGCGATCGGATCTGGTCCCGCGCGAAATCTCGCGCCATCCCGTCAAGCGCAATCAGGGTCGCCACCAGCACGAGAAGGAACACCACGAGGGCGACCAGCCAGGGCCACCGACGACGACGGCGCGGGGCGCGGATGTCGGACAGGGTGCGCGACTCGGTCACCGTCACATCCTCTCGGGAGCCGAAACCCCCAGTAGGGCGAGCCCGTTGCGCAAGACCTGTCCGGTGGCGGCATTCAGCCAGAGGCGCGAACGATGGACAGCGGTGATGGCCTCTTCGCCCTGCGGCGTGACGCGACACGCGTCGTACCAGCGGTGATACGAGCCTGCGAGGTCTTCAAGGTAACGGGCGATCCGGTGCGGTTCGCGCAGCTCGGCGGCCTGAAGCGTGATGCGCGGGAACTCGGCGAGAACTCCCAACAGAATGCTTTCGCTTTCGTGCGACAGCAGCGACGGATCGAACTCTGAGTTATCGACGCCCGCCGACTCCGCATTCCGCGCGACAGCATTCGTGCGTGCATGCGCGTACTGCACATAGAAAACGGGGTTGTCATTCGACTTCTTCTGCAGCACCCCGAGGTCGATATCGACCTGTGAATCGACGGAGCTGCGCACGAGCGCGTAGCGTGCCGCATCCACTCCGACGACGTCGACAAGATCTTCCATCGTGACGACGGTGCCCGCGCGCTTCGACATCCGGACCGGCTCGCCGTCCTGCACGAGGTTGACGAGCTGTCCGATCAGGATCTCGAGGTTGACCTCGGGAACGTCGCCGAACGCCGCGGTCATCGCCATCAGACGCTTGACATAGCCGTGGTGATCGGCGCCGAGCAGGATGAGGTTGCGCTCGAATCCGCGCTCGCGCTTGTTGAGGTAGTAGGCGAGATCGCCCGAGATATACGCCGGTTCGCCGTCGCTTTTGATCACGACCCGGTCTTTGTCGTCACCGAACTCGGTCGTGCGCAACCAGGTCGCGCCATCTGCGTCGTAGACATGACCCAGCTCGCGCAGGCGGGCGACAGCATGATCGACAGCGCCCGACTCGTGCACCTCGTTCTCGTGGAAGTACACGTCGAAGTCGACGCCGAAATTGTGCAGGCTCACCTTGATATCGCCGAACATCAGGTCGACGCCGATTGAGCGGAATACCTCCTGAGCCTCGGCCTGCGGCAACGTGCTCAGATCGCCGGGATAGACCTCTTCAATCCGCGCCGCAATGTCGAGGATGTACTGGCCGCCATAGCCGTCGTCGGGGGCCGGCTCGCCGAGGTGCGCCGCCAGGAGGCTGCGCGCAAACCTGTCGATCTGGGCGCCGTGGTCGTTGAAGTAGTACTCGCGGGTCACGAGTCCGCCCTGCGCCTCGAAGAGTCGGGCGAGGCTGTCGCCCACCGCAGCCCATCGAGTGCCGCCGATATGGATGGGGCCGGTCGGGTTCGCTGACACGAATTCGAGGTTGATCGTCACGCCTGAGTACAGCGTGCCGCGTCCGTACTCGCTGCCCGCCTCGACGATGCGCTGCGCGAGAATGCCGGCCGCCGCCGCGTCGAGCGTGATGTTCAAGAAGCCCGGACCCGCGACATCCACCGATGCGACTCCGTCGACTGCAGCGAGCGCGGTGGCCACCTCGCCCGCAAAGGCACGGGATTCGAGCCCGAGACGCTTGCCCAGCTTCAGGGCAACATTGGAGGCCCAGTCACCGTGGTCCCGATTGCGCGGTCGTTCGAGGCTGACATCCGCGTCGGCAATCGACGCGCCCTCGGCGCCCTGTGCTGTCGCCACCGACCTCGCGACATGGAGCAGCGCGGCAGTCAGATCAGCGGGATTCACGCACCGATCCTACCGGTGAGTCACACACCCGCCTGCGGCCCCAAGAGCACACAATAGAGACATGCTCGCCACGCGTCGCCGCCTCACGCCTCCCCTTGCCGTCGCCGCCCTTGCGCTGGCACTGTTCGCCGGATGCGCGCCTACTCCCGTCGCAACGACCGAGCCGACGGGCCCGAATCCGGGTACGCCGCCGCCCGCCGGACCGACCGTGGCACCGCCCACAGGTGCCACGAGCACGCCCGTCACCCAGACGTGTAACGATCTCGTGAGTCCCGACACCATGTACGACTTCAACCCCAACTTCGGCCTGCTCGACGACTTCACCCCGGCGAAGTCGTCGGCGGGTGCCCGTGCGACGCAATACAAGGGACTCGCGTGCCGCTGGCAGAACCAAACGAGTGGTGAAGTTGTCGACCTCTCGGTCGCGCACTTCGATGCCGGCACCACTGCGTCACTTCACGAGACCGCCGCGAAAGGCACAGCTGTCCCCGCGCTCGGTGACGCATTCTTCACCAGCGAGGGCAGCGTCGGAGCCGTGACGGTCTTCAATTCGGGGTACTGGATCGTGCTCGAGTCGCCGTACTTTGGTACCGGCGAAGATGCAACAACTCTCGTGGCGTCAGTGACGGGCGCACTCACTCCCTAACGGCATGGTGCGGCGGAATCCAGACGGTGCCGCCCTGCTAACCTGGATCGGCACCGCGCCCCCGTAGCTCAGTGGATAGAGCGCTTCCCTCCGGAGGAAGAGGCCGCACGTTCGAATCGTGTCGGGGGCACCACTGTCGGTCTACTGCTGCTCTGCGTTGTTTCGCCCCGAGTAGTGGCGGGTGAGGGCTGTCCTGATCTGATGAGCGGCACCCTGCAGGGTGGCGAGAACCGCCTCTTCTCGCACATCCTCGGTGGGCACCACCGCAGACACCGACGCAACAACATCGGAGAGCGGGCCGAACACCGGCACAGCTAGCGAGGTCGCATCCGGATGTATGTATCCGTGCGCAATCTCGTATCCCTGGCGGCGCACGACCCGGAGTCGCTCGGCGAGTTCGTCATTGCTGAACGACGGCACGAAGCGGCTTCGTGGGCGCGGACGCTGGATCAGCTGCTCCTGCAGCGACGGCTCGCTGAAGGCGACAAGAACATGGCCGCTGGAGGTCGCGGTGAACGGCAGACGACCCCCGATGATCGTGAGGTTGATCACGGCATTCGGCGCGGAAAGACGTTCGAGATACAGGGTGTCACCCTCTTGCAGCACACTGAGCTGCACGTGCTGGCCAATAAGACGATGAGCGGCTCGCAGCGCCGGAGTGGCGATTTCGCGGATGCCGAGAGCCCCCGGTGTGCGCACCGCGATCTCCCAGAGCTTCAGACCGATGCGGTACCGCCGGTTGGGCAGCTTCTCGAGTAGACCCACCTCCGTCAGCTCTCCAAGGAGGCGATGCGCCGTGGTGAGCGGAAGGTCGGCGCGCGAGGCAATCTGCGTCGCACTCAGGTCTCGGACGCCAGCATCGAACGCTTCGAGAAGCTTCACCGCCCGGCTCACGACCGAGACTCCCGCTGACTGGTTGGCCATCGTCCCGCCTTCGATACGAGCGAAAAACTTTTCGCATGAACGGGATTATTCTTTCATCCCTCTGGCTCGGGTGCCTACTGTGAGGCCACGACAACGCCGTCGCCGTTCGGCTCAGAACGGCCTAACGAAGAGGTTCTTATGACCAGTCAGAGTTTGCAACAGGCCATCGACGAGGCCGGAAGCGCCGTCGAGGTAGTCCGGAACGCAAAGGCGCGTCCCTTCACCTTCCCGGTTCAGCCGGAATTCACCAACTGGCGCAGCGAGCAGGCCGCCTGGCGCGACACTGTCGCCCTGCTCGACCAGTCCCACCACATGACCGACCTGTTCGTCACCGGTCCGGATGCCACCAAGTTCTTCACTTGGCTGGGCACCAACGCAGCCGCCGCCTACACACCGGGCCGCGCCAAGCAGTTCGTCGCCGTCAACCACGGTGGATATGTGATCGGCGACGGAATCCTGTTCCAGTTCGGCGAAAACGACTACGACCTCGTCACCACCACCCTGGCGGACTGGGTCGAGTACAACATCGAGACCGGCGACTGGGACGTGCAGCTTGTGCGCGACAACCACTCCCTGGCACGGGTCGGCGACCCGAAGCTGTATCGCTACGAGATCCAGGGGCCCAATGCGCTCAAGGTCGTCGAGAAGGTCACCGGTCAGCCTGCCCCCGAGCTCAAGTTCTTCCACATGGGTGAGATCACCGTTGCCGGTCGGACTGTCGGCGTGCTGCGCCACGGCATGGCGGGTCAGCCCGGATTCGAGTTCTGGGGTCCGTGGGAAGACGGCGAGGCGGTTCTCGCCGAGCTTCTCGAAGGCGGAGCTGAGTTCGGCCTCATCCGCGCCGGAGCGCGCGCCTATTCGACAGCCAACCTCGGTTCGGGCTGGATCCCGTCGCCGCCGCCCGCCATCTTCGACGACGAGTTGCGGGGCTACCGCGAGTGGCTGGACGCGAGCAAAGTCGGCTCCTTCGGAGGCAGCTTGGCGTCATCCGATATCACCGACTACTACGTGACTCCTTTCGACGTGGGACTCGGCCGCTCGGTGTCGTTCGACCACGACTTCCTCGGTAAAGAAGCACTCGAAAAGCACGCTGCAGACAAGAAGCGCACCAAGGTGACACTGGTCTGGAACCACGAGGACTTCACGGCGGCCGTCGACTCGCTTTTCACCACCGACGAGCTGCCCGCCAAGTTCATCGAGATGCCGAAGGCTCGCTACGCACAGTTCCCGACGGACCGGGTCCTGAAGGACGGCGCGGATGTCGGTATCTCCTTCGACTGCGGCTATCTGGCCAATGAGCGTGCGTTCATCTCGCTCGCCGCGGTCGACCTTGAGTTCGCCGAACCGGGCACCGAAGTGGAGCTGCTGTGGGGCGAGGACCCGAACTCGCACAAGCCGCACGTCGAACCGCACC
The DNA here is from genome assembly GCA_035554115.1 of Pseudolysinimonas sp. Taxonomy (GTDB): domain Bacteria; phylum Actinomycetota; class Actinomycetes; order Actinomycetales; family Microbacteriaceae; genus CAXTSE01. The sequence continues at coordinate 36,045 of DATMIW010000042.1, read as the reverse complement.
GCCAGGTCCGCATCCGGGCCACTGTTGCGCCGTCGCCGTACTTCGACTTCGCACGCACGGCGTACCGCGATAAATAGCGTTCGTTGGGACGGCCGGGTGCGCGCATACATCCGGCCGTCCCAGCGGCTTGTTACAGTTCGGCTACCGACCACCAACCCGGATGGGGCGTGCGTATGACAGACGACATCGTTGCGGCACTTGTTGCCGCCAACCGTGCCCTCGGCGCTGCGGGCCATTCGGACATGGTCTGGGGTCACGTCTCAATCGTCGATCCAGCCGGGCGGGGCGTCTGGATGAAGGCGTCGGGTTGGGCGTTCGAAGAGGTAACTGAGGAACGCGTCGTCCTTGTTTCACCAACTGGCGAGGTACTAGAGGGGTCTGGCCGGCGACACCTCGAATACCCGATCCACACCCAGATTGTGGCTGCTCGCCCCGATGTGGGCGCCGTCGTCCACACCCATGCACCGAGCGCAGTCGCTTTCGCGTCGCTCAATGTTCCGCTGCGGCCGATCTCGCATGACGCGATCATGTTCGTCAACCCCGACATTCCGCGCTTCACGCAGACGGGAGCCCTAATCGCCGATGCGGAGACGGGCGACGCTCTTGCTGCGACAGTGGGCGCTCAGGCGGGCGCGCTGATCCCCGGTCACGGCCTCGTCACTGTCGGCAGCTCTGTGGCAGAGGCGGTTATGCGCGCGGTCCTGCTCAACAAGGCGTGCGAAATCCAGCTCGCCGCGATGGCCGCCGGCGGACCGGCGCAATGGTCGGACGATGACGAAGTGGCTCTGAAGAAGGCGACAGTCGCGTCACCGGCCCTTCTGCAATCCGGCTACGACTATCTGGTGCGACGCGCCGGAACCGAGACGGGACCTCGGTGACTCGGCTCGCGCATTAATTCGCGGCATGCGCCTCGAGGAACTCATACAGCTCGCGGTCATCGACACCGGGAAATGTTCCGGATGGCAGCGGCGAGAAAATGTGCGCGTGGACTTTCGCGCTCGTCCAGGCCTTCCCCTGCCACTGCTGAGCCAGGTCAGCCGGCGGACGCCGGCAGCAGCTCGCATCCGGGCACCGCGACGTCAGTCTCCGCACCGTCTCGCGCCCCCGGAACCAGCGCGCCTCGCTGAACGGAACGCCCAGGGTTATCGAGAACTCTTCGCTCGCGCTCGTGCCAGTCTGCGTCGACTCGAAGAAGGAGCCCTGCGGGGTGTCGGTGTACTGGTAGAACTCGGTGGTGCGGTTGGTGCGATCGAAGGCCTGGCGCGCACTCCAATTGCGACACACGACCTCGCCCTCCGTGGATCCGGTGACATCGACCGGGAGGCGCAGGCCGTCGTTCTCATACCCCTTGTAGACGGCGCCATCGCCCCCCACGCGCAGGAAGTGCCACGTCATATCGAGGTATGGCGTGGCCAAGTTCGTGAAGCGCAGAGCAGCCGATTCGTGCGTGGTCCCAAAGGCGTCGCGAAAGTCTTCGATTGCAATGTTGCGATCAGTTTTGGCCTGTCGCAGGAAGGCCACCGATTGCGTGAGCGGCATGAGGCACGCGGCGGCGAAATAGTTGATCTCGAGACGCTGCTGCAGGAATTGCGCATAGTTGGCGGGTGCCGCATGGCCGAGCAGTCGGTGAGCGATGGCTTGCAGGGCCATTGACCTCAGCCCGTGTCCTCCGGGGATCGAGGTGGGCGGCAGGTAGATGCGACCGTTCTCGAGATCGGTCACCGACCGGGTTGAATGCGGGAGGTCCCCCACGTGGACCAGTTCGAATCCCAGATTCTCGGCCATCTGGCGCACTGACCGGTGCGTGAGGGCACCGACCGTATGACCGACGGACTTGAGCTGCTGTTCGGCGAGTTCCTCGATCTCGGGCAGGTGGTTGTCTCGCGCGCGCATCATGGCGCGCAGCTCGGTGTTGGCTCGGCGCGCCTCTTCCGGGGTCGCTATCGCTTCGCGGGCGCGTCGTGCCAGCTCCGCATGCATGCCCACGAGCGCGTGCAGCGTCTCGTCGCTCATGCTTTTGCCGGCACGCAGCACCGGCAAACCGAGCTCGGCATACACAGGACTCGACTGGGCGTGTTCGAGCTCGATTTCGAGACGTGCGCGCTCACTTGGCGCCGTTGGCTCGAGAAGTTCGGCAACCGGGATCCCGAGGTGGGAGGCCAGGGCGCTGAGCAAAGAAAGTCTCGGCTCGCGCTTGCCGTTCTCCATAAGGGAGAGTTGACTCGCCGCAACACCAGCCGCCGATCCGAGCTGGTCGAGCGTCAGTCCGGCTTGTGTGCGAAAGTGTCGAATTCGCTGGCCAAGCGTCGCGAGATCGTTCATAAATGAAGCATACGGAAACTTTCCGGGTTATTTCAGGCATATTTGCGCGATACTGGGCGACATTAGGCCTGATAGTAGTAAATACGCTTCATCCCTTTTGCAGGAGGAAACATGACGATTACTGGTAGCGCCACGGCAAGCACGGCGTCATGGACTCCCCCTGCCGAAGAGGATGCGGCTCCCGTCCACGACTCCAGCTGGGCTCTTGCGCCCGAGGGCACCGACCCGAGGGTTGTCGCCTGGGTGGAAAAAATGGCGCATCTGACAACGCCCGACACCGTGGTGTGGTGCGATGGCTCGCGAGCTGAGCAAGACGGCCTGCTTCGCCTTCTCGTCGAGCAGGGCACCATCGTGCGCCTCAACCCCGAGCACCGCCCCTACAGCTTCCTGGCCCGCAGCGACCCCGACGATGTCGCACGCGTCGAAGCCCGCACCTTTATCTGCTCAGAAGACGAAGACGAGGCCGGTCCCACCAACAATTGGCGCCCGCCCGCCGAAATGCGCGAGACGCTTCAGACCCTCTTCACAGGCGCGATGCGTGGTCGCACGATGTACGTCGTTCCCTTCTCGATGGGTCCGATCGGAAGCCCGCTCGCGCGTATTGGCGTGCAGGTTACCGACTCGCCCTACGTCGTGGTGAGCATGGGCGTCATGACCCGCATGGGTGCCGAGGCACTTGCCCAGATTGGGCCCGACACCGAATGGGTGCCCGCAGCGCACACCGTGGGAGCGCCGTTGGCCCCCGGAGACGTGGATGTGCCGTGGCCCTGCAACTCGGAGAAGTACATCAGCCACTTCCCCGAGACCCGGGAGATCTGGTCGTACGGATCCGCGTACGGCGGCAACGCGATCCTGGCCAAGAAGGCTTTCGCCCTGCGTATTGCGAGCGTCATCGCCCGCGATGAAGGCTGGCTCGCCGAGCACATGCTGCTCCTCAAGGTCACGAACCCGCGCGGTCGCGTGTTCCACGCGGCAGCGGCGTTCCCGAGCGCCTGCGGCAAGACGAACTTTGCCATGCTGCGGCCGACGATTCCCGGCTGGAAGGTCGAGACCATCGGCGACGACATCGCCTGGCTCGCGCCGGGGCCAGACGGCAAGCTGCGCGCGATCAACCCCGAAGCCGGCTTCTTCGGCGTCGCTCCGGGCACTAGCCCGACGACCAACGCGACAGCGATCCAAACCCTGTGGGGCAACACGATGTTCACCAACGTCGCGCTTCGCGATGACGGTGATGTGTGGTGGGAAGGTCTGACCGACAAGGCACCCGACCACCTGATCGACTGGCGCGGCGAAGACTGGACCCCGGACTCCGGACGTCTGGCCGCGCACCCGAACTCGCGGTTCACCGTCGCGGCCTCGCAGGCACCGAGCATCTCCGACGACTGGGACGACCCGGAGGGCGTTGTCATCGACGCCATCATCTTCGGTGGTCGCCGCGCTACGAATGTGCCGCTCGTCGCCGAAGCCCGCGACTGGGAGCACGGCGTTTTCATCGGCGCGACGATTTCGTCTGAGCGCACGGCCGCGGCCGAGGGCACGGTCGGCGAGCTTCGACGCGACCCGTTCGCGATGCTGCCGTTCTGCGGCTACAACATGGCCGATCACTGGCAGCACTGGCTCGATGTGGGTGCTGGCCTTCGCGCGACGGGCGGCGTGCCGCGCATCTTCCAGGTCAACTGGTTCCGCAAGGGCGAAGACGGCTCGTTCCTTTGGCCCGGATTCGGCGACAACGGCCGCGTTCTCGCCTGGATCATGGATCGCGTCGAAGGCCGTGCGACGGCCGTCGACAGCCCGCTCGGCTGGCTTCCGACCCCGGACTCCATCGACCTCGAGGGCACGGACGTGACCGAGAGCGACTGGCAGCAGCTGTTCGCGATCGATCCTGCAGCTCATCTGGCCGAAGCTGACGATGCTCAGGCGTTCTTCGAGGGGTTCGGCGACCGGCTTCCCGGTGCCGTCAGCAGTCAGCTTGAGATCCTGCGCGAGCGCATGCGGGCCGCACAAGAATAGCTGACGCATGCCTCCTACGCCGCCGAAGGGGTGAGCGTCGCCGAATCCTTGGCGGTGCCCACCAATTTCGGCGGCACGGGGTCGACGGCGCCGAGAGCGCGCTAGCGTTTCGCTATGGCCGTCAGCTTTGTCGTCGTACCGCAGTGGCAGGGTTCTCCGTCGGCTCGCGCAATGGCGCACGCCGAAGGAGCGCGTGCGATTCTTGACGATCTGCCCCGTGCCCGCACCCAGACGGTAACCGTTCCTCTTGAAGCGGGCGACGACGCGGGCACCGGCATTTCGCGGTTCAGCTCACTGCAGCTCATCCGCGAACGCCTGGGGGACACCTTGGGCGACATGGAGGGGCCTGTCATCACGATCGGCGGCGACTGCGCCGTGTCGACGGCGGCTGTCGGTCACGCGGCGCGTGAGGCGGTTGCCGGGGAGGAAGGCGGGATGGCGCTTGTGTGGTTGGACGCGCATCCCGATCTCAACTCCCCAGCGCACTCACCATCGGGCGCCTTCGCGGGAATGGTTCTGCGTGACCTCATTGACGCGGACATCGTCCCCGCGTCGCACGTCGTAGTGGCCGGAGCCCGATCGTGGGACGCCGAGGAACGTGCCTTCGCCGACGCGCACGGCGTGCGGGCACTCACTGTCGATGAGCTGGCCGATCCTTCGGCGCTCGTTGACGCCGTGACGGGAAGCGGTGCGAAATCCGTCTATGTGCATGTCGACCTGGACGTTCTGGATCCCGCCGAACTGGACGGCCTGCTCGATCCGGAGCCGTTCGGACTGACGGCTGACGCGCTGATCGCTGCGATCCGCTCTCTCGTCACGAGCCTCCCGTTGGCCGGGGCCACAATTGCCGGATATGCGCCGAGATCCGAGGAAGGGCGCGTGAATGACGCGTCAACCCTCCTCCGACTGGTGGGGGTGCTCTCGACTACACCAGGTCCGCGCTGATCCGGTACCTACCTGTCGACGCGTCGTACGAAGTGACGGTGACCTCCACCTTCTGTGTGGCACCTTCGTCGTCGACGTAGGCACATGAGGTGGTGGTGTCGACAATGATGTCCACGGTCTGCTCGGCGCAGCTTACGGCGGGTGGATAGCCCAGCTGCGGGGCTAGGGCCTGCACGACGAGGCTGGCGATTTGCTCGCCAGTCACCTGCGGCGTTGTGCCGTCCTTCGGCTCCGCCGTGGCCTCCGGTGCGTTGTTGGCTATCTCGGCAACTTTGACGTCGAATTCGTAGCGAGAGCCGGTGACCTCGGTGAAGGTGATCTTCACATCGAATTCGAGACCGGTGGCGGGGTCTGTCAATAGGCAGGTGTGCGTCCGACCCACCTCGGCCCGAATGTCGTCAGATCCACAGGAGATATCGGGGCGACTGCCCACCTGGTCCTCGAGCTTGTCTTCAGCGACTGATGCCACCTCGTCCGCAGCCACGCGCGGCACCTGAGGCGACAGCGAGAAAGAGCATGAGCTGAGAAGAGTTGCAGAGACGAGAGCAGCAGCGGCCAGAGGAAGGATGCGTGTGTGCACGAGGCTCCATTTCGGGGTCTGCTGCGAATGTATCGGATGCCGCACACACCAGCTCGCGGCGTACTCTCGCACCATGACGCAAGGTGACTATGACGTAATCGTGATCGGGGCAGGAACCGTCGGCGAGAATGTCGCCGATTACGCGACCCAGGGCGGCATGACGGTGGCTCTAGTCGAGGCGGAGCTCGTCGGCGGAGAGTGCTCCTACTGGGCCTGCATGCCCTCGAAGGCGCTGCTGCGGGCGGGTTCCGTGTTGCGAGCCGCGCGATCCGTCCAGGGCGCGGCAGGTGCCGTCACCGGAGGTGTGGACCCGGCGGCCGTCTTCGCCCGCCGCACACGAATCACCGGCGGGATGGACGACAGCGGGCAGGCGGAGTGGGTCGCCGGAGCGGGCATCGATCTGATCCGCGGACACGCTCGATTCACGGGTGTGAAGCGTATGCAGGTGACCGGTTCCGACGGCTCCGTAATTGAGCTGACGGCGCGCCACGCTGTTGCGGTCTGCACCGGGAGCGCCCCTCTGATGCCGGACATCCCCGGGCTTGCCGACATTTCTGCGTGGTCAAGCCGGGATGCGACGAGCGCGACGCGTGCCCCCGCATCGTTGGCGATCCTGGGCGGCGGTGTCGTAGGGGTCGAAATGGCGACCGCCTATGCGAGCTTCGGCACGCGCGTAACGCTGATCTCCCGCGGGGGCCTGCTGGCCGGAAACGAGCCGTTCGCAGGCGAGCTTGTCGGTGCGGCTCTCGAACGCTCGGGAGTCAGCGTCCGCTCGGGCGTGACGGCGACCGAGGCGCATCGCACAGCCTCGAACGCCGTGCTGACCCTCAGCGACGGACACCGGGTGATCGCCGAAGAGGTCCTCGTCGCAACGGGTCGCGTCCCCCGCACCGGAGACATGGGACTCGAGACGATCGGGCTAAGCGGCGGCGAATGGCTTGAGGTCGACGACACCATGCGAGTTGCCGGGTACGACTGGCTATACGCGGTCGGCGATGCGAACCATCGTGCTCTGCTCACGCACCAGGGCAAATATCAGGCGCGAGTGGCGGGAGCCGTTATTGCGGCACGCGCTGCCGGGCAGAGCGTCGATGATGCGCCGTGGGGACGCCACACGGCGAGTGCGGATGCCGCCAGCGTTCCGCAGGTGACCTTCACCGACCCCGAGGTGGCGTCGGTGGGCCTTACGGCTGAGGCGGCCGAGAAGGCCGGGCGCCGCATCCGGATTCTGGATTACGACCTCGCCGCTCTCGCAGGCGCCACAGTTCACAGTGACGACTACGTCGGCCGGGCACGCGCAATTGTCGATGATGAGCGCAATGTGCTGATCGGTGCAACATTCGTGGGGCCGGATGTGGGCGAGATGCTGCACGCGGCCACGATTGCCATTGTGGGCGAGGTTCCGCTCGCGCGTTTGTGGCACGCGGTGCCGTCGTATCCGACGCTCAGCGAGGTCTGGTTGCGCTGGCTGGAGCAGGACGCGCGCCGATAGGCGCGAACGGCACTAGTTGCTGGTGACGAGCTGCGCCGCAGGCTGCCCGGAAATCCAGGCGTATACGCGGTGCTCACGGTCGGCCTGCACAGGCAGCATTTCGGCCATCCACGCCTCAACCGCCGTCCGGAGGCTCTGCCCCCGGTCGCGGCCCAACCAGGTGACGCACACGCGCCCCGGCGCCGCAAGCGTGGCGCCCTCGGGGACGGAGTCGACCTCGACGAATACCTGACCACGAGTCTTCGCGGGAAGGGTGGCGAGAACCGTTTCGGCAACAGCAAGGTCGGATTCAACAACCGCCAGCAGAACGAGATCGCCGTCGGCGGGGTGCCAGGCGATTGTCGCGGGAAGGAGGTCGGAGAGAAGCATCCCACCAGTATAGGCATGCCTTACCTAATAGGTCACCCTCCGTATTGCAGCCGCTGCTACCAGTGTGGCGGATGCCGCCGCTGCCAGCCGACTCGCCTCTCGAGCTGCGCACCAATGGCGAGGAGCACATGCTCCCCACCCGGTCGTCCGACGAGTTGCACACCCATGGGTAGTCCCTCATCGGTGACCGACATCGGTAGGACTATCGCCGGAAGTCCGGCCACATTCGCGAAGCTCGTATAGGGCGTGAACTGCACCTGCTGCGCAAAGTTGCGCTCCGGGTCCTCGGAGTCGTACCAGCCGATCGGGCGCGGCGTCAGCGCGAGTGCCGGGGTGAGCACCGCATCGAATGTGGCGAGCTGGCCGATGATGCGACGCTCGAATCCCGTCAGCCACTGAAGCGCTGCGGCGAGGTCGCGTGCACTCACGGCGCGACCTCTTTCAATCAGCCACCGGGTGAGCGGCTCGACGCCCGTGAGCTGCTCATCTGAGATCGGGATGCCGGCGGCACCCCCCTGCCAGATGGTGCGGAATGCGGTGGCGTACCCGGGCTCCTCGCCAATGTCGGCCTGCTCGAGACCGTGGCCCAGGGCATCCAGCTCACGCACCGCGAGGTCGAACGCCGCGCGCGCCTCGGCACCGAGCTCAATGTCGTAGCCGCTCTGCCACGGCGACCATGTCGTGACCCCGATCTGAAAGCGGCCCTCGCCGCGAACCGCCGCATTGAGGTAGGCTCCGCCGTCCCAGCTCGGCGCGGCGGTGGCGAAGTCATAGCGGGGGAACGCCACCAGGGCGTCGAGCAGGAGTGACGCGTCGGCAACTGTGCGTGCGAGGGGCCCGGGAACCGCGAGCCCAGCGAGCCCGAGGAAGCCCGTTCCCGCAGGAATCCGCCCGCGCGATGGTTTGAGGCCCACGAGTCCGGTTGAGGCAGCGGGAATGCGGATCGACCCACCGCCATCTGATCCGGGAGCCAGCGGAAGCAGTCCAGCCGCCACCGCGACGGCTGCACCCCCGCTTGAGCCACCGGACCCACGCGTGAGGTCGTAGGGGGTTCGGGCCGGCGAACCGGCGAGGGGTTCGGTGTAGCTCGGCAACCCGAACTCGGGGGTCGCCGTCTTACCGAGGCTGATGCCGCCCGCGTCGTCGAGAACTGTCGCCAGCTCGTCGCTGACCTCAGGCACATTGTCGGCGAAGATCCGCGACCCGTAGCTCGTGCGCACCCCTGCCCGCGCCGTGAGGTCCTTATCGGCAAACGGCAGGCCCCAGAGGATCGCCGCATGTGATGTGGCGCTCATGTGATCCGCCCGGTCCAGGGCAGCTTCGGCGGTCACCGTGACGAACGCCCCCAGCTCGCCATCCAGGCGCTCGATGCGATCCAGGTAGTGCACAACCAGGTCGCGCGGGCTGATATCGCCGCGACGCAGCCATTCGAGCTGCTCAAGGGCGGTGAGGTGATGCAGTTCGAAAGCCACGCGTCGCGTCTCTAGCTCAGACTTTTCTGCATGAACACCGTGCCGAGCGAGCGGCCGAATTTGAAGCCAACCCGCCCCATATGTCCCTGCTTCGTGAACCCGAAGCTTTCGTGCATCGCAATTGACGCCTCGGCGCCGCGATCCGCGATGACGGCTATCACCTCGCGAATCCCCGCCGCCTTCGCTCGAAGCAGCAGCTCTGACATAAGGGCCCGCCCCAGACCCTTCCCTGTGGCAGCAGGCCCCAGGTAGATCGAGTTCTCGACCGTGTAGCGATATGCGGCCTTGCTCTTCCACGGCGTCACCGTTGCGTAGCCGAGCACCTCACCACGCGGGCTCACTGCGACCAGCCACGGAAAGCCACGTTTGTTGGTGGCGTGCAAGGCGGCCAGCATCGCGGCGTGGGTCTTCGGCTTCTCGTCGAAGGTCACCGTCGAATTGAGGACGTAGTGGTTGTAGATGGCACGGATGTGGGGAATGTCTGCGTCCGTCGCATCCCGAATCTCGAATGCGAAGCCTGGCTCTGCGGGCCGCGGGGCGCGCAGATGCGCGGGGAGCTTGCGCCGTGGGTTGTATTCCTCTTCGAGCATTTGCCGAAATCCTACGCGCCGGGCATCTCTGCTTCGGGGTGGGGGGCTTCGGGGTGCTCGGGCAGAGCCCAGTCGATCGGCGATGCCCCCGCCTCCACCAGGGCAGCGTTCGCGCGGCTGAACGGCCGCGAGCCGAAGAACCCTGAGCGAGCCGACAGGGGGCTCGGATGCGCCGAGGCGATGATCGGCGTGTCGCCCAGCAGCGATGCGAGGGTTCCGGCATCCCTCCCCCACAGAATCGCGACGAGCGGAGCCGGGCGCGCGGCAAGCGCCCGGATCGCGGTCTCGGTGACGGACTCCCAGCCACGACCCCGGTGCGACCCCGCGATCCCCGCCTGCACTGTGAGCACGCGGTTGAGCAGAAGAACCCCCTGCTGCGCCCAGGCGGACAGATCCCCGTGACGTGGCATGTTGATTCCCAGGTCGTCGTGCAGCTCGGTATAGATGTTCTGCAGACTTCGTGGGATTGGGCGGACGGTGGGGTCGACAGAGAACGACAACCCCACGGCATGACCCGGCGTCGGGTAGGGGTCTTGACCGACAATCAGCACCCGCACCTTGTCGAAGGGCGCCTGGAAGGCCCGCAGCACGCGGTTGCCGGCAGGGAGATACCGTCGCCCGGCAGTGGTTTCTGCGCGCAAGAAGTCGCCCATATGCGCGATCTGAGCTTCTTCGGGCTGCAGCGCGCGAGCCCAGCCAGGATCGACGAGTTCGGCGAGCGGGCGAACCACGGTGCTCATTCCTGCCCCTGTACCGACGGGATGGCCTGTGCCGACGCGATGGCCTGCGCCGACGGAACAGCCGGCGCCTCGGCCGGTGCATCAGCCGTCACAAGAGGTCGCCGCACGACCTTGAACTGCGCGGCCTGAGCCACGGGTCGCATTGTCACGAGATCGAGATTCACATGCCCCGGAAGCTCGAGTGACTGCACAATGACAGACGCCACATCGTCGGCCGTCAGAGGATCGTCGATGCCCGCATAGACCGCTGCCGCGCGGTCGGCGTCGCCGTGGAACCGGTTGAGGGCGAACTCCGATGTCTGCACGATTCCCGGGGCAACCTCGAGCACGCGGATCGGCTCCCCCGCGAGTTCGAGGCGCAGCACCGCCATCATGGCGTGCTCAGCGAACTTGGCGGCGTTGTATCCGGCACCGTTCTCATACACCTCGTGCCCGGCGATCGAGGTGACGCTCAGGATGTCGGCGTGGCCGGCATCCCGCGCCCCGGCACGGAGTGCGGGCAGCAGGGCCGCAATCACGCGCTGGGAGCCGATCACATTGACCTCGAACATGCGCCGCCAGTCGTCCGGGTCGGCGGTCTCGACGGACGAGGCGTCGAACGCCCCACCTGCGTTGTTGACGAGTGCGTGAATCGGACCCTCAGCCTCGATCTCGCGGCGCATCCGGGCGACATCGTCGACGTCCGTAATGTCGGCAGCGATTGCGGCGATGCCCGTATCCGCGGCGAGTGCTGCGAGCCGGTCAGCGCGACGCGCCACGCCGACCACGTCCCATCCACGCGCGCTCAGCCGCCGAGCCGTCGCCGCCCCGATCCCAGAACTTGCCCCGGTGACGACAGCACGCTTGCTCATGCTCCCAGTATCCCGGCGGGTGCCTCGCCGGGCCAGCTGTGGGGGCGTCATAAGCTACTGCGGTGACCGTCGATGCACCGAAGCAGGTGGCCCCCGCAGGTTCCGGTCGAGTGCGGGTGCCCTACTTCGACAATGCTCGGTTCTGCACCATCGCCCTCGTCGTGATCGGCCACTCCATCCAGCGCCTCACCGACGACTCGACACACGCTTTGGCGCTCTACCTGTTCATCTACGCGTTCCACATGCCGGCCTTCGCAATAATCAGCGGCTATTTCTCCAGGGCCGCGCCCGCCCAACGCCAGATGCGCGCGGTGCTGACCGACATCCTGTTGCCCTATGTGATCCTGCAAATCATCTGGACTGTTGTGCAGGGGTTCGTCGAAAACGACTGGGGCCTGAACTTCACGCGCCCGCATTGGACCCTGTGGTTCTTGATCGCTCTCGCCCTGTTCCGCATCGCCCTCCCCTATCTCGCGCTTCTTCGGTGGCCCCTGCTGTGGGCGGTCATCGCATCCGTCGGAGTCGGATATCTGGACAACGTCAACACGACGATGTCGCTCACGCGCGCCGTCGGCTTTTTGCCGTTCTTCGTGCTGGGCTGGGTCGTCGCTCAGGGGAATCTCGTCGAAAAGTGGCAAAACCTCGCCGCGCGCGCATGGCTCGTTCGTGCCGTCGCGGCCGCCATCCTCGTGGCCTGGCTCATCGTCATCATCGTCAACATCGACGCGTTCCGTGACTTTGGCTTGAACACGTGGTTCTTCTACGAAGATTCCTACAGTCGTCTCCACATGGATTCAGCGTGGGCGGGCGGTATCCGGATCGGAACCCTCGCCCTCGGAACCGTGCTGTGCGCTGCGTACTTCGCGCTCATCCCCCGGAGGCAGACGATTTTTACTGTGTTCGGCCAGGCCACGATGTACGTGTACCTGCTGCACACCTTCGTGCTGTATCCGATTCGAAAATCCGAGCTGCTGCGCGATCAGTCGTCTGACCTCTGGCTCGCGGGCTTGGTGGTCTTCGCAATCGCGCTCACGGTCTTGTTGAGCACAGGAGTCGTGAGGCGGGTCTTTCGCTGGGTCATTGAGCCGCGGATCCCGTGGCTATTCACTCCGCCCGCTGAGGCGCCACCCGAGTCCCCTCGCTGACCTTCTTCGGCAAGACGAAGACAAGCGCGAATGCGATGGCTGCCAGAAGGGCGCTCACCCCGATGGCCAGCGCCGAAGAGTGCCCGAAAGCGTTGCCAATGTCTGCAGCCGTCGGTCGGCGGTCACTCGGGAAGACAAGAGTGCCGAAGAGAACACTGCCAACGACCGCAACGCCGGCCGCCGCGCCGAGCCGCTGCACTGTGCCGAGGACGCCGGATGCTGCTCCCGCCTCGGAGCGGTCAACAGTCGCGACGATGAACTGGAGGTTCGGAGCGATGAAAAGTCCGGTGCCGGCGCCAGCGAGCGCAAGTGACGGCAGGAGCATCCAATTCGTCAGTTCGACAGATTCCACGGTGACCAGGATCAGCCACAGACTGGCGAGGCCAACAGCGAGCAGCATCAAACCGATCACGAGAACATTGCGACCGAGCCGCTGGGTCAATCTGTCACTGAGCCCGGCGCCAATGACGTTGGCAATGGCGAACGGAACCGCCACGAGGCCCGATTCCAGGGGCGTATGACCCAAACCCGACTGCCACAGCAGCGAAATGACGAAGAACACGCTGGTGTAGGCAGCGAAATAGACGAGGCTCAGCAGCACACCGGCCGTGAAGGCGAGACGCACAAAGAGGTGCGGCGGCACGAGTGGTGTGCGACCTCGGGCCGCCACCCGCCGCTCCCAGAAGGCGAATATCGCGAGCCCGATGATCCCGCCGATCAGCGATAGGGCGGTCCACAGAGGCCAGCCCTCTTGTTGGCCCTGAATGAGCGGCACCAGGATCGCCACGAGCGATCCCGCGAGCAAGGCGAGGCCGACGACATCGACACCCACGGCTGTCGCTCCGGCGGATCCGGCCGGAAGCAGAATGAATGCCGCAATCACGGCGAGAACACCGAACGGCAGATTCACCAAAAAGATGGTGCGCCAGCCGTCATTCTCCCCGAATGCCTGAATAAGGAGCCCGCCCGCGATCGGGCCGAGTGAGGTTGAGACACCGATCGCTGCCCCCGTGATTGCGAAGGCACGCCCTCGCATCCGAAGGGGGAACATCAACTGAATGATCGCGGTGATGGGCGGGAAAAAGATGCCGCCGAACATTCCCTGTACAACTCGGCTGATCACGAGTTCTGTGCTGCTCTGCGCGAGCGAGCACAACAGGCTGGCGATCACGAATCCCGTCATGCCGATGATGAAGACCCATTTGTGCCCGATCCGGTCGCCGAGTCGTCCGGCCGGGATCAGTACGAGCCCGAACGCGAGGGCATACCCCGATATGACCCAGGAGAGAGTCGCTTCGTCCGCCCGGATAGCCGAACTCTGCTGCAGGGTCGGCAAGGCGACATTCACAATCGTGGTGTCGAGAAGCGCCATCGAAATCCCCAAGACCACAACGGCCAGCGCGAGCCACGTGCGCCGAGGAACTGTCGTCGCCGAGGGGTCCGGAGCTAGGAAGGAGTTCGACATCGCGACTACTCTCGCACGATCTATTACCTCCGGTTGCGGGTGCCGTTGTGGCCCACAGCTTCCCCGCCTACTGTCGCCAACGAGCCGATAAACCAAGGAGCCACAATGCCCGATTTTCAGTTTGAGACCCTGCAGGTGCATGCGGGCGCGAAACCGGACCCGACAACCAACGCGCGCGCCACACCGATCTACAAGACCACCTCATACGTCTTCAACAGCACGGACCACGCGAAGAACCTCTTCGCCCTCGCGGAATTCGGCAACATCTACAGCCGGATCATGAACCCAACCAATGACGTCGTCGAGCAGCGTGTCGCCGCGCTCGAGGGCGGCACTGCTGCTCTGGCCGTGGCATCCGGCTCCTCGGCGATCACCTACGCGATTCTCAACATCGCGCAGGCAGGTGACCACATTGTGTCATCGTCGTCCATCTACGGCGGCACCTACAACCTCTTCAAGTACACGCTCGCGAAGCTCGGTATTGAGGTCACCTTCGTCGAGAATCAGGATGACGCGAACGAGTGGAAGGCGGCCGTCCGTCCCAACACGAAGGCCTTCTTTGCCGAGACGATCGGTAACCCGCGTATCAACGTTCTCGACATCGAACTCGTGGCAGACGTCGCCCACAAGAACGATCTGCCGCTGATCGTCGACAACACGATCGCGACTCCCTACCTGATCCGTCCGTTCGAATATGGCGCCGACGTTGTCGTGCATTCCGCGACCAAGTTCCTCGGGGGCCACGGCACGGTCATCGCCGGAATCATCGTCGACGGCGGCCGCTTCCCGTGGTCGCAGCACGCCGACAAGTTCCCCGGTCTCACCGAGCCGGACCCGTCATATCACGGCGCCAGCTACACCGGCGTGCTCGGTGACGCGATCGCCTATGTGATCAAGATCCGCGTTCAGCTTCTGCGCGACACGGGCGCCGCCCTGTCACCTGATAGCGCGTTCACGCTCATCCAGGGCATCGAAACCCTGAGCCTGCGCATTGAGCGCCATGTGCAAAACACGCAGGAGATCGCCGAGTGGCTGGAGAACCACCCGGATGTCGCGACCGTCAACTACGCGGGCCTCCCGTCGAGCCCGTGGTACGCCGCCGCCAACAAGTACGCCCCCCGTGGCGTTGGTGCCGTGGTGAGCTTCGAACTCAAGGGTGGTGTGGATGCCGGCCGAGCCCTCGTGGAGAACGTCACGCTCTTCAGCCACCTGGCCAACATTGGCGACGTGCGGAGCCTGATCATCCACCCCGCCTCAACGACGCACTCGCAGCTCAGTCCCGAACAGCAGCTCACGGCGGGCGTCACACCCGGCCTCGTGCGGCTGTCGGTGGGCATCGAGCACGTCGACGACTTGAAGGCCGACCTCGAGGCCGGCTTCGCTGCGGCTCGCAGCGTCGCCACCGAGGTCGCCTCGGCGTAAATTCCCACCCTCTGCGAAAGACCCGGCTGATCGGCAGCCGGGTCTTTCGCGTCACATGCCCTCGCGACCCACGAGAATGGGGGGATGGACTGGCAGACACCCGAGGACGCCGTACCGTCGGCATTCGTCACCGAGTCAAACCGGCGAGCGCTGTCTGCCAAGCCACCCGCATCGGGGGCCTGGCGTCAAGGCGACGACCCCGGAGATCGTCTCTTCGTCTCCATCGGCGATCTCGAGCTGGAAGGCGGCAGCGTTCTGCCGCAGGTCACGATCGCCTATGAAACGTGGGGCACACTCAACGAAGACGGCAGCAACGCCGTGCTCATCCTGCACGCCCTTACGGGGGACAGCCATGTCGTGGGTCCTGCCAAAGCCGGACACTCGACGGCGGGATGGTGGCCCGGTCTCGTGGGCGACGGCAAAGTTCTCGATCCCGCCGACTGGTTCATTGTGGCGCCGAACATGCTCGGCGGCTGCCAGGGGTCGACCGGTCCTTCTTCGCTCCATCCGGACGGCACAGAATGGGGATCACGGTTCCCGTACCTCACAATTCGCGACCAGGTGGCCGCCCAGATCGCGTTCAGCGATGCGATCGGCGTCACCATCTGGTCCCTTGTCGTGGGCGGATCGATGGGCGGAATGCAGTCACTGGAGTGGGCTGTCGGAGCCCCCGAGCGGGTCGAGCGGGTGGCCGTCTTGGCCGCTCCCCCGATCTCAAGCGCCGACCAGATCGCCCTCAACTCGGTTCAAAGCGAGGCGATTCGCATCGATCCCGCTTTTCAAGGGGGCGACTATTTCAATTCCCCCGACGGTGCCGGCCCGCACCGCGGTCTCGCCCTCGCACGCCGCATGGCGCTGCTCAACTATCGCTCGCCGAGCGAACTCAACGACCGATTCGAGCGCAGTTGGCAGTCTGGGCTCAGTCCACTGGGTGGTGGCGGCGTTTTCGCCGTCGAGAGCTACCTCGGGTTCCATGGCAACAAGTTCACCCGCCGATTCGACGCCGACAGCTACCTCGTCTTGGTCGACGCCATGAATTCGCACGATATCGGGCGTAATCGCGGAGGCTCGGCGGCCGCGCTCTCCCGCGCCACAGCCAAAGCCCTTGTGCTCGGAATCGACAGCGACCGTTTGTTCCCCGTTTCGGGTCAAGCCGCGATCGCGGCCCATCTCCCCGGCAACATCGACGGGACTCTCCCCGCGGTCATCTCATCTCCTTTCGGCCATGACGCCTTCCTTATCGAAGATGCGCTCGTTGGCGCACATCTGAAACGTCTACTCGACGCGTAATCGCCCAGCTGCGTAGCGGGCTCGAAGCCCTGTATTTCACCCGACTTTTTCCGCGTGGCACCCCCAATTCACGTGCCAGGCCTGCCAGCATGTATCAGCCGGGCCGCCACCGTCCGCGAGAGAAAATACCTGTGCATGGACCTCATCACCAAAGAACGCGACCGCCTTCTGCAGCGAACTGCGCGCGTCTACGGTTTGAGCTACACAGTCGTCGCACTTCTCTGCATCTGTCTGCCCAACGCAGTAGATCCCCTGGCGCTATTGATCTCGCTGCCGCTTTTCTTGATCCTCACGGCAGCCCTGTTCCGTCTCGGCATCAGCCGTTCGCTGATCTGGGTCCTGCTGACTGTGCTGGCAGGCGTCGCCATCATCGCTGTGGCCGCCTATGTCGGTGAGGGTCTGTCTCCCCGTGCCGGCATGGCGACAATCATCGCGGTCGGAGCTGCCGTCCTGCCCTCGGTGGCCCTCGTCCTCACCACGAGCGCTCCCCGCATCCTGGTTCTCATCGCCTCGTTCCTTGTTGTCACCGGGAGCACCGTATGGGTCAGCGTGCAGGTCGATCAGGCCGATGGCATACCCCTCGTCGGGTCGATCGTGCGCACCGCGGGGTTCGTCCTTCTGGGCTGGATCGTGCCCGTCGCCGCGGCTGCCTGGATCACAGCTGGCGTCCCCCAGGTCGCCAAACGCATTGCCAGTATCGGTCGCGCCCACCGCGCCGAGCGCCAGGCGAGCGAGCTCGAAGCGCAGCGCCGCCAATCAGCTCGCCTCCTGCATGACACCGTGCTCGCCACCCTCACATTGCTTGCCCACTCCGGCGTGGGTGTAAAGCCCGAAGCACTGCGCGAA
Source organism: Pseudolysinimonas sp. (assembly GCA_035554115.1). Lineage (GTDB taxonomy): Bacteria > Actinomycetota > Actinomycetes > Actinomycetales > Microbacteriaceae > CAXTSE01. The sequence continues at coordinate 18,506 of DATMIW010000042.1, read as the reverse complement.
CAGGCCTCAGATGATGCACGGCTCCTGCGCCAACTGCGTCTCGGCACCAACCCGACACACCCGTCCGAAGGCGAAGTACTCGTTTCGACCGAGACCACGCCTGTTCCCGTCCAGGCACCCGAGCCCGCCCTCGGTACAACCCTCGAATCGGTCAAGCAGCGTTTCGGGCGCATGGGACTTCAGGTCAGCTGGCACGGCACGGGTCAGGTCCTGTTGCCCACGAATGTCCTCGACGCTTTTCTGCTGGCGCTCGCAGAATGCCTGGAGAATGTTCGGCGTCATTCCGGTGTCACCGAGGCGCATGTGACAATCACCGAAGACGAGGTCATTGTGCGCGCGCTCGTCACCGACTCCGGTGTGGGCTTCGACATCAACGACATCGACGATGCCAAGCTCGGATTCGCCGAATCAGTGGTTGCCCGTTTGCGTGATGTGGGTGGCAACGCCCGCCTGTTCTCTGCCCCCGGATCGGGAACAACAGTCGTGCTTGAGGTGCCCCGATGACTTTCTCCGCCCCCGAAGAGAACACTCTCGGCGTCGTGGTCGGCGGCACCAACCGCCGCCGCGTCAAGAACCGCACGACGCGTCGCCTCGGCCGAGCCGCCAGCAGCGCTCAGCGCGCCAACCTCGGCACGGGATTCCTTGCACTGGGAGCAGCGATCCTCGTCACGCTGCGCGCCGTCTACGGCATCAGTTGGTTCGTGGCGCTGTGGGCCAGCGGCCTCTACCCGCAGGCGCTGGTCGCTCTCGCCGCGTGGATTGTCTTGGCGGCGGTGCTGGTACTCGCCATCGTCGCCACGCGGGTCGTCAACGACCGCTTGCCCGACTGGATGTTCGCCCTGTTCCTCACGGGCCTCGCGATTTCCGTCGCGCTCGACCTCATCGCGATTTGGCCCCTGCACGACGTGGGGCATTTCGCGACAGCATCGCTTGCGGCGGGTATGACCCTCCTGCTGGTCGTGACCGTGCGTGGCCCGAGCGAGATCCTGGTTGCCGCAGCCGGGCTCGGGGCAATACTGTGCATCGCGATCTTCTTCGATATCGAACCCGGATCGCCGATCGATGGCGAATGGCTCGCCCCCCAGATCATCGCCGTCGCCTTCGCGGTGCTCCCTGCTGTCATCGGAGTTGTCGTCGTCGAAGCCTTCCGCCGCATGGTGCAAGTGGAACTCGACCGCGTTCTCGTCCAAAGCACGGTGTCGGCACCCCGCTTTGCCGTGGGCATGCTGGCGTCAGAAGAACTCGCACGCCTCGATCTCGCGGCCGAAGAGCTCCTCGACTCCATCGCCACGCACAGGACCCCTCTGCCCCTGCCTCCGAAAATGGCGTCTGTCGCAGCATCGCTCGCGACCGAACTGCGGCTGCACCTTATTGAGGGACGTCGTGAGACCTGGCTGTATCACGCGGTAAGCGAGTCGGAACTGCTGGGCAAATCGGTGACCCTCATCGACAAAGCAAGCCTCGCCGGGCTTCTCGACCCCCGGCAGCGCGACGGTCTGCTGTCCACCGCGTGGCTTCTCGTGTCCGACACCTCGAAGTCGAATCCCTCGACAACTGTCACCGTGCAAATCGGGCCCGTCGTGCCGGGAGTCGTGCCCGCACCGGATCACAAGATCGCGATCCCGATCATCGTTACGACCACCGGAGTCCCCCGCAATCGCGTCGATCCGTCCATCTGGGACGCCGTCGGTCGCGTCGGGCGTTACTCTGACTCCACCCAGGATTCCAGCCTGCGCGTCGATATCGAGTGCCTCGTCGACAATCCGGCCGACCAATGACCATCACCCAACGGGAAGGAGAACGACCCATGGCTCAGCCCATTCGGCTCGCTCTCGTCGACGACCACAAGATGCTGCTTGGCGCTCTCACCGAGTGGATCCGCAACGCAGCCGACGATATTGCGATGGTCGCTGCCGTCACCACCTGGCCAGAGTTGCTCACGCATCCGCAATTCCCGGTCGACGTCGTGCTGCTTGACCTCGACCTCAAAGACAACATTCCTGTGTCGCTGAAGATCTCGACACTCAAGACCACCGGGGTGAAGGTCGTGCTCATGAGCACCTACTCCGAGCCGAATGTGGTGCGCGAGGCCCTGGCCGCCGGTGCACTGGGATACCTGGTCAAGAGCGAAGAGGCGACGATGATCGTCGAGGCGATCCGAGCCGCCTCACAGGGCGAAAGCTTCGTGTCGGCCGAACTCGACCTCGCGTTGAACGCTGGCGACATCGGTGGCGCCCCCAAGCTGAGCGCCCAGGAACGTCGCGTGATGGCGCTCTACGGCGGTGGCGAACCGGTGAAGTCGGTGGCTTACGAACTGGGCATCTCTGAGGAGACCGCCAAGAGCTACCTCAAGCGCATTCGCGAGAAGTACCGCGTCGCGGGAATCGATGTCGGCACGAAGGTCGCGCTGCGAAAGCGCGCGATCCAAGACGGCATCCTCATCCAGGATTCTCCGCACCGCACCTTCTAACCGGTAGGAGGCGCCGTCCTGATCGACGCCGTATGCGGATGGTTGCGGCTCGCCAGGTAGCCTCCCACCGCGAACATTGCTCCCGGAACGCAGAGAAGCACGCCAATCCAAATCGGCGCAACGAACCCGTACCCGCTCGCAATGACGACCCCGCCGAGGAACGCACCGAGCGAATTGCCGATGTTGAGGGCCGAGTGATTGAGGGCGGCAGCGAGAGTCTGACTCTCTCCGGCCACATCCATGAGGCGGGTCTGAATGGGGGCCGACATCGCCGAACCGGTGCCGCCGACCAGCAGTAGTCCAGCAAAAAGCCCGACCGGATGCGACACGGTCAGCGCCAGGATCACCAACGCGACCGCGAATGCCGCGAAGCAGAAAAAGATCGCGCGTACGGCGCCATGGTCGGCGAGACGGCCCCCGACAAGATTGCCGATCGTCATTCCGATACCGATTGTCATTAGGGCGAGAGGAACTGTCGTCGATGACAGACGCGCAACCTCGGTGACCATCGGGGCGATGTAGGAGTACACGGCAAAGAAGCCGCCGAATCCGACAGCTCCTGTGAGTAGCGCGAACCAGACCCGAATCCGTCGGAACGCCCGGAGCTCACGGCGGAAGGTGGCTGCCGGATCACCGGGTTGCATAGGGACGGCGAACCAGATCGCGACGAGCGTCGCCGCAAAAATAGCCGCAACCACCAGATAGGCGATTCGCCATCCGGCGCTCTGCCCGAGAAGGGTGATCAGGGGAACGCCGATGACACTCGCGATCGTCAGGCCGGAAAGCACGAAGGCGATTCCCCGCCCGCGCCTGCCCGGTCCCATCAGGCTCGACGCAACAAGCGCTGCGATGCCGAAGTAGGCGCCGTGCGGCAGGCCAGCCACGAATCGCGCGGCGATGACCAGTCCGAAGCTCGGCGCGAGAGCCGACGCCACGGTCCCGACGGTGAATGCCGCGGCGAGCGCAAGCAACAGTCGGCGCCGCTGAAAACGCGCGGCCAGCGCTGCGATCGTGGGAGCACCCACAACGACACCCGCCGCATACGCCGAAATCATGGCGCCTGTCTGGGCGAGGGCCTGATCGGGTTTCGTCTCCCACATCCGCGGCAGGAGGTCGCTCGCGATCTGAGGGAGGAGGCCCATGGCGACGAATTCGGTTGCTCCGATACCGAACCCGCCGAGAGCGAGAGCAAAAAGCGCGAAACGGACGCGACCCGGGGACAGGGTCATCGGATTCCGTTAGTGGTCACGAAGGTGACAACCGACGCCGACCCCTGGAATTCCCGATCACGCGCCGCCAGGCGCACAAGGCTGCGCACGGCCCACACCAGCAACAGCACATAGAGCAGGTTCCTAGCGGTGAGCACGACCAGCATGATCGCGTTGAGACTTATGACCTGCCAGTACAGATAGGGATAGATCGCCTGCGTGAGAGCGGCGATCGTCAAAATCAGCACGGCAGGCATCCGAAACGACTGCACGCGGGGTGCCGTCGTCGCGAGACCCAGTACGAGCGGCACCGCCAACCACGTGACGAACTGCGGAGACCCGACCTTGTTGAACACGATGAGGGAGGTCGTGAGGGCTAAGACGAGCGGTGGCAGAACATGTTCGGCTGGGATACCGCGCCGAATGAGATGTAGTCCGAGCAGGAGTATCAGCGCGGCAACAAGGGCGAGAAGCGGGGTCATCACGGCCGCTGCCACATCAGACCCCGGCCCCGTTACCTGGTAGGTGAGAATGTCGGTGTCGTAGTAGACACTGCCGGTGCCACTGCGGGCACCCCACATCCAGATCGCCGAGATCGGTGCCTCGACCTGCAGCCCTCGCCCTGCCTGCTGGGAGACGAAGCTCAATAGATTCGCTCCGCCGCCGAAAGCAATAGCCACACTCGCGACCAGCACAGAGCTCGCCACCGCTGCGGCAAAAACAGCAGTGCGCCGAGGCAGAGCGACAATCGCCGCGACGACGATCGCCGCAGGCCACACCTTGATCCAGGCGGCGATGGTCAGCAGAACGCCTGCCAGTCGTGGGCGCGAGAACAGCATCAGCACGCCGACTATCGCGATGGGTACCGTAACCGAGTCAATCCGCCCGACCGCGATCGGGCCCAAGAGCGCCAGAAAGGCCAACCACCACCAGCCGATCCGGCGTCGAGCGGGATCCCGCCCCGAACGCACGATGACGGCGAAAGCGCCCGCGTTAACAAGCATGACCAGGCTGAGCCAGGTGCTGGCATAGAAATCGGGGCCGAAAAGATTCGCCGCCAACATCGGGAGCAACGCCATCACGGGATACACCCAGACGGTGTCGATTCCCACCCAGATGCCGTGGGTGAAGCCGTATTGCACCCAGAAGCTGTAGACGAAGTTCACGTCCCCCAGGGGAAGCCCGGGACCGTACAGGGCCAGCAGACCGACGACAAGATGAACGGCGACGAATGCCGCCCAGAGACCGAGAATGCGCCACAGCTGTCGGGGCGGGCGATCCACACGCCCCTCCCCTGCCGGGAAAGCAGGGGCGCCCTCAGCGGCCGAAGTCGCGTCGGTCATCCTGCCAGCCTATGCGCCGATCCCGCCGCCTCGAACGAGCTGCGCCACAACACTCGGCAGCATGGCGCACAGGCCGAGGATGGTGAACGGTCCTCCGTCACTGGCTCGCTCTGCGGCCAGCCCGTGCACAACTGCTGCTGTCGCGGCGAGCGGCACCAGGGCATCCGGGTCGTCGGCCACGCGCTCGTGATGGGTAGCGACGAGGGCTCCCAGGATGCCGGCAAGCGCATCTCCCGCGCCCGCCGTCGCCAACCAGCTCGGCGCGTTTCGCACGCGCAGAGCGGCGCCACTGGGGCTCGCCACATGTGTCGTGTGCCCCTTCAACAGCACCGTGCAGCGCAGGGTCGCCGCCGCCTGCGTCGCCCAGCGTGCTGGCTCAGCCGTGATCTGATCACGCGGGACGCCGAGCAACGCGGCAAGTTCGCCCGCATGCGGGGTGACGACACCGGGTGCGGCGAGCCGGGAATGCAGGTCGAGGGCTCCGCCGTCGAGAATCGTCGGCACCCGCTGCGCAAGAGCGGCATCGAGGAGTGCCCGTACGTTGTCATCCCGATCGGCGGCATCCTGACCCGATCCGAGCACCCAGGCCTGCACCCGCCCGTCGGATGTGACGGCCTCGGGGCGGCGCTGCAAAACCAAACGCGTCGGGCGGCCAGACCCGAGATAGCGCACCATGCCTACTCCCGTGTGCAGGGCGGCCTCAACTCCGAGAACTGCCGCTCCGGGGTAGCGCGACGAACCGGTGACGAAACCCAGCACGCCCCGCGAATACTTGTCGTCGTCGGGTCTCGGGACGGCGATCCACTCTGCCGCCTGGACCGGACCGAACAACTCCCCTGTCAGCGCGCTCATGGCCCTCACCTTATGCGCTGCGGGAAAGGATCAGATGCCCTCGAGTTCGGCGCGAGTCGGCGGGTTCGCTCCCTCACGAGAAACAGTGAATGCGGCGCAGCGGGCGGCGAAGGTCACCACCTCGACAACGGTCGAGCTGGCGATGGCGCGCAGGGCACCCTGCCGATCGCCGCCGAGCAAGTTACGGTCGGCGAGAACCGCGAGGAGCCCCGCCGTGAACGAATCGCCGGCACCGATCGTGTCGGCGACGTTCGTCGTGGGGGCGTCGACATGCACACGCCCCGATGCGGCGATTGCGTCGGCCCCGTCTTCGCCGCGCGTGACAACCACGAGGGCGGGACCGGAGGCGAGCCACCGTGCCAGCACCTCATCCGGAGAGCGATCGGGATACAGCCACGCCAGGTCCTCGTCACTCGCCTTCACCACATCGGCGTTCGCGACATGCGATTCAACTCGTCGACGCGCAAAGTCGGGCGACCCCATGAGCTGCGGTCGCACATTGGGGTCGTAGCTGACAGTCGATACCTCCCGCAGATCACGGACTATTCGCTCGACCACGGCCGCGCCCGGCTCAAGGAGCGCGGAGATGGATCCGGTGTGGACGATCGACGGGGGCGGGTCGATCACAATATCCGCAGGGTCCCATTCGACGGCGAATCTGTAGCTCGCGGCGCCGTCGACGCCGATTGTCGCCTCGGCGATCGAGGTCGGCTCGGTGTTCACGGATTCGGGCGTGAGGGCCACAGCGCTGTCTTCGAGTCGCTGTGCAATGAGCGATCCGTGCGAGTCAGCCCCGAAGCTGGTGTGCAGAAGGGTCGGGATGCCGAGGCGCGCGAGCCCGACGGCGACGTTCAGCGGGCTCCCGCCCGGATGGGTTACTTCGCCGCCGTCATCGCGCACGATATCGACGAGCGACTCCCCGACCACCAGTGCTCGGACCGGCCCTGGAGAGCTCATCGGCCCACCGGCGGGATCTCGCCCGACCCACGCGTGATCAGACGGCTCGCGACAATATGGCGGGCCGGCGCAGCCGTGTCTCCATCGAGGCGAGCGAATGCGAGCTCAGCCGCAAGTCGGCCCATTTCGTAGGGATCCTGTGCCATCACGGTGACACCTGGCTCGAGCATGTCGCCCAGGGGAATGTCGTCGAAGCCCACCAGCGCAATATCTCGCTGCAGTCCTCGTTCGCGTAAGGCACGGATCGCGCCAATTGTCACCAGGTTCTGACTGGCGAAAATCGCGGTCGGACGGTCACCACCATCAAGCAGCGTGAGTGTGGCCTCATAGGCGGCGTCTTCAGAATGCAGACCATCAATGATCGGTATTTCCCCCGTGGGGATGCCAACGGCGCCCAGACGCTCCAGAAAACCCCGACGTCTCTCGTGCGCCGTCCACAGTTCACGACGGTCGCCGAGGAAGGCCAGGCGCCGGTGTCCTGCGGCGATAAGGTGGCCGGTTGCCTCGCTGGCGGCCTCGGCATTGTTGGTCACCACGACATCCGCGTCGATACCCGCCGGTTCGCGGTCGACGAAGACCAGAACCGTGCCGCGGGCCTGCTCGGCAAGGAGCGAACTCTGGTTCTTTCGCACCGTTGTCAAAATGAGCGCATCGACGCGGCGACGCAGCATTTCGGTGACTATGCGTTCTTCGCGCGTGGCGTCATCGTCAAGACTCGACGCGATAACGGCGACCCCACGCTTGGCCGCCAGGTCTTCGACTCCGCGGTGGATCGCGCCCGAAAATGGGTTGGCGACACTGCCCACAACGAGCCCCAGGGTGCGGGTTTTGCGATCGGCTCGACGCAGATTGCCGGCATTGATATTCGGATGAAAATCGATGCGTTCTGCTGCTGCTCGCACTTTGGCGATTGTCGCGGCACTCACGTTCGGTTCGTTGTTGATGACCCGCGAGACAGTCTTGATGCCAACGCCCGCGAGCGCGGCAACGTCCCGCATTGTGGCTCGGGCAGGCGCCGGTCGATGGAGCTCGGGAACTTTAGACATCGTTGTCACATTCTTTGGGTAGATTCCGCGAATCCCTTGACTATACCCATAGTTATCCGATAGACCGAACTATGACACCGTTGTCAACCAGCGGTGGACTTCCCACTTCAGAGGAGATTCAAAGATGAATCGCACCATGTTCCGCTCCCCCGCTCAACGCATAGTCGTCGGTGGCCTCGTGCTTGCTGTCGCGGCGATCGGCTTCGCCGGATGTGCCGCACCCGGCAGCTCGGGCGGTGCCGACAAAATCGGTGTCTCCCTCATCGTGAAAACCAACTCCAATCCCTTCTTCGTGGCCATGCAGGATGGCGCGAAAGAAGCCGCCAAGAAGGACGGCGTTGCCCTCACCCTCGCGGCCGGAAAAGAGGACGGTGACGAAGACACCCAGATCAAGGCGATTGAAGATGCGATAGCCCGTGGGGACCAGGGCATCCTGATCACCCCGAACGGTCCGGGTGTTCTCGACGCCATCGCTAAGGCACGCGACGCCGGACTCTACGTGATCGCACTCGACACTCCCCCCGACCCCGCAGATGCCGTCGACATCACGTTTGCAACCGACAATCGCCTCGCGGGTCAGCTCGTCGGAAAATGGACGGCCGAACAGCTGGGCGGCAAGAAGGCCACAATCGCCCTGCTCGACCTGTTCGACGACAAGATCGTCTCGGTCGACTACAACCGCGACCAGGGATTCCTCGAGGGCCTGGGGATCGATCTGGCCGACAAGAACACCAACGGTGACGAAGCCGCGACGGGCAACTATTCGGGTGGAGCCGGTGGCGAATACGAAATCGTCGGCAACGAGGCGAGCAATGGCGCCGAAGACGGCGGACTCGCAGCGATGGAGACCCTGCTGTCGAAGAACCCCGACATCAACGTGGTCTACACGATCAACGAGCCCGCAGCCTATGGGGCGTCACAAGCGCTCACCGCGGCAGGCAAGACCGCCGATGACGTGCTGTTGGTCTCGATCGATGGCGGCTGTGCAGGTGTGAAGAACGTCGCCGACGGGGTCATCGACGCGACGAGCCAGCAGTATCCGGTCAAGATGGCGCAACTCGGCGTGAAGGCGATTGTCGACCTCGCGAAAGACGGCACAAAGCCGAAGGTGAGCGACGGTCTCGACTTCTTCAACACCGGGGTTGAGCTCGTGACCGACACTCCGGCAGAGGGAATCGACTCGATCGACACCTCGGCCGCCTCAGAAATCTGCTGGGGCTGATTCCGGCTCTGAACACAAAATCCCCGAGGGGTGGCATTCGGCTCGACACAGTGCCACCCTTCGGGGAGACCCGTACAACGACGTAACAGGAGTCAGACCGTGAGCGCCTTCACCGGCAACGTTCCCACCAACGACCTGGCCGAGGAGTTCCTCGACCGCAGCACGCCCCTCAGTCGGCTCCGAAATGTGCTGCACAGGTTCCCCGCGATTAGCCCGGCCGTTGTGCTGGTTATCGCAATCGTGGTGTTCGGCATCATCAACCCGCGGTTCATTTACCCCGGCAACCTCTCGCTGGTGCTTCAGCAGGTCGCCGTTGTGGGAACTCTTGCGCTGGCCCAGACGCTCATCATCCTCACCGCCGGCATCGACCTGTCGGTCGGCGCAGCGATGATCCTTGCCTCCATGGTTGTCGCCCAGACGGCGTCGAACAACGGACTTCCCGCGCCGGTCGCCCTCTTCCTCGGTCTCCTGGTCGGCCTCGCATCCGGAGCCGTCAACGGCTTTCTCGTGACCCGATTACGGCTTCCCCCGTTCATCGTCACACTGGGCACCTTGAACGTGTTCGTCGCCCTCACGCTGCTCTACTCCAACGGGAAGACGATCCGTGGCGGCGACATGTCGTCGATTCTCACGGCAACAGGCAACCCGATCGCGGTCGGCGGCGTCCGGATCACGGTGGGCGTACTCGTCATGCTCGCGCTCTACATCGTTATCGCCTTCATCCTCGGCAAGACGGCCTGGGGCCGACATGTGTATGCCGTCGGAGACGACAAAGAGGCCGCCCGGCTCGCAGGCATCAGCGTCAACCGGGTGCTGATGAGCGTCTACCTCGCGGCCGGGGCAATCCTCGCCATCGGCGCCTGGGTGCAGATTGGGCGCACCAACGCCGCCAGCCCGAACGCAGGAGTGGATCTCAACCTCGACTCCATCACGGCAGTCGTCATCGGCGGAACCAGCCTGTTCGGCGGGCGCGGCACGGTCTGGGGCACCCTGCTGGGCGCACTCATTGTCGGCTTCTTCCGCAGTGGCCTGTCCCTGGCCGGGCTCGACGTGCTGTACCAAACCCTTGCCGTTGGCGTGCTCATCATCGTGGCCGTGTCTATCGACCAGTGGATCCGAAAGGTGCGCAAATAATGTCTGCGACCGCGAGCGAGACCAGAACTCCCATCCTCGAGGCGCGTGAACTCGTGAAGACCTACGGACGTGTTGTCGGTCTCGACGGGGTGAGCCTTCAACTGTTTCCGGGCGAAGTTCTCGCCATCATTGGCGACAACGGCGCCGGAAAGTCGACGCTCATCAAGTGCCTCACCGGAGCCGAGACCGCCGATCAGGGCACGATCACGCTCGAGGGGACAACCGTGAACTTCAAGCGCCCGCAGGACGCCCGGCAGGCGGGCATCGAAACCGTTTACCAAAACCTCGCTGTCTCCCCCGCGCTCGATGTGGCCAGCAATCTCTACCTCGGGCGCGAGGAGCGCCGCCCCGGAATTCTTGGTTCCGTGTTTCGCATGCTCGATAACAAGGGGATGCGCGAGCGCGCCCGCGAAGAACTCACGCGTCTCGGCATTTCCACCCTGCAAGACGTGACAGTTCCCGTCGAGAACCTCTCCGGCGGGCAACGGCAGGCCGTCGCCGTCGCACGCGCCGCCGCCTTTGGATCGAAGGTCGTCGTGCTCGACGAGCCGACTGCCGCTCTTGGCGTGCGCGAATCTAAGCAGGTGATCGAGCTGGTCAAAAGCCTTCGCGACCGCGGAATCCCCGTGATCTTGATCAGTCACAACATGCCGCAGGTGTTCGAGGTGGCAGATCGCATCCACATTCAACGGCTGGGCAAGCGTGCCGCCACGATCACCCCGCAGAGCCATTCCATGACCGACGCTGTTGCCATCATGACCGGGGCTGCGGCGGCGTGACCCGCGTGCTGTACGCCGAGTTCACAGCCGTGCCCGGTGCGGAGAGCCGCGTCGCCGATCTGGTGGGAGAACTCGCGGATCGGGTGCGCGCCGAGCCGGGCAATCTCGCGTTCGAACCGCACACCTTCGAGAGCGAACCGCGCCATTGGTTCGTCTACGAGGTCTACCGCGATGAGGCGGCGTTCCAGGCGCATATCGACGCGGACTACGGAGCGGTATTCAATTCCGAGCTGACGGAACTCATAGAGGAACGCGGCTCACAATTGACCTGGTTGACCCCGCGATAGGAGTACGAGCGCGCCCGCCTTCGCTAGCCCGGCGGCTTAGACCCGCGACGGGTCGCGTCCTGCACCTCGCCGACCAGCTCTTCGATGATGTCCTCCAGGAACAGCACACCGAGAGTCGCCCCGGTTTCATCGAAGACGCGGGCCACATGGCTCCCCGACCGCCGGAGCGTTGCAAGAGCGTCTTCGAGATCCTGATCGCGGAAAACCGAGATGAGCTGCCGGATGCGCTTGGGCGGCACAGGTTCTGCGAACTCGTCTTCCTCCAGATCGATGACATCTTTCAGATGCAGATACCCGGTCGGCTCATTTTCCTCGTCGATCAACACATAGCGGCTGAAGCCGTGCTGGGCGACAGCGCGTTCCAGATCGGCGGGAGCCGCGTCCTCGGGAAGGGTGACCAGTGCCGACAAGGCGACGGTGACATCCCGCACCTTCTTTTCGGTGAATTCGAAAGCATTGTTGAGGGCGCCCGTCGAATCGGTGAGAACACCTTCACGCGTGGAGGTGGCGACGATCGTGGCGACCTCTTCGACCGTGAATGCGCTCGTCGCCTCGTTTTTCGGTTCGACGCGGAAAATTCGCAGCACCCCGTTGGCGGTCGCATTGAGCGCCAGGATGACCGGACGGAAGACCGTCGCGAAGAAGACGAGAGGGGGCGCGAGGATCAGGACCGCGCGATCCGGAACCGAGAACGACAGGTTCTTGGGCACCATTTCACCGAGCACTACGTGCAGGAACGAGACGATGATCAGGGTGATGATGAATGCGCCGGTCGTGATCACAGCCTCGGGAAGCCGAGTGAGCCCCAGGGGAATCTCGAGCAGGTGGTGAATCGCCGGTTCCGACACATTGAGGATCAGCAGCGAGCAGACGGTAATGCCCAGTTGGCACGTGGCCAGCATGAGCGTCGCATGCTCCATCGCCCAGAGCGCCGTCTTCGCCGCCCGTGAACCTGCTTCGGCACGCGGCTCAATCTGCGAGCGCCGCGCCGAGATGACCGAGAATTCGGCGCCAACGAAGAACGCGTTGACCAGCAGCAACACGGCCAACCACCCGATACCGGCCCAGTCGGTCATCGCTTCTCACCGGTCCCGGTGTCGCGCGCTGTTCCCGTGTCGCGGGCAGTTCCCGAGTCGCGCGCAGTTCCCGAACCGCGCGCAGTTCCCGAACCACGGGTCGGGGCATCCGAGGGCAGCGTGGGGGTGAACCGCAGCCGGTCGATTCGCCGCCCGTCCATGCGCTCAACGCGGAAAATGCCCGCCTCAATCCGGATGGTGTCGCCAACGTCGGCGATACGCCCGAGTTCGCTCATCATCCAGCCCGCGACCGTCTCGTAGGGACCGTCGTCGGGCACCGTGACGCCCGCGCGTTCCAGCAACTCGTCCGGGCGCAGCGCACCGGGGAAAGTCAGCCAATTGCGACTGCGCACAACATCGGGACGGGAGCGATCGTGCTCGTCGGACACCTCACCGACCAGCTCCTCCACCAGGTCCTCGAGAGTGGCAACACCCGCAGTCCCGCCGTACTCGTCGACGACGACGGCCATCTGATATCCCGATCCGCGCAGTTCGGCCAGGAGGACGTCGAGCTTCATGGTCTCGGGAACGCGAAGTGCGTCGTATTGCAGTGCCGAAACCGGAACGGCCGAACGTCGATCGCGCGGAACGGCAACGGCCTGTTTGACGTGCACAATTCCCACAATGTCGTCAACGTCGTCGTCGACCACTGGAAATCGCGAATACCCCGTGCGGCGGGCCAAATCGACAACGGCGACAGCAGACTCCCCCCGACCGATGCTGGCTACCCGTGGGCGCGGAGTCATGACATCGGAGGCTAGGTGATCGGAAAATGCGAGGGCTCGCGCCAGGAGCGTGGCGGTGTTTCGATCGAGCGCTCCCTCGCGCGCCGAACGTCGCACCAGGCTCTTGAGCTCGTCGGCGGTTCGCGCTGAGCTCAGCTCTTCTTTGGGCTCAATGCCGATCCCCCGCAGGATCACATTCGCCGTGCCGTTGAGAAGGTTCACGAAAGGTTTGAAGACGGCGGTGAAGACCAGTTGGAATGGAATGACGATCTTGGCGATCTGCCGCGGCAGAGCGAGCGCGAAGTTCTTCGGAACGAGTTCGCCGATGATCATCGAAAGGAGCGTGGCGATCGTCACGGCGAGGATTGTCGCGACGATCGGCACCCCTCTTGGGGGAAGTCCAAGTCCGGTGAGTGGCGGGGTGAGGAAGTTGCTGAATGCCGGCTCCAGGGTAAAACCGGTGAGCAGGGTCGTCAGGGTTATGCCGAGTTGTGCACTCGAAAGGTGTGTCGACGTGACCTTGAGAGCGCGGATCGTCGGCCCCAGCATCCGTTCGCCACGCGCCTCGCGCGCCTCGAGATCCGCCCGATCGAGGTTGACCAGCGAGAACTCGCTGGCGACGAAAAAGCCTGTTCCGACGATGAGCAGAAGGCCCACGAGCAGGAGGATAACGTCGCCGCTCATAGCAGGCAGGAATTCGCAGACGGAGGGTCACCCATTTGTCGCCAGTCTATGCGGGTTATGACCACGGCCACCCCGCTCTGCCGCGTCATCTGACCAAATGCTCAGCTGAAAGCGCCTAGGCTGGAGGCCTATCCACAACAACGTGAAGGTGGGCGATCCAGTCGTGTCGAGTCCGGTAACCGGAACAGTCCCTGATGATGGAAACTCAGGAGAATTCGGAGCCAATGAATGGCTCGTCGACGAAATGTACGAACGGTTCAAGGTTGACCGCAATTCGGTCGACCGAAGCTGGTGGCCGATCCTCGAGAGCTACCACCCGGTGACCGATACTCCGGTTGATCCCACCCCCACCGCGGTCCTGCCCGTGATCCCTGAGGCGGCCGCGACTTCGAATCCTGAGGCACCGGTCGCCCAGACTCCTGAAACTCAGATTCCTGAAACCCAGATTCCTGAAGCCCAGACGCCTGAAGCGCAGACGCCCGCAGCAGATGCCGCCACCACGACGACACCCGTGGCACGCACGACGTCCGCGCCCGCGAAGCCGCAGCCCATTCCCGCCGAGGTTCCGCAGACGGCAAGCATGCCGATTGTGGACGGCGACGCCACCACCGACGACGAACCCCACGACACCGTCACTGCACTACGCGGAATCGGCAAATCCCTCGCCACCAATATGGACGCCAGTCTCACGGTTCCAACGGCGACCAGTGTCCGCACGATTCCGGCGAAGCTCCTCATCGACAACCGGATCGTCATCAACAACCATCTGCGGCGCGCACGCGGCGGCAAGGTGTCATTCACCCACCTCATCGCGTGGGCGATGCTGCAGACTCTCAAAGAGTTCCCCAGCCAGAACGTCTACTACGACGAGCCGGACGGCAAGCCCAGCGTCGTCGTTCCCGCTCACGTCACGCTCGGGATCGCCATCGACCTGCCCAAGCCCGACGGCACCCGTTCGCTTGTCGTCCCGGGCATCAAGCGCGCCGACACCATGACCTTCGGCGAGTTCCTTGCGGCTTACGAAGACGTTGTCGCTCGGGCTCGGAACAACACACTCACCGCCGCCGATTTCCAGGGCATCACCATTTCCCTGACCAACCCCGGCGGAATCGGCACCGAGCACTCCGTGCCGCGTCTGATGCGCGGCCAGGGTTCCATAATCGGTGCCGGTGCCCTCGAATACCCGGCCGCATTCCAAGGCTCGAGCCCGAAGACTCTCGCCGAATTGGGAATCGGCAAGACGATCACGCTCACGAGCACATATGACCACCGTGTAATCCAAGGGGCCGGTTCGGGTGAATTCCTGAAGCGCATCCACGAGCTGCTGATCGGTGAGCGAGAGTTCTACGAGGGCATCTTCGCCGCCCTGCGCATCCCGTATGTCCCGATCCACTGGGCAGAAGACATCAACGTCGACCTGTCGGTGCGGGTCAACAAGACCTCGCGCGTCCAGGAGCTCATCAACTCCTTCCGCGTGCGCGGCCACCTGATGGCCGATACCGACCCCCTCGAGTACAAGCAGCGTTCGCATCCTGACCTCGACATTGCAAGCCACGGCCTGACGTTCTGGGATCTCGACCGCGAGTTTGTGACGGGCGGATTCGGCGGCAAGCGCTCGGCGCTCCTTCGCGACATCCTCGGTGTGCTGCGCGATTCGTACTGCCGCACTGTCGGCGTCGAATACATGCACATTCAGCAGCCGGAACAGCGTGCCTGGTTCCAGCAGCGGCTTGAGCAGCCGTACGAGAAGCCCACCCATGATGAGCAGCTGCGAACCATGGCGAAGCTCAACGAAGCCGAAGCGTTCGAGACCTTCCTGCAGACCAAATACGTCGGCCAGAAGCGCTTCAGCCTGGAAGGCGGCGAATCGACGATCGCCCTGCTCGACGAGATCCTGCAGGGAGCCGCCGAAACCGACCTCGATGAGGTCGCAATCGGCATGGCGCACCGTGGACGCCTCAACGTGCTCACGAATATCGCGGGCAAGACCTACGGGCAGATCTTCCGTGAGTTCGAGGGAACACAAGACCCCCGCACAGTGCAGGGGTCGGGCGACGTGAAGTACCACCTCGGCACAGAAGGCACGTTCACCAGCGCCTCCGGCAAAGAGATTCCGGTTTACCTGGCCGCCAACCCCTCGCACCTCGAAGCCGTCAACGGCGTGCTCGAAGGCATTGTGCGGGCCAAGCAGGATCGCAGCGGGAAGAAG
This sequence comes from Pseudolysinimonas sp., assembly GCA_035554115.1. Classification (GTDB taxonomy): domain Bacteria; phylum Actinomycetota; class Actinomycetes; order Actinomycetales; family Microbacteriaceae; genus CAXTSE01. The sequence goes on along the minus strand of DATMIW010000042.1, from coordinate 2,514 downwards.
GGCACCTACGGGACCCTTCCGATCCTCGTCCACGGTGACGCGTCGATGGCAGGCCAGGGAGTCGTGTTCGAGACCCTGCAAATGTCACGTCTGCGGGCCTACACAACCGGTGGCACCATCCACGTGGTTATCAACAACCAGGTGGGCTTCACGACGCCTCCCGCAGATGCTCGGAGCTCCATCTACGCAACCGACGTTGCGAAGACCATCCAGGCCCCCATTTTCCACGTCAACGGTGACGACCCGGAGGCAGTTGTTCGCGTAGCTGAGCACGCTTTCGCCTACCGTCAGGCCTTCCACCAGGATGTTGTGATCGACCTGGTCTGCTATCGACGCCGCGGACACAATGAGGGCGACGACCCGTCGATGACGCAACCGCTCATGTACAACCTCATCGAGAACAAGCGCAGCGTCCGCACCCTCTACACCGAGGCTCTTGTGGGTCGCGGCGACATCACGCGAGAAGAGTACGAGGCGGCTCACGCCGACTTCCAAGACCGTCTCGAGCGCGCCTTCGCCGAGACTCACGCGGCGCAGACCGGGTCGATGCCGATCGTTACGCAAGACCAGAAGCCTGTGGCCGACCTGGAACGTCCCGAATCACAGCAGGACGATTCGGCAGGAGAGCCTGCGTCGACAGCTATTGACGCTGCGGTTGTCGCGCTGGTGGGTGACGCACATGGCAACCCGCCCGCCGAGTTCAGCGTGCATCCGAAGCTGCAGCAGCTTCTGAAGAAGCGTTTCGACATGAGTCGCAACGGTCAGATCGACTGGGGATTCGGCGAACTTATCGCCTTCGGCTCGCTCTTGCTCGAGGGCACCCCGATCCGTCTTGTGGGTCAGGATGCGCGCCGCGGCACATTTGTGAGCCGGCACGCCGTCTTCCACGACCGTAAGAACGGTCAGGAGTGGCTGCCGCTGGGCAACCTCTCAGACACCCAGGCTCGATTCTGGATTTACGACTCATTGCTGAGTGAGTACGCCGCTCTCGGGTTCGAATACGGCTACTCAGTTGAGCGGCCCGACTCTCTCGTGCTGTGGGAAGCGCAGTTCGGCGACTTCGTCAACGGCGCCCAGACCATCATCGACGAGTTCATTTCGAGCGCCGAGCAGAAATGGGGCCAGCGCTCAAGTGTCGTCATGCTACTGCCGCACGGCTATGAGGGCCAGGGGCCCGATCACTCCTCGGCCCGCATTGAGCGCTTTCTGCAGTTGGCTGCTGAGAACAATATGACGATCGCCCGCCCATCGACTCCGGCGTCGTATGCGCATCTGCTCCGACGTCAGGCCTATGCCCGTCCGCGTCGGCCGCTCGTCGTATTCACCCCGAAGTCGATGCTGCGCTTGCGCGGTGCCACGAGCGAGATCGCCGACTTCACGACGGGCCGCTTCCAGCCGGTGCTTGATGACCCGCGGATCACCCGAGCCGGAGCCGATCCGGCCGCGGTCAAGCGTGTCCTGCTGCACGCCGGCAAGTTGCACTACGACCTGCTGACCGAGCTGGAGAAGAGCGAGAACCCCACCCAGATCGCGCTTGTCACGCTCGAGCAGTACTACCCGCTACCCGTCGCCGACATTACGGCCGTGCTCGAGCGTTACCCGAATGCCGAGGTGGTCTGGGTTCAAGAGGAGCCCGAAAACCAGGGTGCGTGGCCGTTCATGAACACAGAACTGCGGGCCCAGTTGGGCAACCGTGGACTGTCGTCGGTGTCCCGTCCGGCATCCGCGTCTCCTGCGGCCGGTTCAACCAAGCGCAGCGCCGCCGAGCAGACGCAGCTCATCGCGGAGGCCCTGAAACTCGGCTAGCCGCATCCAGAAGAGCGGATCTGGATCTCTAGCCCCTGTAATGGGGTGGCTTGATCCCGCGAATTCGACATAGGCTCGCGTCGTGAATGAAGGCCTCATAGACGCCCTACGACGAGCGGTTGAGGCTGCCCCCGACGATGCTGCCCTACGCCTCCACTTGGCGGAGCTCCTTCTCACCAACGGGGGACGAGAAGAGGCGGTGTCGCACCTCGCAACCCTGCTCGCAAATGACCCTGACAATGCGTCGGCCCGCGGCATGATGTCTTCGGCACTTTCCGCGTCGATTGGACCGGTCATATCTTTTGATTGGGATGCGGCCGAACAGCAAGTCGAACCACGCGCTACGCCTTCGATTCATGCGGGACCCAATGAGGACAACTCCCCTGTGCTTAGCGCGGAAAACCCTTTGATTACGCTCTCGGATGTTGGTGGAATGCACGCCGTCAAAGAGCGAATCGAAGCAGCGTTCATTGCTCCTTTGAAGAACCCCGAGTTGCGGGCTCTCTACGGCGCCACCCTTCGCGGTGGGCTCCTCATGTACGGGCCACCAGGATGCGGCAAAACCTTTTTAGCCCGCGCGATTGCTGGCGAGCTGGACGCCGCATTTCTGTCAATCACACTGAACGATGTCCTCGATCCCATGTTGGGGGTCAGCGAGCGCTCGCTGCACGAAGCATTCGAATCTGCCCGCGCTTTGGCGCCCTGTGT
>DATMIW010000041.1:0-13609 GCA_035554115.1 Pseudolysinimonas sp. | reverse complement strand
CCTCCACCTCGCTCATTCCGTTAGCCTAGCTCATTAGCCCCGCTAACGCTGAGGCGCGGCATACGATCCCTGTATGCCCACTGTCGAGCGCCAGCACCGCACCTTCCTCGACGCGGAGGGCGTGACGATCCACTTCTACGTATGGTCCCCGCCCGCGCCGACGGCCGTCATCCATCTCGTCCACGGTCTCGGCGAGTACGCGACCCGCTATGAGGAGCTAGCCCAGACCTTCGCGGCGGCCGGCTTCGCCGTGTACGCGAGCGATTCGCGCGGCCACGGCCAGACCGGCGTCGAGCAGTATGGAGGCGAGCTCAGCAAGCTCGGACGCCCCGGCCCCGGTGGCATCCGGGCCACTATCGCGGGGCTCCGCCAGCTGCGGCAGCTCGCCGCCGACGAGAACCCCGGCCTGCCGATTGTGCTGCTCGGCCACAGCATGGGGTCGCTCTTCGGGCAGAAGATTCTGAATGCGCACGCTGACGACTACGCGGCCGCGATCCTCAGCGGCACCGCCTATCGCACACTCCGTCACATGAACTCGGGCGACCTCAACGCTCGCCATGCGCATCTCGGAACGACCGGTCACGAGTGGCTGAGCCGCGACCCGGCGGTTGCCGCCGCGTTCGCCGCCGACCCGCTGACCTTCGACGCGAAAGCCGCGAAGCTGTTCGGCCTCGCCGACGGACTCCGCCTGCTCGGCCGTCCCACGAAGCTCGCCCATGATCTGCCGCTGCTCATCATCATCGGCAGCGAAGATCCCCTCGGCGGACCGCGAAGCGTCGAACTTCTCGCCCGCGCCTACCGCGAGCGCGGGGGTCTCAGCGACGTGACGGTCACCGTCTATCCCGAGGCCCGGCACGAACTGTTCAACGAACTCAACCGGGCCGAGGTCATTGCGGATGTCGTCGCCTGGATTCGCGCCCGCCTGTCGGCGTGACCTCTCGAACGAAGGATGCCCATGGATCTCGGAATCTCCGGACGCACGGCCGTCGTGGCGGCATCCAGTCGCGGACTCGGGCGCGCCTGCGCTCTCGCCCTGTCGCGCGAGGGCGTCACGGTAGTTATCAACTCCCGGAACGGCGATGAGCTGGCCGTTACAGCGCAGGAAATTCGGGATCTCACAGGCGGCACGGTGATCCCGGTCGTTGCCGACATCACAACGGCCGAGGGGCGGGGGGTGTTGCTCGGCGCGGTGCCGGAGGTCGATATCCTGGTCACCAACAACGCGGGCCCGAAGCCGGCGACTATCACGCAGGTGACGCCCGAGATCATCGACGGCGCCCTGGAGGGCAACTTCCTCGCCCCGTTCCTGCTGATGCAGAGCGTTCTCGAGGGGATGAAGGAGCGCCGTTTCGGCCGGGTCGTGCACATTACTTCGGCGATTGTCGGATCCCCCCGCCCGCACATGATCGCGTCCGGCGCGGCGCGTACGGCTCTGTCGTCCGCCGCGAAAGCGGTCTCTCGGGAGCTCGCGCCGTTCAATGTCACGATCAACCAGCTCCAGCCCGAGCGGATCGACTCGCAGCGGCAGATCCAGATGGCAAATGACGCCATGCAGCGGGCTGGCATCACCTTCGAGGAAGCCCGTCAGCTGCAGGTCGACTCGATCCCCGCCGGGCGACTCGGTAGGCCGGAGGAAGTGGGCGACGCCTGCGCGTTCCTCTGCGCCGTCAACAGCGGATACATCAGCGGCAGCAACCTTCGGCTCGATGGGGGCGCTTACCAAGGGCTGCTGTAAGCAGTACCTTTCGTATAGTTACTGTCGTACGAAAGGTGTCCCATGGCCCGCCCCGTCGTCATTCGCGCTGCTGCTCTTTTCGACGGTGAGGACATGCGTGAGCGCCCCGCCACCGAGATCCTCGTTATCGACGGGCGGATCGCAGAGCTGGGTGACACGGTTCCGCGGCCCGACGATGTCGAAGTCATCGACCTCACCGGCTACACGGTCTCTCCGGGCTTCATCGACGCGCATGTGCATTCGGGTCTCACCCTCGACCGGATGCTGAGCACCTTCTACACGGAGTCGTCAGTTCTCAAGGCGCTGCACTCGCTCCCCGGCCTGGCCGGCATGCTCAATACCGGCTTCACGACTGTGCGCGACCTGGGCGGCCTCGACACCGAGTACGCGACAGTCGGCCTGAAGAAGGGCATCGAGCTGGGTCTTATCACGGGCCCGCGCATGATCGTGGCGCCGCACATCATGAGCGGTACCTCCGGTCATGGGGAGCCTCCGCAACTCGACTCGGAGTTCCGGATTCGGGTACGCGGCGTCGTGGACGGCCCGGATGCGATCCGGGGTCGCGTGCGCGAAGAAATTTTGAACGGAGCCGACTGGATCAAGGTCGCGCTCACCGGCTTTTTCGGCGACCGTCCAGGTGAAGGCCACGGACACATGTCGTGGACGCTGGCTGAGTTGGAGGCGTGCGTCGAAGCCGCCCGAGACCTGGATGTGGATGTCGCCGTCCACGCGATCAGTGACGAGAGCGTGAAGCGCGCGATTCAGGCCGGGGTGCGGTCCATTGAGCATGGCAGCCTCATGTCGCAGGAGACTCTCGACCTGGCTGAGGAGACCGGCACCTATCTCGTTCCGACGATGCGCATCATCCGCGACATGTTCTCGGGTGCCGTCGTCAGCGTGAACGAGGTGCAGGACGGAAACGAGGCGGGTCTGCCTACGGACGGCATTTTTGCCCTCAAGGACGACCTTCTGGAATCGCAGGCGCTTATCGCGCAGAGCAACGCCAAAGTCGTCTACGGCAGCGACGCGAGCGGTAAGTCTCCGCTCGACCTCTGGGGCGAGTTCACCGCGATGGTCGAGTACGGCGTCGACCCGCTGCGCGCTCTGCGTTCGGCGACGACGCTCGCCGCCGAAATGCTGCGGCGGCCTGACCTCGGCGCGCTGAGGGTGGGTGCGCTCGCCGACGTTATCGCCCTCGACGGTGACCCGCTGACGGATATCGACGCGACGCATCGCGTGACGTTCGTCATGAAAGAGGGCGTCGTTCATAAGCGGGTGTAGGCGCGCCCGCATTCGGCGGTCTTCCCCACCCGCAACCTAGGCTGAACCCCATGCACGGCGAATTCAAGGTCCCCGGCGGCAAGCTTGTGGTGGTCGACCTGGAGGTGCGCGACGGCCGCATCCACGACTTCCGCTTGGCCGGCGACTTCTTCCTCGAGCCGGACGAAGCGCACGCCGCCATCAACGCCGCAGTCGAGGGCATGGCCGAAACCTCCGACGCGCGCGCCCTCGCCGCCGCGGTGCAGGCGGCGTTACCGCCGAGTGCCCAGCTGCTCGGTTTCGCTCCCGACTCGGTCGCGACGGCGATCCGGCGCGCGCTGCAGCGTGCCACTGACTGGAGCGACTACTCCTGGCAACTCCTCCACCCCGGCCCGCTCAGCCCGCTCATGCATATGGCTCTCGACGAGGTGCTGACCGAAGAGGTGGGCGCAGGTCGTCGCCCGCCAACCCTTCGTATCTGGGAGTGGAGCGAACGCGCCGTCGTCATCGGCAGCTTCCAGTCAGTGAAAAACGAGGTGGATACCGATGCCGCCTGCGACTACGGCTTCCGTGTGGTGCGCCGCATCTCCGGTGGCGGAGCGATGTTCATCGAGCCCGGCGCCGCGATCACCTACTCGCTCTACGCACCGATCGACCTCGTGCAAGGCATGACCTTCGCCGACAGCTACGCCTACTTTGACGAGTGGACAGTGCAGGCGCTGCAAGCCCTGGGCATCGAGGCGAGCTACCAGCCGCTCAACGACATCACGAGCCCCAGCGGCAAAATCGGCGGCGCCGCACAGAAGCGTCTCGGCAACGGCGGCGTGCTGCATCACGTGACAATGGCCTACGACATGGACGGCGAGCTGATGATGCGCGTCCTGCGCATCGGGCGCGAGAAGCTCAGCGACAAAGGCACCAAGAGCGCAGCCAAGCGCGTCGACCCGCTGCGCAGCCAGACGGGCCTTCCGCGCGAGGAGATCATCGACCGTATGGTCAGTACATTCCGCGAACGGCATGGACTCATTAGCGGCAACATCACGCCCGAGGAATACGCCGCAGCCGAACGACTGGTTGCCGAGAAGTTCGCCACGGACGAGTGGCTCTTCCGGGTTCCCTAGTAGCCACAAAGAGTTCAAACCGAACCACACGTCGTCAACTGCTCACTCAGGCTGCGTCGAAAAGGCGCAGTCGACTTCATCCGTTGCGCGACCCTTCACAGCGGTGCTATTTTCTGTGCAAGACATACGTTTCGCACAGTTGTCGCACTGCGTGAGACTAGGTTCCTGATCGTCATCGCTTTGGCGACGGGGAGCCCGAGAAGCATAGGCAAACTGCATCACCCCAGGTGGTCGGTTCCTGGCAGACGTGGACTGTTATCTCACGACGCCTCGGAGGCCTTTTTGTCCCACGCGACCGACCATTCGTTCAATCCCTACCTTCCGTACAACCCGTACCTGCCCTTCGACCCGACGATCGGTGTCCTGGAGTGCGGCACCTTCGGTCCCTTCCCCCAGCCGCTGGAGTTCACGGGCTGGAAAGACGAGTCCTTGTCTTGGAAGAACACCGCCTACCTCCATGCGGGCCTGAACCCGACAGACACGTACCAGATCTCCGGCCCTGACGCACTCAAGCTGCTGTCAGACGTGTCGATCAATGGCCTGTCCAATTTTGAGATAGGTGCCGCGCGTCATCTCATCATGTGCAACTCGCACGGCAACATCGTCGCGCACGGCATGGCACTTCGCACGGCCGAGCAGGAGTTCATCACCTATTGGCTCGCGCCGTACCTGCCTTATGTTGTGGCATCTGGCAAGTACGAGGTGCGTGGCGAAGACCTCAATGGCACGGCGTTCCTCTTTCAGATCGCGGGTCCTCGCTCGCTCGAGATTCTCGAGGCCGCGACCGAGTCGGACCTCCACGACATCCGATTCGCCCGCTTCCGTCACGCGACTTTTGCCATCGACGGTCAGGCGATCGATGTGCAGCTGCTTCGCATCGGAATGTCGGGCACGCTCGCGTACGAGGTGCACGGACCCCTCAAGCATGCCCACGCGATCTACTCGGCGATCTACGAAGCAGGTAAGCCCTTCGGCATCCGTCGCCTCGGCGCCACGTCGTACCCGCTGAATCATCCCGAGAACGGGTTCGTGCAGGCGTACGACCATTTCCTCTACGCCTGGGATGAGGATCCGGAGCTTCAGGCCTGGATGAGGCAGGGAGAGGAACTGGGTTCGGCTCCGGTCCTCAGGGGAAGCATGGGCCCTGACGAGACCGAGCGCTACGCCAATCCGGTCGACATCGGCTGGGGCCACATGATCAAACTCGACCATGATTTCGTGGGGCGCGAGGCTCTCGAGCCGCTGCTGGCGAACCCGACCAAAAAGATGGTGACTCTCGTCTGGAACAAAGCCGACCTTCTCGAGGTCTACGGCAGCCTGTTCGAAGAGGGCGAGGAGTACGAGTACATGACGATTCCGAACTCACCGATGTACCAGGATCCGTCCGTTGCGATTTTCAACGACCGGGTGTTGGTCGACGGCAAGACCGTCGGCATGTCGATGGGACGCATGTACAGCTACTCGTATCGGAAGATGATCTCCATCTGTCCCATCGATGTCGAGTACAGCGCCCACGGCACCGAGGTGTCGGTGCTGTGGGGTGAGCCGGGTAGCCGTCAAAAGGAGATCCGAGCGACTGTTGAGCGCTTCCCGCTACTCGACCTCGAGCGCAACGAGAAGATCGACGTCTCATCGATCCCCCGCCATAAACGACTCGCTCGCAGCTAGATGAGCGTCATGCACACGTCAGCCGGTCTTCTGACGAAGGTTCCTGTGTCTCGCAGAGACAAGAGTGGTTCGTGCTCCGAGACCCCGTAAGAAGGGTAGATGTATGTCAACGGTTGCCAAATCGACAATTGAAGTTCTCGGCGGAACGGTGGGCTATCGCCGACAGGGATCGGGGGAGGCCCTCGTCGTTCTCGCCGGAGCGTGGCTGACGAACAAGGATCTCGAGCTGTATTCGCGGCTTGCCGATACCTTCGAGGTCATAGTTCCTGACCTTCCGGGTTTCGGTCAGACCGACATTCCCGAATTCTATAGCTCGTTCGCCGACACGGTGATCCACCTCGACACGCTGTTCGACGAGCTGGGCCTCACCACAGTGCATCTCGTCGGTCACGGTTTCGGAGGATGGGTCGCTGCCGAATACGCGGTCAGCCACCCGTCACGGCTTTCGTCGTTGTCGCTTCTCGCGCCGTGGGGTCTTCGTCCCAACGAGGGCGAGCCTCTCGTCAACATGTTCCGCACGACCCCCGATGAAGAGTTCGCTCTTTTGTTGGGTGACGATGTGCAGGCATATTTCAGTGTTCTGGTCCCCGACCCGGCAGAGCTCATGGCCGACTCGTTCCAGGAGCGCACGGCTATAGCTCGAGTTGCCTGGAACCCGCGCTACGACATCAAACTCGAGCACTACCTCGCTCGCGTCACAGCCCCGACGCTCGTGCTGATCCCCGAGACGGATCGGGTCGTCGCGCCGTCCGTCGCGGTGCGGTATGCCGCGGCTTTGCACACCTCTCCGGTCGTGATCTCATCCGCGTCGGGTTCAGGTACTGAGCACCTTTTCATCCTCCAGCAACCGGATTCTGTCGCCGACGCAATCTCGACCGTCGCCCACTCTGGAACCCGCGCATGACTACGAATGAGACCTCAATGATCAACGAACGAAGCTCCCACCGCCTCAAGTTCCACCTCTTCATGTCGTCGAACGACCCGCATATCCCCGCCATGGATTCGGGTCTCAAGTCGAACTTCGTCGACCTGCCGCGGGGTGTCTACAACAAGGCTGCCTACGCCCAAGACCAGATGAAGCGCTACCTCAAGACGATGGCCGCCGGCGAGGAGCTGGGATTCGATGGCCTGATGCTCATGGAACAGCGAGCGCCGGGCTTCATGCCCAACGTGATGATCACCAGTGCGGCTCTCGCCGAGCGCACCAGCCGCGTGCAAATCATTGCCGCCGGTCCTGTTATCAATAGCTATCAGGGCCCCCTGCAGGCGGCGGAAGCCATTGCAACTCTCGACGTTGTCGCCAACGGTCGGCTGGGTGTCGGTTTCCCGCTCGGGATCGGCACTGCCTATCACGCGACGAATGCCAACCCGTCCGAGGCCCGAGCGAGGTTCGTCGAAGGCCTCGCGTTCATCGACAAGGCTCTCGCAGAAGACGAGCCGTTCGAATGGCGGGGTGACTACTATCACTATCCGATCGTGAACCTGTGGCCTACGCCGCTTCACACTCCCGAGCGGTGGCTTCCCGCCGCGGGATCGCGCGAGACAATCGAGTTGGCGGCGCGGGGCAAGTACACCTACATGGCGATTCTGAACCCCCGAGCATCGATGATCCGCAACCTGAACCTGTTCAAGGAGATCGCCGAGACGGAGTACGGCTACACACCTGAGCCGCAGCAGTCGGCTGCAGTAGTGCACATCTATGTCGCCGAGACGGATGAGCAGGCTCGACGAGAGGCCGAGCCTCACCTCGCCTGGATGAATCAGAGCGTCATGCGGTCGGCCTTCCACGACTTCTTCCCGCCGGGTTACACGAGCCCGGAGTCTCTCCGGGCGATGCTCAGCAGCGGGTACCGTTCCAAGTCCCCGTCGGAGTTCTCGTTCGATGAACTCGTCGAAGAGGGAATGGCTCTCGTCGGTTCCCCGAAGACCGTGCGTGAGGCTCTTGAGAAGCTCGTCAACGACCTGGGCACCGGGCAGATCGTGGTGATGGCGGACGCCGGATCCATGCCCGAATGGATGTCGACGAAGAGCATGACGTTGTTCGCGCGCGAGGTCATGCCGTACTTCCGCGACGCGGGTGGGCGTCCGAGCTGGGAGGTCGAACGCCCCGTGGGGTACACGACCCAGTCGGAGTTCGGCGCCACACGTCCCCCGTATCCCATCGACGCGGAAACGCGTATCCACGGGTTCGGATACGTAAACGTCGAGACAGCCCACATCGACGCGCTCCGGGTGAAGCTCCGCGATGAGTAAACCATTTCTTTCGACTGGGCCCGCGCACTTTAACTTCCGTAGCATCCCATACGGATGGTACAGTTATGGAACATACGGCTGCTCGGCGCTCGTGCGACGGGCGGGTCCAGGTTCCTCATCGTCGGTCTCGGCGGAGGGCCCGATGAGCATGGCGCCTTGTGCGATCCCGGCCACGTGATAAACCTCACGCACGTCAGGAAGGGTCCATGTCTCGCCCATCGGAAATCGCATCCACGTCGTCGCGCCCCGTCCCTCTGACAACTGTCGATGAACTGCGTCACCGCCCGATCACGCATCTCGTCGGAGCATCGTGGGGTCCGCCGCAATACACGAACTGGGTCGATGAGAGCCTGTCGTGGAAGCACTCCGCTTACCTCGGTGACTGGTCGTTCCTGCCGACCATCAAATTCACCGGTCCGGATGTGCTGCGCCTCTTCTCTGAGGTGTCCGTCAACACGATGAAAAACTTCGCTGTCGGCCAGTCGAAGCACATCATCCAGTGCAATGACGATGGCAAGATCATCGACGATGCGGTGCTCAGCCGCACGGGCGAGAACGAGTACATTTCCTTCAGCACGGCATGGGTTGATTACCACCGGCGCCAAGGCGATTTCGATGTTGAGGTGGAATGGCTGAGCCTTGCCAAGCATCATCTGCAGGGCCCGAAATCCCTCGCGGTTCTCGAGAAGGCCAGCGGCGCGACCTTCCGTGACCTCACGTTCATGCGCTCGGCCACCACCACGATTGCGGGCGTTGAGGTTACGGTGCTCCGCCAGGGCATGACGGGCGAGATCGGTTTCGAGCTGCAGTATCCGCTCGAGCACGCGGCCCTGGTGTGGGGCACGCTCTTCGAGGCGGGTCAGGAGTTCGGCATCGAGCAGTTGGGTGGTCGCGTGGCGATGATCAACCACCTCGAGGCCTATTACCCGACGCAGGGCCTCGACTACCTCCCCGCGGTCTTTGATGTGGATCACGCCGGCTACATCCACGAGATGGAGGACGGTGGCTGGCTCGACAACTTCAACCGCATTGCCGGCAGCTTCGAGTCGGATGACGTGGCCGACTGGTACCGCAGCCCCATCGAGTTCGGCTGGGGCAACCGCATCAACTTCGACCATGACTTCATCGGGGCCGAGGCGCTCCGCGCCGAATTGGCTGCACCTCGCCGCACCGGAGCCACCCTGGTGTGGAATTCGGACGACGTCGTCGACATCTACGCCTCACTGTTCCGCAAGGGCGAGCCGATGCCGGATTACATGGAGATGCCGCAGGAACCGCGCGGCTACGTGTACGCCGACCAGATTCTGAAGAACGGCGAGCTCGTCGGTGTGACGAGTTCGCGCGGCTACAGTGCGTTCTTCCGCGAGATGATCTCCTTGGCCGTCATCGATGTTGAGCACTGCAGTATCGGCGATGAAGTCACTGTGCTCTGGGGCAATCCCGGCACCCCGCAGCGCGAGATCCGGGCGACGATTCAGCCGGCTCCCTATAAGAAAGACAATGCCCGCGTCGACTTCGCTTCCCTCTAGGAAGGCGCGTTCATGCCGGGAGCCGAGTAGCTACCGAGGTCGACCTTGCGCTTATCGTCTTTGAACGGATAGCGGTGGACGGTCGCCCGGATGCGTTTCTGCGGGTGGCCGGGGTCGCCCCATACGACTTCCACCTGTGTCCCGGGGGCCGTGAACTCCGTCTCGAGTACCGCATGCGACAGCATGCTGCGAAAGAAGTAGCTGTAGCCGCGCGAGGTCGCGACCCCGATCTCGCGTTCGCCAACGCGTACCGAGTTTGCGTACATCGCGAACCACTGTGCTCGCGGCAGGTCCATGAAGTCGTACGGGTGATCTGCCGCCAGCACCGATCCCACCACCTCGGCGACGTCGTCGAGGTTCCAGACCAACGAGACGATCGCGCGGATGGGCGCCGCGAGCTCGCGGGCGACGGCCTCCCGCCCATAGAAGTCGTGGTCAAGATGGATATTGCGCGCCCATCCCAGTTCCACGGGGCTCCGGAACCAGTCGGACACCTCCGCGCCCTCGAAGCTGCCCTTCACTTTGAGGCAGCGCACGATGCTGCGGGCCCATTCCGGTGACCTGACGTCGGCGACAGGCTGCCCGTACTGCTCCAGGAAGTCCCGCTCGGCGTCGCCCGTCACAGCGGCGAGGTAGTCGACAGTGACGGTGGGGAAGCCAGCCTCCAGGTGGTTGATCATGGCGCTGCGAGCCCCCAGCCGCCGGATCCCGAGGGGCTCGCCTGCCGCGAGCACGGCATCCCGAATCTCGGCCGTGAACTCGGCGTCGCCCTGCATCTCGAATCCGACCTCGCCAGCCATCCCCTGCCGCAGCAATTGCACATTGTGCCCGGCTACCGTGGCGTGACCGACGTGCATGAACGGGATGCGACGCACCTGCTCGCCGATCAAGCTTTCGAGCAGCTCGAGAGATCTCGGCCCCGACACCTGCAGCTTGTGGTCTCGGAGTGTGATCGCGAAGGTGCCCGAATAGTCACCGCGGTTCCAGCTGTATTCGAGCCACGAGTTGATGGGGCTGCGGGCGTTGAACACGAAGTCGGTCTCCGACTGCCGCATCAGCACACCCTCGCCGATAACTTTGCCTGCCGCGCTACAGAAAATCGCGTGCTTTGCCTGGTCGACAGCGAATCGTGACATGTCGTTGACGGCGAGTTCCGAAAAGAACCTCAGCGCGTCCGGTCCACTGATCCGCACCTCCTCGAGCCACGACCAGTCGCCGATGTAGACTCCCTCTTTCCACGAGAGGTTTTCGTCTTGCCACCCCGTGTATTCGAAACTGCCCCACTGGCCGGCGACATCGGGGTCTTCGCGAATGCTGGTGAGAGAGAGGGTCATGCCCTCCAAGCTAGGAGGGCATTTGCCGCAGCCCAAGGCCCGATTCTTTAGCAACTACCCAACTTGAGGTTGGGTAGTCTCCTGAGGTGCCGCACTTCACGATCGTCCAGCTCGAATACTTCTGCGCGGTCGCCGAGACCGGTTCGTTCGCCAAGGCGGCGGCTCGTATCGGTGTCAGCTCTGCAGCTATCGCGGCCGGTGTGGCCACACTTGAGCGCGTAACAGGATCGACTCTCGTCACAACTCAGAAGGCGCGCGGAACCAAGTTGACGCTCGAGGGGCACAGGCTCTATCCAGCGGCGAGGGATGTTCTGCGTTTAGCCGAAGAGGCTGAGTTGTCGCTCACTCGCGCCGAGACAGAACTTGTCGGATCCCTTTCGGTCGGTTGCTACCCCACTCTCGCGCCGACTGTGCTGCCGGGGGTTGTCGAGCACTTCGCGCACCATCACCCCAGGGTCACTCTCAGCTTCGTCATCGACTCGCAACGCGCCCTTGTGCAGAAGCTCGCCGTGAATGAGCTGGACTGCGCCATCTTGCTCGATCTGTACCTGCCGGAGACGGTGAACCGGATGCCTCTGAAACGGTCGCCGGTCTACGTAATCCTCGGCGCAGACCACCGACTGTCTCGGCGCGAGGGTCTCACCCTCGAGGATGTGAAAGACGAGCCGCTAATCCTGTACGACGTCGATGCGGCAAACACCCACACCTTGCTTCTCTTTCAACAGGCGGGAATCCACCCTCAAGTCGCCTATCGGATCGCCGACTATGAGCTCGTGAAATCGATGGTGGCGCGCAATCTGGGCTTCAGCCTGATGGTGCATCGCCCGGCTCACGCTCTTTCGCACGAGGGCCGCGAGGTGGTGGCCGTGCCTTTGGTGATAGCCGATGCCGAGGAGAGCATCGTCGGCATCTGGCCGGAGGGGGCTACCCTCAATCGCCGCGCCGAGACGTTCCTTGCGGTGGCGCGCACTGTGCTCAGCGCCGGCGATTCAGGTGTTCTGCATCACGTGACGATGGCATACATGGATGGCGAATTGATGACGCGCATTGGGCGCGAATACGCCGCAGCCGAACGACCGGTTGCCGAGAAGTTCGCCACGCACTGAGGCTAAGGTCGAGTCGAAAGGTCGGTGCCCTGTGACGAGTGTGACCCCTCTGGTGGTGGGAACCGGGCCTGTCCGCGTCATTGCCCTGCACGGCTGGTACGGATTCTCGGGCGGCTGGGGAGAGTTCCCCACCTACATCGACACCGACGAATTCAGCTACGTCTTCGCCGACTACCGGGGCTATGGCCGGCGCAAAACTGAATCCGGCGACTACTCGCTCGCCGAGATCAGCACCGACGTGCGTGCCCTGGCCGATGACCTCGGCTGGGATCGATTCGCCCTGCTCGGCCACTCCATGGGCGGCATCGCGGCGGCGGCGGTGCTGGCCGATATGCCGGAGCGGGTAACCCACCTGGTCGGCATCAGTCCCGTCCCCCCGTCGGGCGTCCCCTTCGATGACGAGACCTTCGATTTCTTCGCCCATGCTGCAGGCAGCACTGAAGTGCGCCACGCCATCGTCGCCGGCTCGACGGGAAACAGGCTCGGCTCGCCCTTCGTGAGACGCATCGTTGCGGAGTCGATCGCCCACTCGACTGTCGAAGCTTTTGATGCGCAGTTGACGACCTGGGTGCGGTCGGATGTGTCGGCCCACCTCGCCGGAATCGACCTTCCCGTCAAGCTCATTGTGGGCGAGTACGACGCCGATCTGGGCGCCGAGGCGATGCAGGCAGGCTGGCTCCCCCACTTCCCGAACGCAGAGGTTGAAGTCATGGCCAACGCCGGCCATTACGCCATGTATGAGACCCCGCCCGCCCTCGCGGCTTCGGTCGCAGAATTCCTCCTCCGTGGGGCTGAGGCCCCCCACTCCGAAAAGGATGCTGATGTCTGAGTACAACGCCGAAGTCGTTCATATTCGCCCCACCTCCGCCGACGCGCGTGAGGAACTGCTGCGCATCCGCCCGCAGATGCTGGCCGAGTACGACGTGGAGTGCAAGGGCAAGTACTCCGCGCTCCTCCACGAACCCGAAGACGGCAGTTTCGTCGACATCTGGACCTGGGAGTCGCACGAGCTCGCCGAATACGCCTCGCGAACACTCCGGAGCGCGAGATCCGGGCGACCATCCAGGCTGCTCCCTACAAGAAGGACAACGCTCGCGTTGACTTCGCTTCCCTCTAGAAAGGCACGTTCATGACTGTTGTCGTTTCGGTGAAATTCCCTCTCACTCCCGCTCAGATCCAGAAGTTCGAAGCCGAGAACATGCACCTGCATGGGCCGATCATGGAGGCGGCGATGAAGTACATCACTGGCCACCGACGCCTCTTGGCTGACGACCACGTGCTCGACCTCGATGAGTACCGAAGCGTTGAGGACTATCACGCGTTCTTCGAGGTCGCGAAGCCAATGATTGACAGCTACGCCGAACTCGCCGGGGCTCCCATCATCGACACCGTCTACGTCGAAGACGAAACTCCTATGCCCGGAGCGCCAGCAGCCGAGTAGCCGCCATCCGCCGGTCGAGCCCACCCGCCGGTCGAGCCTGTCGAGACCAATCTCATCCCGAGGGATGATCGCGTAAATCCGTCCACAGACCTAATGTGGACGCGTGGATTGGCTAATCTTCGCCGGCGTGGTCGCCGTGCTGATTGTCGCGACGCTCGTCGC
>DATMIW010000040.1:0-4331 GCA_035554115.1 Pseudolysinimonas sp. | reverse complement strand
GACAGTGACCGACTGGTCCTGGCGCATTTTGTAGACGTCGTCATCCATGCGCAGTTCGTGGTTCGAGAGGGGTGTCTCGTCATTCCAGCAATAGGGCAGAACGCGGAACCCCTCATGCGCGAGGCCCTTCTCGTAGAGCTGTTTGAACGCCCACAGCACGCTCTCCATGAAGGTGATGTCGAGAGTTTTGTAACCGTTCTCGAAATCCACCCAGCGCGCCTGGCGGGTGACGTATTGCTCCCATTCCGCGGTGTACTGCAGCACCGATTCGCGCGCCTTCGCGTTGAAGGCGGCGATTCCCATCTCTTCGATCTCGTGCTTCTGGGTGATGCCGAGCTGGCGCATCGCCTCGAGCTCGGCGGGCAGACCGTGGGTGTCCCAGCCGAAGCGGCGCTGCACCTGCTTGCCGCGCATGGTCTGGTAGCGCGGGAAGAGGTCCTTCGCGTATCCGGTGAGCAGGTGACCGTAATGCGGCAGCCCGTTTGCGAAAGGCGGGCCGTCGTAGAAGACCCATTCCGGGCATCCCTCGCGGTTCTCCACCGAGGCGCGGAAGGTGTCGTCGCCCTTCCAGAACGCCAGAATGCCGCGCTCGATCTCGGGGAAGTCGGGGCTGGCGGGGATCTGGGGGTACATCGAGGCCTCTCGTGGCTGATTCACAACTCACACGAGGACGACTTTCGCCGCGGTACCACCTCGATTGCGGGTTGCCCCGCCACTCATTCGTTCCGGGTCTAATAACCGGTGGTCGAGTTCGTCGAGACTCCACACCAGCGTTCTTCCGGCGACTCCCCGGTGATGGCCGGATCACTGTCGTTGCCTTGATTCTATGGCACCAAATCGCCCTCGTCACCGCCTTCCTCCGTATGGCCTCGTCACACTCTCGTCACGCCCTCGGGGTGATCATGTGAACAGTTCTAGGGGGAATCACTATGGAGGCATATGGCGTCGCACGGGCCGGGGGGCCAATGAGACGAGTGAATGGACGAACGCGGGGAGTGATTGTGCTCGCGGCCACTGCTGTGGGGGCGCTCGTGCTCACAGCGGGACCATTCGGCGCGGCCCGCGCCGATGCCGCGGTCGCCGTACCTCTCGGCGGTGCAGCCGACTACGCCGTTCTTGGCGCGACGCCGAGCATCACAAATGTGGGCGCCTCGGTCATCACCGGCGACATCGGCATCAGCCCCGCGTCGTCAATCGTCGGATTCGGCAGTGCGACGGTGACAGGCACACAGCACGCCAATGATCAGGATGCGATCGACGCCCAGACCGATCTCACAGTCGCCTACCTCCAGGCGCAGGCGCAGACCCCCAGCACGACAATCCCGAGCCAACTCGGCGGCACAGCGCCCGTTCCCGGCGCCTACACCGACGGACCGGGAGGTGGCGGCCTCGATCTGACGGGAGTCCTCACCCTCGACGGCGGCGGAAGCTACGACTCCATCTGGGTGTTCCAGTCGGAAAGCAGTCTGGTCACCGCCGGCGATGTGGTTCTGAGCAACGGCGCGCAGGCGTGCAATGTCTATTGGCAGGTAACCAGCTCGGCCACGCTGGGAACGTCGACCGACTTCGCGGGGACAATCATGGCTCTCGCGTCGATCACCACCGTGAGTGGAGTGACGGTGCAGGGGCGCCTGCTCGCGCGGTCGGCAGCTGTGACGATCGACAACACCACAATCACGCGGCCGGATACCTGTCTTACGGGGCCGGTTGTCCCCGTCGTGGTACCGCCTGCCGTTCCTGCCGTTCCGGGTGGACCCGGCGGCGGTGTGGGAGAAGCAGGGTCGGGTGCTCTTCTGGCGAGAACCGGAACGGATCCCTGGCCGTCGATACTGTGGGCGGCTGGACTCATATCAGCCGGACTGGGCGCTCTTGCTGTTGGCCGCATCCGGGACCGCCGTTCGAGTCATCGGGCTTCCTGATAGCCACCTGGCCGTGCCGGCGTAATTCGAAGGTAGGCACGTAGGGTCGATCGCACGTGTAGGGGCGTGATCGACATGGGAACGACGATCGGAGTACTCGGGGGCTTCTCCGTCGAGGTCGACGGCGCGCATGTTTCCGGTCTCTCGATCGGCTCGCAACGGCTCTTAGTCTTCCTGGCGCTCCACGACCGCACCGTGTCTCGGGCTGCAGTCGCGACCACCTTGTGGCCCCATGCGTCCGCCGCACAGGCGGGCGTCACCCTCCGTTCAGCGCTCGCGCGACTTGACAGTGTGACGCGCGGCGCGATCCGGGCAGAAGCGGGGAACTTCACGCTTGTTACCCAGGTGCGGGTCGACTTCCGAGAAGCTCAGGCGCTCGCACACCGCCTGCTCGACCCGGATGACGCAGGCATGGTTGACGGAAACCGTGCCGCCTCGGCGATCGCCACCCTCTCGCGCGAACTGCTCCCCGACTGGTACGACGACTGGATCATCTCCGTCGGCGAAGAATGGCGTCACCTGCGTGCGGCAGGACTTGAGGCCCTTGCCACGCGCTTACTCGCGTCTGGCCGGCATGGTGAGGCAGCGGGCGCGGCCCGTGCCGCGATTTCGGTGGATCCTCTCCGAGAGACGCCGCACGGCATCCTGATTCGAATCCACCTCGCCGACGGCAACCAGTCGAATGCGCTGGGTGTCTATGAGAGTTATCGCACCACGCTGCGGATCGCACTGGGTCTCGAGCCGACAGCGCATCTCTCGGGCCTGCTGTCGCATGTCGTGCGAATCGGGAATGATTCGGCGCGTTCGTAGGCTCATCTCAGTGTGACCTCGACATCTGCATCAGTTCAGCCATCTGCACCAGTCCAGCCCACGCGTCGGGTGGCCTGGGCGTCACTCATCGGAACGGCCCTCGAGTCGTACGACTTCTATGTTTTCGCCTACTTCAGCGCCTTCTTCGCCGGGCTGCTGTTCTTCACACCCCTCGGGTCGGGCGCACAGACGGCGAGCGCCTTCGCCACAATTGGCGCCGCCTTCCTCGTGCGGCCCATCGGTGCCCTGCTCTTCGGACATCTGGGCGACCGGATCGGGCGACGGAAGATCCTCCTCGTCACGATCGCGATCATGGGGGTGGCCACCGGACTCATCGGTGTAATGCCGACGTTCGACCAGGTGGGATGGCTGGCCCCGACACTGTTGATCACGCTCCGTCTCATTCAGGGCATATCCCTGGGCGGCGAATGGGGTGGGTCGATCCTGATCGCCACCGAGCACGCCTCGCAGAAACGCCACGCGTTCTTCGCGGCAGTGCCCCAACTCGGATCACCGATCGGCTCGATCCTGTCGGCAACGGTCTTCCTCGTGATGACCGTCAGCTTTAGCGCTGCCGATCTCGCCGAGTGGGGGTGGCGGATCCCGTTCCTCACGGCGCTGCCGTTGCTTCTCGTCTCTCTCTATCTGCGGTGGTCGATGACCGAATCGCCGGTCTTCGAAAAGATCGCCAGCGAGAACCGCCGGGTACGCGTGCCGATCGCGGAGGTCTTTCGCACCAAGCCCGGAGCGGTGATAATCGCCGTCGGCTCGGCACTTCTCGGCATCGGGTCGTACGCGCTGATGAACACCTACACAATCAACTACGGCACGACGAAACTCGGTTTTTCGTTCCAAGACCTGCTTATTGCGACAACTATTGGTGGGCTCCTCCAGCTCGTGACGATCCCGCTATTCGGCAATTTGGCGACCAGGATCGGCTCGGCTCGCGTCGTGTTCTGGGGAGCGGTGTCGACCCTGATCATCGCGTTCCCGATGTACTTCCTGCTGCAGTTCGCGACATTCCCGATCCTCGTGGCGACCATGATCATCGGCGGCATCTTCCCGACAGCCGCGTGGGCTGCGCTAGGAGGCCTCATGACGGATCTGTTCGGAGGGCGCATCCGGTTCACGGCGCTGTCGATCGCGTACAGCATCGCCGCGGTCATCACCGGTTTCGTGCCGAATTACACGCAGGCGCTCTCGGTTGCGACGGATGCCGCGTGGTGGCATCCCGGCATTGTTCTCGCCGCGCTCGCGATCCTTACGGCGGTTGCGGCGGTGTTCGCTCGGCGCCGCACGGTGCCTGTGGATGCGGTTTAGATCTTCTTGTCGGTGAGCTCTGGGCAGGCCGGGGAACTATTGCTGACTGACTGAGTGACTACCCTGCCGCCATCCCTGCCTGCCCCGCCTGCCTGCCTGCCTGACGCCCTGCCCGCATGCCTGCATGCCCCTGCCCGCCCGGCCTGCTGCCTGCACGTCCGCCCGCCCGCATCGACCTCTCCTCCACAGGTCGAACTTTGAGATCTTGTTCATTTTGAGCCCTTTCCTCTTTCGAACATACTTTCGAATGTGGGACAATGAGACATGCCGTTCTTCCCCTCA
>DATMIW010000039.1:0-14960 GCA_035554115.1 Pseudolysinimonas sp. | reverse complement strand
CTCTCGGTTGCGACGGACGCCGCGTGGTGGCATCCCGGCATTGTTCTCGCCGCGCTCGCGATCCTTACGGCGGTTGCGGCGGTGTTCGCTCGGCGACGCACGGTGCCTGTGGATGCGGTTTAGATCTTCTTGTCGGTGCTCCGGGCAGGCCGGGGAACTATTACTGCCTGCCTGAGTGACTACCCTGCCGCCATCCCTGCCTGCCCCGCCTGCCTGACGCCCGCCCTGCCTGCATGCCCGCCAGCCCGCATCGACCTTTCCTCCACAGGTCGAACTTTGAGATCTTGTTCAAATTCAGCCCCTTCCCCTTTCGAACATACTTTCGAATGTGGGATAATGAGACATGCCGTTCTTCCCCTCATTTGCCGCATCAGCCGAGGCCGTCGTGGCCCTCGGTCTCGATGCCGAGCGCTTCGATGCGATGAGCGATACCGAATTGATGGATGCGCACAGCACGCTTGTTGCGCACCAGCAGCAGACGCAGCTCTCTCTTGCGGCACTCGCTGGGGAAATCGCGCGCCGCTCGCCTCGGGACGGCGGTCACAGCGGTTTAGCGCAGCGCCAGGGCTTCGGTTCGCCGGAATCGCTGATCGTGGCCACGGCTCCGGTGAGCCGAAGCGAGGCGTCGCGGATGGTCGAGATAGGCCGGCTGATGACAGCGGCTCGCGACGCTGCGGCTGCCGAACACGCCGGCAACCTGTCGGCGCCGTCATTGGCGCTGCCCGGCTGGCAACGGGCTCTCGCCGCCCATCTCAGCGACGGATCGCTCTCGGTAGCGGCCAGTGACGTGATCCGCCGCGGGCTGATGGGAGTCGACGACCTCGTTCCCGCCGCTCAACTCGAGAGTACGTCGGCCGAGTTGATTGCGCTTTCACGGGAAGTATCACTCGGCGAGCTATTTCGCGCGACGCGCTCGGCGCGCGATCGTCTCGATTCCGAAGGTGTTGCCGACCGAGAGCAGCGACAGCGTGAGCGTCGGTCGTTCACCCGCTGGGTACGCAACGACGGCATGTACCAGGGGTCGTTTCTTCTCGATCCCGAGAACGGCCGCGCAGTCTTCGCCGCCCTCGATGAGGTCATCGCACCGCGTCGAGGGGGTCCCCGGTTCATAGATGAAGCCGATCAAGCGCGGAGTAAGGCTCTCGTGGATGACCCGCGCACCGATCCGCAGTTGCTAGCCGATGCCTTCGTCGAAATCGTGCGTATTGCCGTTGAGGCCGACACCGGGCGAGTTTTCGGGTCACGTCGCCCCGCGGTGCGCGTCGTCGTCACGGAATCCACTCTGCGCGGCACCGGCGGCCACGGATATCTCGAGGGTGACGGCAGCGCCGTATCGCGCGCGACGGTCGATCGTCACATCTGCGACACCGGCATGATCGGCATCACATTTGAGGCCGGGCAACCGCTCGACGTCGGCAGCACGCAGCGTCTATTCACTGAACGCCAGCGTATGGCATTGGCAATCCGCGACGGAGGCTGCCGTTTCCCGGGGTGCGATCGGCCACCCTCCTGGTGCGAAGCGCATCACATCGATCAATGGCATCGCGACGGTGGGCGCACTGATGTTGCCGACGGCATATTGCTCTGCCGACATCACCACATGTTGATCCACGATCGTGACTGGACTGTCGTGCGCCAGGGTGCCGAGTATGCGTTGCACGAGGGTGCCGTTGCCCTCGGAACAGCTCGCGTACGCCCAATGCCCAGCAGAAGTGCCCTAGCGCGCGAGTTGAGCGCAGTCGTGACCTTGTGCGGACCCTCGCGAGCCACACCTCGCCGACATCGGACAGCCGCCGGTAGACTCGACCGAGGCTTTTCGTGAGCCCACATTCAGGCACCTCACCGCCGACACGGTGCCGCATATACGGATAGGAAATTTCTGTGCCTGATGCCCAGCACCCCGGCTCCTCGATTCCCGAGAAGCCCGCCCTCGAAGGCCTCGAAGCCAAATGGGCCGAAATCTGGGAGCAGCGGGGAACACACCGCTTCGACCGCGCGGCCGCACTCGCCGCAGGCGAGGATGCTGTGTTCAGCATCGACACCCCTCCCCCGACCGCGAGCGGCAGCCTCCACATCGGGCACGTATTCAGCTACACGCATATGGACCTCGCGGCCCGGTTCAACCGGATGTCGGGCAAGCAGATCTTCTATCCGATGGGCTGGGATGACAACGGCCTGCCCACCGAGCGTCGGGTGCAGAACTACTTCGGGGTGCGATGCGACCCGACACTCCCCTACATCGAAGACTACAAACCACCCCTCGAAGGCGGCGCGAATTCTGACGGTTCCGGCGCATCGAGCAAGGCCGCCGACCAGGTCCCCGTCTCACGCCGCAACTTCATCGAGCTGTGCGAACGCCTCACGGTCGAAGATGAGAAGCAATTCGAGGCCCTCTGGCGCGACCTCGGCCTGAGCGTCGACTGGTCCCTCAGCTACCGCACCATCGGCCATGAGGCGCAGATCGCCGCCCAGCGGGCATTCCTCCGCAATTTGGCCCGTGGGGAGGCGTACCAGGCCGACGCACCCACATTGTGGGATGTCACATTCCGCACTGCCGTCGCCCAAGCAGAACTGGAAGACAAAGACCAACCCGGCGCCTACCACCGCGTGAGCTTTGCCAGCGCCGCCGGCGGGGTGGACGGGTCGGGCGCCGTCGAGATCGAAACCACACGGCCGGAACTGCTGGCCGCCTGTGTGGCGCTCGTTGCGCATCCGGATGACGAGCGCTACCAAGCCCTGTTCGGCACCACCGTCACAACCCCCCTCTTCGGCGTCGAAGTGCCCGTGCTCGCGCACCATCTCGCGCAGAAAGATAAAGGATCGGGCATCGCCATGATCTGCACCTTCGGCGACGTGACGGATGTGGTCTGGTGGCGCGAACTCGACCTGCCTACCCGCGCCATCATCGGCAAAGATGGGCGACTGCTCGCGGAAGCCCCCGCCGCAGAGCTGTTCAGCGACGCAGGGCGCGCCATCTACGCCGAGCTGGCAGGCAAGACGGTTTTCAGCGCGAAGGCTCGCACAGTTGAACTGCTGCGAGAGACGGGCGCGCTGATCGGCGAACCGAAGCCGATCACGCATCCGGTCAAATTCTTCGAAAAGGGCGACAAGCCGCTCGAAATCGTCGCCACTCGCCAGTGGTACATCAGCAACGGAGCTCGCGACGAGGCCCTGCGCGACCGTCTGATCGAGGCAGGTCGCAGCATCGACTTCCACCCCGACTTCATGCGCGTGCGCTACGAAAACTGGGTCGGCGGCCTCACCGGCGACTGGCTCGTCTCGCGACAGCGCTTCTTTGGTGTGCCGATCCCCGTGTGGTACCCCCTCGACGCCTACGGCGAACCGCTGCATCATGAGCCGATTGTGCCCGGGGAGACGAATCTGCCGGTCGACCCGTCATCGGATCCGGCCCCCGGCTATACAGAAGACCAGCGCAATCAGCCCAACGGCTTCGTTGGCGAACACGACATTATGGACACCTGGGCCACCTCGAGTCTGACCCCACAGATCGCGGGCGGCTGGGGCGTCGATGACGAGCTGTTCCACCTGGTGTTCCCATATTCGCTGCGGTCCCAGGGCCAAGACATCATCCGCACCTGGTTGTTCTCCACAGTGCTGCGGGCCGAGTTGGAACACGGCAGGGTGCCGTGGCACAACGCGGGCATCTCAGGTTTCATCGTCGACCCCGACCGCAAAAAGATGTCGAAGTCCAAGGGCAATGTCGTCACCCCGGCAGCCATGCTCGAGGAACACGGCTCGGATGCCGTGCGCTATTGGGCCGCGTCCAGTCGCCTGGGCACCGACGCATCCTTCGATCCGCAAAACCCGAAACAGATGAAGATCGGGCGGCGCCTGGCGATCAAAGTGCTCAACGCCGCCAAGTTCGTGCTGTCCATGCCGTCGGTCGAGCCTGTCGAGACCCGTTCTTCGGTCGAGACCCCTCCGTCGGTCGAGCCTGCCGAGACCCATCTCGACACCGTCATCACCAACCCGCTCGACATCGACATGCTCGCCGAACTCTCCCGCGTCGTCGCCCAGGCCACCACTGCCTACCGCGACTACGACCACGCACGCGCCCTCGAGGTGACCGAGCAGTTCTTCTGGACGTTCTGCGACGACTACCTGGAGCTCGTCAAAGAGCGCGCCTATACCGGTGACGCCAGCTCGGTGACAGCTCTGCGGAAGGCGATCGACGTGCTGGTGCGCTTGCTGGCCCCGGTGATCCCTTTCGCGAGCGACGAAGTATGGAGCTGGACTCATAGCGACTCCGTTCATACAGCGGCATGGCCGGTCGTTGACGAGCTGGCATTCGCGGGCGGACCCCGCGGAGTCCTGCCCGCGGCGAGCGCAGCGCTCATCGGTATCCGACGCGCGAAGACGGATGCCAAAGCGTCTCAGAAGACGGGCGTGCTGTCGGCAACGCTGGCGGGCCCGGCGATTGTGGCTGAGGCTCTCGAAGATTTGAAAGCTGTCGGACGCATCGCCGAACTCTCGCTGATTGCAGCCGACGAAGTCACCGTGACCGACATCGTGCTCGACGAAACGCCGGTGGCCTAATGCAGCTCGGAACCCGCTGGACGGTCGGCGCCGAACCTCCGTCGCGAGTGCCTGAGGTGCTGGCTGTGGCGATCGCGTCTGTCGAAGCGGATCTGGAAACGGCGGGGGTCGACGCGAGCACCTGGCGCTGGACTTTGACTTTCCTTGAGCAACGACCGATCGCCGAGCTCGACGACGGCACCATCGTCCGGCTCGGATACGACGGCAAAGCCGTGATCGAGGAGCCGACGGACTGAGTCCAGGGGAAGAGTAGCTGGGCTGCGTAGCCGAACTGAGGGCTGAGCTGGGCAGCTGAGCTAAGCAGCTGGGCAGCTGGGCAGCTGGGCAGCTGGGCAGCTGAGCAGCTGAGCAGCTGGGCAGAGTAGCTGGCCTGCAGCTAACCCAGTTCCCGCACGGTCCGCAGACGAGTCTCGACGCTCGGCCCTTGCGGCACGACGAGGAACTCATCTGCCCCCGTTTCCGCCGCGAGAGCGTCGATGCGGGCGCGCACATGAGCCACATCACCAATCGCCTGCGACGCCACAGTCTGATCGACGAAGGCATTGTCGCGCGGGGTCCACTCGTAGCTTTCAGCTTCGGCCAACGAGGGCACGCGACCCGGTCGCAGCCCGGACCTCAGCCGCAGCATCATGAGCGCATGCGGCAACAGCAATCGTCGCGCCTCGGCGGCATCGTCGGCCACAAGAGTCGTCGCCGACACCATTGCGTGCGGCTCAGTCATGAGGGCCGACGGTCGGAAGCTGCGGCGATAGAGGTCGAAAACGAGCGGGGTGTTGCTCCCGCTAACTCCGCCAGCCCCGCCACCGAAATGGTGGGCAAAGGCGAACCGTAGTCCCAAACGGCCAGCGAGCCGGGCACTGAAGTCACTGGACCCGAGCAACCACAGCTGCGGCGCATCCCCCATGCCCGGAATTGCCAGGATGCGGGATCCCTCACCCGTGTCAAGTGCCGGAATGCTGCCGAAATAGGCGAGCAGCTCGCTGAGCTGCTGCGGGAAATCGTCCGCGCTTTCGGCAATTCCACCGCGACGGATCTTCGCCATGACGACGCCGTCCGTACCGGGAGCGCGCCCCAGCCCCAGGTCGACGCGATCTCCATAAAGTGCAACCAGGGTCCCGAACTGTTCGGCGACGATCAGCGAGGAATGGTTCGGGAGCATCACCCCGCCCGACCCGATCCGGATATTCGTGGTCACGGCGGCGACGGCAGCGAGGAGTACCGCCGGCGACGAGCTGGCCACCGCGGGCATGCCGTGGTGCTCGGCCACCCAGAAACGCCGATATCCCAGCCTGTCGGCCTCACGCGCCACTATCAGTGTGTCGGCCAGAGCCCCTGCATGCGACCCGCCGTCGTACACCGAAGCGAGGTCGAGAACCGACAGGGGAACAGAGGATGCCACCTTCGGGTCAACCGGTGCGGTCGGCGCCACATTCCACTGGCTCAGCGAAATACCGCCGGTCGAGCCTGTCGAGACCCCCACACCGAGATCTCGACAGGCTCGGTCAACAGGCTCGATCGACAGGCTCGATCAGTGCGGCTCAATCAGTGCGGCTCAATCAGTGGGCACTATGCGCGCGCGAGGATCTCCCCGTGCGGCATCGCGATCCAGCCCGCCTCGGTGGCCGCCCATTCACGCCAGGTGCGGCTGATCTCATCCAATTCGTCCTGTGTGGCAAGCCCCTTATCGAGCGCGTCATTCGCGAACGCGGACTGCAACACCCGGTCGGCCCACATGCCGCCCCACCAGGCTCGGTCAGTCTCATCCGAGAAATTCCAGACGGATGCCGAGCTCACCACAATCTCGAACCCCGCTTCCAGCGCCCAGGCCTTCAAACGCCGCCCCGCGTCCGGTTCGCCGCCGTTGCTGCGATGAACGCGCTCGTACAGCTCGAGCCACAAGGTGAGTCCCGGCAGTTCGGGGAACCAGATGATGCCCGCATAGTCCACGTCGCGGGCCGCCACAATGCCGCCCGGCTTGGTCACGCGACGCAGTTCGCGCAGCATCCGTACCGGTTCGGCAACATGCTGAAGGGTCTGATGGGCGTGCACAACATCGAATGTGTCGTCATCGAAAGGCAGGTCATAGGCGTTGCCGACCAGGAACTCGAGGTTGGGGCGCACGAAATCGGCGGTGGCTTTCGCGACAATCTCGGCCGCGGCATCCAGCCCCACGACTCGACCGGGCGCGAGACGGTCGGCGAATTCCACAGTGATGGTGCCCGGACCGCATCCGACGTCGAGCAGCGATTGCCCCGGTTCGAGCTGCGGCGCGAGGTAAGCCGCGGAGTTGTCGATAGTGCGCCAGGTGTGCGAACGCAGAACGCTCGGATGGTGGCCGTGGGTGTAATGCTCTTTCGGCGGCGGCTGATCAGGCATGCTCCGACGATACATACGTGCCCGGTTGCGCGGGGTCGTCGGCGAGAACTGCCGAGGACTACGCGCTCTTGTCGTGCCGCTCGACCTCGCGCGGCACAATCGTCGGGGCCGCATTGTCGAGCACGACGTCGCGGGTGACAACCACCCGTGCGACCTCGTCACTCGACGGGATCTCGAACATGATCGGGCCGAGCACCTCCTCGAGGATCGCGCGAAGACCACGCGCGCCGGTCTGACGCAGCTTGGCCAGATCCGCAATGGCGATGAGCGCCTCGTGCTCGAATTCGAGCTCGACACCGTCAAGCTCCAACATGCGCTGGTATTGACGCACAAGAGCGTTCTTCGGCTCGGTCAGAATCTGCATGAGCGCATCCTGGTCGAGCGGCGACACGGTGGTGACAACAGGCAGACGCCCGATGAACTCGGGGATGAGACCAAATTTGTGGAGGTCTTCCGGCAGCACCTCGCTGAACAGGGTGTTGTCGTCGCGCTTGGAGTGAAGGGGAGCTCCAAACCCGATCCCGCGACGACCCACGCGAGCCGAGATGATCTCTTCCAGCCCCGCGAACGCGCCGGCGACGATGAACAGCACGTTCGTCGTGTCGATCTGGATGAACTCTTGATGCGGATGCTTGCGGCCACCCTGCGGGGGAACCGAGGCGACAGTGCCTTCGAGAATCTTCAGCAGTGCCTGCTGCACACCCTCGCCGGACACATCGCGGGTAATCGACGGGTTTTCGGCCTTGCGGGCGATCTTGTCGACCTCGTCGATGTAGATGATGCCCGTCTCAGCGCGTTTCACGTCGTAGTCGGCGGCCTGAATGAGCTTCAACAGGATGTTTTCGACGTCCTCTCCGACATAGCCCGCCTCGGTGAGGGCTGTAGCATCGGCGACCGCGAAAGGAACATTGAGGCGCTTAGCAAGAGTTTGCGCGAGGTAGGTCTTACCGCATCCGGTCGGGCCGATCAGCAGGATATTGCTCTTCGCGATCTCGACATCGTCGATCACGGTTTCTGCGGCGCTCAGCGTTGAGCGGGCACGGATGCGCTTGTAGTGGTTATAGACGGCGACCGAGAGAGCCTTCTTCGCAGGCTCCTGACCAATGACGTATTCCTCGAGGAAGGAGAAGATCTCTTTCGGCTTCGGGAGGTCGAATTCGCTCGACACCTCTTCGCCGGCCTCAGCCAGGCGTTCTTCGATGATCTCGTTGCACAATTCGACGCATTCGTCGCAGATGTACACGCCGGGACCGGCGATCAGCTGCTGCACCTGCTTCTGGCTCTTGCCACAGAACGAGCATTTGAGCAGGTCGGCACTCTCTCCGATGCGGGCCATCCTTGCTCCTTCTCCGGTGGGCGATCCGGGGCCATATCCGGTGGGCCATTACCCGGTGGGTGTTCCCGAGCCTAACCCGTTCCGCCGACGTGGGTCGGCATCGTGTGGACAGATACACGGCGCGCCGTCTTAGGCTGAGGGTGGATGCGGGCCGTCGAGACCGTCGAAACCTGCCGCCAAACCCGCCACCCCGAGGAGCCTGCCATGCACAGCAGAGCTGCTCGCCTTGCCCGCGGATGGCTACTCGGCACCTTCGCAACGGCAACCGCCGCCCTGTCACATACATTCGCGGGCGGGGGCACCCCCAGCGGCGTCGCACTCGTCATCGGAGTCGTATTCGCGGGTTTCCTCGGAACTTTCGCGACCGGGCGCACCCCGTCCCTTCCCCGTCTATCGGTAGCCGTGGGCGGCAGCCAGCTCGCCTTCCATCTGCTGTTCTCGCACCTCGGCTCGTCACCCGGAGCGCGCGCAGCTGTCGGCGCGCATATGCACCACACCGCCACGGCGGCCACGGCCGCCGCCGCACTCCCGAGCTCGGCCCCGGTACACCACAGCGACATGCCCTGGATGTGGCTGGCCCACACAGTGGCCGCCGTCGCCACCCTGCTCTTCCTGCTTCACGCCGAGCGAACCGTCTGGGCGATGCTGACGCAGCTCGTCCATGCCGTGCGCGCGCCGTTCCATGCGCCCCTGAGGCTGCCCGTGCGGGCGGCGCACCGCATCCCTGTTGCCGCATCCCAGGTGCCCTTTCTCGTCGGCCGCCTGCTCGGTACCGCTGTCTCGCGACGCGGTCCCCCGCTATTCGCCTAACCCCCGGCCCGGCGGTTGAGCAGTGGCGAAGCGAGGTATCGAGGCCACCGGCCCCGTGACAGCCGAACCATCGCCGCCTAACTGGCCTCGATACGCGCCTTGGCGCTACTCAACCACCGCTGCGGCACATCTATTTTTCGCGCCATACGCGCATTTCTCTAAGGACTCACTCCATGAAGAACACCCGTACCCGCATTCTCACTGCCGCAACGACTGTTGTGGCCGGAACCGCCCTGGCACTCGCGCTGCCGCTCAGCGCGAGTGCGCACGTCACCATCAACACCACGCAGGCCGATCCCGGCAGCTACCCGCTCGTCAACTTCCAGGTGCCCACAGAGTCGGCAACAGCGACGACCACGGCGATCGACATCACCCTGCCCGAGAAGACGCCGTTCGGTTCTGTGTCGACGGTTCCTGTGCCGGGGTGGACGGCGCAGCTCGTCACCGAGCCCCTGAAGACGCCCATAAAGACTGACGACGGAAGTGTCACAGAAGCTGTGACCCACGTCATCTGGACCGCCGCCCCCGGCCATGAGCTGACGGCCGCGCAGTACGGCGTCTTCCCCGTGCTGCTGGGCGGCGTACCCAACACGGGAAAGGTGGTGCTGGCCGTCGCCCAGAGCTACTCCGACGGCACAGTCGTGAACTGGAACGGCACGAAGCCCGACTCCGAATTCCCCGCTCCTGTGCTGTACGTGAACGACAAGCCCGCGGGTGAGCACCACGGCGCGGCAGACGACGACCATGCGACGGCAACCGTCGTGGACGACAAGACCCCTGCATCTGATGACGTTCTGGCGCGGGTCCTAGGAATCACCGGTCTTGTCGTCGGTGCCGTCGCTGTGGTGATCGCTGTCACCTCGCGCCGCCGCGTCCAGGGCTGATGATGACCACGCAGAGCTGCGCCACCAGACAAGGCCGCCGTATCGCGCTACTGCTCGCCACCGCGTTCGTGGTGACGGCGCCGGTGGTGGGCGCAGCATCCCCGGCTCTCGCCCACAACTATGTGGTGTCGTCCACGCCGGCGAGCGGCGCGAATCTCACCGAGCTGCCGGAGGAGTTCGAGGTGACCACGAATGCCCCGCTCCTCACTCTGGACGGCGCGACCAACGGTTTCGCCATTCAGGTGACGGATGCCGCGGGCCGCTTCTACGGTGACGGCTGCGTCACCGTGTCCGGGCCGTCAATCACGATGCGCGCTGCCCTCGGAGAGGCTGGCGCGTACACCCTCACGTGGCAAGCGATTTCTGGGGACGGTCACACCGTGAGCGGCACCATCCCGTTCACCTGGACCCCCGCCTCGGCCACCGAGGTGAGCGCCGGATCCGCCGCCGCACCGCGCTGCCGTGGATCCGAGCCGGAAACCGGATCGTCAGGCGGCAACGGCAGTGGCACCACGGGGTCCGCACCCACGGCCCCAGAAACGACCAACGCCGCCGATCCGTCACGCACCGTGCCTCTGGGCACTGTGCTGTGGATCGGCGGCGCAGTCGTCGCTGTGGGACTCGCCGTCGGCATCACGATTCTCATCGCGGGCCGACGAGCTAAGCCGACGGTGTAGCTGCTACTTCGAGGTCAGGGCTGGCGTAATGTTCTTGCGGCTCGTCAGCACCTGATCGAGAAGGCCGTACTCCTGGGCCTCCGCCGCCGACAGAATCTTGTCGCGCTCGATGTCCTTGTTGACCTGCTCCTGGCTGACATTCGAGTGCGCCGCAAGGGTCTGCTCAAGCCAGGTACGCATCCGCAACACTTCAGCTGCCTGAATCTCGATGTCCGACGCCTGGCCACGGCCTGCATCACCGGTCGACGGCTGGTGGATGAGGATGCGCGCGTTCTGCAGGGCAAGTCGCTTACCCGGAGTTCCCGCAGCCGCAATCACGGCAGCAGCCGACGCCGCCTGACCCAGCACGGTGGTCTGGATCTGCGGGCGGATGTACTGCATGGTGTCGTAGATCGCCGTCATCGCCGTGAACGAGCCGCCTGGGCTGTTGATGTACATGACGATGTCGCGGTCGGGGTCCATCGACTCGAGCACGAGCAGCTGAGCCATGATGTCGTCGGCCGATGCGTCGTCGACCTGCACACCGAGGAAGATGATGCGGTCTTCGAACAGCTTCGCGTACGGGTCCTGACGCTTGAATCCGTAGGCGGTGCGCTCTTCGAAGGTCGGCAGAATGTAGCGCGAGTTCGGCGAGGTGGCGATCTGGCCGGCGAGATTTCCCGCTGCCCGGAAGGTGGGGGTTTCCATGTCTATGTTCTTCCTGTCGTCTCGGCCGGGTTACTTCGCGGTGCTGGTGCCGTCGGTGATGGCGTCGTCGGTTCCGCCGCCGCCGATGACGTCGGCTGCACTCTCGCGGATGTGGTCGACGAAGCCATACTCGAGGGCTTCCTGCGCCGAGAACCACTTGTCTCGGTCACCGTCGGCGTTGATCTGCTCGACAGTCTTGCCCGTTGCGTTGGCGGTGATCTGAGCCAGCCGGTTCTTCATGTCGATGATGAGGGCAGCCTGCGTCTGGATGTCGCTGGACGTTCCGCCGAATCCACCGGACGGCTGGTGCAGCAGCACGCGCGCATTCGGGGTGATGTAGCGCTTGCCCTTCGTGCCTGCCGTGAGCAGGAACTGCCCCATCGACGCGGCCATACCGATACCAACGGTGACGATGTCGTTCGGCACGTACTGCATGGTGTCGTAGATCGCCATCCCTGCCGTGATGGATCCGCCGGGGCTGTTGATGTAGAGGTAGATGTCTTTGTGTGGGTCATCGGCGGCGAGCAGAAGCAGCTTCGCGGCGATCTCGTTGGAGTTGTCGTCCCGCACCTCCGATCCGAGCCAGATAATGCGCTCCTTCAGGAGGCGATCGAAGACACTCGGCTGGAATGACGCTTCGGCCATGGGGTGGGCTCCTGTTCGGTTCGATGTCCGAAAATGAATCTACCGGCGGCGCCCGACGCAGATGTCGCTGTTCGCCCTGGGCAGATCGCGAGTCGTCGCCCTGCCTGCCGCGACGGCGGTCGAGTAGTGCGAAGCACGTGTCGAGACCCGCTTACCGCGTCAGCTTCTCGAGAGTGTTCAGATTCCGGGTCGTCAGCCAGGGCTTGTGCCGCGCCGCGCTCTGCGCTTTGCCGAGCGCGCTGTCGAGAGTCGACCCTTTCGGCACCGACCAATACACGACACCATCGCCCGCTTCCGCCTGTTCGACGGCCGGGTCGAGTTCGACGGCGAGCAGTTCCGCCTGCACCTCGGGCTTCAGCACAAACACCACGTAGGCGTGCCGTTCCGCGCTCCGCTCGAGCGGATATGCCGCCACAATCTTTCGCAGCTTGTCGACTGTCAGCACATGCACCCATGCGTCGTACCCGAAGGCCGACCGCAGCGCCGACTCAAGGCGATCTTTGACGACGGATGCCGCATCCGCCGTCTCGAACAGGACGTTGCCACTCGCGAGCACCGTCTTCACCCCGTCGTAGGGGGTGGATGCGGTGCCGAGCCGGCGCACGACCTCGGCGAGTTCCGCCATCTTGACGGTCACCCCGCCCACGTTCACGCCCCGAAGGAGAGCGAGGTACGCGGTCATGGTCTCAGTGCATCACCGTCGGTCGAGCTTGTCGAGACCAGCCACCGGGCTACTTGTGGTCGTGACCGTAGTGCTCGTGGCCCGCCTTGCGGCCGTGCGAGTCCTTAGCGGCCGGTGCCGCGTCGCCATCGCCGTACAGCGCTTCGGCGGCGTCGTCATCGGCGTCCACATCGGCGAGCGCGGGAGCGGTGAACTCCGTCACATCGACCGCTGCACCCTCGGTGTCGACAACTTTCGCCTTGCTCAGTACGAAGGCCAGGGCCTTTGAGCGGGCGACCTCGCCGATCATGGCGGGGAGCTGTCCGTTCTTGTCGAGAGTCTGGATGAACTCGCCCGGCTCCATGCCGTACTGCGCCGACGCCTGGATGAGGTACTGCGTCAGCTCGTTGCGGCCGACCTTGATCTCTTCGGTTTCGGCAATCGTGTCGAGCAGGATCTGCGAACGGAACGTCTTTGTCGACGACTCGATGACCTCGGCGCGGTGGGTCTCATCGTCGAGGCGGTTCTCGCCTTCGAGGTGACGGTGCACCTCTTCGTCGATCAGGTTCTGCGGCACGGCGATCTCGACCTTTTCGAGAAGCGCGTCGACGATCTTGTCGCGTGCCTGCATGCCCTGACCGAATTGCTTCGACTTTCCGAGCTGCTCACGCAGGTCAGAACGCAGTTCGCCGATCGTGTCGAACTGGCTGGCGATCTGGGCGAAGTCGTCGTCGGCGGCCGGGAGCTCTCGTTCTTTGACGCCCAAGACGGTGACGGCGATCTGCGCCTTCTCACCCTCGTGGTCTCCACCGAGCAGATCAGATTCGAAAGTTGTCGACTCGCCGGCGGTCAGGGTGTCGAGGGCCTCGTCGATACCGTCGATCAGTTCACCCGAGCCGAGCTCGTAGGAGATGTTCGAGGCGGTGTCGACCTCCTGGCCGCCGATGGTGGCGGTGAGGTCGAGGCTGAGGAAGTCGCCGGTCGCCGCGGGGCGGTCAACGGTGACAAGGGTGCCGAAGCGGGTGCGGAGCTTCTCGAGCTCTTCCTCTACATCATCCGGTGTGACGACCACGGGGTCGACGGTGAGGGTGAGGGAGTCGTAGGCGGGCAGCGTGAACTCGGGGCGGACATCCACCTCGACCTCGACGATCAGGTCGCCGGCGAAGTCTTTTTCGCTCGGCCACTGGGTGATGTCTGCCTGTGGGCGGCCCAGGGGGCGCAGTTTCTCTTCGTCGGCAGCCTGACGGTAGAAGACGTCGAGACCCTCGGTGACTGCGTGGTTGAGAACTTCGGCTCGACCGACGCGCTGGTCGATGATGGGCGGCGGAACCTTGCCCTTACGGAAGCCGGGGATGTTCACCGACTCGGCGATGTGCTCGTAGGCGTGGGCGATGCTCGGCTTGAGCTCGTCGGGGGTGACGGTAATGCTGAGCTTCACGCGGGTGGGGCTGAGCTTCTCGACGGTCGTTGTGACCATGGGTGGCACTCCTGTGGTTCGTGGTGGGGTTCGTGGCTTCTGGCGGTCTTCGTGGCGGTGATTTGTGGTTCCGGCGGTGCTGAATGGCTGTGCTTAATGTCGGGGCGACAGGATTTGAACCTGCGGCCTCCCGCTCCCAAAGCGGGCGCTCTACCAAGCTGAGCTACGCCCCGGATACATGGTGCGGATGGCCCGACACGTCCGTTGGCCGGTTCCGCGCACGCCGGAGGTCGGCACACGAAAATGACCTCGCACAGTCTAGCTGCCTCGCGTGCGGGGTTACTTATGCCCGCCGGTCGAGGAGCCGCGCAGCGGCGTATCGAGACCTCACCGCGTGTACAGATGCCGGATGTCGGAGGTGCGGCGCACAATGACGACATGGCGAACATCGAAATCACCGAACTGCGCGCATTCGAGCCCCGCTGCCTCGACTGCGGCGAGACCGGCCCCATCGAGACCCACGCCTTCTTCGCGATGGCCTGGGAAGAGGCGCACCTGTGCGTCGCGATCCGAGTGGATGCCGAAGCAGCCGAGCTGGCCGCCGCCAGCTAATCGCCCCGCTGGTCGAATAGCCGCTGGTCGAGTAGTAGCCGCTGGTCGAGCTTGTCGAGACCAAGCCCCGCGTCGGCTAGACTCACTCCGGCCCGAAAACACGGGCCACGGGGATGTAGCTCAATGGTAGAGCCTCAGTCTTCCAAACTGATTACGCGGGTTCGATTCCCGTCATCCCCTCCACTTAACCGCCTGGCCGCTACACGCACGCGGTCGTTCTTCATCGGGAATATCATGACGCGCTGATTCGGCGAAATATCGGGGTACAAACCCCGCCCTCGCGTTTAACCCGACAAAT
>DATMIW010000038.1:0-40871 GCA_035554115.1 Pseudolysinimonas sp. | reverse complement strand
ATTGGCTGGCGGTATTACTGGCGCTGTTCCGGCTGCCCTGGCCGCACGTCTGTCGCCCGCGCAAGCGGTTCGCGCATAAGCCACCACCTCCAGTCGAGTTTCTCGCTAAGGGCCTGACGGCGCCCGCATAGCAACTCCGCTGGCAATAATCGCTGCCCGCATCGTTTCCTGATTCACCTTCAGCGCTTCAGCGACTTGTGACAGTGAAAGTCCGGATTCGTAAAGTCGGGCGGCTTCACTCACCTGTTTTGATGTGAGGGGCTGCCTTCGCACGACGATGTTGTTATCCCGCAGGATGCCGAGGATCGTGGACTTGGCGACGTTGAATTCAGTAGCCAGAGCCGTTGACGTTTCACCAGCCGAAT
Organism: Pseudolysinimonas sp.; assembly: GCA_035554115.1. Classification (GTDB taxonomy): domain Bacteria; phylum Actinomycetota; class Actinomycetes; order Actinomycetales; family Microbacteriaceae; genus CAXTSE01. The sequence continues at coordinate 40,506 of DATMIW010000038.1, read as the reverse complement.
ATCGGGTGGCGACCGCAGCTCGCGAGTCGTCGCCCAGTCGAGTCCACGGGCGATGCCGTGTCGTTCGAGAAGGGGCTCTTTCGTCCTTTGTTTCGGTCAAAACCCGCGCCACAAACGTCGACGTGACGGAGGTCGCTGAATGGTTTGAACAGAGGTAGGCCAGGTCGACACTACGGACGTTGGCAAGCCTCAGACGCCCCGCCCCGAGTTGTCCAGAAGCCGAACCCGTCCAGAACCCGTCGGTCAGTAGAGTGCCCTCATGTCCAACCGAGCGCTGACGATCATCGGGTTGAGCATTGCCGCCGCCTTGGCCGTGCTCGATGGTTTATGAAATGAAACATAGGTCGGGATTGCGCTCCATCTTCGTGCTCCTGTTATTCGGCCCGCTAGTGTTCTTCTTCCCATACGGCGTCTTTCTCCTAAAGGATCTGCTGGTGGCGGGAAATTGGATCATTCCCGCGGCTTACGGCGCCTATTTGATAGTCGCAGGTTGCTTTGCATACCGGTTATTGGCCCCGAGGTGGCGTCGCAGGAGAGCGTTGCTTGCAAAGAGAGTGAATCGCCCCCGGTTTGATGGAGGCTCGCATCCTCGCGGGGATTGAGAGCCTCCGTCAACCGCAGGGCGATTCTTATGAGGCCTCGCCCGCGGCGCGGGTGAGGGGAACCTACTCCACACCTGTCAGGGGCTGTCAGGTTCTGCGCACCGCGAGCGAGATACCCTAATCCGTGCTGATGGTTCGATGGTGGCGTTACTTCCTGCGTAGCTGGTGGTTTTGGGGTGCTCTTGGTATCACGGTGGGCATGGTCGGCTTCTTTGCCGTTGTCGGCGACCCGCCGTGGGGAATTATCGCGTCATTTTTTCCAATTTTTGTGCTGGTTTCGGTTGGAGAGTTTGCTCGTCTGCCGGGTTTCCGTCGCCGGCCAAGGGTGGCTCGAGTCGAGAAGTCACAGCGCCCAGGTGGGATGCCTTCTTACGATGAATGGGATCCGTCTCGTCCTCTCATTGGCGAGTTCGTTGATCCGGATTTGGGGCGATCGTTTGTGTCGGTTGCCCGAGATTCACAGTTTCGAGCGAGGCTGGTGCACGCGCTCGTAGCGTCCGCAGAACCCCCACACGAAATTCTTAATGTTATTCCTAGGAAGCCGTATGAAACGCTTCGAACCGAGCTCAACCAGCGAGGTGTGAAATTCCTTGCCCAGAATCGCGAGTCGTATTTGGTGTGGGAGAGAATTTTCGTCGAGCCTAACAACTAGTCGCCCACATGTTTCGCGTGAGGTAGCGAACGTGGCTACCAAGCAAAGGGTCAGAAGCTAGTGCCTCGAACTCCCCCGCGGGTGCATTTTGACGCCGGCTTCGATGAGTGCTCGGATAAGGCCTGGGGAATCTACTCCACCTTGGCAGGGATTGTCAGAGTCTGTTCAGAGCGAGCGAGGTATCCGAACCCATGTTGGTGAGGTGGTGGCGCTTCTACATACGGAGCCAATTGTTGTGGGGAGGAGTCGCGGTCACGCTCCTCTTGATCACATTCTTCGCGATTGTCGGGGACCCGCCCTGGGAACTGATCCTGCCGATACTGCCTATCTCTGTTTTAGTCTCATGGGGCGAGTTCGCTCGTCTGCCTGGATTCCGGCGACGTCCGCTGGCTCGCCGACCCCTCACTAGTCGCATGCCGTCGTATGCCGAGTGGGATCCTTCCCGCCCGTTGATCGGGGAATATACGGATCCCCGGGGTGGGAAGTGTTTTGTGTCGGTCCAGCGAACTTCCATGTTCAATCCGAGGATCGCTTCCGCTCTCGTTGTATCTGCAGAGGACCCAGAAATCGTGGTCGACAGCCTGCGTCAGAGTTATCAAGATCTCCGATCCACACTGATCAAGCGCGGTGCGATATTCCGGCCACAGAGGAAAATTCCGCTTGCGGAGTGGAAGTCAATCTTCGGCTACCCCTATCGGGACCAGGCAAAGTCGTAGCCTGCCCAGATCTGCAGATTCTGCCTGTTGGAGGTGCAAGTAAACGCGCCACGTAATAAATGGCCAAAGGCTACTGTCTTGATGAACCACCCCGCGGACGCATTTGCACGCCAGCATCGACGAGTATCCGGCGGATACTTTCGCGGGGAAGCGCCATTTGCCGTGACAGTTCGGCGAGAGAAAGACCGGATCGATAGAGCTCAGCAGCTTCACTGACTTGGGTGGGAGTAAGTCGGTCGTAGGCGCACCAGATTTGTAGTCCGAAACGAGTTGCTCGACGGTCGCGGATCCCAGTCGTCGAGCCACTCCACGTACTTCTGGCGAGGCCATCGGAATTCCGCGAGAACCCTTTTCTGCCACCTCGAGCAGCCGCTTCAACTGGCCTCGGGTTTTATGGGGATGCAAAAGGTTGGAATACAGGGCAATCACGTCAACCAAGTGGCTCTTATTCGAACCGTTGGGTCTTGCGAGGACAGCCCAAATGCCGATGTTGCTCCCGAGACGAGAGTCAGCGTGAAATCCTCTACTCCGAGTTGTCTGGCCGCATGGGGCGGCCGTCATCCGCCACCCCACCGGGTCGACGAGCGGACGAGTCTGGAGGCTCCACCTCTCGACCGATCACAACGTCCACGGGAACAACTAGCCACCCGATGGTGGACGCATTTCTATTCCGATGCCGACAATCGCTGCCCGCATCGTTTCCTGATTCACTTTCACTGCTTCAGATACTTGTGAGAGGGAGAGACCTGATTCATAGAGTTGGGCGGCTTCACCTACTTGCTTTGCAGTGAGCGGCTGCCGGCGCACGACAATGTTGTTGTCCCGGAGGATGCCGAGGATGGTGGATTTGGCGACACCGTATTCAGTAGCGAGTGAAGTCGACGTCTCGCCCGCTTCATAGCGGTGAGCGATTGCCGTTCGCGACTCCTCGTTGAGCCGAGTCCACGGGCGATGCCGTGTCGTTCGAGAAGGCGTCGTGCCGTCCTCCGTTTCGGCCAGAACCTGCCTTACAAACGTTGACGTGACGGGGGTCGCTGAATTGTTTGAACAGAGGTAGGCGAGGTCGACTAAGTTGAGAAATCATCACCTGAAATCACCTCTGTGACGGAGGTGATTTTTGTATCCGTCGGTACCGATCGCTCCGCCGATCGCCGACTCGCCCGTTGCGTCATTACCTGTCGTCACCCCTGGTGATCTGGTTTGACGTCCTGCAAAGGGTGTCTATCGGTACATGATTTCGGGCTTTTGCCCACCTCTGTCGGATGTACCGATGGTGTTGTCGAAAGTGCAATGGCCTGGGCGCCTGGGGGAGTGAGTCAGTTCGACCAGGACGCCTAAGCTCTCAGCCGTTTGGTCGGTCTTGAGCATGCGGATTTGCACCAGTTCGTTGCGCCGCCGGAGTAATGATAAGTCTCCGATCAGGTATTTTCAAGAAATGCTCAATCTGTCATACTACGGACAGTAAACGAGGAGAACGAGTGAGCCTGCGAGGTAAGACAACCACTGACGAGCTAAGGGACATTCTTCAAGATGCTCACATCAGCTTCTTGATTGGGGCAGGCACATCCTCTGGAGTATTCGACGTCCTTGGCGATCTCGAGACCGCCCTCACCGAGCTGGCAGCAACAAAGACGGCTGATCCCACGCAAGCGCGAACTGTTCGTGCCGCACTGTACGCGAAGTTCTTCGACGGAGTAGTCGTCAAGAACAACCTGATTCTCGATCGAGATCCATCCACACAACAACTCTTCGCAGACCACCGTCAGTTTGTTCGAACAATCAACGAGCTACTTGTCCGTCGACGAAGTTCCATTCTCAATAAGCAAGTGAACTTGTTCACCACGAACATCGACCTCCTGCTTGAGCTCACGCTTGACGACCTGGGCATCGATCTCAATGACGGTTTCACAGGACGCTTCAAACTTCATTTCGACACCAGCAACTTCGGAGCGCTTCGCTATCGCCGAAGCCTGCAGTACGAGAACCTTTCGGAAGTTCCGACATTCAACCTGTTAAAGCTCCACGGGTCCGCAGCGTGGGACTCATCCGACGACAGCAAGAACATCTACTTCGACCCGACGCTGAAGCAGGTAGCCAAAGTCGCCGAAGTGCTCAATGCAGCCCGAGTAGAACTTGAGCCCCTCGCGGTTACCGATCCGATCGACCTCAACGGGCTTCTTGCAGCCTCGCAGGAGATCACCAACACCGGGCACATCGATGCTTTCGTGAACGAATACGAGAAGTTGGCGATCATCAACCCCACCAAGGAGAAGTTCCAAACAACGGTCCTAAACGACAACTACTACGACCTTCTTCGCGTTCTCTCGAACGAACTCGAGAAAGAGAACAGCGTGTTGATGGCGATGGGATTCTCCTTTCGTGACGAGCACATCAAGCACTTGATCGTTCGCGCTGCGCGATCGAATCCAACACTTCGCGTGATCGTGTTCTGCTATGACGATGCGGCTCTAGCCAAAGTTGAGTCAGAAATCGATGAAGCTCTTGTTCGAAACAGCAACATCGTCTTGGTCGGACCAACCTCCTCCGATGACGAGGCAAAGCTGACGCTCAGCCGGATCACTGAGCAGTATCTCGCTCCAGTCTTGGGTAAGAAGTCTCGGGTCGATGAAGATGCTGAGGACGAGGGCAGTTCAGCTGATGAACCGGAATGATTCAGTCGGAGTAACTGCTATTGACTCGATCTTTCGCGTAGGTCGCGTTCAAGCCGTTCGTGGTCGCCAAATCGAGATCAAGGTCGACAAGACAAAGAACGGCTCTCACCTCCTCTACCGCGACGAGGTACTCCGCAATGTCTCAGTAGGTGGCTACCTAAAAATCGCGAAAGGCTTCACCGAGATCATCGTCAAAGTCGACGAAGAGAGCGTGCATGAAGATCGATTCGTAAGTGACTACCAGCCAAAGGCTGGCCGGCTCAATCGAGTACTGGTTGTCAGTCTCATCGGCTACTTCACTCTGAAGGGTGAGTTCGAACGCGGGGTCAAAGAGCTGCCTCTTATTGACAACGAGTGCTTTCTACTCACACGCGATGAATTCAATCGCGTTCACAACTTCGTTGCGGATGACGACGAAGCCCTCGACATTGGCACTCTCGCGCTGGAAAAGGGGCAGCCGATCGCCTTCGGCCTCAATAGCCTCATGGCTAGCCATTTCGGCATCTTCGGGAACACGGGTAGTGGAAAGTCCTACACCCTTGCGCGTATCTACCAAGCCATCTTCGACAAGTACAAGGATCGAGCGGGTTTCAAGAGCAACGCCCGCTTCCTTTTGATTGACTTCAATGGCGAATACGTCGACGCAGGGCCCACAGGTAAGTCATCCTCGATCATCGTGGGGCCTTCTTTCAAGAAGACATACGTCATCGACACAAGTCGTGATGACGCGGACAAGATTCCAGTTGCGGATGCCGTCATCAACGAAGCGACCTTTTGGTCGGTCGCACTTCAAGCGACGGAAATCACGCAGCGCCCATTCCTGGCTCGCGCAATCGAACACGCCTATTGGACAAACAAGACAGTCGACGCCGACACGCTGAAGCAGGAAATCAAACGGATCGTCCTCGCTGTGACAAAGGACTACGACCCGACGCTTGAACGAACGATGGTCCAGAACTTTGTCCATGATCTTGAGTTGGTTTTCAAAGATCTGGGCACGACTGGACTCGAAGCTCTTGCGAACGACTACCACCGCAACTTGCAATTCCATGGTTCCGGCAACCAGCACTATTACTACACCTTGCCGAATGGCGATCGCATCTACAGCGACAATGCAGCGTTCGAACGCGATGTTGTGAACGCCAAAGTTGATGCACTCACCATCGACATGTCGATCTTGAGCATCATCGATCTCATCCGGTTGAAGATCACCATGCAGTTCCACGATGACGTGCTGAAGAAGTACGCCAACCGCGAGCACATCGCACCGCTGATGAAGCGACTGGAACAACGAGTTCGCGACCTAAAGCGAACCGTAACGCTCGGGACAGATCTGTTCGAAGGCAAGAACCTTGCGGTGATCTCGCTCAAAGATGCAAGCATCAACATGAAGAAAATCGTTCCCCTGCTTGTGTCGAAGCAGCTCTATGACGCCAAGAAACGCGAGCACGACGATAAGAAGTACTTAAATATCATCATCGACGAAGCCCACAACATCCTCTCGCTCGACTCCGCACGTGAAAGTGAGCAGTGGCGTGAGTACCGACTTGAAACGTTCGAGGAGATCATTAAAGAAGGTCGTAAGTTCGGCGTCTTCTTGACGATCGCGAGTCAACGTCCTCACGACATCTCCCCGACCGTCATCTCGCAGCTCCACAACTATTTCCTTCACCGACTTATCAATGAGCTCGACATCAACGCAATCAGGTACACGGTCTCGTACTTAGACCGGGTTTCGTTCGAAGCCCTGTCAATCCTTCCGACCGGCACCGCGATCTTCGCCGGACTCACCGCACATGTTCCTGTCGTCGTGTCTATCAGTCCTATGGATGAGAAATACGCGCCAAACAGCAGGACCATGACCCCGATCAAGAACTGGTAGTAAGCACTACGCGCGGCCTGCTGACCGCAAGGCGGTTCCGGTGGCGATGAGCAAATTGCTCGTGCTTGCTTCCTTGGTGGGATCCCTCACACTCGTCTCCATAACTAAATAGGAGAACGAGTGATGCCACGACTAACGAGTGCACAGTATCTACAACAACGTAAACAGCTGCGAGCCGACTGGTTCGAAGATGACGCCTACGCGTTCGGTCACCTGACTGGCCTCGAGCAGGCAGATCTGCACCAATACTTCGCGCCAACAGAAACCATGAACGACGATGAGGCGCTGCGGCACCGAAGCAAGATGAATGAGTCCTTCCCTTCTCTGCCGCAGAAGGCTGGTCGGGCGTATCAGAGTGCGCGGCTGTTTCTGGGTGGGCGCCCTGCGCCACAACCGGCGCCGAATCGGGCAGAGCGACGACACGTTCCGAAGAAGTCCCGGCGGGTTGTCGTAGGGATGATTCGAAGGCCAAAGGTGGACGCGCACAAGCTGGTGCGGGTGCTGGTGGAACTGGCTGCGGCCGACCTTAAAGAGTGGGACGAGAAACACAAGACCGGTTAGCCACCTGATGGTGCCCGCATCGCAACTCCACTGGCAATAATCGCCGCCCGCATCGTTTCCTGATTCACTTTCACCGCTTCGGCAACCTGCGACAAGGACAGTCCGGATTTGTAGAGTCGAGCGGCTTCACGCACCTGCTTCGCGGTGAGTGGCTGCCGGCGCACGACGATGTTGTTGTCGCGGAGGATGCTGAGGATCGTGGATTTGGCAACGTTGAATTCCGCGGCCAGAGCCGTTGACGTCTCACCAGCCGAGTAACGGGTCGCGACCGCAGCCCTCGAGTCATCACTGAGCCGAGTCCACGGACGGTGGCGTGTCGTTCGAGAAGGAGCCGTGCGGTCCGCTGTTTCCGCCAAAACCTGCCTCACAAACGTCGACGTGACAGGGGTCGCTGAATTGTTTGAACAGAGGTAGGCGAGGTCGACACTGTGAGAAGCGATTCTCCTCAAGGTTTCACTTGCTGTGCGGCGGGTCCTTGTGCGCATCGTGGAGTTGAGATTGCGGCATGGCGAGCCGGTCTACCAGCAGTTCCGTCCTGCGCTCGGTGTCCTCCGGCAGGAGCCGTCCCGCTCGGGTCAGGGTGGCCAGTCCGTGCAGAGACGCCCAGAACGTCTCGGTGAACAGCTCCGGTCGCACATCGTCTCCGGCGACCTCGCTGAGACACTCCAGCAGCGCGGCGAAGGCGTCCTTCAACGGCTCGGGGGTGTCCTCCTGCGCGTAGGCCAGGCCGCCGTCGAGCTGGAATAGGGCGTCGTAGACCGCCGGATGGCGTTCGGCAAAGTCGAGGTAGCTCCGGGCTAACGCGGTGACACGGGCGCGCGGGCTGTCGGCAGCGGCGGTCGCGGCCCGCATCGCGACGGCCATCTCGGAGGCGCCCTGCAGGGCGACGGCGCCGATGATCTCGCGCTTGCCGCGGAAGTGACTGTAGAGGACGGGCTGGCTGTACTCGATGCGTTCGGCGAGCCGGCGGGTGGTGACAGCATCCCAGCCCTGTTGTTCGGCGAGTTCGCGGGCCGTCGCCACGATGAGGCGTTCGCGGTCATCGCGTTCGCGCTGTTTGCGCTCCTGTACCGACATGATTCGATCCTAGCATTGCTAGACAAGGGAGCATCAGCTGTACTAGCGTTGCCACATCCACTAGTAATGCTAGATTTTAGGAAGGTCACCATGTTCAGCGCACTCGAAGTCTTCACCACCGTGGTCGTCGGCGTGATGGTAGGGGTGGAGTTCTCCGTTCCCTTCTTCAGCAACCCGATCCTCAACGCACTCCCGGGAGATAACGGCCTCCGCGGCCGCGTTCACGGGGCCCGACTGGGCGGCGCCGTGATGCCGTTCTGGTACATCGGCTCGCTCGTCCTCGTCGGGGTCTGGGCCGTTCTCGGATGGGGCGGCGAGGGCACCGGCCTCGTCGTGACCGCGGCGGCGCTACTGATCGTCAGCGTGCTCATGTCGGTGCTGGTGCTCGTACCGATCAACAACCGGGTCAAGACATGGGCCGACGGCAGCCAGCCGGCCGACTGGAAGGAGCAGGTGAAGCGCTGGGACCGCTGGCACTATGTTCGCATCGCCGTCATCATCGCCGCCTTCACCTGCCTGGCTGCCGCCCTCGCTTGAGCCTCAGCAGTCCGCATGCGTTTCCTGCGTCCTGAAACTAGACACTGTCCACCCGACAAAAGTTGGGCCCGCAGTAGAGTACGTAGGTCGATCTAGGGGTTTAGGCATACTGTGCGGCGGCTGTCTCGCCCTCACGTAAAGGTGGTCCATTGCCTATCGAGAGTGAACACCGCGGGTCTGATTCGCCCTATGTGGCGCGGGTCTGGCGCGGCCGCACGACGGGTGTGGCGAGTATGACTTCGGTCGCGACCTCAACATGGGAGTTGGTGTTCTGGGAGGACCGCGGAGTCGTCCATGCGGCCGCTCGCGGCCCTGAGACCACTGCATCGACCGCCGAGATCACCGGTGACTCGGAGTCATTCGGCATCGCCTTCGCTCACGGTGCGTCCATGCCGCATCTGCCGATTGCCGGGCTGGTGGACGGTGATCTGGAGAGCCCGCATGTTACAGAACGCACCTTTGTGCTGCGGGGTGAGGAATGGGAGATCCCCGACCTCGATGACGCCGAGCTTTTCGTCCAGAAGCTCGTACGTGCGGGAATACTCGTCCGGGATCCACTGGTGGACGAGGTGGTTTGGGGTGGTATCGCGAAGGTCGGTTCGCGGTCGGTGCAGCGTCGGGTCGCAGCCGCGACCGGGCTCACGCAGGGGGCGATTCACCAGATCCATCGGGCACGGGAGGCGGCGGTGCTTCTCGGTGAGGGAGTCGCTCCGCTCGATGTCGTACACCGGCTCGGTTACTACGACCAGCCGCATCTGGCCCGTGCCCTACAGCGGTTCATCGGCCGCACGGCGACGCAGCTCCAGCGGCGCGATGAGGCTGCCGACCCCATGTCGCTTTTGTACAAGCCCGAGTAGCTGTCGCATCCATAGCGTCGTCTCAGAGCGGTGATCGGCACCGTAGAACTGAACGAAGGAACGACCATGTACGAGGGCACAGTCACATCGGCCGACGGCACCACTATCGCCTACACGGCATGGGGAGCTGGCAACCCGATCATCATTATCGATGGCGCCACGGCATCCCGGGCGACCACCCCCGAGAACGCTGCGACGGCAGAACTGCTCGCCGACGACTTTCTCGTCATTAACTATGACCGTCGAGGTCGCGGCGAGAGCGGCGACGCCTCGCCGTATGCCGTGGAGCGGGAGTTCGAAGACCTGGCTGCGATCATCGAGCAGGCCGGCGGCGGACGGCCGGCGACAGTATTTGGCTGGTCCTCCGGCGGAAACCTCGCCCTCAATGCCGCCCATTCCGGTGTTCCTATCGCACGGCTGGCGCTGTTTGAGCCGAACGCTGTTGTCGACGACGGACGTCCTCCGCTGCCAGCGGACTATGTTGCTCGTCTGGAGGCGGCCATAGCCGACGGCCGGCCGGGTGACGCCGTGGCGTTGTTCATGACCGCCGCTGTGCTGATGCCGGATGAAATGGTCACCGGGATGCGAGAAGCGGACTTCTGGCCGGGGCTCGAGGCAATCGCGCACACGATCGCCTACGACGGTCGCCAGCTCGGGGACACCATGGCCGGCCGGCCGCTGCGCGCCGAACTGTGGGACAGGGTCGACATCCCGGTCCTCGTCATGCACGGCGAAGGTACCTGGCCGTTCCTCGCGGCGGCGGCACAGGCCATCGCCCAGCATCTGCCCACTGCGACCCTCAACCCGGTACCCGGAGAAAACCACAGCACCACGCCTGAGGTGCTTGCCAACGCGCTGCGCGCATTCACGAAGGAGAACTGACATGGGAAAGATTGTTGTGACCGAGTTCATCTCGCTCGACGGGGTCGTGGAGGGACCGGGTGGGGAGGATTTCAAGTACCCGGACTGGAGCTTCGAAGTCGATCGCGGGCCGGAGGGCGAGAGGTTCAAAGAGCTGGAAGCGCTCGGCGCCTCGGCGTTGTTGCTCGGTCGGAAGACCTACGAGGGATTTGCCGAAGCGTGGCCGCAGTACGAGGGCGAGCTCGCCGATAAGTACAACGCGATGCCGAAATACGTGGTTTCTCGCACCCTCACTGACCCGGAGTGGAACAACACCACTGTGCTCTCTGGCGATCTTGTCGAGGAGGTCTCCCGGCTCAAGGCGGAAGTCGACGGCGAGATTTCCGTGGCTGGCAGCATCCAGCTCGCCCAGAGTCTGATCGCGGACGACCTGGTCGATGAAATACGCCTCATGACCTCGCCCCTCATCCTCGGGCACGGTCGCACCCTATGGGCGGAGACCCCGGACAAGACCGCATGGGAGCTGAGCGAGGCAACGACGTACGGCGATGGCGTGCTGCTCACCATCCTTCAGCGCGCGCGGTGACGCCGCGCACCGCACGGTAGTTTGGAACGCTGGGTCTTTCGGGGGGTTTTTTTGTTGACAGGAGAACGTTCCGCGACGACGCGGCACAGCTGGACTTTCTGGGTGAGTCTCCTCGGGGTGGCCCTACTGGCCGGAGCGCTCCTGGCTATTGCTCCGGCGACGCCCGCGTCCGCAGTGCCCGTGGGCTGCACAAGCGACCTCATCTACGCGACCAACACAAATCAAATCCGATCGCGAACGCCCTCCGGCGCGATAAACGTCATCAACACCGGCACGTTGTCTGCAAACACAATCGCGTTGAATCCCGTGGACGGGCAGCTGTACGGTTTTCCGACAAACACCGGAGGTTTGGGCAACCACCTCTTCCGCATCGAAGCGGACGGGAGCAACACCGATCTGGGGGCCATCACCGGTCTTCCGGCGGCGACCTATGCCCTCGGCGGATTTGATGACACGGGCACCCTGTGGATGACCAGCGGACTGTCACCCTTATACCGCGTCGACGTGTCGACCTTAACGGCGACGACCCTCGCCCTGAGCTCCTCGGTCAACGGCGACCTTGCCTTTATCGACGGTGCACTATACGCCGGTGTCGGTTTCACGCAGCTCGCACGCATCAACGTGACGACGGGGAACGTGACCGTGCTCACCGTGCCGGGCTGGGCGATTGCGTCATCATTCTGGTCGGTTGACGGACACCTGTACGGAAACACCGGCACCACGATCAGGGAGGTTCTCAACTACGCAACAGCGACTCCCACGTTCACTGTCGTCGCCTCCGGTCTTCCGGGTCCTGTGAACGACGGCGCGTCGTGCCTCTCGGCTGCATCCCCGTTCCTAAATGCGATGGATGACGATTTCAGCGCCAGCCCGGTGACCACCACAGCGGGTGGGACCGTGAGCAGCGTATTCGCCAATGACCTCAACAACGGAGCCGCCTTCGCGTCGATCGACGTCACGGCGACTCTCCAATCCGATGGGGGACTCACCGGAGCGACCCTAGCCCCGGACGGCACCACCACCGTTCCAGCCGGTGCGACGCCGGGCAGCTACACCCTCGGATACCGGATCTGCCTGGTCAGCAATCCCGCACTCTGCGACACGGCCGTGGCTCTCGTCGTCGTCCAGGCATCCCTCGATGCTGTGGATGACGATTTCAGTTCTAACCCGGCGACGACGGCGGGTGGGGATGTGGGCAATGTGCTCACGAACGACGTCAACGATGGGGCCGCGGTCGCTTCGACGGACGTTACGGCGACACTGCAATCCAACGGCGGCCTTACGGGAGCGAGCCTCGCCCTCGACGGCACGGTGACGGTTCCCGTCGGCGCGACGCCCGGAAGTTACACGCTCGGATACCAGATCTGTCTGACCGTGAACGCCGCGGTCTGCGATACGGCCACATTCCTCGTGGTCGTTGTAGCATCCCCCGCAATCCAGACTGGCGGTGGTGGCGCGCTCGCCGTCTCGGGCGTGTCCTCAATCCCATATAGTGCGGGAGCTGCGGTGCTGTTGCTGATGCTGGGAACGTTGATGCTGGGGGCTGCCCGCGTCATGCGGAGCACAGGTAGCTAGCTATTTCGCAGAGCGCTGATCAGCTCGGCTTTGCGCTTGCCGGAGTACCCCGTGATCCCGATCTCTTTGGCCTTAGCCCGAAGCTCGGCCACCGTCCAGTCTTCATAGTTACCGGCCTTCCCTCCTTTCCGCCCCACTGCCGAACGGCCCTTTTTGGCAGCGGCATTGCTGATGCGGGCCGCCTTTTGTTTGCTCGCGCCGTCTTTGCGCAGTTCTTCGTACAATTCCGGGTCTTTCAGACTCCGGTTTCGTGATTCGGGCATAAGACCCCTCCTCCGTAGGCACTGCTTCCAAGCTAGGCGCGCATCCGGCTCAGTCAAGGGCTGGCGCTTCGATCACGAATCGATAAGTATTCGCGGGCACCCTTGGCTAGCGTGACAGTTACCACGACACGAAAGGTGACCCCCGATGAACGCTGCTGCACAAGATGCCGGTGACGGGACGTTCTCGGCCGCGGAACGCGCTGCCATGAAGGAGCGCGCCGCCGAGCTGAAGGCCGAGGTGCGCAACGCGAGTGCCGAGAAGAAGGCGGCGGCAGAGCGGGAGGCGTTCGACGCGAAGATCGCAGAAATGCCGCAACCCGACCGTGACGTGGCCAAACGACTGCATGAAATCGTGACCGGGGCCGCTCCCGAGCTGCATCCCAAGCTGTACTACGGCCAGCCGGGGTGGGCGAAGGCGGGCAAGATCATCGTCTTCTTCCGCAGCGGCCTCATGGACAAGGCGCGCTACTCGACTCTCGGTTTCAGCGAGGAGGCAGCGCTCGACGAGGCTGATGGATTCTGGCCCACCTCCTACGCCCTCGAGAAGCTATCCGACGCAACCGAAGCCGTGATTGCCGAAAGTGTGGCGAGGGCCGTCGGCTGACCTGAACGCGCGCATGTTCTGTCCAACGTGTATACAAATTGGGCGATACTAGACACGACGCACAGGGGCGTCCGATCGGTCACGAGGGAGTGCGATGAGTCTGAAGCTTGGGTACAAGGCGTCGGCAGAACAGTTCGATGCGCGTGAACTTGTCGAGCTCGCCGTGGCCGCTGAAGCTCACGGCATGGAGAGCGCGTTCTCGTCGGACCATTTCCAGCCCTGGCGTCATGAGGGTGGGCATGCGTCGTCGGCGTTGACGTGGTTGGCGGCGGCGGGTGAGCGGACGTCCTCGATTGTGTTGGGGACCTCGGTGATGACCCCCCATTACCGCTACAACCCCGCGGTTATCGCGCAGGTCTTCGGATCCCTCGGTGTTCTTTATCCGGGTCGGATCGTTCTCGGGGTCGGGACCGGTGAGGCTCTCAACGAGGTGGCGACGGGATGGCGGGGTGCCGGATCGCAGGATTGGCCGGAGTTTAAGGAACGGTTTGCCCGGCTCCGGGAATCGATCCGTCTCATCCGCGCCCTGTGGACCGGTGATCGCGTCAGTTTCGAGGGCGAGTACTACTCCACCCACGACGCCTCGATCTATGACCGCCCCGACACCCCCATCCCGATCTTCATCGCCGCCGGAGGTCCGACCGTTGCGAAGTATGCGAGCCGCGCGGGCGACGGTTTCATCTGCACCTCCGGCAAAGGCATGCCCCTCTACACCGAGCAGCTGTTGCCTGCGGTAGCGGAGGGTGCCGCCGCGGCGGGCCGCGATGTTGCCGGGATCGAGAAGATGATCGAGATCAAACTCAGCTACGACCCCGACCCCGAGCTCGCTTTGCAGAACACCCGCTTCTGGGCGCCGCTATCGCTCACCGCCGAGCAGAAACACGACCTCACCGACCCGGTCGACATGGAACGCGCCGCCGACGCCCTCCCCATCGAGCAGGTCGCCCGCCGCTGGATCGTCGGATCCGACCCCGACGAGACCGTTGCCGCGATCAAGCAGTACATCGACGCGGGCTTCGACCATCTCGTCTTCCATGCCCCCGGGCATGACCAACGCCGGTTCCTCCAGGCCTTCGAACACGACCTCGCACCCCGCCTCAGAGCCCTATAGGACGGCATCACCCACGATGAATCGCGCGGCCTGCTCACCGATCATCACGCAAGGAGCGTTGGTGCCTCCGCGGCTGATCGTCGGCATGATCGACGCGTCCGCGATCCGGAGTCCAGAGACGCCGTGTACCCGGAGCTGCGGATCCACGACGGCGTCGTTGTCCGATGCAGGACCCATCTTGCACGTGCCGCCGGGGTGGTGGTAGCTGCCGAGTGCGCTTCGGGCATACTCCTCGAGGTCGGACTGACTTTCCCGCGCGGGGTAGACCGGTTTCGCACCCCACCCCTCTGCCAGAGCCGGAGCGGCGGCGACGTCCAGGCATTGCTGGATGGCGCGGGCCATCACGGCGAGGTCGTCCGGGTCTGCGAAGGCATTGAGGTCGATAAGCGGCTGGTCTTCCGGGTCGGCCGAGGGGAGTCGTATGGTTCCACGGCTCTTCGGCGTGATCAATCCGGCCCCCAAGGTGAAGGCGTTGAAGCTGCCGGACATGTGTGGGAAGTACAGCGGCGCATCGAAGGCGAGCGGGGCGGTGTCTGGCAGTTCGAGCTCGGGGTTGCTGCGCCAGAACCAGTGAGTGGAGGAGATGGCCCGGCCGGGCACCGGCATGGGCATGGGCCGCTCAACCTCGAAGATCGTCAGGACGACATTGTGGTCTTGCAGATTCCGTCCGACCCCGCTGAGCCCGATCTGGGGCGTCACCCCCGCCGCCTCGAGCTCGGCGGGGTCACCGATCCCCGAGAGCAGGAGCAGTCGCGGCGAGTCGATGGCGCCCGCGCAGACGACAGTCTCCGCAGCGTGCACGACCTCGGTGCCCTGTCCGGTATCGAGTTCCACTCCGATTACGCGGTCGCCGGTGCCGAAGATCAGACGCAGCACGCGGGCCCCTGTGCGGACGGTGAGCAGCGGATTCGCTCGCTCCGGCTCCAGGTAGGCGCGGTAGCTGGTGAGTCGTTCGCCACCACGGATGGTGTGCTGCTGGCGCGCGACTCCCTCCTGTGATCCGGAGTTGTAGTCGGCATTGAGCGGTAGGCCCGTCTGGGTAACAGCTTCGGTTATCGCGAGCTGCAGATCGGACGTCTCGTAGTGATCTGTTATGTCGATCGGCCCCCCGACACCCCGTCCGGGCGAGGCATCGCCTAACCAGTTCTCGATTCGCTGGTACTGCGCCTCGACGTCCGCCCACGACCACCCCTCGTTGCCGTCTGCGGCCCAGGCCTCGTAGTCGGCCGCGGCGCCGCGAGTCCAAATGGTGCCATTGAACGCGTAGGAACCTCCGAGGACTTTGCCGCGGGGGAGCAACACCGGCGCACCGTGGGCGTGGACCTGCGGAACCGAGCGGTAGTTCCAGTCCTCCGGGCCGCCCCAGAGCTCGATGGCGC
This sequence comes from Pseudolysinimonas sp., assembly GCA_035554115.1. GTDB lineage: Bacteria > Actinomycetota > Actinomycetes > Actinomycetales > Microbacteriaceae > CAXTSE01. Next base: position 24,571 of record DATMIW010000038.1, on the reverse strand, counting down.
GCGACAGGTCGTGGATTGCGGGGTTGCTGTCTTCCGGTCCGGCCTCCAGCACCAGCACGCGTTGCCCGGCGTCAAGGAGACGCCGGGCAACGACCGAGCCAGAGGTACCGGATCCGACAACGATGACGTCGAAGGAATCTTTCATTGTGTATTTCGCCGCTACAGGACGACTGTCACCGTCTTCAGCTCCGTGTACGCGAGCAGTCCCTCGTAGCCGAGCTCGCGCCCCGTGCCGCTGGACTTCACGCCGCCCCAGGGCAGCTGCGGGGCGGCGACGCCCCACCCGTTTACCGAGACAGCACCCGCCTGGATGCCGGCCGCCAGGGTGTGAGCACGACTGACGTCGCGGGTCCAGAGCGTCGAGCCGAGGCCGTAGGCGCTGGCGTTTGCGAGCGCGAGCGCCTCTTCGTCGCTGTCGAAGGGGATCACGGTGCCGACAGGTCCGAAGATCTCCTCACGGGCGATGGTGAGGTCGTTGGTTCCGGCGAAGACCGTGGGCTGCACGAAGAACCCCGGACCATCGACAGCGGCGCCGCCGGTGACGAGGTCGGCGCCCTCATCGCGACCCTTTTGGATGTAACCGAGAACGCGGTCACGGTGACGACTGTTGATCAGCGGCCCGAGGGTCGTTCCCTCGGCGAAGGGATTGCCGACAACCTGTGCCTCTGCGGCGCCCTTGAGCCCGCCGAGGACGGCATCAAACACCGAGCGATGCGCGAAGATGCGGCTCCCCGATCCGCAGATCTGCCCTGAGTTCGAGAACAGTCCGATCGCTGCACCCATGATTGCGGACTGCAAGTCGGCGTCCTCGAGGATGATCTGCGGCGACTTACCGCCGAGCTCGAGGGTGGTCCGCTTGAAGTCGATTGCCGAGTTACGCAAGATGCCGCGGCCGATCTCGGGAGATCCGGTGAAGGACACCTTGTTGACGCCGGGGTGCAACGTCAGGGCCTCGCCGACGATTGCCCCGGGGCCGGGGAGCACCTGGACGGTGCCGGCCGGGAAGCCGGCCTCTTCGATCAGCGACGCGAGGTGCAAGATCGACAGCGAAGCGTCTTCAGCAGGCTTGACGATCACCGTGTTGCCGGCTGCGAGCGCCGGGGCGAGCTTCCACCCGAGGATCATCAGCGGCGCGTTCCACGGCACAATCGCGGCGACCACGCCGACCGGCTCTCGCCGCGTGTACGCGTGCACAGGGCGCCCCATGTATCCGTTGTTGGGGATGACATCGCCGGTGATCTTGTCTGCCCAGCCCGCGTAGTAACGCAATGAGGCGATCAGATCGGGGACGAAAAGGAAGCTGGCAAAGCCGATCGGAATGCCCATGTCGAGCGATTCGAGGGTGGCGAGGGTAGCGGCGTCACGTTGAACCAGGTCGGCAAGCTTGTTGATCAGATTGCCGCGCTCCGACGGCGGAACTGCTGCCCAGCTGCCGCGGAGTGCGGCGGTTGCCGCCTCGACGGCCGTGTCGACATCTTCGGCGCTCGCAGCCTGCAACTCCGCGAGCGTCTCACCCGTCGACGGGTTGACTGTTGCGAACGCGCTTCCTCGTCCGGGGGACCATGCGCCATCGAGGAACAGCTGGGTGTGGAATTCGGGCAGAGCGGGCATCTCGAGATCCTTCGTATTCGGCTGACAGCGGGGGGCGTGCCGGCGGGTGGACTCTCGTCTGTGGCGCCGTTGCCTCGAGTGGAGCGATTGCACCACTCGGGGCCAACTCTAAGGAGGCACGCAAAGTCTCTGCAAGCATTATGAGAATTCACTTTGGGTGAAAATCTCGCATGTGGGTTGCCAATCTGTATTCATTATGGTTGACTCGCCCGGTCGGGATGACCCCCCATTTCTCGTCATAGCAAAGGAGCTAATGATGTCGGATCCCCGGTCGATTGAGGCGCGGATTCGGGTGCTCGAAGACCACCACGACATCGCTGCTCTCGTTGCCCGGCACCAGGATGTCGCCGATCAGAAGGACTTCGACAGCTGGCCTGACATTCTCACCGACGACATAGTGGTCGAGTTTCCTTTTGCAAGCCACACTGGCCGCGACGGGATTGCCGAGTGGGGGCGCAACGCACTGGCCATTTTCGAAGCCACCTTCCACATGCAGTCGAATCTGATCCTCGAGATCGATGGAGACACCGCGCGCGGGCGCACCACCGCGTGGGCTGTGGGGATCGCGCGGGCGGAATCGCGACGACGCACTTTCGAGGAAGGCGGGGTCTACCAGTGGACCTTCCGTCGAACGTCCGAGGGGTGGCGAATCGCGAAGCTCTCCTTTGCTGCTACCTGGGCCACTGATATGGACAACACCGGCCTGGCCGGCAACTGAAAACCGATCCCAGTCAGTAAGAGGAGAACACAGTGGACGTCGGAGTCATCTTTCCGGGCCTCATCCGCACCCTCGACCCCACCCGGATCGTCGACTGGGCTCAGGCGTCAGAAGATCTGGGATTCTCGACTTTCGCGGTCACCGACCGGCCCAGCTGGACCACACCAGACCCGTTGACGACGCTCAGCGCTGCGGCCGCGGTCACACGACGCATCCGTCTGATGACCTCGATCCTGCAGGCACCGCTTCGGAGTAACCCGGTGCTGTTCGCGAATCAGGTTTCTGCTGTTGACGGGATTGCGGGAGCGGGACGCCTGACAATCGGGCTCTCGCCGGGCGGTCGGGAGACCGACTACGAAGGTTCCGGTGTTGACTTCCATCGTCGCGGCGCCATTTTCGACCAATGGCTGACGCAGTATCGGGCTGCGATGGATGGAGCGTACGGCCCGGCCCCTGTCACCGTGGGCGGTCCGCCGCTGCTCTTCGGCGGCTTCGTTCCCGCAGCCATCCGGAGGGTCGTCACAGTCGGCGCTGGCTGGATTGGCGCCCACTCCGAGCCGGAGAAGCTTGCTCCGTTCCTGGATGGAATCCGCGAGGCACGAGCGGCGGCCGACAAATCGGCACCTCGATTCGTTGTCTGCCAGTCAATCTCCCTGGATCCGCAACCAGCCGATCCGGCAGCCGGACTGGCGGGGGTCGAGGCGTACTACTCCGACCTCGGTCCGCAGTTCGCCGGTTTCGCAGTCGCCGGAACGCTCACGAGCCCGGAGCTCCTGCGCGAACGGATCGAGGGGTGGTCGGCGGTCGGCGTTGACGAGTTGCTTCTGGCTGTCAATGATCCGGACCCTGCGGGTCTGACTCGCATTCGGGCGGAGCTGAGTAACTAGCGACGCCGGCGACGGCTGACGGCAGGGCCATCCTTGTTCGTTTATGTGCATACACGTTGATAACTACCTGAGGAGACTGGATCGATGGAAGCGGACAAGAAGACGATCGCGATCGTCGGTGGCGGATTAGCGGGGCTCGCGACCGCGGTCGGCCTCGTTCGCTCTGGCCACCGAGTCCGCGTCTTCGAGCAGGCATCATCCCTCGGCGAGGTGGGCGCGGGTATCAATATCAGCATGCAGGCGACACGAGCGCTTCAGGGCCTGGGGCTCGAGCCTGAGCTCGGAGCGGCCGCCAACATCGTCACGGGTCAGCCGATTCATTCGATCGAGACCGGCGATCGCATCGCCTACACCTCCTTTACCGGTTCAGACGCAGAGGAACGTCCTCCGTACTACACCTTCCATCGCGCCGACCTGCTCAAGGTGCTGGCGGACGCGGTAGGCAGCGAGGATGTCGCCCTGGGGCATCGGCTCACCGGCATCACCGACCGTGGGGACAGCGTCGACCTCGAGTTCGACAATGGCGAGAAGTTCACGGCTGATGCCGTCATTGGCGCTGACGGCGTCCACTCCACGGTGCGGCACGCACTCTATGGCGTCGACGAAGCGAAGTTCACCGGGCAGGTCGTATGGCGAGCTCTGTTGGACGCCAGTCAGTTCCCCGCCGACGTGATCGGCAATGACGGCTTCGCTGGTTGGGTCGGAGCGCATCGCCACATAATGGTGTACTTCATCCGCGACTCCTCAATCATCAATGTCAGCGCTCAGATCGACACGCCGGAATGGGCGGCTGAAGGATGGTCTATTCCCGGAGATCCGGATGAGATGCGTGCGACCTTCGGCACCGTCGCGCCGCAGCTGCAACAGATTCTCGACAAAATTACGAGCTGCCATCGATGGGGCCTGTTTGTTCGCCAGCCGTCGACCGATTGGGGAACGGGCCGCATCCAGCTGATCGGCGATGCAGCGCACCCGATGCTCCCGAACGCGGGACAGGGGGCAGGGCAGTCCTTCGAGGACGCCTACGTACTCTCCCGGTGGCTCGAAGAGGAGCCGGACCCCGTTCAAGCCTTTGCCCGCTTCCGTGACGTGCGGATTCCGCGAGCCTCCGCCATCCAACGCGTGTCCGCTCAGACCACGGGTGTCCTGCACGGCAAGAAGGGTGCGGGCCTCGAGGCGCAGCGTGAAGAGATCGCGCGTCGCGAATCCGAAGGCAAGAGCGCTCTCGGGCTCTCGTGGATCTACGACTACGACCCCGTCACCGAGTGGTCGACCAAATTCGTGTACCCGCTGTCACTCGAGTACACCCCGACCACCTGAACCTCACCCGCCCTACCGACTTGCGCGATGACCCATCGGCGCGGCTCACGAAAGGAAACACCAATGACCGTCGAAAACCTTGAGCAGTACCTTGCTCAGTACCCCAACCCGGTGCGTGCGCTTCGCGACCTCGAGTACCCGTCCCTTTATCAGCTTCCCGGATTGCGGCCGGAGTGGTCGAACTGGCGCAGCGAGCAGACCCTGTGGCACAAGTCGGCAGCGCTCTTGGACCAGTCCCACCACATGGCGGGGCTTCTGCTTTCGGGCCCCGACGCGTTGAAGTTCCTCAACGACTTCGGCGTCAACAACTTTGCGAGCTTCGCACCCAACTCGGCGAAGCAGTTCGTCGGCTTAAACGCCGAGGGGTGGTTCGTCGGCGATGCAATCCTCGCCCAGCACGAACCCGGTCATTTCGAGTTCATGGGCGAGCCTGGAGTTCTCAACTGGCTCGAATACCAGATCCAGAGCGGTGACTACGACGTCGAATACGAGCGCTGGCACAACTCGATCCGACGGGGTGGCGCGCCTGGTCGCGAATGGCGCTACGAGATCCAGGGTCCGGCTGCGCTGCAGGTGCTCGAGGTCGCAATCGGCGGCCCCGTTCCCGAGACGAAGTTCTTCCACATTGCCGAGTTCACGATCGCCGGAAAGCCGGTGCGCGCGATCCGTCACGGCATGGCAGGCCAGCCGGGGTTCGAGATGTTCGGACCATGGGACGACGGCCCCATCGTCCGCGAGGCGCTCATGAAGGCGGGCGAGCCTCTCGGAATGCAGATGGCCGGGTCCGTTGCGTACTTCACTCTCATCGAGTCAGGCTGGATCGGTCACCCGCTTCCCGCTGTCTACACGAGCGAGTCGACAAAGGGATACCGCGAGTGGCTGCCTGCGAGAAACCTCTTCTCGCTAGGTGGCAGCTTCGATTCGGAGAACATCGAAGATCACTACTCCAGCCCGGACGAGCTCGGCTACGGTCGCCTCGTCACGGACAACCACGACTTCCTTGGTCGGGACGCGCTAAAGCAACGAGGCCCGGGCAAAAAGAAGAAGGTCACGCTGGTCTGGGATAAGGACGACTTCGGCTCGATCTTTACGGGTCTGCTCGATCGCGAGGAGAAGCTTCCGCCGCAGTACCTCGAGGTCAGCTCCTCGGCGCGGTACTCCTTCTACCAACACGACGCGATCTTCGACGGTGACAAGCAGATCGGCTTCGCCACCCATGCCGCGTATATCGCGCCGTTGCGTGCGTTCATCTCGCTCGCGATGATCGACGAGGAGTACGCCACCCCCGGTACCGAGGTCACTCAGCTGTGGGGCGACAGCCTGAAGATCCCACGCTCGCAGATTGAGCCGCACCGTCAGGTGCCGGTCCGTGTCACCGTCGCTCCGGCGCCCTACTCGGACTTCGCGCGCGAGACATACCGTCACTACTGAGCTGCGCCCGGAAAAGAAAGAGCTACCCATGTCACAGCCCGTTGCTGAGTCGACCGCCGCGAGCCTTACCAGCCCGACATCCGCTTTCGGACAGCTCGCACACCTTCCTGCGGTGCCGTTGGATCCCGCCGTGGGCGTCTACGACGTCCGGTTCGGGTTTGCCTACCCGACGGAATACTCGACGTGGAAAGACGAGGTCCTGTCCTGGAAGACCTCTGCCTACCTCCACGGCGGGTTGAATCCGACTCAGACCTATCGCATCCACGGCCCCGACGCCCTCCGTCTGCTCTCCGAGCATTGCGTGAACAGCATGGCCAACTTCCGCGTCGGTACGTCCAAGCACGCCATCATGTGCGACGACGAAGGGCGGGTTATGGTCCACGGCGTGCTGGTGCGCCGCGGCGAGGACGACTTCTACACGTACTGGCTGATGCCGTGGATCAACTACCTCGCTGAGGAACTCGACTACGACGTGCAGGTCGAGGATCTGACCGGAAAGGTCTACCTTTTCCAGCTCGCTGGCCCCAGGTCGCTGGAGATCATCGAGTCTGCGTCGAAGACAGATCTGCGCGACGTCAAGTTTCTCCACGAGCGCCGCGTGCGGATAGGCGAAACGGATACGGAAGTGCATCCTGTGGAGGTGCTGCGCATCGGCATGGCGGGCTCTCTCGCCTATGAGCTGCACGGCCCGATTGAGGACGCGCACCGCGTCTACAACGCGCTCCTTGGGGCAGGCAAGGAGTTCGGCCTTCGCCGGCTCGGTCGCGAGCAGTACAACATGAACCACACCGAGAATGGCTTTCCGCAGGAGCACGTCCACTTCATTCACCCCTGGTTCGAGCACGAGGGACTGGTGAGGTATCTGCAGGCTAAGCGTCCAGGTGCGCGGCTCCCGCATCCCTCTCTGTACGGCAGCGCAGGAGACGATCCACAGCTTCGTTACCGGAATCCCCTGGAGCTGGGCTGGGGCCACGTCGTCAAGTTCGACCACGAGTTCCAGGGGCGTGCCGCACTCGAACGCCTGGCGGCGGAACCCGAGCGGGTCATGCGCACTCTGGTGTGGAATGCCGAGGACGTCTTGGACGTCTATCGCTCGCATCTTGAGCAGGGCGAGGAGTACAAGTTCATGCGGTTCCAGGGCGAGCCGCTAAACCGTGAGGTCGTCGCTGCCAATTTTTCTGATGTGGTCCTCAAGGACGGGGTGACGGTCGGCGTCTCGTCCGGACGCATCTACAGCTACTACTACCGCCAGATGATCTCGCTTGTGTCGATCGATGTCGCGCAGGCAGAGCTGGGTACCGAGGTCGTTGTTCTTTGGGGCGAACCCGGAACCCGCCAGAAGGAGATCCGAGCAACGGTTCAGCGGTTCCCGTTCTATGACGAGAACCGGAATGAGAAGATTGACACGAGCATAATTCCACTTCCGTCGGGTGTTGAGAAATAGGCACCTGTAGGCCCCGTGCGTGCTGAGCGCACAGAGAAGGAGAAGGTCATGGCCAATGGCGAAGAAGTCCGCATCGCTGACGTCGTCGTCATCGGGGGAGGTTTTGCCGGAGTCGTCGCTGCCCGCGACCTCTCCCACGCCGGCCTCGATGTCGTGCTGGTGGAGGCGCGAGACCGGCTCGGAGGCCGCACCTGGTCGAAAGAGAGCTCGCTGGGCCACAGGCTCGAAATGGGCGGTGCCTACGTGCACTGGCTGCAGCCGCACACCTGGTCGGAGATCATGGCACATGGCCTCGAGGTCGAGACCATGCCCGAGATTCCGACCGCGTACTGGATCGCCGACGGCGAGGTCCGTCGAGAATCGATTGATGTCTTCGCCGGCAACCTCGCTCCTGGCCTGACCGGATTGGCCGAGGGCGCTCGCGAGGCATTTCCCTTTCCTTACCAACCCTTCCCGTTGACGGAGGCGGCCAAGCGCGCCGACGCAACCTCGGTCGGAGAGCGCATTGCAGAGCTCGGGCTCGACGCCGATCAACTCGCTCTTGCTCGCTCGTATGCGTCGGTCCTCTTCCACACCTCACCCGACGAGGGGTCCCTCGCCCATGTCCTCAAGCTGATGGCGCTGTGCGGCGGTGACTGGGGCCTGCTCATCGAGGCCAGCTCGGGGTTTCAACTGGCTGGCGGCACGGGAGCGCTCATTGATGCCATTCAGTCCAGGTCGACGGCCGAGGTGCGTCTGTCGACGCCGATCGCCTCTGTCACGACGGACGGCGGCCACGTCGATGTCGTTTCTACGACGGGCGAAATCGTGCAAGCACGCCAGGTGATCATCACCGCGCCTCAGAACGCCGTTTCGTCGATCACATTTGATCCGCCGCTCGCGCCGGAGAAGCAGGCAGCACTCGCCGAAGGCATCCTCGCAAAGGGGACAAAGATTTGGATGCTCGCGAAGGGCAAACTGGATCCGTTCGTCGCGTGGGCGGCCGATGGTCACCCCTTGACCCTCACTGACTGGCACTACGACCAGGACGGAAACACGATCCTGATGTCGTTCGGCCCGGTCGATCCGCGTGTGGACCCGAGCGATGTCCGGGCCGTGGAAACGGCGTTGCGTGAGTTCCTGCCTGACGTCGAATTGCTCGCCGTCGACTGTCAGGACTGGGCGACCGATCCCTATGCCCAGGAAACGTGGTGGGCGCCTCGTGTTGGGCAGGTCACAAAGGGCTTCCAAGACATGCTTGTGCCAGAAGAGCGGGTCCGATTCGCGGGCGGCGACTATGCGTACGGCTGGGCCGGATTCATCGATGGCGCGATCGAGAGTGGTCGGCGGGCAGCGACCGAAGTGGTGGACGCGATTCGGGGCTCGTGACGAAAAAGTGCATTGTGGAGCACCGCGAGCTCCTGCCATACTGTACACACTATGAAGTAGTCAACTCGTCGGAAACTTTTGTGACCGGACGAGACCATAAGGACAGCGTCGTCCAGAGAAAGGCACATCACCGTGACCGAATCCGCCCAAAAAGTATCTCTTCAGGAGTTCATCGACGAAGGACGGGTGACCGCTCGGCATCGGTGGCTCGTCGTCATAATGCTGATCGTGATGACGGCAGAGGGGCTCGACCAATCGATCGTTTCCCACGTGTTTCCGAAGCTCATCCAAGAATGGGGCGCGTCGATCGGATCAATTACCACGATCGTGATGGTCACGATTTTGGGAGCAGCGATCGGTGCAGTGGTCGGCGGACCCCTCTGTGACAGACTCGGACGCAAACCCGTCATCGTTATCGGAATGCTGCTTGCGAGCTTCGGTACCGGTGGTCTCGGGTTTACCCAGAACGTCGCCGCCTTCACCACAGTCCGTGCCATTGCGGCTATCGGCCTGGGCTTCCTGCTCGTGTCGGTTGTGGCGATTATCGCCGACATCATGCCAGCCGGGCGCCGTAGTCAGATGATGACGCTGGCGTTCACCGGGGTCACTGTCGGCGGAATCATCGGGAGCCTCCTAGCTGTAGGTGTATTGCCCAGGACGGGGTGGCAGCCCATGATCGCCTGGGCCGGTTTCTTGCCACTCGTTGTGCTTCCCCTGGTCATCGCCCTCCTGCCGGAGTCGCCGAACGTCCTCGCGGTGCGTGGCAAGTCGGCCGCTGTCATCCGTCGTGCGCTTGACGTCGTCGCTGCGGGACGTGATACGTCACACGTCGACCTTTCGCCGATTCCCAAAGAAGACAAGCCCAAGCTCAGCATCGTCTTCACCCGGACATTCCTCTCGAGGACACTCCTTCTCTGGCTGGCCTTCTTTATCGGGTACGGGGCGATCACTATCGTTCTGCAGTTCCTGCCCACCCTTCTGCAGGCCACCGAGCCCGGACCGGGTTTCAGCACTCAGCAGAGCGGTCTCACGATGCTGGCGCTCTCGATCGGTGGATTGACCGGCGGTGTGGTTGGCTCGCTGATTCTCAAGCACGTCGACCGTTTCCGCACCGTCGCCGTGGCGTACTTTGCCACGGCGATCATGGCGGTCGTCGTCGCCCTCGTGCCAGCCTCATTGCTCAGCTATGCCGTGGTGTTCTTCATCCTCGGCGTCTTCTTGACCGCGGGCAACACCGCGCTCGCCGCACTCGCCGCGCTGACGTATCCCGCTGAAGTCCGCGGAACAGGTTTGGGTGGCGCTAGCGGAATTGGTGGACGTGGTGGTTCATTCGTGGGCGGCGGGATTGGTGGCGCACTGATCGGTGCCTCTCTCGGGATAACCGGGGTCTATCTGGTGCTTGCCGCGCCAGTTGTGATCTGCGCCCTGGCGATTATCGCTCTGGGCGTGATCACCCGGCGCAAGGAGGGTGTGAGCGCCTCCGACCAGCCCGCCGTGACCGAGACTCCGATCAAGATCGTCTAGACCTGACAACGGCCACCGTCCCCGGCCGCCCGTTATCGCTCAAGTATTTTCAGCAGGAGCTGGGTGAAAGTGGGCGAGTCCTGGGGTCGGTGGCCGTGATCCGGAATGAGGACGTGATTCGCATCCCGCCGAAGCAGCGTCGCCGCGATGTCCTCGTACACGGGATTGTCGCCGCTTGTCACGATGGTTGTAGAGACAGCGTCAAACACGTCGTCCGGAAGGTCGAACGACCACGACGGGGGGAGAGCTTGGGCTCGGCGTGCCTGGCGTCGCGCCTGCGGTGATGAAAGTGGGGGAGCGGGTGCTCCGATCACCGCGGGGAAGAATTCTTGCCAGAACTCCTCGAGATCCCGCTCTCGGGCGTTTTCCAGAACTGGAGCCAGTCGCTCGATATCATCCGCTACTGCCTGACCAGTGCCCTTGAGGGCATGGAGGGCTGGCTCGATGAGCACGAGTTCCGTGATCCGGTCGCGGGCCTTGCCGGCAGCGAGCACTGCAGCTATCCCGCCGTATGAGTGAGCGACAAGAACCGCTCGCTCATCGAGGTCGTCCACAATGCGATCGATCCAGATCGAGAAGTCGACCACCGGCTCCTCGTCTTCGCCAAATCCGGGCATCGTGAGGAATCCGGATGCGGGAAAGGCGTCAAGCTGCTGCGGCCATGCCGCGGGCCCAGCGACACCGTTCCCGTGCACGAAGGTCAAGCGCTCGCTGTCGCCTCGGGTATTTCGGTGGTTCCTCATGACGATCTCTCCCGGTCGCGGCGATCGGCCAGACTGCACCCTGCTCGCTGTCGTACGAATGTGCATCGGTCACAGTAGTGATCGATTATATGAAACACAACGGTGACAAAGCCCTCAATGTGTATATAGAATGAGGCAGATTCTTCGTAATTGCGTGCAACTTTCGCGCAAAACTCTTGAGTTCCGCTGTCAGCGTCGACAGGACTTGACATCAATGGTGATTGAAAGGGAGCAACGCATGTCCGCTAGCTTGGCTCAGGCGATTCGCGACGCAGGCGGCGCAATTCCGTTACTGAAGAACAACCGCGTTGCGATCCCCGGGATTCCCCAGGTTCCTGCCGAGTACTCGAACTGGCGTGATGAGCAGCTGTCGTGGCGCAATGCCGCAAGCCTGTTCGACCAGTCACACCACATGGTGGACTACAACGTCAAAGGCCCCGACGCACTCAAGGTTCTGACGAAACTGGGCATCAACAGCTTTGAAAACTTCCCGGTAGACGTTGCGAAGCAATTCGTTTCCGTCGGCTACGACGGGTACGTCATCGGTGACGAGATTCTCTTCCACCTCGACGATGACGAGTATCAACTCGTCGGTCAGCCCGCGGTGATCGACTGGGTTCAGTACAACATCGAGAGGGGCGACTACGACGTCACGACGTGGCGCGATGACAACTCGCTCATCCGGCAGGGGGACCCCGTTCTCTACCGCTACCAGATCCAGGGACCGCGTGCGGTTGATGTGATCCGCACGGCGATCGGCAGTGAGCCCGAGAAGCTGAAGTTCTTCCACATGACTCACTTCACAATCGGCGGGAAGGACGTCCGCGCACTTCGTCACGGGATGGTCGGGCAGCCCGGCTATGAGCTCTGGGGTCCGTGGGAGGACAACGAAGCCGTCCTCGCGGCTCTTCTCGAAGCCGGCGAAGAGTTCGGCCTTGAGCGCGTCGGGCGCGTCGCCTATCTCACGACAGCCGTCGAGTCTGGTTGGCATGCCCTGCCGCTTCCGGCAGTGTATGAAGACGAGCGGCTCGCGGACTATCGCGAATGGACGAAGGGTCGCTCGTTCTTAGGAAGCCTCACAGTTGGTGGCAGTTTCACTACTGAGGATGTTCGCGACTACTACTTCACTCCCTACGACCTCGGCTATGGACGGATTATCAGCTACGACCACGACTTCATCGGCCGCGACGTGCTGGAGAAGTGGGAGGCTGAAGGCCGCCACGAAAAGCGCCTCAAAGTCACGCTGGTCTGGAATGAAGATGACGTGAAGGCCGCACAGGGGAGCTGGTTCGAAGAGGGCATGCCCGCGAAATTTATGGGCATGCCTGCGGGCGGCTATGCCGCAGCGCAGTACGACCAGGTTTTGATCGGAGACGAGCTGGTGGGCGTTTCGACATCGCCTTCTTATTTCGCCGTCGAGCGCACCTTCCTCAGCCGCGCCTACCTCACCACGGCCCACAGCGAGCCGGGCACCGAGGTCGAGATTGTCTGGGGTGAGGATCCCAAGACCAGCAAGCTTCTCGTCGAAGAGCACAGGCAGGTGCGCATCCGTGCCACTGTCGCACCTTCGCCGTTCACGAGCTTCGCCCGGACTTCTTACCGCGACAACGCCAACGCCTAACACTCCCCAACTCCCCACCAAAAAGGAAAGACAACAATGACAGAGAAGTCACTCGCAGACCTGCTTCGCGAATACTCGAGCCCCGTGCAAGCGCTGAGGAACGTACCGTCCCCCACGACCGGCTATCCCGGTCTCGCGCCGCAGTTCTCCAACTGGCGCAGCGAGCAGCGTGCATGGCGCGAGGCTGCAGCGTTGCTGGACCAGTCGTTCCACATGGCCAACCTGTTCGTCGATGGGCCCGATGCGGTGAAGGTATTTTCAGACCTGGCAATCAACCGCTTCGACAACTTCGCTCCGGGAATCGCGAAGCAGTTCATCGCGGCGGACGCCGAGGGTCGACTGCTCGGAGACGGCATCCTCGTCTACCTCGGTGAGAACAGCCTCGATCTCGTCAGTGAGCAGAATATGGCCCACTGGGTCGCATTCCACATCGAGACCGGTAACTACGACGTCACCTACGAGCTTGAGTACAACGCGCAGCGGCGCCAGGGTCCGCCCCGCTACTACCGCTACGAAGTGCAGGGCCCGACCGCTCTCGCCGCGATTGAAGCAGCGACGGGGGCACCGGCTCCATCAACCAAGTTCTTCCACCTCACGGAGTTCACGATCGCCGGAAAGCAGGTCCGCGCGATTCGGCACGGAATGGCTGGCCAGCCGGGATTCGAGTTCTTCGGCCCGTGGGAAGACGCCGCAGTTGTGCGTGAGGCACTGCTGACGGCGGGCAAGCCGCATGGTCTCATCCCGGTCGGCACGACGGCCTATTTCACGAACAACATCGAATCGGGCTGGCTGGCTAACCCGATCCCGGCCTTCTATTCGGGGGAATCCACCGCCGCATTCCGTGAGTGGCTTCCGGCGTGGGCAGCAGCTGGCCTCGGTGGCAGCTACGACCCGGATGACATCGAGGACTACTTCATCACCCCCTTCGACGCCGGATACGGCAAGTTCATCGCCCAGGATCACGACTTCGTTGGCCGTGCGGCGCTCGAGAGTCTCGCCAACAAGCCCTCACGCGAGAAGGTCACGCTGATCTGGAACGAGGACGACCTCGGTAAAGCGTTCCACGATCTCGCCGATCCGGACAGCGGATTGCCGCCGCAATACATGGATCCTGCCCGCATGAAGTACTCGCTGTACCAGTACGACAAGGTGACGGGTGAGGACGGAAACGCTGCCGGGTTCACGACCCACACCGCATATCTGTCGTTCGACCGCCGCTTTGCTTCGCTCGCGCTGATCGATCAGGCATATGCAAAGCCGGGAACACGGGTGACGATCACGTGGGGTGACAGCTTGCGCACCCCGCGTCCGGATGTTGAGGCGCACCGCCAGATTGAGGTGCGTGCGACTGTTGCTCCGGTTCCGTTTAGTGACTTCGCGCGGGAGAGCTACCGCAAGGCATAGCCCTCGGCTCCGATGACTTGCGAGCCCATCCATCCGAAGGTCATCTCGCGACGAGGCGCATGGAATTCCATGCGCCTCGTCGCGATTGCTCTGTGCCTCTCGAGTATCACGATGAATCGAAACAGCGCTGTCACAAAGATGTAACAGATTTCCCTGGCAGGCCGATTCGCAGTAAGTGTATGCTCATAAAACCCAGGCCTTCGCGGCCAAAGGACGCTCCGCTGCTACACAGTCGTTCAGCCCTGTCAACAAAGTCGTTCAGGAAAACTTGTGACCGTTCCGTCGAGTTCCGCGAGCCATTCCTCGCAGCTCGGCCTCCTGGGTGCGCAGATTGCGCCACTCGCGCGCCCAGTGTCGGCGTCGGTCGCTCACGACTCCGCGCGACATCAGAAAAGGAAAGACAATTGACAACGCCATTCTCTCTCGGATATTTCTCATTTTTTGGGCCGCCCTCGTGGCAAGCTAGCGACGATCGGCTGAATGGCGGTGACTGGTGGACGGGTGAGCATCACCTGAAGACGGCACAACGGCTCGAGGCCGCTCATTTCGACTACATCTTCTATGAAGACACCTTGGGCATCCCGCGCGATGCGGATGGCTCGATGAACAGCGCCCTAAAATATGGCATTTCCGCACCGAGCCATGACCCCCTGACGCTCATACCGCTTCTCGCCCATGGGACGAGCGACATCGGACTCATCGTGACGGCATCCACGAGCTTTTACTCTCCATTCATGCTTGCGCGACTCTTCAGCACCCTCGACTCGATGTCGAACGGTCGGGTCGGTTGGAATATCGTCACCTCGGCCGAAAAAAACGCTGCCCAGAATTTCGGGCTAGAAGACATGCCCCCGCACGACGAACGTTACGACAACGCAGATGAATTCGTAGAGGTTACGAAGAAGCTGTGGAACGCGTGGGGTGAAGGGTCTCTGGTTCGCGACGTAGAGACGAACACTTATGTCGACTCCTCGAAGGTCTCGAGTGTCGATCACGTGGGTGAGCGGTTCTCGGTGAAGGGTCCGCTCAACACGCTCAGGTCACCTCAGGTCACCCCGCTACTTGTGCAGGCGGGCGCATCGGATCGTGGCAAAACCTTCGCGGCGTCGCACGCAGAACTCATTTTCTCGCCGATTCTCGAGTCGGCCGAGGCCATGAAGGCACTCCGGGACGACATCCGCCAGCGTGCAAAGGACCAGGGCCGCAACCCCGACGATATCAAGGTCGTGTTTGCCTCGGTCCTGCGATTCTTCGATGAGGAATGGGATCTTTCTCAAGGCTTCCCGCTCACCGACGACCAGGAAGAGGGGATGATCGCTTGGGCGTCGCAGACCCTGGACACTGACTTCGCACAGTTCGACCTCGACGTGCCGCTGCCGCTGGATACGCCGTCGGCCGGGCACACCAGCATGTTCGACGTCGTCCTCATGCTCTCGAGCTTTGGCATGTCGTTGCGCGATTCGCTCCTCGCACTTCGCTACGGCGTTGGGGATATGAGCTTCTTCGGAACTCCCGAGCAGATTGCCGACAAGATGGAGGCGTTTATCGACGCGGTCGGAGGCGATGGCCTGATGATCATCGGCGCGCAAGAGGAGACCGAGGAGTACATGGACAAGCTTACGAACCAGCTTGTTCCTATTCTCAAAGCGCGAGGGGTTGTTCGCGAGAGCTATGACGGCAAGACACTTCGAGGGAATCTCTGGCCTTCTGCCTGATCCGAGGAGTTTCGCCCGCTGCTGTTTCGATCCGGTCTCCGGTCGGAACAGCAGCGGTTTTTGTCGTGTGGATTGACTTCGCTCTGCCGTTGACAACTGCATGCACTTTTGCGCAGACTTCCTGCAGGAGTCCTGGAGGGAAGAAACGTGGCAGAAGCGATACAAGTCATGAGCGTGGATCAGGTGACCCGTCGCATCGGGTACATCATCGGCAGCATTTCTTCTACGTCGATTAACCGCAAGCTTGCTCAGGCATTGGAAAAGCTTGCGCCGGAGGGCAGCAAACTCTTCGAGATCCCCATCGCAGAGCTGCCCTTCTACTCGCCAGATCATGACGAGAACTACCCGCAGATCGCGCTCGACCTGAAAAAGCAGATCGAAACGGCCGATGGCGTGATCATCGTGACGCCGGAGTACAGCCGATCCATTCCGGGCGTGCTCAAGAACGCGCTCGACTGGGCGTCACGGCCCCGCGGGTCGAGTTCATTCAGCGGCAAGCCCACCGCCATTATCGGAACGTCGCCTGGCCCGATCAGCACGGCCGCGGCGCAACAGCATCTGCGCGCGATCCTTGGCAATCTCAACGCCGTCACCCTCGGGCAGCCCGAAGGGTATATCCATTTCAAGCCGGGCCTGTTCACCGACGAGGGGGACATCGGAGTGGAGAGTACCGCCGAGTTCTTGCGCGGATACCTCCGTGCGTTCGATGCGCTCGTAAGCAAGTTCTGACCACGAGAGCCCGCGCGAGAACCTCGCTGCCGGCTACTGGTATGTCGAGATGCGCACAAGCCGCGGGGGACGTTCGCTGTTCGTCCATTCTTGACCCGGCCGCAAAGGTGCATGCACCTTAAATCAAAAATCCGGCTGTGTTGCGCTCTTGACGTACGTCGCGCCACCCATTAGCGTCAACTGTATACAGATGGAAACGATCAAGGTCGATCGAGGAGCTATTCCCCCCATGTCAGACAACATCCACTTCGGCTTCTTCAGCTCGTTCTCGCCACCGGCGTGGCACGCAGCCGGAGATCGCCTCGACGGTGACGATTGGCCCACGGGGGCCTACCACTCGCGTCTCGCACGCCGGGTTGAAGACGCCGCCTTCGACTTCCTGTTCTTTGAAGACACGGCAAGCGTGTCTCGAATGAGCAGCGGGACGATGGACGCCGATCTGACGAACGCGTTCACAACGCCGAAGAACGACCCCGTGGCACTCATCACCTACTTGGCGGCGCAGACCTCCCGCTTAGGACTGGTCGCCACCGGATCCACCTCGCTGTATCCGCCGTATCTGCTCGCGCGTCTTTACTCCACCATCGACAGCCTCTCCAACGGTCGAGCCGGATGGAACATCGTTACGTCCAGCGAAGACGAATCCGCGCAGAACTTCGGTC
Source organism: Pseudolysinimonas sp. (assembly GCA_035554115.1). GTDB lineage: Bacteria > Actinomycetota > Actinomycetes > Actinomycetales > Microbacteriaceae > CAXTSE01. The sequence goes on along the minus strand of DATMIW010000038.1, from coordinate 7,394 downwards.
AGGACTGCCTTCCCCCCACCGCGGAACGCTATGCAATCGCCGAAGAATTCGTCGAGGTCGTCAGCAAGCTGTGGGACTCGTGGGAAGAGGGCGCGGTTGTCAAAGATCTCGAGAGCAACATTTACGCCGACGCCTCGAAGGTGCACGAGATCAACCACATTGGCGAGAACTTCCGGGTGCGCGGCCCCCTGAACTGCCTGCCATCCCCCCAAAAGCGCCCGGTTTTCGCCCAGGCTGGCGGATCTGACCGTGGGCGTGATTTTGCCGCGAAACACGCAGAGCTCATCATGTCGACCGTGATCGGCGGAGTGCCGGCGATGACGGAGTTCCGCGAGGACATTCACGCGCGTATGGCGTCATTCGGGCGCGACCCCCGTGAAGCGCGCATCATGTACGCCCTCCACGCGTATATCGGTGAAGGTATGGATGCCTTCCGCGCGTCGATCACCGACAACCAGCTTCGTTCGGTGCTCGGAAAGCACGGCGCCCACATCGGCGTTGACTTCGGCGCCTATGACCTTGATACGCCGTTTCCGTCCGATGCGCAGAGCAACGGGACGACGAGCATGCTCGAGTCGATGAAGGCAAAGGGTCGGCAAGGCATCACCTTGCGCGACGCGATCATCGACTTCAACTGGCCCGATGAGATCGGCGCGGTCGGTAAGGCGGCGGATGTCGCTCGCAATCTCGACGACGCGATGCGCGAAGCAGGCGGCGACGGCTACATCATCATGGCCACGCAAGACGCCAACGAATCCCACCTCAACGGCATCTTCGACGAGCTCGTGCCCGAACTCCAGCGGCGGGGCACTATGCGTGACGCATACACCGGCCAGACGCTCCGCGAAAACCTCTTCGCCTTCTAACTTCCGCAGCTTCTAAGGAGCTCATATGACTGTCAGCACCACCACCCGCGCGGACGTTGTCGTCGTCGGCGCAGGCTTCGCCGGGCTCACGGCTGCACGCGATCTCACCCGCGAAGGCAAGAGCGTCATCATTCTGGAGGCACGCGACCGGGTGGGTGGGCGCACGTGGTTGCGCGACAGCCCACTGGGTCGACAGCTCGAGTTCGGCGGAGGTTTCGTCCACTGGCTTCAACCTCACCTCTGGGCGGAGATCGTCGCGAACGGTCTGGAATTGCAGCCCGTCGACGAGGTGGACACGGCCTACTGGATCAAGGACGGCGAGATCCAGAAGGACACGATCGACGACTACCGGGCGATGGTCGGAGCCGGTATGGCGGCCCTGACAGCGGGCTCCCTCGGTGCGTTCCCTCAGCCGCATGCCCCGTTCCCCCTCACCGAAGCGGCGCGAGCGTCGGATCAGGTGTCGGTGGCCGACCGCATTGCAGAGTTGGGGTTGGCCCCCGAAGCTGCAGCGATGCTCCAGGGGCACTGGACCCTGTCGTTCTCCGGGCCCACACAGCAGGGGGCTTTGAGCCAGGTGCAGCGCCTCACCGCGCTGGCCGGGGGAGCCTGGCAGATGCGCAGCGAGACCGCGTCGGCGTACCTGATCCGTGGCGGAACCGGGCCGCTGGTCGAGCGGCTGACGGAACAGTCGGGCGCAGACATCCGGCTCAGTACTGTCGTCCGCGAAATCCACCATGGGGACGACGTCGCGACTGTTATTACCGAACAGGGAACCTTTGAGGCGGATCAGGTGATCGTCACGGTGCCCATGAACGTCCTCGGCACCATCGAATTCAGCCCGGCCCTTTCTTCGGGCAAGCAGCAGGCGGCACACGACGGCCAGGTGTCAACCGGCTTCAAGGTGTGGATGCGCGCGAAGGGCGAGGTGGACAAATTCATCGCCTTCGCCCCCGACACGTACCCGCTGACGATGATGGGCTACGAATACACCGTCGACGGCGACACAATTCTTCTCGCCTTCGGCCCCGACGCCCATGCGCTCGATATCACCGATGTGAAAGCCGTCGAGAAGGCTGTTCACCAATGGCGTCCCGACATTGAGCTCGTCGCTGTCGACAGTCACGACTGGACGAATGATCCGTACTCGGGGGAGACCTGGGGAATGCTGCGCGTCGGACAGCTCAGCAGCTATATGGAGGACGTCATCGCGCCCGAAGGTCGCGTGCGTATCGCGGGCAGTGACTACTCAGAAGGATGGACCGGCCATATCGACGGCGCGATCGAGAGCGGGCGACGAGCTGCCCGCCAGATCCTCGACGCCGACAAGGTGTCGTATAAAGAGAGCGCGGGTCGCGCATGAGCATCGTCATCGGAAACCCCAAGCTCGGCTCGCGCACTCGCAAGGCGGCCGAACTCGTCTATTCAGCCCTGAGGGGAACGGAGCCTACTCACGCGATCGAACTGGTCGAGCTGGGTCCGGGCCTGCTGGGCTGGGGAGACCCCGCGGTCAAGAACGCCGTGGAGCAGGTGCAGAGCTCCTCTTTCGTCATCTTCGCCAGCCCGACCTTCAAAGCCACCTACACGGGCTTGCTCAAACTGTTCCTCGACCAGTTCTCGGGCGGTACCGGCCTCCACGACGTGGTGGCCGTGCCGCTTATGCTCGGCGCCGACTCGCAGCATCAGCTCGCCACGGAGGTACACCTCAAGCCGGTTCTCGCAGAACTGGGGGCGATTACGACGAGCCCCGGTCTGTTCCTTCGCGACACCACCTTTGAGACCGACGGTTCGATCGAGGCGTACGCAGAGCGTTGGGCACCTGCAATTCAGGATGCCGTGGCCGGGGCACAGGGGAGACGCGCATGAGCCTGAACGAGACGAGCACCGACGCGCGCGACCACCTCCTTATTAACGGTGAATGGGTGCTCGCAACCGGCGGCGCCCCCATCTCGGTTATCTCGCCTTCTACAGAAGAAGTCATCGGCCACGCACCCGACGCCAGCGCTGCCGACGTCGATGCGGCAGTGCGGTCCGCCCGCGCCTCGTTTAGCCGCGGCAGTTGGCGACGACTCGGAATCGACGAGCGAGCCGACATTCTGCGTCGGGCCGTTGACCTGCTCGAGGGCAGTGTCGAAGAGGTTGCGGATCTGGTGACTGCTCAGATGGGCCTTCCCACCTCGATCTCCCGGAAGAAGACTCCGGGAGGGGTCTGGGCTGCCCGATACATCATCGACCTGGCCCTGGAGCTTCCGAAAGAAGAGATCCGTCAGACGATGTTCGGGCCGGTCGCGCTCCTCAAAGAGCCGGTCGGTGTGGTGGCTGCGATCGCCCCCTGGAACAGTCCGTTCAATATGGCGATCTCCAAGATCATTCCGGCCCTTATGGCCGGCAACTCGGTTGTCTATAAGCCCTCGCCCCAGACCCCGCTCGACGCCTACCGAATTGCCGAAGCACTCGTCGAAGCGGGCCTGCCCGCCGGTGCGTTCAATCTCGTCACAGGGGGTGTCGAGACCGGGCGCGCCTTGGCTGAGCACCCCGACGTCGACAAAGTGAGCTTCACCGGATCGACCCGCGCGGGTCGGGAAATCGCGCAGTCGGCCGGATCACGGTTCGCGCGACTGCAACTTGAGCTGGGCGGAAAGTCCGCGGCGATCATTCTGGATGATGCGGATCCTGAGGTCGTCAAGGCCGGGCTGATTGCGGGCACTTTTGCCAACACGGGCCAGGTCTGTTCCTCGTATACGCGCATCCTCGTCCCCGCCTCATCGCGCCAGAAGTGGGCGGATGTTGTGGTGGATGCCGCACGTTCCTTCGTCATTGGTGACGCCTTCGATCCTGCGACGACGATGGGTCCGCTTGTTTCTGCGGTGCAGCGTGACCGTGTCATGGACTACATCGCACTCGGTCAGGCAGAGGGCGCGGTCCTGGCGACCGGCGGTGGCGTGCCCGAGGGACTCGACCGCGGATACTTCGTCGAACCGACGGTGTTTGTCAAAGCCGATAACAGCATGCGGCTTGCTCGCGAAGAGATCTTTGGGCCCGTGGCAACAGTCATTCATTACGACGATCTTGATGACGCAATCGAGATCGCCAACGACTCTCCCTATGGGCTTCATGGCGCGGTGTTCACAACCGATGATCACAGCGCTCTCGCCGTTGCACGGGGTGTCCGAACCGGGACATTCAGTGTCAACTCCTATATCCACAACGTTCAAGCACCCTTCGGAGGCGTTAAGGACTCCGGCGTTGGCAAAGAAATGGGTCGAGAAGGGGTCGAGGCGTTTTACGAGGTCAAGACAGTCAATTTGTCCTCGCTCGACCCGAATTCACTCACGAGTTAGATCACCCCACCCCACCACATCGCAAGACACCCATCTCAATGAGGAGAAAATCATGTCCCTGACCGCACCCGCACCTGGAATAGAAGGCCTCGGCAAACGCCGATGGGCCGCGCTCACAATTTTGCTTCTTGCACTCGCGATGTCACTGTTCGACGTCACGATCGTCAACCTGACCCTGCCGTCTGTCACCAAGAGCTTCGGTGAGCACCCCATAATCCTGTCCTGGCTCGTCGCCGGGTACCTCCTCGGTTATGCGCTCTCGCTTGTTCCGGCCGGACGTGCCGGTGACAGGTTCGGGCACAAGTGGATCTTCATCATCGGGGTCGCGGGCTATGTGCTCACGGCAATCATGGTGAGTGTCTCTGCTGACGCGAACATCCTGATCGTGGGCCGCGTCTTGCACGGCATCGCCGGCGGGCTCATGGTCGCGCCGATCACGGCGTTCATCCACCTGATGTTCCCGGGAGTGAGCAAAGTGCGCGCGTTTGGGTACTTTGCGGCAACGACGGGCCTCGCTGCCCTAGTCGGGCCCATCATCGGCGGTGTCGTTCTCGACGCCATCGGCGTCCAAGACGGATGGCGATGGGCGTTGATTGTGGGACTCCCGCTCGGGGTTATCGCGTTCATTCTCGCCTTCGCCCTGCTCCCCAATATCCGTGGCAGTGTCAGCGGATCGTTCGACGTGCTGGGCATGCTCCTGCTGTCGATTGTCGTCGTGGGCTTTATCGCGCCGCTGATGCAGCAACTGCCGGACTGGACGTGGATCAGCCTGGGTATCGCGGTTGTCGTACTGATCATCTTCATTCTGTGGGAGCGCGCAGTAGATCACCGTGGGGCAACACCCGTCCTGCGACTGAGCCACTTCCGCAAGCTGCCGTTCTCGCTGGGCCTACTGCAGGTTGTTCTCGGGTTCGCGAGCTTCACCAGCCCCATCTACATTGCGATCATCACGGTCTGGCAGTGGGGTCGCGGCGAAGATGCGCTGCAGACAGCTTTGGTTATGTTGACCTTCGGCCTCGGAGCCATCATCGGTGGCGTCATCGACGCCCGGTTCACGCTCTGGTTCCGTCGGTGGGATGCAACTGCGGCACTCATCCTGCTCGTCCTCGGTTATGTCGTGACCTACCTGCTTCTTGTCGCAGATGGAGCCCACGTCAGCCTGCTCGTCCTCGCCATTCCGCTTCTCTTCGCGGGAATCGGTAACGGTGCCTTCATCGGCATGATCATGTCGACGATCCTCTCCGCTGTTCCGGCACGCGATGCCGGTTCGGCGGGTGGACTCGTCGTCACCGCGATGCGTCTCGGTTCTGCATTTGGTGCCGCGGTTATCCTCATCCTCACCGCATTGCCTGCGGCGAAGGGTGCGTCGGAGTCGCAGCACTGGATCGACAATGGCAACTGGGGCGTACTGGGCTGCATCGTCTTCGCGGCGGTCGCCCTGCTCCTGGCGATCATTGTGGGAGTGCGGACACCGAAAGACACCTCGGCGTCTGCCGGAGAAGATGCTCTGGTGCCTGATGAGGTAATCACCAAGTAGCGGCCGAACCCTGGGTGGCGCATCACACCAAGACGCGCCACCCAGGTGCAAGTCTGTATGTACCTGGCCAACGACGACTAAGGATGGATCGATATGTTCACATCGCACACCACTTCTCCGGCGCGAACGGTGGCCGGCGCATGACACGCTCACGCATCCTTGTTCGCGGCGGGCACGTCGTGACTGTTGACGATGACCTTGGTGTCATTCCCGACGGCGAAGTCCTTGTTGAGGACGGCATCATCGTGGCGGTCGGGCAAGATCTCGGGGTCACGGACGCGGAAATCGTGCACGCCAACGGCGGGATCATCGCGCCGGGAACTGTCGACACCCACCGTCACACCTGGCAGGCGCAACTTCGCGGGGTCGCTACGAAGATCTCGCTACAGGAATACATCAACGGATTCTGGGTCGATTCCGTGCCCTCCTATACGGCCGAGGACGTTCATTTAGGGACGCTCGTCGGTGCCTTGGAGGCGCTGGATGCCGGCGTGACCTCCGTTTTCGACTACTCCCATGTGAACAACAGCCCCGAACACGCCAACGCGGGAGTCGACGCGCTGGAAGAGGCCGGCATCCGCGCTGTATTCGGTTACAGCTTCGGGCAGGCAGAAATCTTCGCGCCTCCCTACTTTGACCGCATCGCGGATTTCGCGCGTCTCGCCAAAGAACGGTTCCAGGCACCCGGCCTTGTCACCCTGGGTGCTGCGCTGTCCGAGATCGGCCTGGCTCCTATCTCCTTCAACGCCGCACAGAAGCGCATCGCCGACGAGCACGGGGCGGTTTCCTCCTGCCACATCGCGACCGGACAGGCGTTTCCGCCGGGGCTCCGAGAGCTCGCCGCCGCCGGCGCACTTGATGAGCGACTCATTCTTGTGCACGCAACCACCCTCACCGAGGAGGACTGGAAGATTGCAGGCGACGCCGGCGTAAAGCTCTCCACGACTCCCGAGAGTGAACTCAACATGGGGATGGGTCGCATCGCCATCGCTCAGGCGATCAAGCACGGGGTCAAGCCGACAATCGGCGCGGACGTCGTCTCGCTCGGCGGCGGCGACATCTTCAGCCAGTTGCGCATCGCACTGAGTTTCGCGCGCTGGAACGACGCCGAGCCCACCCTGCTGCAGGGGCGCGACATCTACGGCCTCACTATCAACCCTGAGGATGCGCTGCGCTGGGGCACCATAAACGGTGCCGAAGCGCTCGGCCTCGGCTCCAAAACCGGTAGCCTCACGCCGGGCAAGCAGGCCGACATCATCGTGGTCGGCGGGCAGCGCGTGGGAACCACACCCGTCAACGACCCGATCGGGCAGCTCGTATTGCAGACATATCCGGGTGGAATCGACACGGTGATAGTCGGTGGCCGTATCGTCAAGCGCGACGGTCGCCTCATCGACGTCAACCTTCCGTCTCTGCTTCGGCAGCTTGAGGAGTCGTCGGTGCGAGTCCAGGAACGGATTGCAGAGCGGCTCACCAACAAGCCGCCACTCACTCAGGAACAGATTGACCAGTTCCCGGGATTTGTGGCCTACAACCTGGCGAGCTAACAACTATTCCGACGCGGCTCGTGGAGGATTCCGAGCCGCGTCGGAATGTCACTTTTGAGGAAGAGAAGATGAGTCGGAACAAGCTAGTGGATCGCACGGCGAT
>DATMIW010000037.1:0-2061 GCA_035554115.1 Pseudolysinimonas sp. | reverse complement strand
ACCTTCCCGGTGGCGACGTCGGTGTTCCTCGAGAGCTTCGGCTTCACAGCGAGCATCGTCCCCGACGGATGGGATCCCAAGAACCCGGGCAAGGGTGGTACTGGCGCTTATCGTGTCGTCAGCAATAGTCCCGGTAAGACGGTGCTCGAAGCCAATCCGAATTGGTGGAACGAGGCTGCAGGAGGCCCGTACATCGAGCGTTTGGAGCTCGTCGACTTTAAGGATGATGCCGCGCGTCTCAATGCGCTGTTGGCCAACCAGATCGACATTATCGACAGCCCGCCGGTCTCCCAGCTGCGGACGCTTGAGGGCCGCGACGGCTTTGCTTCGGTCGTGACTCCGAGCGAGAACGCGCCGTACTTCAACATGGACGCCGCGCAGGAGCCGTTCTCCGATGTCCGGGTTCGCCAGGCGATGCGTCTGATCGTCGATCGGGTGGCGATGAACCAGCAGGTTTTCCAGGGCAAGGGAGCCGTCGGTAACGACATCTTCAATCGCAACGCGCCGGGCTACATCGGCGACGATATAGAGCAGCGCGAGCAGGACATCGAGCAGGCCAAGTCGCTGCTCAAGGCGGCGGGCAAGGAGAACCTGACCGTCGAGCTGGCGACCTCGCCGATCGGCGTCGGCACGACGGACATGGCGCAGGTGATCGTCGAGCAGGCCAAGGCGGCCGGTGTGACGATCACGCTAAAGCAGATCGATCCGGCGCAGTTCGCCTCGCCCCAGACCGGCTACGGCAATCGCCCGTTCGAGGTCACAACCTCGATCGGAGGGTCTGGCTATCTCGGAAGCGCCAACACCCTCCAGGTCACGGACGGGATTTACAACACGACGCACTTCTCTGACAAGAACTACGACGCGCTCTACGCGGAAGCGATGAGCACGATCGACGCCGACAAGCGCAACGAGCTAATCGGCGAGATGCAAAAGATAGAACACGAGTCTGGGACCGGCCTCCTCTGGGGCTTTAACCCGAACATCACCGCGTTCAACGACAAGGTCAAGAACGTCACCACAAAGCCGACAGTCTCCCCCATGAATGACTTTACGCTTAGCACTCTCGTCGTCTCCTAGCCCCGAGTGCGTACGCGCGCTGCGGCCGCCGGAAGGGATCTTCCGCGCGGATATGCCAGCGAGCTGGGTCGGCATGTCGATCGCGTTTCAGGCTGCCGCGCTCTCGATCGGCGTGCGCACCGGCTACGTCGCTGAGCGTGGCGTCAAGAGCCTTTTCCTCAGGATCGCCCTTGGCAGGGGTCAGCCCTCAGCCAGTCAGTGCGCCGGTAGTGACCTGAAGGCGGCTCCCGGTCCTCTAATGCATGGCGCCTGGTGCGGGCAGCAGCCCGAGCTGTACGAAGGCGCCGAACATGTCGACCACGGCCCAGTGCTCGACGATCTTGCTCGTCGATGATGTCGAGGTTGCCCTGTTGAAAGCTTCCTCCACCAGCGTTCGCACGGTTTCCTTGGGGCCCATGACGCGCTCCTTGATTGGCTGTGTTGGCTTGGCCGTCGTGTCCGACGCGAGGATGAGCGCCGCCGGCGCCCACTAGCCATCGGCGTTAGCGGACCGCAGGTTCAGCTGTGGTCGTTGCTCATCGACGCGATGATCGGGGCGAGTCTCGTGCTGGTGAACGTGTCGACCGACGTGGTGGTGATTTGTGTTGTGGGCGTGTCGGTGTTGTCGACTTTGTCTCCGGTGTCGAAGACGGCTGCGACCTCTTTGGCGGCGCCGGGGGCCATTCCGAAATTCGTCATCTCAGCCACCAACTCGTCCGCGGTGATCGCGACGGCGGTGATCTCGATGCCCAGGATGGTCGACATCCGTTTGGCGATTTCCACGGTGCTCAGTACCTCGGGTCCGCGTACCGGGATGACCTCAAAGCCCGTCCAGGCATCGTCACGCATGAGCTCTGCGGCGACGTCGCCGACGTCAGCGGCGGCGACCAGGGCCATGTCGATGTCCGGGCCGTTGACTACCGGGAAGATTCCCTCTGACAGCGGTTGCACTTCATGGAGGAGGTTCTCCATCAGCGGTCCGGGGCGCAGCGCACGGACGTGCGG
>DATMIW010000036.1:0-16275 GCA_035554115.1 Pseudolysinimonas sp. | reverse complement strand
TTCGACACAACCAGCACCAGGCTGCGCCCCTGCCGGAAGTCGTCATAGAGCCGCTCCCGCTCATCCACCGGCGTTGCCCCCGTCAGCTTCGGGGCCCCCAGAGTTTCGGCGAGCTCATCGATCTGGTCGAGGTATTGGCCGATCACCAGGATGCGCTCACCCTTGTGACGCGCGACCAGATCCTGCACGACCCGCAACTTGGCGGGAGCCGTCGCCGCCAGCCGGTAGCGCTCGTCGTCCGCGCTCGCCGCGTACTCCAAGCGCTCCTGCGCGGGCAGGTCGATGCGCACCTCATAACAGGATGCGGGGGAGATGAAGCCCTGCGCCTCGATCTCCTTCCACGGAGCATCGAAGCGCTTCGGGCCGATGAGCGAGAACACATCCGACTCGCGGCCGTCTTCGCGCACCAGAGTCGCCGTGAGCCCGAGTCGGCGGCGCGCCTGCAGCTCAGCCGTCAGCTTGAACACGGGCGCCGGCAGCAGGTGCACCTCGTCATAGACGATCAGCCCCCAGTCGAGTGCGTCGAGCAGCGCCAGGTGCGCGTACTCGCCCTTTCGCTTGGCGGTGAGGATCTGGTACGTCGCGATCGTGACCGGCTTCACCTCTTTCACCTGACCCGAGTACTCGCCGATCTCGTCCTCGGTCAGCGAGGTGCGGGCCAGCAGCTCGGCCCGCCACTGCCGGGCACTCACGGTGTTGGTGACGAGGATCAGCGTTGTCGTTCCCGCCGCAGCCATAGCTCCCGCGCCGACAAGAGTCTTCCCCGCCCCACACGGCAGCACGACAACCCCGGATCCGCCGGCAAAGAAATTGTCGATCGCCTTCTGTTGGTAGCCGCGCAGGCCCCAATCCGCGAGGTTCAGTTCGATCGGATGCGGGGTACCGGGCGTGTACCCCGCGTTGTCTTCTGCAGGCCACCCGAGCTTCAGCAGCTCCTGCTTCACCTGCCCGCGCGCCCAGGGCAGCAGCGTCCACTCTGTGGAGGTGCGGCGGACGCCAAGAAACTGTCCGACCCGGGGACTGCGGGTGATCTCTGCGAGCACCGCCGGATCCGTCGACGTGATGAGCAGTTCGCCCGGCGTGCCGTCTTCCGATGGAGTATCGCGCGTGATCACGAGGCGACCGTAACGGCTGACCGTTTCGTCGATGTCGATCGCGACAGTCTGCGGCACGGGAAACTTGGCGTACTTCTCGAGGGTTTCGAGCATCTGCTCGGCCGTGTGGCCGGCGGCGCGGGCGTTCCAGAGGCCCAGCCGGGTGATCCGGTAGGTGTGCACGTGCTCGGGTGCGCGTTCCAGCTCGGCGAAGATCGCGAGCTCGTGACGGGCGTCGTCGGCATCCGGATGCGCGACCTCGAGCAGCACCGTGCGGTCGCTCTGGATGATGAGGGGCCCGTTCATGCGTCTCCTTCGCGGCCGCGCGCAGAATGCGGCGCAACTGACCAGTCTAGGCGCGCCCCGCCGGTCGAGCTTGTCGAGACCCAGTCAGTCCAGCGGCGAAACCGCGGTGATCGCCCCCAGAGGCAAGGTTCGCTCAATGTCGGCTTTGCGATCCCGTGCGCGTAATCGACCGTTGGCCAAGCCGGTCGGTTCGAGCAGGTACTCCATCTCGGAGCCGTTCGGCAGCCGCACTGTGACAGTCACCGGCAGCTTGGTGCGGATTGCCAGCTCAAGCTGCCGCGCCATCCACCCCTGCTCGGTTTCGTCGGCATCGATCGCGGCGCCGGCTCGCACCCGCTGCACAAGAATCGACACCGTGTCGTCGTCGGACCCGACCGAGGCTCCGGCCCGTCTCTCGCGCTTCAGCTCGGTGATCTCGCCGGCCGCGTTCTCGGCAACGACGGGGTAGCGGGCGTCGGCCAGGGTCCAGAACACGATCGTCGCGTCGAAGCGGCTGACCACGCGATCGCCGACGCGCTGCAGGCCGAGCGGGGTCAGGTTCGGGTCAACGACGAGCTGGTCGAGCAGTGCCGTCTCGACCGACCGCACGTAGCTGGCGGCCTTCGCGATCCCTGCGGCGGCGAGCTCGTCGTCGGCAGCACCCGGGTCGAGCGCCCCGACTCGCAGCGTGCCGAATCGCGCCGAGGTGTCGGCCAGCAGATAGTCGAGCGGCTGCGGGATGCCAGTCAGCGAAATCGCGGCCAGAAACTCCCGGATGCTGTCCGCCGTCTCACCCGCCGTCAGCCCCCGCGTGATGCTGGCCGCCGTCACGCGATAGCTCGTCGCCAAGCCGCGCCCGTCGATATCGGCAATTGTGCGCAAGCGGGAGTCGACCGTGGCTGCGAGAGGACCGGGAGCGATGATCGACAGGTCGTGCTGTACATAGACCTGCGACACATCGGCGGGGAACAGGGTCGACATCGCCTCGACGGCCGCCGCCTCCCCGTGCTCAAGAAGCGCGGCGCCGGGGGTGCTCGGGGTTGAGGCGCCCGTAATGCCGAGCAACTCGGCCTCGTGGGCGGCCTGCCGTGCGGCATCGCGGATCCAGTCTCCGCCCGCCGGATACCGCCACTCGAGGTAGTCGAGCAGCCCGTCCCCCCATACAGCGTGAGCCCGCTGACGCAGCAGCTCGTGCAACTCGTCGGGCAGACGATCGAGCCAGCCGGCGGCGAGGGTGCCCCATCGTTCGACGCGGGGGGAGGCGAGCCAGGCCGCGGCGGCATCCCTCGTCGTCCAGTCGGCGGCATCGTCGACGAGGCCCGCGTGCCCGGCAATATCGAGCAGAAGCTCGACCGAGTCGGGTTCGACGTCGGCGGCGGTCGCCAGGCGGCGGGCATCGGGCAGGGCGACCCCGCCGCGGGAGAGTCGCCGGGCCGGTTGGTCCCGCACAGCCAGCACGATTTCGGTGACAGCGGCCAAGGTGCCGAACGCGCGGTCGCCGGCTCCGCGGTCGACGAAACGGGAGTCGGACTCGCTGACCGGTTCGAGCACGGCAGGGGGAGCGGCATCCACCAGCGCGCTTGCAGCCGGCAAGCCGAATGACGGCCAGGCCTGCAGCTGATCGACCACGGCATCCCACGGGGCATAGTGCCCAGACTCTTCGGCCAGCAGCCCCGCCTCGATAGCTGCCGCGGCACGGGTGGCGATTTCGGAGGTCGAGACATTGAGCCGGTCGGCTAGCTGGGCGGCTGTCGGGGCGCCGGTCGTGCCGGTCAACTCGCCCGCAACGGCAAGCAGGGCGAGGGTGCCGCGGTCGAGCCGCTGCAGAGCCGCCTGGATAGAGGTGCGGTCGAGCAACGCCTCGGCGAGGTCGAAAAAGTCATGGATGCGGCTGTCGCGAACCGCACGACGCGCCACCAGGCGCTCCAGGGCGTGATCGTCGAGCGCGCGCAGCCGGGCTGCGAGCGCAAGGGCTGATCCGCTAGTGGCCGCCACGGGCGAGACGTCGGTGGCGCACCGCGCGCGCAATGAAGAAGGCGACCAGCAGGAGCAGCGTGATCGGCAGTCCGATCACCGGAAGAAGCGCCGCCACCGGCCAGACGCCGTCACGAAGATCGGTGACACCCGCCAGCCGGGCGATGATGACGGCGAGAATCGCGACGACGGACAAGCCGCCTACGGTCGCCGCCATGAACGCGAGCACGCGTTCGATACGATTGAGGGGCACCGGGGTGTTCTCTGCCACAGCACCAGGATAGGGCCAGCCACTGACCCGTTGCCCCGTCAGCATCGAGAGAGGGTCGGCATGCCCACCGGCAAGGTCAAGTTCTACGACGACGACAAAGGTTTTGGCTTCATTGCCGCCGACGACGGCACGGAGGTCTTCCTTCATGCATCAGCGCTGCCAGCCGGCGCTGTTGTGAAGGCGGGCAGCCGGCTCGAATTCGGCGTGGCCGACGGGAAGAAGGGCGCGCAGGCTCTGTCGGTGCGCATTCTGGATGCCCCGCCCAGCCTCAGCAAGCTCAACCGCCGCAGTGCCGACGATATGGCGATCGTGGTCGAAGACCTCGTGAAACTTCTCGACGGAATCGGCGCCGGTCTGCGTCGCGGTCGCTACCCCGACCGTTCGCACGGCTCCAAGATTGCGGCTGTTTTGCGCAAGGTCGCCGACGACCTCGATGCTTGATCTGATGACCGTCGACCGCGAAACCCTCGCGCGCCAAGCCCTGTTTGAGATGACGCCGGCCGAAACTGTCGGCACGCTGATCTCGCAGCTCGATGAGGGTGACGGCGTCACGACGCTGCTGTTCGCCGCAGCGCTCGACGGGTATCCGGGCTGGCATTGGGCTGTGAGCGTTGCCGAACTGCCCGGGGATGACCCGACGGTGCTCGAGACGGAACTCATGCCCGGCGATGGTGCGCTGCTTGCGCCCGACTGGGTGCCGTGGTCGGAGCGACTCGATGAGTACCGCCAGGCGCAGGCCGAACTTGCCGCGGCCGGGGTTGCGGTGAGCGACGACCTGGACCCCGACGCCGAACTTGATGCCGACGACATTTCGCTCGACGACGATGTAGACGACCTCGACATTGACGACGACGATCTGGATGATGAGGACGACCTCGACGACGGTCACGTTCTCCGCCGGGGCGGCAAGCGTGACGGGATCGAAATCGACCACCTCGACGACTCCGCCGATGACGAAGACCTCAGCGATGTGGATGAACTGCCGTCAGACCTGTTTGCGGTGGGCGAAGATCAGCAAGACGAGGCCGAGGCCGAAGCCGATCAGGACCGTCCATAGCCACCAGGTGTTCTTGGCGTCGATCAGCGCCCCGAGGAACAGCAGGAGCCCGGCGAGCGCGACCAGCCACAGCACGAGGCCGACAAGGATCGCCTTCCGGTCGTCAGTCTTGACCGGGTCGGGGTCGGGTCGGCGCTCGGAATCCTTCAGCCAGAGACGCATGCTCCCAGGGTAGCGGCTCCGCCCCGCTGGCCGAGCGCCGCATCCGCTGAGCCGTTCGCAATCCGATCAGATGTATGAACTCCACCTTGGATTGCGAACGCCTCGTCTGTTACGCGGGCGCTCTACGCGTGGGGGGCTCGACCGGCGGTGTGACCGGCGGGTGCTAGCGGTTGGCTACGGCCCAGTCGATGGCGCGGGTGAGGGTGCGCACGTCATCCGGGTCGATCGCGGTGAAGGTGGCGACGCGCAGCTGGTTGCGGCCGAGCTTGCGGTACGGCTCGGTGTCGACGATGCCGTTCGCCCGCAGGGTCTTGGCGATGGCGGCGGCGTCGATCGAGTCGTCGAAGTCGATCGTCACGACGACCTGCGAACGGTGATCCGGGTTCTCGACGAACGGGGTCGCATATTCGGATGCCGCAGCCCAGTCATACAGAACACCCGACGATTCGCGCGTGCGGGCATCCGCCCACGCGAGCCCGCCGTTGCCGTTGATCCAGTCGAGCTGCGCCTCCATGAGCAGCAGCGTCGACACGGCAGGCGTGTTGAGCGTCTGCTGCAGCCGCGAGTTGTCGACGGCGTTCTTGAGGCTGAGAAACTCGGGAATGTACCGGTCGCTGGCGGCGATCCGCTCGATCCGCTCGATGGCGGCGGGCGAGACGAGGGCGAACCACAGACCGCCGTCGCTCGCGAAGTTCTTCTGCGGGGCGAAGTAGTACACGTCGACCTGGTTCGGGTCGAAGGCGACACCACCGGCGGCGCTTGTCGCATCGATGACGGTCAGGGCGCCGGCGTCGCCGTTCACGCGGATGACGGGCGCCATGACGCCTGTCGAGGTTTCGTTGTGCGGCCAGGCGTAGACGTCGACGCCCTCCACAACCTCGACCTCGGCGCGGGATCCACCTGGTGCGCTGATCACATGTGGTGCGTCGAGGAAGGGCGTCTTGGCCGCCGCCGCGAACTTCGACCCGAATTCACCGAAAGTTAGGTGTTCGCTGCGCTTCTCGATCAGCGAGAACGCCGCCGAATCCCAGAACGCTGTCGAGCCGCCGTTGGCCAGCAGCACTTCGTAGCCGTCAGGAGCATTGAACAGGGTCGACAAGCCTTCGCGCACGCGGCCGACAAGGTTTTTCACCGGGGCCCGGCGGTGCGAGGTGCCGAGGATGTCGGCGTGCTTGGTGAGGTGTGCGAGCTGTTCGGGGCGCACCTTGGAGGGGCCGCATCCGAACCGGCCGTCGACGGGCAGCAGGTCAGCAGGAAAAGAGGGGGTGGGCATGATGAAATTCTACGGGGATGCGAGACGACGTCCGCACGGCCAGGTGGCGCTCGCGCCGCTAGGCTGAAGCCTGCTCAAGCCATGCGGAGGAACAGCGGTGACGGACCTCGTCGACACGACCGAAATGTATTTGAGGACGATCCTCGACCTCGAAGAGGAGAACATCGTTCCCCTGCGTGCGCGCATTTCTGAGCGCCTCGGACATTCCGGCCCCACCGTGTCGCAGACGATCGGCCGCATGGAGCGTGACGGTCTCGTGGTCGTCGAAGGCGACCGCCACCTCGCCCTCACCACCGACGGCCGCAGCCGCGCCCTGCACGTCATGCGCAAGCATCGCCTGGCCGAGCGTCTGTTGGCTGATGTCATCGGCCTCGACTGGGCCTTCGTGCACGAAGAGGCATGCCGCTGGGAGCACGTCATGAGCGAGCAGGTTGAGCGCCGCCTGCTCGAGCTGCTCGACCACCCCACCGAGTCGCCCTACGGCAACCCGATTCCCGGATTGGATGAGTTGGGCGACGCCCCGGCCGCCAGATTCTTGGATGGGGTCGTCAACATCGTCGATCGGGTCGCGCGCGAATCCGGTCCCGTCACCGGCACGGTGCGCCGCCTGGGCGAGCCCGTGCAGTTCGAGCCGGAACTTCTCGCTCAGCTACGGGATGCCGGGGTGCTTCCCGGTGCGCAGGTCACCCTCGCGCAGGCGGGCAGCTACGTGCTCGTGCGGGTCGAGGGCAACGGCGACGGGCTCGAGCTGCCTCCCGAGGTCGCCCAGCACATCTACGTCGCGGTCTAGTACTCCGCCGGTCGAGCTTGTCGAGACCAACCCCCGCGACACTCCTCGATCTCGACAACCTCGATTAGCGATCGTGAGTTACCCTGAAGTCCTCGTGTGTTCGAGGATTCCAGGAGAGCCGCATGTCGATCTGGTCCGCCATCCCCACCACGGATGCGCGCGCCCTCTTCTACATACGGCACGGTTTCATTAGCTAGGCGCTGTCGTTCGCGGCCGCGCCTTTTTTGTTGCTTCTTCTCGCGTCCTTCGGTCATCGAGGCTTCGAAAGCCTGCAAGCCGTGCAGGCTTCTTCGAGAGGAGACCTGCATGCGCACACTGGTTCTCAACGCCGGCTACGAGCCGCTCGCCGTGGTGTCATTCAAACGGGCCCTCGTGCTCGTGTTGGAGGGCAAGGCGTCGCTGATCGCGTCCGACGAGGAGCATCCGGTGCTCAGCGCCTCGGGGGAGTGGGAACGCCCGTCAGTGATTTTGCTGCGGCGGTATGTGCGCATCCCGAACAGCCGGCGGGTGCCGGTGTCGCGACGTGGGGTGTTGCGGCGCGATAACGCACGCTGCGGATACTGCGGCGGCGCGGCGACGACGATCGACCACGTGGTTCCGCGGTCGCGCGGTGGGGCTGACAGCTGGGAAAACCTGGTGGCGTGCTGCCTGCGCTGCAACAACGTGAAGAGCGACAGGACTCCGCATGAGATGGGCTGGACCCTGCGGGTGCAACCGCGTCAGCCGCACGGAACAGCGTGGCTGGTACGCGGTGTCGAGCGAGCGCAACCCGAGTGGGATGAGTTCCTGGCCCCTGCTGCGTAGCGCCGTTTTGTGTGACACCCCGTTAACGCGGGGGCGCCTAGTTAATGACTTTCTCGGCGTTCTCGCGTAACGTCGTCCGAGTCGCTATCCCGGAGGCTTTCTTATTGTGACGGAACGCGTAGACCGCGAACCTAGCTCGATTTCACCCGCTGCTCACCCGCTGCGGGATCGTGCGGACTCCGGATTCGACAGCATTGTGGCCAGTGCTCCGGTCCATCCGACCCGTCGTTCGCTCCGTGAATCGGGCTCGATCCCCACTGTTGGCGGGTCTCGACGCCCGGGCGGCCGGGGCACATCGAAGCCTGCTGCACGCCTCTCCCCCCGCACCCGTCGCTCCTCGGCCAACCCCGACTCCCCGCTTTTTGACCCGTCTTCGCGTGCCGCTGGCCGCGCCGCCGCCCGCCGTGCGGTGCGTGCCTCGAAAGCTCCGCGCAACTGGCGGCAGCGTCTCAGCGCCACCGGCGTCATGGTCGTGGTTGTCGGTTTCTTCGCCTCTCTGACCCTCCCCGCTTACGCCGAGGGCAACGCTCCGGTTGCCGCTGCGGCCGCCGCAGCCGGCGCCGCTCAGACTCTTGTGGCGGGCGCCAATGTGGAGACTGACGCTGCAGGCCGTGGGGATTACGGGGTCACCAGCGCCGAGACCATCCGCGCCGTCCGCTCGAGTGCCCTGCGCGATGCGAACCTCGCCGCCTATCTGCGCTCGGGGGCGAAAGCGCTGGGGGATGACTACCCGTGGCCCGCAGAGCTGTCGAACAACCAGGGTGGTGGGCTTTCCCCCCTGCGGTACTACTACCGCGAATGCGTCGACTTCGTCGCCTGGCGTCTCAACCGCGATGCGGGCAGTTTCTCGGCTCCTTTCAAATGGGACTGGAGCACGCTGACCCCCGGTTCGGGTAACGCCAGCGCCTGGAAGACCGCGTGGGTCAACCACGGCTGGGCCACCGGCACGACACCCGAGGTCGGAGCTGTCGCCTGGTTCGCCGGCCAAAATCACGTCGCCTACGTCTCGGCCATCACCGCCGACGGTGGGGTGCTGCTCGAGGAATACAACCAGCAGGGCGACCACAACTACCACCAGCGCATTATCGCGCCGGGCGAGGCCTACTACCTCTACGCCCCGCCCGCATAGCCGTCGGTCGAGCTTGTCGACACCCCACCTCGACTAAACTCACTCCACGTCAGCCTCTGTAGCTCAATGGAAGAGCGACTCCGTCCTAAGGAGCAGGTTGGGGGTTCGAGTCCCTCCAGGGGCACCTGTGTGATGTCTCAGGACATCGAGGACGGGTGAACCCGAGGTTGTGGGGTTTGTCCGTTTTTCGTTTCCTGGGTTGGTAGCTCTTGGTGGGGTTGATGTGGTGTTCGGCGAGGATTGTCCGCGACATCGCGGAGTCATCGAGACGGCGGATCATCAGATTGAACTGGGACAGGGTTCGGCCGGCCTGCCGCGGCAGCGATGGGTCGAAGACAGAGATGTTCTGCCGAGGCTCGAACAAGGTCTGATCGCTCAGCCTCGTGTTCGGGAGGTAGTACGCGTGAAGCGCTCACTGCTCAGACGAGCTCAGCAGGATGAACACCAGGGATGGTTCATCGAGCCGCTGGTCGCTGAGAGGGCGACGTTCCGATAGATAGTTGTGGTCGGTGAGGCGGAGCATCGGACGGATCACTATGAGCTCCTCGCCCGTCCCAGTCAGCGTGACCAAGAGCGCCGTCACTGACGCGTAGGAGCAACCTCAAGTCCCCATGAGAGCAACCTGCCGGGTGCATTCATCAACGACGAACTCCGGCACAGAATCAAACTCACGGGGATCGAGCTGCATCACGTACTCGTTCTCAATGTGGAAGGTCTCGTTCACGAACTTGTTGAATGTGTCGTCGTCCTCCGGCTCTTCGATTTCGAGCAACATGCGGAAGATCTGGACCTTCTCGTAGCCGACATCGGTGGCCGCGAACTTTGCCTTCAAAGTCTCCAGGTCCCGAAGCTCACCGACTAGGCGGTCGTAGTCGAACCCCGGTAGCTCCCTGCTGATTCCCACGACCGCAGCTGCTACTTCGGCTTGCTCGAGCGGCTCACGCGCCCCGCCCCCGGTCGGACGATCCGGAACTCCACGAAGATGCAGAAGACTCGAAAGGACGTCAGAAGTCGAGTCGGAGATTCCGAGAATCTCGAATTTCCGCCTCAGGTAAATGACCTTGATCACCTCATCCGAGGCCGCGGCGATGTTGGCGTCGCAGACCTCGCCGAATGTCTTGATGTCCGATTTCAAGATCGGCTTCTCCGTGATCATCCCGGCGCGGCTGGTCAGGAAGTGTGCGACCGGGCTTGCTGCGGCAAAGAGTCGAGAGGTTGAAATTCGAACAATGTCGATAGCGGGCTCGAGGTCATGGGTGAGCATGAGAGTCGTCTGACCACGGATGCTGTGCTTGCCCCTGAACAGTTCGTGCAAGATCGCGAACTTCTTGGTTTGGTCAAAACTGGACACCGGATCGTCCAGCACCACCAAGTCGGGCTTGTCGTGACGCACCTGATACATGAACAGTACGAGAGCAAAGGCGTTCCGTTCGCCAAAGCTCAGATGGTTGTGGCCGAATCAAGGTGGCCCGGGAGATCTTGATGCTCGATGAGCATCCGATAAGTGTCCTCAGATGGCACGATGCGGACTTGGTATCGGTATCCGGCAGAGGTAAGGAACGAGTTGATCTGCCGCTGGTTTGCCTCGATGAGCTTGATGACCCGAGCACGCTGTTGCCCGATGCGTTGCTTGACGATCGATATCTGAGCCGACACGTGATCGAGCTTCTCGTTGATCAGAGTGACGACTGAGCGGGTTGCGTCAGAATTGAGCGAGCGTAGTAGCCCGAGGTTGACCTTGAGGCCCGAGAGGTACTCGTCCACCTTGTCTTCGTCTCGGAGGGTATGGAACGCGAGCCCGCGCAACGTCCGGAGACGGTCGAGGAACACGTCAACTTCTCCACGGAGAGTCGCAAGGAACTGCAACTGCTCGGGGGCCGGCTCCGTGATCGAGGTAAGCATCTCGTTGAGCTGTTCCAAGTAGGACGGCTCGAAGTAGTGGCCCACGGTATCGACGGCCGCGCGCAGGAGGCTCATGTTCTTCACCGTCGCGGTCTCGTACTCCTTCGAGACGAGTTCAGCAGTCTCCTTGTCGACACCCTCGGTCGAGCAGAACGGGCAATTGTCCGAGAGCTCAAGGAAGCCCATGCCTTTTGATTGCCACCCGATCCAACCTGCAGGGTCATTGCTTTGAAGGAAGCCCGTGTAGCCCTTCAACGGCTCGGGGATGTTCTTGAGCTTTCCGCCGACGGCCATGGCCTTGTAGCCCTTGGTGCTCTTCGACAACGCACCGGCCTTAGTCACACCGAAGACGTCGCAGAGGTGAGTGAAGGCGTGCACCGCATCATTGAACTCTGCCTGCTCGACGAATGTCTCCTGAAGAGCAGCGAAGAGTTGCTCGATCTCCTCGATTCCGGTTCGGTACTCTTCGGTGTTAATGAAGATCTCGAAACTGTTCAGTAGCACCTCGTCGCGCTGGAAGACGAACTGCGACACGTACTGATCGTCGAAGGTCAACACGCTTTGGATCTCGTCGGCACCAGTCACCGTGGGCCGCGGATGGTCCGTTCCCTCGCGATACTTGAACGGAGTGAGTGCTTTAAGCGCTTCGCCTCCTTCAGCTCGCAGGGTCAGCGCTCGAGCAATCGTGCTCTTGCCGATGCCGTTCGGCCCGTATTTAATGTTCAACGCCGACTGCATCAGGGTAATGCCGGCAGTCTCCAGGTTGTTGCAGTGTGAAATCTGGATAGAGATTTGTTGGCTAGCAGCCAAATCGTCCTGCTGCTCGTCAGATTGCGGTGTTCGCATGATGCAAGTGATTATGGCAGCGCCTCATGTCGCTGAATACGGTCAGCAGTCCCATCCGGCAACTACAGGTCAAGGGATGTGGCGCCGAACGGGCCCACGCAATAACGTTGGATGATCGCGGAATGACCCATTTACGCCAAGCGAGTCGTCTGGAATCGCGATAGAACGGACCAGGACATGTCATTCATGCTCAAGGACGACGACGCGGGCCTTCGCGAGACCATGCTCTCGGAGTTCGAGGGCGATGCGTCCGCGGGAGAGGTGTTCGCCAGCGCAGTGGCGAACAGCGGCAGCGAAGGGCAGTATCACTCGGCCCTCCGCGAAGCGATCTCCGACGGCACACCCGACTCGCTGGCTGAGGCGTTCCTGGCCGGTGATATATTTACGGACCACCAGGCGAACGGCAATCGAGTCAACAAGCAAGACGCGGCCGTCCGCCTAGGCGACGGCCAGTTCCTTCACTACTACAACCGAGCGGTCTGTATTCGCGCGATCGAACTGAACCGCTCGGTCAAGATCTACCGCGGCCAGATGACTGCGCAGCACCGGCCCGAGTCTGATGCAGCGATCGGCCAGCATGTTGATCCAGCGGAGTTGCTTGACTCCCTTCGCAGCAACTCCGCGCAGCCTTGGAAGGTCGGGCTCCTAGCCAAGGTGAACAGTGGACTAGCGATTGAGGTCGCCTAGAAGCGGAGGTACTACCCGCGTCTGCGAGTCCACGACTTAGCGATTGAGATCCTGCGCGAGGGACGGAACGAGAGCCGCTAGTCGCGCCATGTAGCACTAGTCTCGCTCAAGCGGAAGGCTGACGGTTTGGCCGTCCCGGAAGAATTGATGATGAATCTCGGACAGGTCATCTCGGAAAGCGGTCAACCAACAACCGCCTGATACGTTGACCGCATGCCCGACCAGCCTGTCCGCGATGCCCTCGCCGCCTTCGTCGCCGAGCGAGATTGGGCACAATTCCATAGCCCCGAAAACCTCGCGAAGAGCATCTCAATCGAGGCCGCGGAACTACTCGAATGCTTCCAATGGAGCGCCGACGCCGCCGCCGATCGGATCCGAGAAGAGCTAGCCGACATCCTGACCTACTGCTTCTTGCTCGCTGACAAGATCGGCGCCGACCCCGACCAGATCGTGCTCGACAAGTTGGCTCTGACCCGTGAGAAGTACCCGGTCGACAAAGCTCGTGGGCGAAGCGACAAATATGACGCCCTTTGAGATTTCGCGCCTCACGTTTTAGTGGCGCGTCTGTAGAGGCAAAACTTAGAACTGACCCCTTCGCCGGACTTCTTTGCCTTCTCGGCGCCAAGTGACACCCGGTCAGGTCGCGGCCTGTGTGTCTGTCCCCAGAGCTACTCTGAAGGGACTATGACGAGTCCCACACTTCTGCTCTACCCCGAGGCGGCGCCCGGTACTCTTACGCCCAGCTATGGCCATGAGGAGAAGAAGCGGGGGGCAATCTTTACCAAGCAATCGGTCGTTGACTTCATGCTTGATCTCATCGGTTACGACGCATCTCACGCTCTTCACGAGAAGACACTTCTCGAACCGTCTTTCGGCGGCGGTCGGTTCCTGCTGACTGCGATTGATCGACTTATCACTAGCTGGCGAGCGGACCCTGCGCGGCCGGATTATGCGACCCTCTTGAACGCGATTCGGGCTGTCGAACTGGACACCGTCACGTTCGCGGTGTTCAAGCGCGAACTACGGGTTCATCTGCAGTCCGAGGGCTTCACCGACTTTGAGGCTGCGCGGCTTGCCGATGCTTGGCTGATCAACGCGGACTATCTGTGGGTCAAATTCGACCAGCACTTCGACTTCGTGATCGGCAATCCTCCCTATGTCCGTCAAGAGCTCATTGAGCCAGACCTGTTGGCGGCCTATAGGTCGACTTTCCGAACGATGGTCGGGCGTGCGGATCTCTACGTTCCATTCATCGAGAAGTCACTTGATGCGCTTGCGCCGCGGGGCAAGCTAAGCTTCATATGTGCCGATGCGTGGGTGAAGAACGAGTACGGGCGAGCCCTTCGTCAGAAAGTTGCGTCCGGTTTTCACCTGCGCGACTACGTCGACATGTACGGCGTAGAAGCCTTTGAGGTGGGCGTGGGTGCCTACCCGTCGATCACGGTGATTCAACGCGAGGTGACTGGACCGAGCCGCGTTGCTAAGGCTGAGTCAGCCGAACAGGCTCATTTGCAAGAGCTGATTGATGCGCTTGTCTCGCCGGCCGGCACGGGCAAGCTGGCTGCAGTTCACGAGGTCGATCGCGTCGCCAACGGAAGCGCTCCCTGGTTGCTCAGCATCACGCACCAACTGCCAATTATTCGCCACATGGAGGCAAAGTTCCCCACTCTTGGTGAGGCTGGCTGTCGAATCGGCATCGGTGTGGCTACTGGCCATGACAAGGCCTTCATCGCCCCGATCGATGAACTAGATGTCGAGGACGACCGCAAGTTGCCACTCGCAACAAACAAGGATGTGCCGAACGGACAACTGCAATGGACTGGCAAGGGAATCGTCAATCCCTACACTGACGAGGGGCCGCTTGTTGACCTTGCCAAGTACCCGCGTCTCGCGGCGCACCTTGAACGCCATCGTGCAGCGCTCGAAAAGAGACACACCGCAAAGGACAACGTTGCAGTCCGCTGGTACAAGACGATCGATCGCATCACACCGAGCCTGACCTGGGAAGAGAAGCTTCTCATCCCTGATATCAAGGGTGACGGCGACGCTATCGCCTACGATCCGGGAACGCTCTACCCCCATCACAACCTGTACTTCATCACTTCGAGCAAGTGGAATTTGCGTGCTCTGCAGGCTGTCCTTCGCTCGGGCATCGCCCATCTCTTTGTGGAGGCCTACTCGGTGAAGATCGGCAGGGGTTACCTGCGGTTCCAAGCGCAGAACCTTAAGCGGATTCGAGTGCCCGAGTGGGCAGATGTGTCAGTGGCCGATCAACGTCTGATGAGCGAGGCTGGAGAGTCGGGGGCGAAGCTCGACACGGCGCTTCTTGAACGCATTTATCAACTTGAAGGTGGAGCCCTCGCGTTCCTAGGAGAAACCGAGTAATGGGCATCGACCTTGCGGACTACGAAACCAAGACGGCGGATGCAGTACATCTCTTCTGGGCAACTAGGACTGCCGCCGCTCTGAAACAGGCTGAGAGCGGACAAGCAGATCAAGGTGAGCGAGCTGGTGTTACCTCAGGCAAGAACATGGACGGGTTCGTGCGCTTGATAGCTGAGCTTGTTGAGGCCAACGGATTGTTTGATGCTCAGGTCCATACGTCCAAGGGGTTGGTGACGCTTCCGGGGTACTTCCGACCGACTAAGGATTGGGATCTGCTCGTCCTCCGGCGTGGCAAGCTCGTTGCCGCAATCGAACTCAAGAGCCAGATCGGGCCCTCGTTTGGAAACAACTTCAACAATCGGACTGAAGAAGCTATCGGCACCGCCCATGACCTGTGGACTGCGTATCGAGAGGGCGCATTCGGCGAGCAGTCGCGCCCATTTGTGGGATGGCTAATGCTGGTCGAGGACGCGCCCGAGTCACGCCGTCCGGGCCAGCGTGATAGTTCCCGTCATTTTGCGACCTTTTCTGAATTCAAGAACGCCTCGTACCTTCAGCGCTACGAGATCCTGTGCCGCAGATTGGTTCAAGAAAACCTCTACACAGAGGCTTCCGTTGTTACTTCAACGCGCCTCGACGGCGTCCGCGGTGAGTTTGGCGACATGAGCGACGTAACGAGCATCAAGCGATTTGTTGCTGCGTTCTCCGGGCACATCGCGGCGGAGGCCGCGCAGTAGCGCGAGTGTCAAGGAGGCACTGAATGACTGTCGACGTCATGGACATGACGGCGGCTCAATCTGCCGGGGATGCAGGAGAGACGAATGCGCCTAAGCATTCCCAGTCCAGATCCCGAATTCGCGCAGAGGCAAGGCGCCGGGGTGCGCTAGCAGGTTCCTTAAGCGGGGATAACGACGTCGCTTATTTACGCTTACGGCCGTATGTGTAAATAAGCCACCCGGCAACCGACGGTTAGCCGACCGCCACGCGCACCCGCACCAAATTCCCAACCACCCCATCCACGAACCCCGCATCCAGATCCCACGGGGAGAAGATCACCCGGTAGATGATCGGTGCCGTCACGCGGTTGAGGAGGTCCTCGACGGTGGTGTCCCCGGCATCCCGCGCCTGCTCCAGGATCGCCGCGGCCTCCGCGCGTCGATGGCGCAGGCAGTCCGACTCGCGGGTACCGGCGCATGCGGCTCCCGCGCGCAGCATCGCCGCGTTCTCGGGGATCGAGTAGTGGGCGACGATTTCGGCGGCCCAACTCCGCACATCCGCAGCGAAATCGCCGGTAAGGGACAGAGGGCGGTTCGGGTCCAGCTTGTAGGTGGCGAGCTCGTTGAGCAGGGAGCCGATGTCTCCCCAGCGGCGATACAGGCTCGAGGGCTGCACCCCGGCACGCTTGGCCAGCATCGGGATGGTCAGCGACTCCGCGCCGTGTTCGGCGATGAGGCCCTCAACAGACGAGCGGATGCGCGCCAGCACCTCGGCGCTCCGTCCACCGGGTCGGCGACTCGGCGCGTCCGTTCTCTGCACCTGCGCGACAGCCATGAGGACATCCTAAAGCAAAGATATTTGCATTAGTAGCACGCCACCGCTACGGTCGTAATGCGACA
>DATMIW010000035.1:0-2717 GCA_035554115.1 Pseudolysinimonas sp. | reverse complement strand
GTCTCCTCACACCTCCGGCGCGTCGGGTCCCCCTGCCTACCTGCTCCAAGGCGTCGAAGAACCTCTCAACCAAGCCAGTGTCAAACCGGTTCGCGATCATAGGCGCGGCGACCGATCAGGCGGAATCTAATGTCAGATGCGGGATTTGTGCATACACGCTTGGCTGGACCGGGCGTCGGAACCGAATGACCGGCTCATGTTCGTGCGATGCAGTTTGGCAGCTTGACCGGCTAGTTGTTATCAGGAGGCGCAGCCAAGATGGGATTCTGGTCCCGTCGGAGGCCGCGGCGTCCGCCTCTCTCCGTTATTGGCTGGATGAGGGTTTGCTCCAGATAGGTCAGGAGCCAGATGAGGAGGGTCGGCGCCACGAAGAGCGCTAGCGCGACCACTGCGAATTCGTCGAGGTCATTCATCAGCTATCAGCTCTCGGAGTAGATGCTGGAATCGCCTGGCGAAATGACCATATCCGCAAATGACGGTATCAAACCGAGCGTTAGCTTCGCGCCTGAGAGTTAGCAAGGAGACGCGATGACTGGCATGCGTGGCTCGACGTGCGTCCTTCCCACACGCCGCGCGACGCGCATCTCGCCGACGACGGCATTGCGTCACGAGTGAGGATCGCCTCTTGACGGCGTGACGCCGGCGCGACATCCTCAGCGCGTGGCGATGACCGCAACTCCGTTTGCGTCGGCCTGCGAGCTGGCCGCGATGATCCGAAGCGGCCAAATCTCTGCCTATCAGTTGACCGAGCTCTATCTCGCTCGAATTCAGCAGCACAACCCCGCTCTTCACGCCATCGTCATCGGCAACGACGCCGACGCGCTGCGCACCGCGCGCGAGCGAGACGACGATCTGAAGAAGAACGGTGTTCGCGGGCCGCTGCACGGTGTGCCGGTCACGGTGAAGGAGTCGTTCAACCTCGCCGGCCTGAAGACGACCGTCAACTTCGCTCAGCTCAAGGACAACGTCGCGAGTCAGGATGCATTCGTCGTGAGACAGCTACGCGACGCAGGCGCCAGCTTCCTTGGCAAGACCAACATTCCGACGATGCTGAGCGACTACCAGAGCTTTGGACCGATTTATCCCACCGCCAACAACCCGTACGACCTGACGCGGACACCCGGCGGCAGCACCGGCGGCGGCGCCGCAGCAGTGGCAGCAGGGCTCACGGCGCTCGAGATCGGGGGCGACATCAACGGCTCCATCCGCATTCCCGCTCACTTCTGCGGCGTCTTCGGGTTGAAGCCGACGGAGAACATGCCAATGCACGGAGAGGGACATGTGCCACCCGTGCCGAACAGTCGTGGCGGATTCGTCGCGATGGCAAGCGTCGGTCCGCTGGCGCGCACGATGTCCGACATCGAGCTCGGATGGAGACAGATCAATCGGCAGACGTGGTCGTACTTCTCGCACCTCCCTTCAAAGCCCCGGGTGAAGAACGCGCTGAGCGACTACCGGATCGCCTGGTTCGACAATGCAGGGAGGGTCGAGTGCGGCAATGAGACCAGGACAACGCTCGGCGCGTTGATCCAGAGGCTCGAATCAGCTGGAGTGAAGTGTGAGAATCGCCCTTTCGACCCGTCGTGGCTGGATCAGGCGTACGCGGTATGGGGACAGCTGTACGGCACGATGCTCGGCCAGGATGCGCCGTGGCTGGTGCGCCAGGTGTTGAAGTTCCGGTTCGCGCGCATGGGAACAGGCGCGTCGATCGACATCGCCGCTCCGGTGAAGACCGGACTCAGTCTCGACTTCAAGGGTTTCAGCCGCGCCCTCGAGCAGCGCAAGGAGCTCGTCAAGGAGCTGCAGCGTCGATTCGACGACTACGACTTCATCATCAGCCCCGTCGCGACAGGTCCGGCCTTTGCGCACAACCCGAAACATGCGCCCATCGAGCTCGACGGGCGCACGATCTCATACCTCGATTATGCGATGCCGTTCGTGACGAGCTACAACGCGTGTGGGAACCCGGCGCTGGTGATCCCCGCAGGACGCAGCGGCGGCGGCCTGCCCATCGGGCTGCAGATCGCAGCACCGCACTACGCGGAGGACGAGCTTATTCACTTCGGGACGCTGGTGGAGCGTCTCGGCGCGACGTTCGCGCCACCACGAGGGTACGAGTGACCCAGGCCTTGGGCTCTGGGCTTTCGGCTTTTGAACTTTGGACGAGGCGGACCTGAAGGTCCGCCTCTACTCCTGCCGACCTTAGTGGTCCTGCGTCCCGATCGCGTCTGCCGCGCCAGTGGCCAGCCCGATGTCGGCAATGTCCAGACCGACGAAGCGGCTAGCGGATACGTCTCGGCCATCAGGTTGACCGCGTGGCCCGAACCACAGCCGATGTCGACCACGTCGATGCCTTGCTGCAGCCGGTCGACGATGCCGGGCACAACCGGCAAGATGGTGTCGATTAGAGCAGCGTCATGAAAGGCGCCGCTGTCCTCCCGTAAGGCACCGTGAACGTTCTGTCGACGAGTGCCTCTGCACCAAGAAGGTCCTCCGCCACGCGTTGGGCCTTGCGTGAGTGGTCATAGGTGTATCTCTTCCTGGCGGTTGGTCCGGCCGTGGTAACGGCTGGCTGAGCAGCACTCGTTGGGTTGGGCGACTGGCCGATCGCAGAACGGGCAGGGCTCTAGGGGCAGTTGCCCGTTGGTTGGCGCTTGCGCGTCCCGAGATTGCCCGTATTTGATATCCGCAGAGTCCGCAGTCTCCGCACTTTGCGG
>DATMIW010000034.1:0-14236 GCA_035554115.1 Pseudolysinimonas sp. | reverse complement strand
GACGCTGCGATCCAGGCCCGGGCCGGAAATCGGGATGTGGTCGACCGTCAGCTGACCGCCACTGGGCGTGGCGAGGCCGGCAATCAAATCGAGAATCGTCGACTTGCCGCATCCTGATGGACCAACGATCGTGAGGAACTCACCGGCCGCGACCGTCAGATTCAGACCATCGAGCGCAACGAACTCTCGCAACTGCTTGTCGTCGTTACCACGGACCCAGAAGGTCTGTCCAACATCCGTCAATTCGATTCGAGAACTCATCATTCACCTTTTCGCGTAGGGGTTGAACTCGTTGGTGTAGACGTCGGACGGCTTGATTGCGTGGGCGTCAACGTCGCCGCGGGACTGCAACCAATCGAGCCAAATCGCAATGTCTTTGTCTCTGATGACGGGCGTGGCCGACGGCACACCGAGAGTGCCGGGGAAGTTCTGCTCGATCGCCTGCTTGTAGTCACCGAGCCCGTGCTTGTCGAGGTAGGGGAAGTAGACATCGAAGATTTCCTGCTTCGTATGCGTCTCGATGAAGTTGACGGCCTTGGCGACGCCTGCGACAAGAGTCTTCGTGGTGTTCGGGTTCGCCGCGATGAAGTCGTCACGCATCGAGAAGGCACCGCCGCTGTATTTGCCGACAACGTCGATGTCCGTCGTGAGTTCCACTGTGTCGACCGTCTGCTTGGTTACCTCGGCGGCGACAGACGAGAGGTACGCGGCGTCCACCTGTCCCTCTTTCAGCGCCTGGGGCGTATTGAGGGGAGGCAACGGCACCAGCGTGATCTGGTCCTGTTCCGCCTGGGTCAGTTTTTCTTTGTCGAACCAGGCGTCCAGCACCGCTTCAGCGTTCGCGCCAAGGGTGTTGACGGCAATGCGCTTTCCGATGAGACCGCGCGCGTCGGTGATTCCCGATTGCTTCGTGGCGATGACGGAGCCGAAGGTCTTCCCGTTGGAGCCATAGGTCGGAACCACAGCTTTGATGGGCGCACCCGTGCCAACCAGCTGAGCAATGGCACCGAAGAAGGCACTGCTGCTGATGTCCGTCTGTTTCGACGCGAGCGCCTGAAGGCCCTGAGGCCCTCCCGTCACATCGCCGATCTTTTCGAGCGTCAGACCATCGAGATAGCCCAAGGCATCGGCGAGCTCGAGCGGGTTCACGGCCCCGGCACTGCCCTGGTAGCGAATCGTCGTGACCTCTGTGCCAGCGGTGGCGTCTGCCGCGGCACCGGTGCCCGCGCATGCGGTCAGTGCGAGGCCGACAAGAGTCAGAGCGGCGAGAGTGGCGAGCCGGGTGGATCGGCGAGTGTGGCGAGTCATCTGTTCCTTCATCCTCAGCTTCATGGCCCGTGGTGCCGGGCGTAGGAAGGAAGCTAATTCAGAAGTTGCTAGAGAGATACTCGCCTTACGCAGGGTGACGGCAGATGACCGCTACGTGACGACACATGACCGTGCGTGACGACAGATGACCATGCGTGACGGCATCAGTGGGCGTGGGCGGCCTCATCCTCATCGCCCCAGGAGGGCATGAGGTCCTCTTTCGTGCCCCGGATGAGGAAGGTCGCGATAAGGGAGGCGAGCACCATCGCGATGCCGGACGCGATAAACACCGTGATGTATCCATCCGTGAAGGCGGCGTGCTGATCTGCTCCACCGTCGAGAGCGGCGATTTCCGCGTTTGCATACAGCGCGGTGAATACCGCCAGGCCGATCGCCCCACCGATGTTGAAGGTCGAGTTGGCAATGGCGGAGGCAACACCGGCATGCCTGCTCTCGATGCCGGTCAGGGCAAGGTTCTGCAAAGGCACGAACAACAGGGCGAACCCGATCCCGAGCAGAACCAGACCCGGAAGGACCTGGGTGAAGTAGTTGCCGTCTGGGGTGATGCCAAGGAAGGCGAACAGTCCGGCGGCGCAGAACAGCGGGCCCAGAATCATGAGGGGTCGCGGGCCGAACCGACCGAGAGCCCTGGTTGCGAACGGGGTGCTGACGAGGACGACAACTGTCATCGCGACATTTGCCAGGCCGGAGATGAGCGGGCCCATGCTCAGCACGATCTGGAAGTAAAAGGTGAGGTACAGAATCGAGCCGACCATGATTGCGCCGGCGACCGCCTGGATCAGAAAGGTCCCTCCTCGAACTGAATTGACGATGATATGCAGCGGGAGCAGAGGCTGCCTGACCTTCGACTCCATCAGAATGAACACGGCCAGGAGGACAGCGCCGAGGGCAAGGAAGCCGATCGTGTCGATCGAGCCCCAGCCGTGCTCGGCGCGCGTAAATCCGTAAACCAGTGAGACAAGACCAAGGGTTACTGTGATGGCCCCCCACAGGTCGTAGCGGTTGTCGCCCTCGGCCTTGCTCTCCTTCAGCACGAGTGCACCACCGATAAGTCCGATGATGACGAAGAAGACATTGACCAACAGGCACCAGCGCCACGAGGCGAATTCCGTGAGCACGCCCCCGAGCACGAGACCGATGGCGGCACCACTTCCGGCGACGGTTCCGAAGATGGCGAAGGCAATGTTGCGCTCCTTGCCGTGGGGGAACATGACGGTCACCATCGCCAGAGAGGCCGGCGCGAGCATCGCCCCGAACACGCCTTGAATGCCGCGCGCGATGATCAGCTCACCTCCCGACTGCGCGAGACCACCCCAGGCAGAGACGATTCCGAACCCCACCATGCCAACAAGGAAGGTGCGCTTGCGGCCCCAGTAGTCGGCGATCCGCCCGCCAAGCAAGAGGAGGGATCCGAATGCGAGGGCATAGGCGGTGAGGATCCACTGGCGCTGCACGTCGGTGAGTCCGATTTCGATCTGCGCCTGCGGAAGGGCAATAGTGACGATCGTGGTGTCGAGCACGACCACCAGTTCGGTGAGGGAGAGGATCGCGAGCGCCCACCACCGGATCGAAGAATTCCGCAGAGTCGACATGAAAAAGCCTCCAGGCTTCTCAAGGAATGAGCAACTGGAGGCTTCAAACCTCGGATCTCCGTGCGGTACCGCCACATACGATCATCCGCAGCCGCAGGGCTACGCAGGCAATCAGGTTACCAAGACGCCCTTCGTGAAATCGAATTACAGCGGCTTCCGCATGGTGAGCTGGGACTTGGCACTCTAGGGGCGAGAGTGCTAAAACAGATATGGGTCGCACGGGCCCTTGTGCGACCCATCATTCGGTGACGAAAGGAGATAGATCATGTCCAATCCGTTCGATGTTGTGAGCCAGTTCGACCGCCTCGCGTCCAGCGTGTTCGACACCGCTCGAGCTCCTCGCCTGATGCCCGTGGATCTGTTCCGCGACGGTGATCAGTACGTCCTCAGCGCCGACCTGCCGGGTATCGACCCGGACTCGGTCGACCTCGACGTCGATGGCCAGTTGCTGACGATTCGCGCGGAGCGGCTCGCCCCCTCGAGCGAGCATGTGAAGTGGCTGGCTCATGAGCGCCCTTCCGGGAGCTACATGCGGCAGTTCACGCTGGGCGATGGCGTCGATGTCGACAAGATCACGGCCAACTACGAGCACGGTGTGCTCTCAGTGATCGTGCCGATGGCCGAACGCGCGAAACCCCGCAAGATTCGGATCGCATCCACTGACGCCCGCAAAGAGGTGTCGGCCACCTAGACAAAGCTCGGGACCCTCGAGGCATCTGCCCGAGGGTCCCGAGCTACCGCACGGAAATTTACCAAGGAAAGGACGTTGCAGACAGCCATGGGAGCACTTCACCTGGGCGGACAGGGTTTGGTGATTGATATCGAGGATCACCTGCTCCACCACATCAAACTTCTCGTTGTCGCCAAGCTGCGACGCAACGAACCTTTCTTGCTTTCCTGGCGTAACCCCCCAGAGACACCGGGCCGTCATTCCGTGTGGATCCACCGTGAAGCCGACATGCACTTCGAGTTCGAGGAGTCCGCACCGTCTGCGACCGATCAACGACTCCTCGACGTGCTCAGCCTCGACTCGATGAAATCTCGAGGCCTCGAATTAGGCCACATCGGCGAACACGACCCCGAGACCGGACAGATCCGCATCCCGGAAACCGCGGCCTAGTCGACGTCGGTAGACCGACGACCTCCCGGTCTGGGGGAAGGTCGCACTGGCACTGCTCTGCGACTCCGACGGCACCGTCACGCAACGGCGAGACGTCGCAGCTCGGCGCGGGTGCCGCTCTGGATTCGGAGGTGGTAGCGTGAGCGCCACCCGACCTCGAGGAGGTCCGATGTCCAGGCACAACGAAGCGCAGATCGAACGGCTGATCGCCTGCATCAATGATCGGCAGATCGAGGTCATGGACGAGTTGTTCCATGACGACGCCACCATGGACTGGCCGCAGTCTCGCGAGCGAGTCCGCGGTGCCGAGAACCGCCGAGCAATCTACGGCTCGTTCCCACAGTTGCCGACGATCACCCCGCGCCGCATGATCAGCTCTGGCGACATCGTCGTCGCGGAGGCGACACTGGACTACGCCGGGCCCAGCTACGAGACGGTGTTCATCTTCGAGTTCCGCGACGGCAAGATCGCCAAAGAGACCGCGTACTGGAGCGATGCGTTCGACCCGCCCGAGTGGCGTGCGAAGTGGGTCGAGACCTTCTGACCCTCTCAGGAGATTCCATGCCCCGCAACCAACGCCACGCCAGCGCTGATGAGGCCTACGCCGAGCAGTGCCAATAGCAGCAGGCGGCCGTCCTGGCCCGTCACCGGCAGGGTGGGCCCAGCTGCTGCAATGGACGTGTACGTGAAACCCCCGATGCGGGTTGCGGTGCCGAGTCCCGTCGTGGCAGTGACGTCGGCTGCTCCAAGTGCATTCGTCGGCGCCGTCCCGATAACGCGGACACCAGTGCTGGTCACGCCCACCGCCGCGACGCCGTTGAACGCAAGAGTCGCACCAGCCAGGCCCGAGCCGTTGACCGTGACGATCGTGCCTGCGGGGCCACTCATCGGAGAGATCGACGTGATTATCGGCACCTGTGCGTATTCGGTCACCCGACCGTCGCTGGCATCTGGGAACACTTTCGACCAGGGATTTTATGCGGCCACGTTGAGGGAGCGTTGGAATAACACGGCTGGGGAGCAAGTAACCAAGATAGTCCGGCCAGCTACGGACACCCAGCAATGACGCCTACTTGACCAAATTGCCTTTCTCATCGCGAGGCGCCATCTTGAGACAGAGGACAAGACCCACACCACCAAGCGCGAGAAGGAAAAGTACAACAGGAGATACAAGCCACCACCAGCCGCCCCCGAGGACAACCAGTAGTCCGAGTGCTATCGCCAGGATAAGAATCGTGATGCCGAGAGCAATTTGGCTGCCAGAGCGCGTGGCATTCGTGCTGGTGTCCGCATCTGAGTCGTTGGCGGACAACTGTTCAACCCGTCGCTCAATGTGTGTCAGAAAGTTCGATTTCACACTCGAAGCCTCTGGCAGTTCCTTGTATATATCCAGGTCTTTGGCAATGCTGCGATGAGCTCTTGAGACATGCCCCGGACTATGAGGGACGTGCCACATGCTGTCAAATGAACCAACTGGCCTCATGCGAGTCGCGAAGTAACCGCGCCGCTTCAACCGAGGGACTTCACCGCCACCTTCGACCACTTCTTGCCGCGACTACGACGATCCGACGTGAGGTGAAGGGCGTGGCAATGCACGCAGGGATGAACTGCCACAGGAACCGTCTTGCCGGGTGCGACATTCCGTTGAATCGCCCGAAGAGCAAGATTGGCGGCGATGAGCGAGAGTAGGGAACTTTGGAGCAGTTGGTCACGAGCGACCCCTTCATGCAGGGGACGCGCTTCGCCTCTATCGACGACCGACGCCTGAGCTGAACCCTGATAGGCCAAACCCGGAAACTCGCTTATGCGAGCGTGCTGTCGAGACGAGTATCGGTTACAAGGCGGTCGAGGCGCAACTGTCCGAAGCACTACGCCCAGATCGCGAGTTGCCGCCATCCCGTGGGGAACCCCATGTGGGTCTCGGGAGAAACCGGCGGCGCAGTCGGAAAGCTATCGAGTAGGTCGACCAAGCGCGCACTCCATCTGTCCTCGGGGCGGATAACAGATGTCAACTGAGCGAGGATCGCACACATGCCATAGACGCGACTCTTACGGTCAGGCTCATCGTTCAGGTGGAGCAGGAGAGGCGCGTTGTCTGGAATCCGGCCAATCTTGTACGTAAGGCTCCGATTCCATAGGCGCGCATGGTGTGCCGACACGTTGCGCAGATAGTTCGCCACCTTCATCCAACGAACGAGAACCGCACCCGACACGTCGCCCAACTCAACAGAGGCACGTGACCGATCGCCGTCAGCCATGAACCCGAACAGACGAACAAGCTGCCCAAATTCCATGATTTCGGTGGCAACCCAGACAGGCAGCCTGCTGTCGTACTTCTGCACGTAATGCTTGATGAAGTCCTCGGACTTCGCGGCCCGTTGTTGATGCTCGACATAGCGCTCAAGCCACACCTCGAACGTCGATCGTTCCGGCTCATCGGTATCGGGCAGACTCGTGCGTTCTGGATCAAGATTCTCGACCTCAAGGTGTCCGAACTTGTGGCGGCGTCCGAGGTGGTAACCAACCTTGGAACGCAGGGCAATCTCGACAGTCTCGATGGCATCCAAGACCAGCAGTCGTAGATCCTTGTCGAAGCGCCACATGTCTTCGATCCAGGCGAACTGTGCTCCCGCAATAAACACGTTGCTTCGAAACTGGACGGATGTGTCTCGCGGGTCACCTTCCCCGAGAAGCTCACGGAACGGGTATGCGTACGCGCTCACTCGATAGTAGCCGACGGTCTCGAGGAACCTCGCTGCCCGGTCTCGATCCAAGATCTGAAGCCCGTTGCTAGCGAGCTTCTCGACCTGCTGCGACAGCACGAGGTGGGGCTTGTCGTACTCCACCGGCTACCTCGCTACATAAGAAAACCAGCCCGTACCCGAAGGCAGAGGGGCTGGTGTTTATGCAGCAAGGCTACCACGTCGAGGTACCCTTGCGGTGAGAATATTCCACTGTTCCGAGGTGGAAGCCAAACCGATGATGCAGCTGGACTCGAAGCCCGCGGCGGAGGCGATTCTGGCTCTGATCAGGGATTTTACTGCGGAGACGGAGGGATTTGAACCCTCGGAACCCCTGAGGGTTCTCCACCTTAGCAGGGTGGTGCACTCGGCCGGACTATGCGACGTCTCCCGGTTATGCCCTCGCAATCATAGCCGGATGCTGCGGCTGCCGATGTGCCAGCCGCCAGCTTCCTGCTTTCGAGTTGTCAGCTCAGTGCTTGTTGGCGACCGAGCAGGTCTGGGTCGAAGCCGACTGACCTTTGAGTCCCGGAATCACGACCGCTGCCGCATCGGGATCGGCGCTCGGGTCGGCGGTAGGCGCGGTTGTCGGTGCCGGCGCGTTCGGGTCAACAGTCGATCCGCCATTGGCTCCCGAAAGCGCGTTGCTGTCGAGGCCGATCGGCTTATCCGCTTTGATCGCGTCGAAGAGCTTGGTCGCGATGCCGCCCATGGGCGCCACCTTGCCCTGGTAGATGCCGCCCTGCCCGGTCGTACTCGGGTATCGAACGAACACGATGTTCTCGAGCGGAATCTTCTTTAGCACGAGCGCGATCGACGCGAGGGTGTCGAGGTTGGCGAAGTTCTCCGAGAGGGTGATGTTCTGCGTCGCGGCCTGCGCAATCGAATACAGCTTGGCGAAATCGGTGAGGGTGTCGTCGCTCTTGATCTTGCGAATGAGCGCCGACAGGAACACCTGCTGGGATCCGATCCGACCGAGGTCGCTTCCGTCACCCACACCGTGGCGGCTGCGGAGGAATGCGAGGGCGTTGAACCCCGAAAGTTCGACGGTGCCAGCGCCGATGTCGAGTCCTGTGTAGGGGTCCCTAATCGGCTCGGTCACACAGACCGGCACGCCACCGACCGCATTCGACATGGCGATAACGCCCTGGAAGGTGATGAGACCCGCAAACTGGATGTCGAGGCCGGTCAGATTCTGCACAGTTTTGACCGTGCAGTTGAGGCCTCCGTAATA
The DNA here is from genome assembly GCA_035554115.1 of Pseudolysinimonas sp. GTDB lineage: Bacteria > Actinomycetota > Actinomycetes > Actinomycetales > Microbacteriaceae > CAXTSE01. The sequence continues at coordinate 6,220 of DATMIW010000034.1, read as the reverse complement.
GAGAGTGACGTTGATCGGCTGCCCGGCGGCCGGGCCGCCGTTGTCGCACTTCGGCAGCGGAACCACCATGTCGCGCGGGATGCTCACGACTGTCGCGCTCTTCTGATCCTCGGCGACGTGCATAAGCATCGTCACGTCGTTGAGCACCGAGGAATCTTTGCCACCGATTCCGCCCTGGCCAGCACGGGTGTCACTACCGACGAGCAGAATGTTGAATCCACCGTCGAAGGCGTCGATGTTGGGCGGCGGTCCCTTCGTGTCTGCATCGATCTTGGTGGTGGTGATGTTGTTCTTGAGGCCCGCTGCCGCGATCAGGCCCACCGAGCTTCCGGCAACGAGGATCACGGCGAGCCCGGCACCGATGAGGCCGAGGATCATCTTCCAGGCCCGCGAGCGCGGCAGGCGCCCGTGACGCGCCACGGACGCGGGAGACGCTGACGCCTTAGCGGCGGCACGACGGCCCGAGCGGTCGCGAGTCTCGCTCATCGGCGGTACCTCATCCTTCGGTTCGTGGTTTCGCAGAGCCGGCGGCACTGGCAGAAGCGGAGGGCGTGGGATTCGAACCCACGAGACATTTCTGCCCACCAGTTTTCAAGACTGGCTCCATCGGCCACTCGGACAGCCCTCCAGGACCGAAGGCGAGTGTAACGGATAGGGGCCGGTCATCCCTGGAAGTGCCGTGCGAGAGCCTTGGCGACCCCGTCATCCAGATCGGTCGCCGTCGTTTCGCTGGCGGCGTCGTGAACGACCTGCGGCGCCTGCCCCATCGCGACCCCGATACCGCCAGAGGCGACCGCCCACTCCAGCATGTCGACGTCATTGCGACCGTCGCCGATGGCGAACACCCGATCAGCGGCGATGCCGAGCTCGTCACGAACGCGTTCGAGGCCCGTGGCCTTGTTGATGCCCTCCGGGGCAATATCGAGCCACGCGGTCCAGCCGACGTTGTAGCTGACCTTGTGCAAGCCCATCCGCTCGACAACCGAGAGGAAGTCCTCGACCGCATGGTCGGGCGAAACGACAACCACGCGCGTCGTCTCGAGCGCGTGAAGTTCGTCGAATTCGACCTGGATGCTCGAGCCGTTGAGCGCAACCTCCGGAAAAGAGTGGGTGTACCGGAAGACACCCTCGGCGTCTTCCACCGCATAACTGGCCCCTTCGAGGTGGCCGCGAATTGTTGTCAACACCTCACGGGGGTCGAAGGTTGTGACCTGGAAGGTCGAATATCCAACCGGAGCCTGCGGGTCACGCACCAGCACGATGGCACCGTTGGCGCACACCAGGTAGTGCGGAGTGATGTCGAGCCGCTCGAGCACGGGGAGCGTCATCGGCACCGAACGCCCCGTCGCCAGCATAACCTCGTGACCGAGAGAGGCCACCCGCCGCACCTCATCGACCGTTGCGTCGCCGAGCGACCCGTCTTCGCGCAGAACTGTGCCGTCGATATCGAGGGCGACCAGCCATTTCTGCGTCATTGAACCGCCCATGTCATTGAACCGAGCATGTCATCGAATCGGGCACGTCACAGAACGCCACAGCTCATCGGGGTTCCAACAGCTCCAGCCCGCCTAGATAGGGACGCAGCACCTCGGGCACCCGGACGGACCCGTCGGGCCGCTGGTGGGTTTCGAGAATCGCGACAAGCCACCGCGTCGTGGCGAGGGTTCCGTTGAGGGTTGCGACGGGCGCGGTCTTGCCCGACTCGGTGCGATACCGAATGTCCAGCCGACGGGCCTGGTAGCTCGTGCAATTGGAGGTGCTGGTCAGCTCGCGGTAGGCACCCTGCGTGGGCACCCACGCCTCCACGTCAAATTTGCGGGCGGCACTCGAGCCGAGGTCGCCGGCGGCCGTGTCGATGACGCGGTAACTCAGGCCCAGAGATTGCAGCATGCCCTCTTGCAGGGCGAGCAGACGTTCGTGCTCGGCTTCGGCATCCGCGGGGTCGATGTAGGTGAACATCTCAAGCTTCTGGAACTGGTGCACCCGGATGATGCCGCGGGTGTCTTTGCCGCCCGAGCCGGCCTCGCGCCGATAGCAGGTCGACCAGCCGGCGTAGCGCAGGGGACCGGCCGAGACATCCAGGATTTCGTCTTTGTGATATCCGGCGAGAGCGACCTCGCTGGTGCCGGTGAGGTAGAGGTCGTCAGCGGGTAGGTAGTAGATCTCGTCGGCATGCGCGCCGAGGAACCCGGTGCCAGCCATGATGTCGGGGCGCACAAGGGTCGGTGTGATGAGCGGGGTGAACCCTGCTTCGAGCGCCCGATCGAGGCCCAGGGTCATAAGCGCAATCTCGAGGCGAGCCCCAATGCCCTTCAAGAAATAAAACCGTGAGCCGCTGACTTTTGCGCCGCGTTCCATATCTATTGCGTCGAGCAGCTCGCCGAGAGCCAGGTGGTCTCGGGGGCCGTCCGGGTAGTCGGCGGGATCGAAAACCGCCTTCTCGCCCACTTCGCGCAGCGTGATGAAATCGTCTTCGCCTCCGGACGGAACGCCGTCGAGAACCACATTCTGGATGCTGCCCACGATCCGGGCGAAAGCTTCCTCCGCCTCGGTGGCGGCGGCCTGCGCACTCTTCACCTGGGCGCTCAGCTCTTGCGCCTGCGCCACGAGCGCGGCCTTCTCGTCTTTCGGCGCGGCGGCCACGGTTTTGCCGAAGGCGTTTTGCTCCGCACGGACTGTCTCGAACGCGATGATCGCGGCCCGGCGGGCGGCGTCGGCGGCGACCGCGTCATCCACCAGTGCGAGCGACTCACCCCGCGCCTGCTGCGAACGCCGGACAAGCTCGGGGTCGGTGCGCAGCAGCTGGGGATCGATCACGGCTCCATGTTATCGATCGCTACCCCGCCTACCCCTGAAGCCGCAAGGGGGGTCGGCGAGAGAGCAGGGCAGCTAGCCTGGGGCGATGAAGCGCGCGGCGATCGTCTACAACCCCACGAAGGTAGACATTGCCAAATTGCGTGCCGCCGTCGCCGCGTCGGAATCTGAGGCGGGCTGGGCGAAAAGCCTGTGGCTGGAAACAACCGAGAAGGATCCCGGTGTCGGTCAGGCGAAGACGGCCGTCCACGCCGAGGTGGATGTCGTGCTCGCGGCGGGAGGCGATGGCACTGTCCGCGCGGTAGCCGAGGGCCTACGCGGATCGAAAACCGCTCTCGCGCTGCTGCCCGCCGGAACCGGCAATGTTTTAGCCCGCAATATGGACCTCACCCGCTGTCGTCATGACGAGTCGGTGCGCTCGGCGTTCACGGGTCACGACCGGCAGATCGACCTGGGCGTGGTCGAGATCGAGCGACCGGACGGCAAACGCGAAGAACGCGCCTTCGTCGTCATGGCCGGCATCGGCCTCGACGCGAAGATGGTGGCGAACACCAATCCCGAGTTGAAGAAACGCGTGGGGTGGTTGGCCTATGTCGACGCGATCCTTCGCTCTCTGCGCGACAGCGAAAAGTTGCGGGTGCGGTACCGCCTCGACGACGCGCTCGAGAAGACGATGACGGCGCACACAGTGCTCGTGGGCAATTGCGGCAGCCTGCCCGGCAATGTGCTGCTGCTGCCCGAGGCCGCAATCGACGATGGCGTTTTCGACATCGTGTCGCTTCGGCCGGAAAGTTTCGTCGGCTGGGTGCAGGTGTGGGTCAAGATTTTCTGGGAGAACGGCGTGCTGCGCCGCAGCTCGGTCGGTCGCAAACTGGTCGCGGGCCTCGGCCGCGAGATTCGAACCCTGCGCTATTTGAAGGCGGCCGACATCACGGTGCGGCTCGATCGCGCAGAAGAGTTCGAACTCGACGGAGACGATTTCGGGATGGCCGTCGCATTCCGTGCCCGCATCGAACCTCTCGGACTCGCGGTGCGAATTCCGGCCGACCACGACATAACTGAGGAGCAGACCGCAACTACCGCAGCGACCGCCTAGCGTCGGTCGAGCCTGTCGAGACCCTTCGCGCTACTCAACCGGCGGGTTCAGCAGGCCGCTCAACCATTCGCGGGCGTCGGTGAATACCGGATCGCTGTAGCGCGAGGTGTATTCGACAGCACGCTTGTCGGCGCGCGGATACGACCCGAGAAATGTCACGCGGGGGCTGAACCGCTTCAGACCGAGAAGCGCATCGGCCACACGCTCGTCGTGGATGTGGCCGTCCAGGTCGATTACGAAGCGGTACCGTCCGAGTGAATCCCCCACGGGTCGCGACTGCAGCAGACTCAGATTGACGCCGCGCGTGGCGAACTGCTCGAGCATTTCGACCAGACCACCCGGTTCGTCGCTCGGCAATTCGACGACGACGCTGGTCTTATCGGCACCGGTACGCTCCGGGATGGCCGTGGTCGCACGCACCAGCACGAACCGGGTCACCGCATTCGGGTTGTCACCGATCCCACTCGCCAGCAGCTCCACGGGATATTCGCCTTCGACCCCGGCCGGAGCAACGGCGGCATCGGCCAACGGAACCTCGGCGAGCAGCTGCGCGGCGGCCGCGACATTCGACGTGGCCTGCAGATGACCGTGGCCGGGGAGGGTGCGCGTTAACCAGCCCTGACACTGCGCATAGGCAACGGGATGCGCAGCCACCGTCGACACCTCGGCAAGCGTCGTCCCCGGTCGGGCCACCAACACGAAGTCGACGGGAACCACGTATTCGCCGACGATGCGGAGTCCGGGAATGCTGGCCAGGGCATCCTGCGTGGCGGTGACCCCGCCCTCGACACTGTTCTCGATCGCGATGATCGCGGCGGCGCTGCGGCCGGTGACCACGTCATCCAGACCTTCGGAGGCGTTGGTGACAGCGCGCCACGGTTTTCCAGCGGCCTCCGGCACCTGGCGCAGGGCCGACCAGGTGAAGGTGCCGACGGGTCCGAGGTAGCTGTAGGTCTCGGCGGTGGTGGCATCCGACATGGCAGCGAGCCTAGCGGGGCAGCATGCTTGACTGGTCGCATGACGGATCGCGCCGGAACAGCCGCTCAGGAATCCGACCTCATCGACGTGCGCGAGGTGATCGCGGCCTACTACTCGAAAGTGCCCGATCTGGCGGACCCCGCGCAGCGTGTCGTCTTCGGCACGAGCGGGCATCGCGGCTCGAGTCTCGACGCCGCATTCACTGAGACGCATATTGCCGCGACGACCCAGGCGATAGTCGACTATCGGGCGGCGCAGGGGATCACCGGGCCGGTGTTTATCGGGCGCGATCCCCATGCCCTCTCGCGGCCGGCCGAGACCACCGCCCTCGAGGTGCTCGAGCGGAACGGGGTGCACGCACTGACGGATGCGTTCGAGGACTACGTGCCGACGCCGGCGCTTTCGCGGGCGATCATTTCCTACAACAGGGGTCTCGACAAGCTCGACCGGCGGGGTGAAGCCGACGGGATCGTCATCACCCCATCGCACAACCCGCCACGCGACGGCGGCTTCAAATACAACCCGCCCCATGGCGGACCCGCCGACAGCGACGCGACCGCGTGGATCGCCGAGCGCGCCAACGCCCTCATCGCCAACCACCTGCACGAGGTGAAGCGCGGCGAGCCGAGTGCCGTCGACAGCTACGACTTCCGCGGTGGGTATGTGGACGACCTCTCCTCGGTCATCGACCTCGCCGCCATCAAGAACGCCGGCCTCCACATCGGGGCCGACCCGCTCGGGGGCGCGAGCGTGCACTACTGGAAGCTCATCGCCTCCCAATACGACCTCGACCTGACAGTTGTGAACCCCGAGGTCGACCCGACCTGGCGTTTCATGACCCTGGACTGGGACGGCAAGATCCGCATGGACCCGTCGAGCCCCCACGCCATGGCCTCCGTTGTCGCCAAGCGCGGGGATTACCAGCTGCTGACCGGCAACGACGCCGACGCCGACCGCCACGGCATCGTCACACCTGACGCCGGACTCATGAACCCGAACCACTTCCTGGCGGTCGCGATCCAGTACCTGTTCACGCATCGGGATGGCTGGTCGCCGAAGGCGGCAATCGGTAAGACCCTCGTGTCGAGCTCGATGATCGACCGCGTCGCCGCATCGCTCGGGCGGCGGCTGTGGGAGGTGCCGGTCGGCTTCAAGTGGTTCGTGCCGGGGCTCATCGACGGATCAGTCGGGTTCGGCGGGGAGGAGAGCGCCGGGGCGTCCTTCCTGCGCCGGGACGGCGGGACCTGGACCACCGACAAGGACGGCATCCTGCTGGCGCTGCTGGCCTCGGAGATCACCGCGGTGACCGGGAAGACGCCCGGCGAGCACTAC
>DATMIW010000033.1:0-13002 GCA_035554115.1 Pseudolysinimonas sp. | reverse complement strand
AGTGGATGTCGCGGCATGGACGCCTTTCGGTGCCGTGTGGTCGATTCCGGGTCGGATCGCACTGGGCGACATCGCGGGAGCCATCGGGGCCACGGCAGTCGCCCTCGGCACGCTCGGCGGACTCCTTGTCGTATGGCGGCTGATGGTCGGGGCGAGCCTGCGTTCCCGGGGCGACGGCGCGGCTCGACAGCTTGCGGCTGGCCGTCTGGGTGTTCTCGGGTGGATGCCGAGCACCCCGGTCGGCGCCGTTACGGCCCGGTCGCTGATCTATTGGTTTCGCGACACCCGTCAGGCGAAGCAGCTGATTCTCATTCCCGTTCTGCCGGCGCTCATGCTTCTGAGCTGGCAGCTGTTCCGCATCGACGGCATCGCCGTGGCGATCGGCCCGATTGTCGCGACGATCCTGCCGCTCTCGGTTTTTGCCGGGCTGTCGTTCGACGGCACGGCGTTCGCCGCTCAGCTCGCCGCAGGCGTGCGAGGGATCGACGACCGCGTCGGCCGAGCCATTGCGCTTCTGGTCATTACGGTTCCGGCCGCGATCATTGTCCAAGTTGTCGTCGCCGTGGTCATCGGACGGCTCGGAGAACTTCCTGCCCTGCTCGGACTCACCCTCGGTGCCCTGCTGGCGTCGCTCGGGGTCGTGAGTGTGTCGTCTGCGCGGGTTGTCGTGCCGGTCGCCCGGGCCGGGCAGAGTCCGTTCTCGGCGCAGGCGGGTGCCGCGACCGTGTCGATCACGGCGTCATATGCCGTTACTGGCATAACAGGGGCTTTGGCCTTTCCGTCGGCCGCACTGGCCGTCACCGCCCTTGTGCTCGGCAACCCTTTGCTCGGCTGGCTCGCCCTCGCCGCGGCACTCGTGCTCGGCACCGCGATCGCGTGGGGCGGGGTCGTGCTGGGCGGTCGGATTCTCGATTCCTCGGGAGCGGCGCTTCTCGCCCGACTGCGGCTGATTCGCAACTAGCGTGTGCCTCCGCGACGCGGGATGGTCTCCACGTCGACGTTCTCGTTGCGGTTCTCGTTGAGGTACGGGAAGCGTGCCACCGTGACGCGGATCTTCTTCTGCCTGGTACCCGGGTCGCCCCAGATCAGGGTCGGTGCCGTGCCCTCCTCGGCGTATTCGGCGTCGAGCATTGCGAGGGAGAGCATCTCGCGGAAGAACACACTGGAGACGCGACCAGACGACAGACCGACCACGTCACCCGCGTCGTTGAGGACGTCATCGGCCCACTGGCTGGGGGCCTGATCCTCGCCAACGCCACCCTTTCCGGGGGTGGGCCAGAACATCTGCTGGTGTGGGAGATCCATAGGCAGGTACGGCTCGCCGTGCTGCAATTGCGATGCGTGGACGTCGAGGATGTCCTCCTTGTTCCACTCGAGGGTGACCATCTTTCGGTGCCCTGCGGCCGCGATCCGCTCGAGCGCCTCCCGCCCGATGAAGTCGTGGTCGAACTTCACCATGTGACCCCACCCGAGCTCGAGCGGGTTTGCGTATCGCTTCTTGACATCTGGGCCGGCACTGCCCCGCGTGTAGATGGGCTCGATAATGCTGGACAGGCCGATGGCGTTCATGAACGCCTGGAACTCCTGGTCGTCGCCCCACGGCTGCGGGAAGTGGAGTCCGGACTGCGGGAAGCCCGCCTCGGTGTGGTTCAGCGCGTAAGCCTGGTATCCGACGCGGTGGATGTCGAACTCGCGACCGGCCTCGAGGATCTTGGCGTAGACGGCGTGCGCGTCCTCCTCCTTGCCGTGCACTTCGTAGGCGAGTCCGCCGGCCATGCCGATGCGCAAAACGCGGACCGGACGGCCGTCGATGGTGGTGTCGCGGAAGCGAATGAAGCGGATGTCGTGCAGATCGTCACCCGACGCCACCTCGAGGGTCTCGAGGGAGTTCGCGCCGGCGACCTGAAACAGGAAGGGCGACTCCACCATGTCGATCGTCACGTCGTACCGCCCCTCCGCGCGGGCGAGCTGGTAATCGGTCCACGGGTTCGGCCACATCGAGTAGACCTCTTGTTCCCCGGTGCGTAGCAGCATCCCGTGGACGACGACGTTGCCGTCGTCATTGCACATGATGGCGTGCTTGGCGGAACCGATGGCGAAGCTCGCGAAGCTGTTCGCCGAAATGTCCGACAGGAAACGCAGGGTGTCAGGGCCACGGAGGTACGACACCGGAGTCGGGTTCAGGTACGCGCCGATGCCAACCGATGTCCTCCAGGAAAGGATTTCCTGTCTCCAGCCGGCGAATTCCCACGGCTGGGCCTGGAGGTGGAACGGCGCCGCGTCGTAGAGGGAGATGTTGTGATCGAACGGGATCACCGTCAGGTGGGGTGCGATTTGTTGCTCGTGCTCGGTGGACAACGCTGTCTCCCTGGTGTTGGTCGGTACGTCAACGCGACCAAGTTAGCATAACGATCGTTTCGTTAGATGCGCCACAGAAGGCGCCTACACGTCCCAGACGACGGGAAGGTTCTTGACGCCGCGGACGCCGAATCCGGTGACCTTGGCGGGACGCTCGGGGTCGAGGCGGATGTTCGGGAGCTGGGCGAAGATCTCTTCGAGAGAGGCACTTGCGATCGCGCGGGCGAGGAAGTGGCCGGCGCAGTAGTGGGCACCGTAGCCGAACGAGGCGATGGGCACCGGTTCGCGGTAGATGTTAAAGGTGTCAGGGTCGGAGTAATGTGCGGGGTCCCGGTTGGCCGAGGCAATCATCACCTGCACGTCCGTGCCCGCGGGCACGATGACGCCATCGAAATCGAAGTCTTCGAGGAGTCGGCGTTGGACGGCCTGGAAGGGCGGGATCCACCGCAATCCTTCCTGAATCGCTTCGGAAAGGAGGCCTGGGTCATTGGTGACGGCTTGGGCTTGTTCGGGCTGGGTGAGGAGTCCGTAGAGTGCGGCAGCGGCTCCATGTCCGGGTTCTTGCATTCCGCCCAGGATGAGGATGCGGATCGTTCCGATGAGGTCTTCGAAGGCACGCGGTTTTCCATCGGGGGTGGCGGTGTGGAGGAGGTGTGACAGGGACGTCTCGTTGGGTTCCGTGAGGAGCCGATCCATCTCCGTCTTGGTGAATGCATCGACCTCGCTGGTGGCGGTATCGGCGAGCTGCTGCGCCGCCTCGTCTCTCCCAAAATTGTTGAGGCCCAGGTTCATGTGCTGGAACCAGCGCTGCAGCGTGAGATCGTCATGCGCGCCGATGCCGATGATGTTGCCGACGACTCGGACGGAAATGAGTTCCAGGAGCTCTGTCGTGGCATCCAAGCGGCCGAGCCCGCGAATGGTTTCCACGTATTCACGTGCGACAGGGCGGACGAGTTCGTTGACGTAGGAGCGAACCGCTTTGGGTCGCAGAGGGGCGTCAACCGCTTTCCGCAAATGAGTGTGGGCATCGCCGCCCATCGTCAAAATATGCGGACCGAAAATGCGGTTCGCAATGGCGCTGTGGGTGTCGACGCGGGTGGCATCGGCGCCGATACGTTCGCAATCCGCCCAGCGGGTGATGAGGACCTGGTCGATGGCCTCGACACGCACGACCGGACTTTCTTCCCGCCATTTCGCATAGAACGGATACGGGTCGGCCTCGAGTTCTTCGAGAGTGACGTCGGTGATGGTCGGCAACGTCGAAGACGTCATTGTCTGAGTCCTTTCGCAGGGAGATCACAAGAATCATAGAGTCGTGCTCCGCGGCACGAGCCGTTCGAGCTGAGTGACATGCTGCGGAGTGAGCTCCTCGAGGGTGTGGACGCCAAGCAGCTTCATGGTGCGCACGATTTCGTCTTCGAGAATCTCGATGGCCCGGTCGACCCCGGCACGTCCCCCGGCCATGAGCCCGTAGAGATACGCACGGCCGATGAGGGTGAAGTTCGCCCCGAGCGCGTAGGCGGCCACAATGTCGGCGCCGTTCATGATGCCGGTATCGAGGGTGACCTCGATGTCTTTGCCGACCTCTTTGACGACGGACGGCAGCAGGTGGAACGGAACCGGCGCGCGGTCAAGTTGGCGACCGCCGTGGTTAGAGAGCACAATTCCGTCCACGCCCGCCGCCGCGAGAGCCTTCGCATCGGCGACCGACTGTACCCCTTTTATGACCAGCCTGCCGGGCCACATGCCGCGGATGACATCCAGATCTGCGAACGAGATCGTCGGGTCCATCGCCGAGTCGAGTAGCTCGCCGACCGTCCCGCCGGTTGACGACAGCGACGCGAACTCGAGCTTGGGCGTTGTCAGGAAGTCCCACCACCACCACGGCCGCGGCAAGGCATTGAGAACGGTGCCGGGCGTCAGCTGGGGAGGGATAGAAAATCCATTGCGCTTATCGCGCAGTCGGGAACCCGCGACTGGGGTGTCGACCGTGAAGAACAGGGTGTCGAACCCGGCGGCTGCGGCACGGCGGGTCAGCTCATAAGAAATCTCGCGATCGCGCATCACGTAGAGCTGGAACCAGTTGCGGCCCTGGGAGTTCGCTGCCTTCACGTCCTCGATCGACGTGGTGCCCAGAGTCGACAGCGTGAACGGGATGCCATGGGCACCCGCCGCTCCTGCCCCCGCAATCTCGCCCTCGGTTTGCATTAACCGGGTGAACCCCGTCGGGGCAATGCCGAAAGGCAGAGCCGAGGGTCCGCCAAACACGGTGCAGGATGTGTCGACCACGGAGACATCCCGCAACACCCGCGGATGGAACTCAACATCTTCGAACGCCTGCCGTGCCCGCGTCAGCGAGAGCTCGTTTTCGGCGGCACCATCTGTGTAGTCGAATGCGGCGGTCGGCGTGCGGTGCTTCGCGATGGCGCGTAAATCGGCGATCGTGAGGGCGGCGTTCAGCCGGCGCCGACGAGCGTTCAGCTCGGGCTTCCTGAACCGCATGAGATCGAAGATCTCCCGCGGCCGGGGGAATTGTCGCGTGACCATAGAAGTCCTATCGGGGCTCGTAGCGGCGGATCGGGAACGAAGACCGCACGATCGCGCGCAGCGATTCGAGCGATCCCGAAATGAAGCCGTGCGCCCGGGCCTGCACGAGCACATTTCCGATCGCGGTCGCCTCGTCCGGGCCCGCGAGCACCGGCAGGCCGGTGGCGTCGGCCGTCAGCTGGCAGAGGAGCTCGTTGTGGCTTCCTCCCCCGACGATGTGGACGATGCGAATGTCGGCCCCGCTCAGCTCGGCGGCTTGCCGCAGGGTGCGCGCGTAGGCCTTCGCGAGTGAGGCCAGGATGCTGCGGGTCAGCGTGGCGCGATCGGCCGGCCCCGGCATCCCGCGCTCGCCGAACCAGGCGCCGATGCGGGCCGGCATGTCCCCCGGCGCGAGGAACGCGTCATCATCCACGTCGAACAGCGGAACGTCGGTCGAGACCTGTGCGGCAGCAACGAGAAGCCCAGACAGCGGAACCGTTTCGCCGCCACGTTCCCACTCGCGAATGCACTCGGTGAGAAGCCACAGGCCCCCGACATTCCGGAGATAGCGGATGCGGCCGTCGACTCCGCCCTCATTGCTGAAGTTTGCGGCGCGGCTGGCCGCGCTGAGCACCGGGCGTTCAAGCTCCACGCCGACGAGTGACCAGGTTCCGCTGGAGATATATGCCGCGCCCGGTTCGGTCGCGGGCACGGCGACGATCGCCGACGCAGTGTCATGAGAGCCCACGGTCGTCACGACGGCGCGTGTGTCTCCGACACCTCGCACGGCCGATGGGGCGAGCGCGCCGAGCGGAGTTCCGGCGTCGACTAGGTCGCGAAAGATTTCGGGACGCAGCGAGAGTTGCTCGATCAGCGCAACATCCCAATCACCGCTCTGAATTCCGAGGAGGCCCGTCGTGGACGCGTTGGTGCGCTCCGCGGCCTCGCGTCCGGTCAGCCAGAAGGCGAGTAGGTCGGGTAGCAGAAGGACGGAGTCCGCCAGTCCGAGGGTGCCCGCCAGACGATCCGCTGTCAGTTGAAACAGGGTCGTGAACGGGAGGTGCTGCAAACCGTTGCGGCGGTACAGCTCGTCGGCGGGCACAACGCCGTGCACGGCCTCGACGCCCGCGGCGTTACGGTCATCGCGGTAGGCATACGCGGCGCCGAGCAAGCGGCCCGAGCGCATCAGCCCGTAGTCGACCGCCCAGGTGTCGATACCGATCGAGGCTAGCTGCGAATCCTGACGCACGGCGGCGGCAAGGCCCTCGACAACATCCCGATAGAGCTCGAGCGTGCTCCAGTGCAGCCCGTCGAGGGTGCGCACCGGCCGGTTCTCAAACCGCGCTACGGGCGTGAGCCGCACCGTGCTCCGGTCGACGTGCCCCAGCACGACCCGTCCGCTCGTCGCGCCCAGGTCGACGGCCGCGACACCCTTCATCGCAAGAACGCGGCCGCGACGCCCGCGTCGACGGGGATGTGGAGGCCGGTCGTGTGCGACAGGTCCGGCCCGGTGAGTACCGACACCGCATTCGCAACGTTCTCGGGCAGCACTTCGCGCTTAAGGATCGTGCGCTGGGCATAGAAGGCGCCGAGGTCCTCTTCGGCGACCCCATAGGTCTTGGCGCGATTGGCTCCCCAGCCGGCGGCAAAGATGCCCGAGCCGCGCACGACGCCATCGGGGTTAATGCCATTGACTTTGATGCCATGCTCGCCCAGTTCCACGGCCAAAAGCCGCACCTGGTGAGCCTGGTCGGCCTTCGTGGCCGAGTAGGCAATGTTGTTCGGGCCGGCGAAGACCGAGTTTTTCGACGAAATGTAGATCACGTCGCCCCCCATCCCCTGCTCGATCAGCACGGGGGCGGTGGCCTTCGAGACCAGGAATGACCCTTTCGCCATGATGTCGTGCTGGAAGTCCCAGTCCTGCTCGGAGGTCTCGAGCAGCGGCTTCGAGAGCGAAACACCGGCATTGTTTACGACGATGTCGATGCCTCCGAAGGCGAGCACGGCATTCTGCACCATGCGTTCGATCGCGGCGGCGTCGGTCACGTTCACCTGCAGCCCGATCGCGACATCTGTGGTGCCAATCTCGGCGGCGGCCTCCTGTGCCTTGGCGAGGTCGAGGTCGGCAATCACGACGCATGCGCCGTCTGCCGCGAGTCGCACCGCTATCGCTTTGCCGATTCCGGATGCGGCGCCGGTTACGAGCGCAACGCGCGTCGCATGGGACTTCGGTTTCGGCATCCGTTGCAGCTTCGCCTCCTCGAGCGCCCAGTACTCGATGCGGAACTTCTCGGCGTCGGAGATGGGGGAGTAACTCGAAATGGCCTCGGCACCGCGCATGACGTTGATCGCGTTGATGTAGAACTCGCCGGCGACGCGCGCCGTCTGCTTGGTGGCGCCATAGCTGAACATGCCGACTCCCGGCACGAGCACGATGAGCGGGTCGGCACCGCGCATCTCCGGCGACCCGGTGGTTGAGCCTGTCGAAACCACAGCGTGTTTGTTGTAGTACTCCGTGTATTCCGTCCGATACGCCTCGTGCAGTTCTTTCAGACGCGCGATCGACGCCTCGACCGTCGCGTTTGCGGGCAGGTCGAGCAGCATCGGTTTGACCTTGGTGCGCAGAAAATGGTCAGGGCAGCTGGTGCCGAGCTCGGCTAACTTCGGGGCGTTGGCCGACGCGAGGAAGTCGAGCACGACATCCGTGTCGGTGAAATGTCCGACCATCGGGCGATCGTGCGATGCGATTCCACGGATCGTCGCGGCGAGGGCCGCGGCCTTGACCCGACGCTCGGTGGCCGGGAGCGCGGCATTTTTCGCAAGGGCGCGACCGAAGGGGGCCTTCTTACCCTTGGCAGCGATGTAGGCCTCGGCCGTGTCGATGATCCAGTGACTGTTCCTTTCGGCCTCGTCGGAGGTGTCGCCCCAGGCGGTGATGCCGTGCCCGCCCAGGATGCAGCCGATCGCCTCCGGATTCGCCACCTTGATGGCGGCGATGTCTAGGCCGAGTTGGAAGCCGGGGCGACGCCACGGCACCCAGACGACCTTGTCGCCAAATGCCTTCTTGGTGAGCTTCTCGCCGTCTTTCGCCGTCGCGAACGCGATGCCGGAGTCGGGGTGCAGATGGTCGACATGCGCGGCATCGATAAGGCCGTGCATGGCTGTATCAATCGACGGGGCGGCACCCCCCTTGCCGTGCAGGGTGTAGTCGAAAGCCGCGATCATCTCGTCTTCGCGGTCAACGCCCGAGTAGGTGGTCACCATCGCGCGAAGGCGGTCGAGCCGCAGCACGGCGAGGCCGGATTCCGTCAGTGTGCCGAGGTCGCCGCCGGAGCCTTTGACCCACATGAGCTCGACGGGATCGCCCGTCACGGGATCGGTCTCGATCCCCTTGGCAGAGGTGTTGCCTCCGGCGTAATTGGTGACGCGCGGATCAGATCCCAACCGGTTCGAGCGGGCAATCAGATCTGCTACCGAGGGGTTCGTCATAGATATATTCCGTTCAGAGAATGCTGTGGAGCCAGTCCGACATGCGGGTGAGGGATCGCGAGCCGTCTGTCGAGCTCGTCGGGTGCTCTCGCACCGTGAAAGGGATGCCGGTGGTCTCGATGACGTGCTCGGTGAAGGTGCTGTCGGTCATCAGGCTCCCCAGCCCGCTTGTTGGCCATCAACGCGGTTCGCAGCGATCTGTGTCGAGTAGCCCGACGTTGCGTAGGCCCCCATCGGGTCGCCGGGTAGGCCTCGATCCTCGCGCCATGCCGCGAGGTCGGCCCGCACATCCGTGTAGAACGCGTCCATCAGGATGTCGTTAGCAGCAAGCACATCGCCCGCAGTCTGGGCGGTCGCAAGGGCCTCGGTGTCGACCAGGAGCGCTCGTGCGGTCATCTCTTGCACGTTGAGCACGCTGCGGATCTGGCCGGGGATCTTGTCTTCGACGTTGTGGCATTGGTCGAGCATGAACGCGACCTCGCTGCCGGTGCCGTAACCGCCACCGCGCACAACCTCGACGAGGATGCGGAACAGCTGGAATGGATCCGCCGCGCCGACAATCAGATCGTCGTCAGCGTAGAAGCGCGAATTGAAGTCGAAGGAGCCGAGCTTTCCGAGGCGCAACAACTGCATGACGATGAACTCGATATTCGTGCCGGGCGCGTGGTGGCCGGTGTCGAGGCACACCAAGGCGCGGTCGCCGAGGGCCGCCACCTGCGCGTAGCTGGTTCCCCAGTCGGGAACGTCCATGTGATAGAACGCCGGCTCGAAGAACTTGTACTCCAACACCAGCCGCTGGCTCTCGCCGATGCGTGCGTAGATGGTGGCGAGCGACTCGGCCAGGCGGTCTTGGCGGGCGCGCATGTCATCCTGGCCCGGGTAATTGGTGCCGTCGGCCAGCCAGATCTTCAGGTCGCGCGAGCCGGTTTCGTTCATGACGTCGATGCAGGCGAAGTGGTGATCGATGGCCTTCTGGCGGATCGCCTGGTCGGTGTGGGTCAGGCTGCCGAGCTTGTAGGCGTCGTCTTGAAAGGTGTTCGAGTTGATGGTGCCGAGCCCTACGCCGTTGTCAGCCGCGTGCTTCGCGAGGTCGGAGTAGGAGTCGACCAGGTCCCATGGGATGTGCAGGGCGACTGTCGGTGCGAGGCCGGTCAGCTTGTGTACCTGGGCCGCATCCGAAATCTTCTCGAATGGATCCCGCGGGACGCCGGGCTGGGTGAACACCTTGAAACGGGTGCCCGAGTTGCCGAACGCCCAGGAGGGGAGTTCGATCGCCTGCTCGGCGAGACGAGGAGCGATGGCGGAGAAGTGATTCATTGGCCTTCCATGACATCGATTCTGAATCGTTTCATATAGTCGACGACTGTAGCTCAGCCGCATAGGCGCGTCAACTGTCGCTGCTGCCGCGAGCGCCCGCAGATATAGTGCTCAGCGTGTGCGCGCATGAAGGTGGGGACATATGAAGTCGGTCAGCGTCACAGATGTGGCTGTGCGCGCTGGCGTGTCAGTGGGCACGGTATCGAACGTCTTGAACCGGCCCGACAAAGTCTCAGCGCGCCGTCTCGAACTCGTCAATCAGGCGATCGCAGAGCTTGGCTTCGTCCGAAACGACGCGGCCCGCCAATTGCGAGCGGGCAGCAGCCGAGCTATCGGGCTGGTCATTCTCGACGTCCGCAATCCCTTCTTCACCGAGCTCCTACGTGGCGCAGAAGCCGCCGCAGACGAGCACGGCAGCGCGATTCTGCTGGGAAACAGCGATCAGGACCCCGGCCGCGAGAGCTTCTATCTCGACCTCTTCGAAGAACAACGGGTGCGCGGCGTCCTGCTCTCGCCCATCGGAGACGTTCGCGACAGGATGACGCGGTTGCGAGCACGCGGAATCCCCGCTGTGCTCGTCGATCGTCGGGTCGATGACGCGGGCGCATCCTCCGTCTCGGTGGACGATGTGGCCGGCGGGCGCATGGCTGTGGAGCACCTGCTCGAACAGGGCCGCCGTCGCATCGCCTTCGTGGGAGGGCCGCTCAGCTTGCAACAGGTGGCGGATCGACTCGAAGGGGCTCGGCAAGCGATTCAGACCACGACGGATGCGATGCTTGAAGTGATCGAATGTCCGCAGCTCACGATCCTCGACGGACGTGCTGTCGGCAACGCGATAGTGGCGCGGCGAGCGCGCGACATGCCCGACGCGGTCTTCGCCGCCAACGATCTTGTGGCTCTCGGCCTGGTGCAGTCGTTCGTCATGACGCGGGGTCTCGCCGTTCCCGATGATGTCGCGGTGATCGGATACGACGACATCGACTTCGCGAGTTCAGCCGTGGTGCCGATCAGTTCTGTACGTCAACCGACAGAGCTGATCGGTCGCACGGCCGTAGAGATGATCATCGAACAGATTGATGACGAGACTGCCGTTGTGCGCGACGTGGTGTATCAGCCCGAGCTAGTGGTCAGGCAGTCGACGATCGGCTGACGACCGTCTTCAGGGCCTGACGCCGGCGGCCGGCAAAACGATCCCGTCGATGATCGACAACATGAACTCACGGGTCACCGGCTGCTGCAGCACGAGCACCCGAAAGGCAACCATCGCGGGGCCGACCATGCAGAGTCGATCGATATCCGCATCTGGTGAAATCTCTCCACGATCGAGGGCGCGACGAAACAGGATGCGGTTCGCTGATACGCGGGGTTCGACCAGAACCGCGCGGGTGGCGGCCGCGAACTCGGGGTTGCGCGCGATCATCGAAATGATCCCCGTCATGATCTTGAGCTTGTGTTCGCTCTCGCGCAGGGTGGGCGCCTTGATCAGGGCAAGGAGGTCGCCTCGGAGCGTTCCCGTATCAGGCAGCGCATCCAGATCGACGGCCGTGGCCTTCATGCCTGCGACGGCGTCGAGAACCAGCTCGGGCTTTGACGGCCAGCGGCGATACACCGTTGCCTTACCGGCACGCGCACGGGCCGCGACCATTTCAATTGTCATGCCGTCATAGCCGGTTTCGGCCAGCACGTCGAGGGTGGCTTCGAGAATCTCCGCGTCGCGGGTGTGGTCACGCTTGCGGCCAAGTTTTGGTTTGGGGTCAACAAGTTTCGACTGTGTCATTTGCTGTCGGCTCCTGTCGTCCCGCTCCATGTTACCGAAGGGTTAATTCCTGAACCAATGATATCCGGAACTTTAGAGTTTCGTATATAGTGACCGACATGACCGAGATTTCACCTGCTCCCAGCAGAAGTCGCTGGATCACCCTCGCCGTCGTCGGGCTCGCACAGTTGATGGTCGTGCTCGATGTGACAGTCGTCAACATCGCGCTCCCATCGGCGCAGGCCGACCTCGGGTTCTCAGACGGCAATCGCCAGTGGATCCTCACCGCCTACTCTCTGGCGTTTGGCAGCCTCTTGCTGCTGGGTGGGCGCCTGTCCGACCTCATCGGCCGAAAGCGCACCTTCATCATCGGTCTCATCGGATTCGCCGCGGCGTCCGCCCTCGGGGGTGCCGCTGGCTCGTTCGAACTACTCGTCGCCGCCCGCGCCCTGCAGGGTGCTTTTGGTGCGCTGCTCGCCCCGACCGCGCTCGCGGTTCTCACGACGACCTTCGTGATCCCCAAAGAACGGGCACGCGCATTCGGCGTTTTCGGCGCAATTGCCGGAGCCGGTGGTGCCGTCGGTCTGCTCCTCGGCGGCCTGCTCACCGAGTCGCTCGACTGGCGCTGGAACCTCTACATCAATGTCTTCATCGCAATAGCGGCGCTCATCGGTGGCGCGTTCTTCATCCACACGCCGGCGCGGGTCGGACCCCGCCCGCGTCTCGACGTGCCGGGCACGGTGCTGGCATCCGGCGCGCTTTTCGGTCTCGTCTACGGGTTCTCGAACGCCGAAACCGAGGGCTGGGATTCTCCGCTCACCTGGGGCGTGCTTGCTGGCTCGGCCGTGCTGTTCCTCGCATTCGTGCTGTGGCAGCGCCGCGCGGCACATCCGCTGTTGCCCCTCGCGATCCTGCGCGATCGCAACCGCAGTGCGGCCTACATCACGGTGCTCATTGCCGGGGTGAGCATGTTCGGAATCTTCCTGTTCCTCACCTATTACCTGCAGGCGACGCTCGGCTACTCACCGATCCAGACCGGTGTGGCCTTCCTGCCCATGGTGGGAGCCCTGGTCATTGCCGCTCAGCTGGGCACCAATCTGCTGGTGCCGCGTCTCGGCCCCAAGGTTATGGTGCCCGCCGGCATGATCCTCGGCGTGATCAGCATGGTGCTGTTTACGCGACTCGATAATTCGAGCGGATACGCCGCCAGCATCCTGCTTCCGCTCATCCTGTTCGGACTCGCTGCAGGCACCATGATGCCGGCAGCGATTCAGACGGCCACCCTCGGCGTCGACCGACAGTTCGCCGGAGTGGCGTCGGCCCTGGTCAGCACGAGCCAGCAGGTGGGTGGCTCGGTCGGCACCGCGCTGCTCAACACCCTCGCGGCGACCGCGGCGACCGACTACCTCGTGAACCACGCTCCTGTGACCGCAGCTGTTGCGGCAGACGCGGCCATTGTGAGCTACAACACCGCGTATTGGTGGGTGGCGGGAATCTTCGCCGGAGGCGCTGTGCTGATGGCCCTGTTGTTCCGTCGGCGCAGCCAAGGCTTGGCG
>DATMIW010000032.1:0-3639 GCA_035554115.1 Pseudolysinimonas sp. | reverse complement strand
ACTGGTCGACACAGGCCGAGCTCGAAGACGAAGCTCAGGTTGGTAGCGCCACCCTCGCGGGCGGTGTCGGAATCGGTAGCGCGCCTCTCACCACGAGCGCCCTCGTGCTCCCGTCAATTCCGACCGGAGATTTCGCCCCTATCTCGGGTGAAATCCTCATCACGGGGTCGATCGTGTTGCCCGACAGTCTCGCCTCGACCGGCGCGCATCCGACGCAGCTCGACGAGTCCGAGCTCGACCATGTGCTCGATCCCGGTGATCACCAACTTGTCTCAGCCGACTCAGCACCGGTCCGCGCGATTCGCGCCGTCAGCTCCCACACCTCGTCGCGCAATGTGATCGCTACTGTGAAGCCGCGCGGCAATCGCGCACTCACCATACTGATCGTCGCGGCATCCAGCATGGCAGCGGTCGTCGTGACCCTGCTGATCATCGGCATGGCCTCGGGCCAGCTGTGACGCGCGCCTCTCTCCCGAGCACCAGAAAGACACTGTGACTGCATCCGATCACGCGCGCGAATTGCTGCGCATCGCCTCTCTCGCCGCTGATGCGAAACAGGGGGACGACCTCGTTGCCCTCGACGTATCGGGCCCGCTTCCTTTGACGGACATCTTCCTGCTCGTCACGGGTCGCAATGAGCGCAATGTGCAGTCCATTGCGGGAGAGATTGAAGACCGGCTCAATCAGTCAGGCGTCAAGACCCTGCGCCGTGAGGGTCGAGCCGAAGGACGCTGGATCCTTCTCGACTTCGGAGACCTGGTCGTACACGTCTTCCACGAAGAAGACCGCATGTATTACGCGCTCGAACGCCTATGGAAAGACTGCCCGGTCATCGCGCTCGAACTTCCGACGGCGTCCGCCGAGGCCGAACGGATGTAGTAACCTGACTGTGGTCCTTCGGGGCCGTCAGGGTCCATGGCGCAGCCCGGTAGCGCACCTGCATGGCATGCAGGGGGTCAGGGGTTCGAATCCCCTTGGATCCACCACATTTTCATCCGCCACCCGTGCGGTCTCACCCATCTGGCAAGATGGTCGCCGTGTCGATCGTCGTCGAAGATCTGCGCCGATCGTATGGATCCTCCTCGTGGTGCTCGTAATCGCTGCGACGCTCGCGACGATTCGGATCGGACGCCGGATCCGCTGACCCGTGTAACCCTTGCTGTCAAGCCCTCCCGGCGGAACGTCCGACTCCCTAGGGTGAGACTCGGAGGCACCCACTGAGTACAGCGCGCCCGCAGGTTTCGGTACCGATCCCGGCTCTCCTTGGCCGATATCGTCCGATCAGCATTCTTGGCCATGGCGGCATGGCCACGGTCTACCGAGCCGTCGATGAGTCGTTGGGCCGCGACGTTGCGGTCAAGATGTTTCGCACCGGGGCCGCGGCAGATCTCACGCGACACCAGGATGAGGCCCGCGTGCTCGCGAGTCTCAGCCATCACGGCATTGTGACCCTTCTCGATGCGGGAATCGACGATTCGGACCCGGCTGAGCGGCATCCATTTCTGGTCATGGAGCTCGTGGAAGGTATCAACCTTGAGCGCACTCTCGCGCAGCGTGAACTTCACGCCCGAGAGATCAGCGAGATTGCGTACGACATCGCGGAGGCACTGGAGTTCGTGCATGCTCACAATGTCGTGCACCGTGACATCAAACCGGCCAACATCATGCTTGTCGAATACGGCACCACCGTCTTCCGGACCCGCGCGCGTCTGACCGACTTTGGGATCGCTCTCGACAGCCTGAATATGCATGATTCCGCCGAGCAGGCAACGACCGGGACGGCTGCCTATATGAGCCCGGAGCAGGTGCAGCGACACGATGTCACGCCGGCCAGCGACGTCTATTCGCTGGGACTCGTGCTCTTGCAGTGCTTTACGCGCGAACTGGCGTTCCCCGGCACCCGCGTGGAGTCGGCCGTGGCGCGTCTGGGCGTCGATCCGAAGATTCCCGCTGAGCTGCCCGACCACTGGGCGCCGATCTTGCGCAGCATGCTCGCACGGGACCCCGCCGAGCGCCCGCCCATTGTTGAACTGACAGGTGCGTTCCGTCAGAACGTGATCGCCGACAGCTCGCGGCACCGTGTCGAGGCTGGCGAGGATGCCGGGTCCGACCCGGATTCCGCCTCCGACCCGGATGCGAGTTTTCGCACCTAGCTGGGGTCCAACTCCGCCCGTTGGTGGCCGTAATGACGCAACATCGCTTGCGCGCCCGACACACGCCCACGGAACAAGGCAATTTCGCGAGCAACTCCGGGCCCGTGGGAGGATGCCGCCTCGAGGTCGGCCAGTCGCGCCTGCCACCTGGCGAGTTGGTACCGAATCTCCCGCTCCTGGCGATCCAGTTCCTCGCGGGCTCGCTGATTGAGCACAGTGTCGTCGTCGATCAAATGATTTGCTCCCCTAGCCCCGCGAGCAGTCTAGGAAACATCACCTTGTCAGCGGAGTCCCCTTTCAGGTGGCCCCCAGACTCTGGAAGCACTCTGAGCCGTGGATAGACGCTCCCTGAGGAATTTCGGGACAGGAATGGGTGTTGACCCGCGTGTGCTCGTATTCGGGATAGACACCTTTGGTGATGTCACAGATGGCCCTGACGGGCAGCCTCTCGCCGACGATGTGGTGATCCGCAATGTTGTCGAGCAGGCGGTGCTCGCCGATCAGGTGGGTATCGATGCATTCGCGATCGGGGAACACCATCGCAATGACTTCGCGGTGTCAGCTCCTGACGTCGTACTGGCGGCGATTGCAAGCCGCACGGAACGCATCCGCCTGGGTTCAGCGGTAACCGTGCTCAGCTCCGATGATCCTGTGCGAGTGTTCGAGAGGTTCTCCACGCTGGATGCAGTGTCCAACGGGCGCGCCGAGATGATCGTCGGGCGCGGCTCGTTCACCGAATCGTTCCCGCTGTTCGGCTTCGACCTGCACGACTACGAGAAGCTCTTCGAGGAGAAGCTTGACCTCCTCGTGGAGCTCCTCACCACCCGGCCGGTTTCGTGGAGTGGCAGCATCCGCCCTCCGCTCGTTGACCAATATGTCTACCCGGCACC
This sequence comes from Pseudolysinimonas sp., assembly GCA_035554115.1. Taxonomy (GTDB): domain Bacteria; phylum Actinomycetota; class Actinomycetes; order Actinomycetales; family Microbacteriaceae; genus CAXTSE01. Next base: position 596 of record DATMIW010000032.1, on the reverse strand, counting down.
TGCATCCGGAACCATTCCCACCTGGGTCGGCGTGGGCGGCAGCCCCGAATCCGTTGTCCGTGCGGCGCGCCACGGCCTGCCGCTTGTGCTCGCGATAATCGGCGGCCCCCCGGCACGCTTCCGTCCTTTCGTCGAGCTGTATCGCCGCGCCCTGGCCCAGTTCGACAAGCCGTCGCTGCCGGTCGCAGCTCACGTTCCGGGATTCATTGCCGAAACGGATGCCGAGGCCGCCGATCTGCTCTGGCCGCACCACCACATCCTGTTCGACCGCATCGGTGCCGAACGTGGCTGGCCCGCGACAGAACGCACCCGCTTTGACGAAGAGATTCGCTCGGGCGCCCTGCATGTCGGTTCACCCGAGACGGTGGCCCAGAAAATCGCCGAGACAGTGCGGGCCCTCGACGTGCAGCGGTTCGACCTCAAATATGCGACCGGAGGCTTGCCGCACGAACTACTTCTGCGCGCGATCGAGCTCTACGGCACTGTTGTTATTCCACGGGTGCGTGAACTTCTCGCTGATCCCGCCTAGCGTGAAGGCATGACGCGGTCGCAGAAGCTTGTTCTGGCGGTCGCGGTCATTGCGTCGTTCGTGTCGT
>DATMIW010000031.1:0-14263 GCA_035554115.1 Pseudolysinimonas sp. | reverse complement strand
GACGTGAAGATCAGCCGCGGAGGGCGCGAAGTCGTGCACGGGGTGTCGCTCACAGCTACCTCGGGAGAGATCACCGCTCTTCTGGGCCCGAACGGTGCGGGCAAGTCGTCGGTCGTTCTGGCGCTCGCCGGTGTGCTGCCGAAAACGGGCAGCGTGATGGTCGACGGCCACGACCTCGCAGCTCGCAAGCCGACCCAGATCCGTGCTGCCGGCTTGGCAACGGTTCCGGAAGGGCATCGGGTTCTGAAAGACCTGTCGGTCGCCGACAATTTGCGGGTGGCATCCCTTCTTCTTGCCCGATCCGAGCGCGACGCGGCCATGGACAGGGTCTACGAGCTGTTCGAGGAACTCACGCCGCTTTCGGCTCGCATGGCCGGCTCACTGTCGGGCGGTCAGCAACAGATGCTCGCCATCGGCCAGGCGCTTGTGTGTCAGCCGAAGTTTCTCGTGATCGATGAAATGTCGCTCGGACTCGCGCCCATCATCGTGCGCCGGCTCGTGCCCGCCCTGCGACGCATCGCCGAAGCAGGGGTGGGCGTCATCCTGATTGAACAGTTCACCAATCTCGCCCTCGAGCTGGCGACCCAGGCGTATGCGATGGCTCAGGGCCGGGTCGTATTGCAGGCCGCTGCTGCCGATTTGCGGGCTGCGCCGGAGCGGCTCGAGCAGGCATATCGCCTGGCATGACCACAAATCCGGTGATAACCTCACAACACGGTTCGGTGCTTGCGCACCATCACCGGGACACGAAGCCAATGGAGGTACATCGTGGATACCGTCAGTAATTCTGTTACGACGACCCGGACGACAACCGTAGTCGCAGAAGATTTCGCCCAGTTCCGCACGGCGGTCTCCGAGTCCTTTGTGCCGCTGCAGGTCACCAGCGATAGTCCGGACACCTTCTCGGGACGACTGCGCAACCTCATGCTCGACAACATCCACGTCTCTGAGGTCACGGCATCGCGTCACACTGTCGAGCGCACGCCCGCGCTGATCGCCCGCGGCGACCCGCCGTATTACAAGATCAACCTGCAGATTGCTGGCACGGGACTGCTTATTCAAGACAACCGCGAGGCTGTCCTGCAGCCGGGAGACCTCGCGATCTATGACACCGACCGCCCCTACTCGCTGGTCTTCGACGACAACTTCAGTGTGGTCGTCGTGATGTTCCCCCGGCATCTTCTGGAGGTACCGGCGGCGGTCGTCGGCGAGATGACGGCCGTGCGCATCAAGGGGGATCAGGGGCTGGGCCAGGTCGTGGCGCCATTTCTTGCCCAGTTCGCGAACAATCTTGGGCAGTTCGGCCCGGCGACCAGCGCACGGCTCGCGAACACCGCTCTCGATCTGGTGTCGACGATGGTCGTCGAAGAGCTCGACCTCGAAGGGTCGACGGGCGATCCACACCGCACGCTTATGCACCAGATCCACGCCTATATTGAGGCGCACCTCGGTTCGACCGACCTCGGCCCCGCCAGTATCGCCGCTGCGCACTTCATTTCGACGCGTCATCTGCACGCGCTCTTCCGCGAGCAAGACACGACGGTGTCGTCGTGGATCCGTGCGCGCCGACTCGAACACTGCCGCCGTGACCTGGTGGACCCCATGCAGGGATCCCGGCCCGTCGCGCTGGTGGCCGCTCGGTGGGGATTCGTCGATGCCGCGCACTTCAGCCGCGTGTTCAAAGCGACCTTCGGGCAATCGCCCAGCGAGCTGCGCCAGACCAGCCGGAGCGTCTAACTAGCCGGAGCGCCCAAGCAGCGGAGCGCCTAACTCAGCAGGAAGCGGGCGCCCTGTTCGCCGATGAGAACTGACGGGGCATTCGTGTTGCCCGTTGTGATCTTCGGCATGATCGACGCGTCGGCCACGGTGAGCCCGGTGGCTCCGTGCACGGCAAGCCTCGGGTCGACGACGGCGAGATCGTCGACGCCCATTTTGCAGGTGCCGACCTGGTGGTGGTAGGTCTGGGTCGTGCGCCGCACGTAGGCGCGCAGCGTTGCGTCGTCGTCAACGTTGGGGCCGGGGTAGATCTCGCGCGCTCCCCATGCCTCGGCGAGTGCGGGGGCGCGCCCAATGTCGCGACACTGCCGCACCGAGGCTTCCATGCTCAGCAGGTCGGCCTCGTCGGAAAAGACGTTGAGATCGATGAGCAGGGGGGTATGTGGGTCGGAGCTCGACAGGCGCAGGGTTCCGCGACTGCGCGGGGAGACGATGCCCGCCATCAGGGAGAAGCCCGAGTCGGGCCCCTCCATCCCCGGCTGATACATGGGGACGCTGAAGTTGATGGGTTGCGTGTCGGGAACCTCGAGTTCGGGCCGACTCTTCCAGAACAGGTGGGTCTGGGTGACCGAGCGGCCGGCGGCCGGCGGCTCGACCTCGCGGGAGTCCGTCGCGAAGATTACGGGGACCAGCATGTGGTCGTGCAGGTTCTGACCGACACCGGGGGCGTCGATGACAACCGGGATGCCGAGAGCCGTCAGCTCGTCGGCGGGCCCCACGCCGGATCGCAGCAGGATGCGCGGCGAATCAATAGCACCCGCGCACAGCACCACGGAATCCGCGGTTGCCGTCTCGAGTCGACCGTCCTGTTCGTACTCGACGCCGGTGGCACGCGTGCCGTCGAACAGCACACGATGCACCCAGGCGCCGGTCACCACCGTCAGCAGGGGGGAGCCGAGTAGCGGTGCGGCGTAGGCCAACCAGGTGGTCAGCCGCTTGCCGCCTCGCACAGTTATCTGTTCCTGGCTGATGCCGTCGAGGTGATCGCCGTTGTAGTCGGGGTTGTGCTCAATGCCCGTTTCAACAGCGGCATCGATGATCGACTGCTGGATGGGGTGAAGCGGCTCATTCGGCGTGACGTCGAGAGGGCCGCCGGTGCCTCGCAACTCGGATGGGGCGCCCGTCCAATTCTCGATCGACTTAAAGATTGGGAGCACGTCGTTCCATGCCCAACCGGGATTGCCCAGACCCGCCCAGTGGTCGTAGTCGTGAGGGGAGCACCGCACCCAGATCGTCGCGTTGAGGGCGTGCGAACCTCCGAGGACCTTGCCCCGCGGCAGGTGCAGCTCACGGTTATCGGCGTGGACCTGCGGTACCGTGTAGTAGTCCCAGTCTTCGGGGCCGTGCCACAGCTCCGCCATTCGCATGAGGTCGTGGATGGCCGGGTTGGTGTCCTGTCCGCCGGCTTCCAGCAGCAGCACTCGCTGTCCCGCATCCACCAGACGGCGCACGATAACAGAACCGGCCGAGCCAGCTCCCACGACAATTGCATCGAATTTCTGAGCCATTTCGGCACGTCCTCTCTGACTGTCGTCCGAGCTTCGCACCGCACGGCACAGGAGCGGTTGACTGCCGCGGCAGGGCTCTAGCCTGCGCCCGCACGGTGCCTCGAGCAGGCTCTATTGAGTCGTGGCGGCAGTTCGTTCCTGCGCCGCGTCCGACACGGATGGTCGCCCGAGTGACCTGTACGACCATCCGGCGTCGTCATAGGCGTCTTCGTCGAGCGCGTGTCGCGCGTCGACGATCTGAGGAGTCGCCACGAGGCCGCCGAGTTCGCGCGGATCCGCATTGCGGAACTCATCCCATTCGGTGAGGAGCACCACGACGTCCGCCCCATGAACGGCCTCTTCGAGCGTCTCGACATAGTCCAGGTCCGGATAGACGCGGTGCGCGTTCGCATTAGCTTCCGGGTCGTAGACGCGCACCTCCGCTCCTTCCACGTACAGCATCCGCGCGACATCAAGTGCCGGGGCATCGCGTACATCGTCGGAGTTCGGCTTGAACGCGGCACCCAGCGCAGCCACAGTGATCCCGTTCAGCTCGCCACCTCCAGCCTCTCGGACTAGGTCGACCGTGCGCTCCCTGCGACGCAGGTTGATCGCGTCCACCTCACTGAGGAACTCCACCGCGTGGCCCACCCCGAGTTCACCGGCCCGGTGACGGAAGGCCCTGATGTCTTTCGGCAGGCAACCGCCGCCGAATCCGAGTCCCGGCTTGAGAAAACGGCCCCCGATCCGGTCGTCGTGGCTGAGCGCCGTGGCAAGCAAGGTCACGTCGGCACCCGTCGCCTCGCAGACCTCGGACATCGCGTTGATGAAGGAGATCTTCGTCGCGAGGAAGGAGTTCGCGGCAACCTTCACCAACTCCGCTGTTGCCAGGTCGGCGACGACGACGGGCGTGCCGGTCTCGAGAATCGGGCGGAACACCGAGCGGAGCATGTCCTCCGCCCATTGTGAGGACACCCCGAAGACCAGCCGATCCGGATGCAGGGTGTCTTCCACCGCGAACCCCTCGCGAAGGAACTCCGGATTCCAGGCGAGTTCAAGGTCATCGCCCGCGGGTGAACGATCGTGCGCCATCTCCTCGAGCCGGGCCGCCGTGCCGACCGGCACTGTCGACTTCCCCACGAGGAGCGCCCGATGGTCGATTCGGGATGCGAGCTCCGCCACCGCGGATTCCACGAACTGCAGATCCGCGGCATCCGTGTCGGGAGCCTGCGGCGTGCCGACGCAGACGAAATGCACGTCGCCGAAGCGCGCCGCCTCGTCGAAGCTGGTTGTGAACCGCAGGCGTCCGGAGTCCTGCACCTCACGCAGCTTCTCTGGCAAACCCGGTTCAAAGAAGGGCACTTCGCCCGCGGCGAGCCGGTCGATCTTGCCCTGGTCGACGTCAACTCCGAGTACCTCGAATCCGAGGTCAGCCATGCATACGGCGTGTGTGGCCCCCAGATATCCCGTGCCGATAACGGTGATCCGCGGGCGGGCGCTGATGTTTGCCGCAGTCGTGTCAGTCGCGTTGGTGCTGGTCATTCTGCTTCTCCTTTACTGGATGCAATCCACATTGGCCAAGCCTTCGGCAGCTCCCGAGGCGGTGTTGTCACAGCTGAGAATGTTGTCGAGCCGCGGTTCGAAAACGAACCCGGCACCGGGGCCGTCGACCTGGGCGTGGTTGGCGACGAAGCGGTTGCCGCCTCCCCATCCGTCCAGGATTTCGTGGGTCTGGAATCCGTCCTGCGGAGACTGAGTGCCCACATTGCCGACGATCTTCCAGTCGTTGCCCTTTACATCGACCCACGAGTCGGCCTCGATCAGCCCGGAGCCGTCGAAATGGTTCTCGGAGATCTCGCCATCGGAGGTTCCCTCTTTGACGTCAACGGACTCTGCTGTTGTTGCGGAGATCTGGTTGCCGATGATCCGGTTGCGGTCGCTTCGGTCGGGTTTGCACGAGGTGACTGTGCACCAATTGCTCTGGGCCGATCCGATGTAGATGCCTTCTCCGAATTTCGCCTGCCGGAGGCCGGTAGAGGAAATGTCGTTGCCGATGACGAGGCTGTCGGCGCTGTAACGCCGGAGGTGGATGCCTTCGTCCCCGATTCGTGTGACGGTCAGGCCGCCGATCACCACCCGCTTTGCGCCGTCAGCCATAACGCCCTTACCCCCGTTTCGCACAGTGAACCCGAGCACACGCCAGTCGCTCGCATAGTTGAGATGGAGCACATACGAGGTATCGATGCCGCCACCGTTGAGCACGGCGCCCGGCCCTCCACAGAGATAAATAGGACGATCCGTCGTGCCGTCGGCAGATATCTTGAACGGGCCGGCATATGTGCCGTCATCGAGTGCGATGACGTCGCCGGGTGAGGCGTTGCTGAGGGCCGACTTCAGTTCGGCTGTTGTGTCCACCCGAACAGATGCCGGGGGGCAGGATGGCACCTCGGTGGCCGATGCCGTCGAAGTGGGTGAGGTCGCCGCAGCTGACCCCGAAATAGCGCATCCGGACAGGACCAGTGCGGCACCGGCGAGCCCGAGCGAGGGATGGAATGTCATAAGGTGAGCTCCTTAGCGGTATCGCGGTCGAAAACCCCGCGGCTCATGGATTGCAGGGGCGCATGTTCTGCCTCTGCGCGGATACGTCGCGGCCCACGCCCGAGACGCCAGAAGATGGCGAGCGCGACGACGGCGAGAATGCCCGACCACAGGATGGTCAGGGGTTGGAAGATTGTCGCAAGAATCTGTTGGAGTGAGCGGCTGGTGACCCACCCATCCACCAGATTCTTCTCGACGCTGACGCGAGAAGCGTGCTCCGCATTAATGGCGGTTGCTCCGGCTCCCGTTCCGGAGATTTGGTTGCCCAATAGCTTGCTGCCGTGCATGGAGCCGACAGCGGTTATTCCGTATTGAGACGAGTCCTTGATCGTGTTCTGCTCCACAGAAACCTCGGAGCTACGCAGGTAGATGCCGACATCGCCCCCGGTTATGTGATTGCCGCTGACTCGCACATTGCTCGCCCGGTCTCGCACGGCAATGCCGTGTCGATGGGCGTCCTGGATGACGTTGTCGGTGATCGTCACCCGGCGAGGCGCATGGCTGAGCACAAGCCCCATGTCACCGCCGCTGATGGTGGCGCCGGAGACCTTGGCGCCGATCACACCGCGCACTTCAATGCCGTACCGGCTGTTGCCGGTGAACGTCCCGCCGCGGACGGAATAGCCTCCGAAGGAGGTCACGGTGTCGCCGCTCGCATTCGGGCCCTCGGCGAGTGGCGTGCCCTCCAGGGTCACCCCGTTGCGGCCGTTCTGGCTCGCGTCGAGGTCGTGAAGGGTGAGGCCGCCGGCGGTCTGGGATGCGACAAGCCCGTCCACGGCATTCTCAGATGACGTCGTGCTGGTCACTGTTGCGGCCTTCACGCCCTCATCGAGCACGATTCCGTCGACCAGGCTGCCGGTGACAGCCGAATCGCGGAGGGACAGCGATTCCGCGCGCGTCACGTAGATGCCGTAAGCATTGCCCGCGATAGTCAGCGAACTGAGGTCGGCACGGACGAGATGCGGTACCGGGCTCGCCTGGAGGGGCACGGCGACTGTTCCTTCTTGACTCTTGACCGCCGGCGCGGGTTCGACATTGGCGTGTTGTTCGCCGACCAGCGCCAAGCCGCCGGTCGGGCCGCTCCAGAAACCGAGATCAGAGAATTGGGCATTGCTGAGCGTGGCAACACCTTCGTCAACTCGTACATATGCCCTGCCGTCGTTGGTCGTGGTGTCGGGCGCGCCTGACTGCGTATTCCAGCTGGTGATCTGGACGCGCTGATCCTTCGTTCCCTGAATATCCAAGGTGCCACCGACGGTCACGATCGAGCTGAATCCGGATGCGTCGCTTGCTAATTGCACGCGTTGCCCGGCGGTCACCTTGAGTGTTGCGCCCTGAACGACCACGAGAGGCTCGACGACCAGGTAGGCGCCGTCCGGTGTGATCTGAATACTCTCGGGGGCCATGGCTGCCAGCTCTGCCAGGGTGTACGGTTCCGCACGTTCCGGTAGCACCAGCGTCGGACGCGGTTTGGTGAGTACGCGAAATACCGAGCTTCCTGTCACGCCTGCCCCGATGGCAGAGGCGGCTGCCGACCGTACCTCGGCGACACGGGCACCTTCTGCTGAGACGAGCTTGGGTTCGATGTTCGGATCGCCGCGGTAGGGGTCCCCCGTAATCGGGCCGGTCGGTGCCGATGTGGCCTGTCCGACGGAGGTGGTCCCTTCGACAAGGGGTAGCAGGAAGGGCGCGAGAACCGCGCCGATGGCGACCAGAACGGCGCAGACGCCGATCGTTGCGAAAAGGACTCGGAAGAACTTGCGGACGAATCTCATGAGGTCATCCCCTTCTGCGGGCGGGCATGCAGTGTCTGGGTCTGAGAAGGCTGGGTCTGACGAGGCGGAACCTGCAATGGGGCACGCAGAGTTCGCGCGTTCTGCCCGTCGCCGCCGATCTGCCCCGCCCCACGGGTAAGCCAGCCCTGCTTGTTCATCGTCATGAAGGCGTACAGCTTGATCGGGAGCGCCACCAGGATCACGACCAGTGTCATAAGCGGCAGCAGCAGAAGGTCACGGGGATGCCGCTTGAGGTGCGAGATCCCGCGGATGCCGCGTCCGAGCACGACCCATCCCACCGCAAGGGTGATGCCTATCGGGGTGAATTCCAGACGGGCGAAGAGCAGGTACGCAAGGCTCATGCCCATCGTGACAGGCGTCAAAAGGATCTGCAGCACGGTGAGCTGCGTGATCATCGGTTGGCGCCACAGCCACCCTTTGGCGACAGCCGTCAGATAGCACCGGAACGAGTTCCTACTCCAGCGCACCCGTTGTTTTACGAAGGCGCGGAACGTGGAGGGGAACATCGACAGGGCGCGTGCGGATGACTGATGAACCGTCTTATAACCGGCGGCCAAGATGAGCCACGTCAGGCGACCATCATCGCCGGCGATGCAGCGACGCCCGAGGAAGAACTCGTTCTCGAGCTGATCGAGCACGGCGCGCACGGCCCGGCGACGGTAGGCAGCGGTGCGCCCGGAGGCACATGGCACCGCACCCGCCCGACCCATTGCGGGGACGTAGTCGTAGTAGCGCAAGTTGACCATCCAGTCGGCAATCCGCCGCCACACGCTCGTCGAGCGCTGATAGACGTTCTGCTGGGTACTAACGGCGCCGACCTCGGGGTCTTCGAACGGCATCTGTACTGCCTCGAGTAAGCCTGGGGTCCATCGAGTGTCAGAGTCCACGAGCAGCAAGAGATCGTTGCGCGCCGCGCGGATGCCGATGCCGAGCGCCGAGCGTTTGCCGACGTGGTCATAAAGAATCGGGTTGACGCGCGAGTCGCCAAGGGCGACGATCCGGTCATAGGCCTCGAGATCCGCCACATCCAAAACGATGATGATCTCGCCCGGGCCTTGCTGTCGCCAGGTCTCCAGACAGTCGAGAAGGATGTCGGGGTCCTCGTGGTAGGACGGCACGACAACCGAAGTGCTGGCCCGGTATCTGGTCACAATCGGCCGCGCGCGATGCGACATCACCCGGCGAACGAACCACAGCCCCCACACGATCGCTCCGGCGACCGCGACGGGCATGAAGGGTCGAACAGCCTCCGCCCAGATGCCCAACTGGTCGATGATGGGGCCGAGAGTGCCGATGACGCTATTCCACAGTTGCTGCAAATCGATGACGGACTCCTGCCTATGGGGACCGATGACGGCCGCTAGGTGTGTGGGGTTCGAAGGTGGCGACGATACGCGCCGAGCCTTAAGGCCGACGGAGCCATTGCTTGCTTTCTCAGGTGGCGCCCAGAGCTTGCACAGGCTGCCTGGCTGGGTATGCCCGGCGGATTCCGGCGTTTCGACACGGAATGGGAGGAGATGCCGCATGATGAGATCCCATCCGGACTCGAAGGAGAGCCATGCGCGCCGTAGTCGTCGAAGACTTCACCAGCTATCCGGTTGTTCGTGACGTGCCCCGGCCCACCCCCGCCGCGCACGAGGCCCTTGTCAGACTCGAGGCGTCCGGCCTGTGCCACACCGACATCCACGCTGCTCGCGGCGATTGGCCGGTTCGGCCCACCCTTCCGTTCACGCCGGGCCACGAGGGCGTCGGCATCGTTGAGGGAGTCGGGGCCGATGTGACAGAGGTCGCGGTGGGGGACCGCGTCGCTATGCCGTGGTTCGGATTCGGATGCGGAAGCTGTGGCTACTGCATCGACGGGCGCGAGACGCTCTGCGAAAGCCAGCGCAACACGGGCTATTCCATCGATGGTGGTCTGCGGGAATACTCGACGGCTGACGCCCGCTATGTGGTGAAAGTTCCGGACGGCGTCTCGGCGCGGGATGCCGCACCGTTGACCTGCGCGGGCGTGACAACGTACAAGGCCGTGAAGGTCGCCCATGTCGTGCCTGCTGAGCGTGTAGCAGTTTTCGGGATCGGTGGTCTGGGTCACCTCGCTGTGCAGTACGCGAAGCTCGTCGGGGGCCTTGTGACAGCGGTCGACGTCGTTGATGAGAAACTCGACCTTGCCACCCGACTCGGTGCCGACCATGTTGTCAACGCGAGCAAAGAGGATCCCGTCGACGCGATCCAGGCTGTGGGTGGGGCTGATGTGGCAATCGTTCTCGCTGCATCATCTGAGGTCTTTAAGCAGGCGTTCGCCAGCCTTCGGCGCGGCGGCCGGCTGATCTGCGTCGGACTGCCGAAGGACGGCGCGTTCGAGCTGCCGATCTTCGAGACCGTGCTGAAAGGCATTTCCGTGATCGGCTCGATCGTCGGCACCCGCCAGGATCTGCGCGAGGTTTTCGCCCTGCACGCGGCGGGACGAACCGAGGTCGTCACAGAAGTTCGCGAGCTCGAGGACGTTGCGCTCGCGATGCAGGAGGTGCTTGCCGCCAAGGTCCCGGCCCGCATTGTCTTCGAGTTCGCAGACGAGTGACCGGGGTCAGATCTCGAGCGATGCGGGCAGCTTGTCCACAGCCACGTACGGCAAAAGTTCAATCGACGAGATACCCGAAACGGTTTCCTGTAGGCGGTCGGTGACCGACCCGAGTTCTCCGATCGACGAAGCCATGATCTCCCCGATGAACTGGTGAGCGCCGCCGGTCGTGGTGAGGATCGTCACGGAGCTGTCGGAGGCCAGTCCGTCACGAGCCGAAGGGTGAGCGTGAATCATCACGATGGCCAGTTGAGAGTGCGTGAAGACGAGTTCGTTCGTGCTGACCGTGGGACGAATGACACCCGCCTTGAGAAGGGCGATCGCGCGGCGCCGCACCGTTGCGTAGGGCCTGTCCAGGCGCTCCGACAGTTCTCGGAACTGGATGCGGGGCGAGATAACGAGCTCGCGCAGCAATTCACGATCGTCGTCGGTCAGCAGAAGGCGGTCAAGTGTGGACCGCTCTACGTGGGGGGCACGGGTGTCTTCTCGCCATTTGTCGATGCGCAGCACGGGCCACATTTCTGATGAGAGCCATCCGGGCGCGCCGCTTAGGTGCTGGGCGACGAAGCGATGGGCATGCTCGAGGGACTCGGTGATGACCTCGGCGAAGAAGGTGAAGCGCCCGAGCGTGCGGACGAGATGGATGATCTCGTGTCGGGCGCGGCACCATGCGGCGAATGCGTCCGGGTCGCCGGCGACCGTTATTCCCACCGAAATGCGCACGGAGCGTCCGACGAGAGCAGGGTCGACGAGTGCGACGAGCCGAAGGTCGCCGGCGTCGACCATTCGATCCAGCCGGGCGCGCACTGCGTCGGCGGACAGGGAGACAGCTTTTCCTAACTCGGAGTAGCTGAGTCTGCCGTCATCGCGCAATAGCTCGACGAGTTGTAGATCTTTGTCGTCGACAGCTTCAGGCATTGCGGCACCCCATTGAAACGAATTCTAGTTGTGCAGCGCGCACGGTTCGGTGCAAGGATTATTGCCAATATCCCGCATCTTTTCAAGGAGTATTGACACTCTTAGGTGAGAATGACAGGCTTCTTTGCAGTCGGCATGCAAAGGAGTCTTCCGATGAACGGCACCATCCGCGCCCCCTTCACCATTTCGGTGGATACCGGCGGCACCTTCACTGACCTCGTTCTTGCCGACGCCTCCCGAGTGTTGGGGCTCTACAAGTCGTCAACGACCCAGGACGACCTCTTCATCGGAATTTCGAATGCCGTCGAGCTCGCGGCGCACGACTGTGGGCTCAGCGTCGGCGCCCTGCTGGCAGACACAACCGTCCTCATCTATTCGACGACGCGATCCACCAACGCGGTTCTCCAAGGGAAGATCGCAAAGACGGCCCTGCTCACCACAGAAGGTTTTCGCGATGTGCTCCTCTATCGGGAAGGGGGGAAAGAGGACGCCTATAACCTCGCAACGCCGTATCCGGAGCCCTATATTCCGCGCCGCCTCAGCTTCGAGGTTCGGGAACGGGTGCTGGCCTCGGGTGCCGTGGCTGTGGAACTCGACGAGCAGCGTCTCGTGGCGACTCTGACGCGTCTGCGCGAGCTGGACGTGGAATCCGTTGCCGTGTGTTTGGTGTTCTCGGTTGCGAATTCGGCCCATGAAATCCGGGTCGGAGAGCTGATTGAGGAGCACCTCCCCGGGGTGGCCTATTCCCTGAGCCATCGCGTCAACAATGTGGTCCGGGAGTATCGGCGGGCGTCGTCAACCGCAATCGATGCGTCCATCAAGCCCCTTATGCGTTCGCATTTGCATGACCTTGAGAAGCGGTTCCGCGCTCTCGGGTTCGCCGGTGAGCCGCTCATGGTCACCCATGTGTCGGGCGGCGTGATGAGCATTGACGACATGGCGGATCGACCCATCCAGACGATCGACAGCGGCCCTGCCCTGGCGCCGGTCGCCGGTATCCAGTACGGCGACCTCGAGCCGACGGCTGCGGGACGCGATCTGATCGTCATCGACACGGGCGGTACCTCTTATGACGTCAGCCTTACGCGCGGCAGGGAGATTAGCTACACACGCGAGAAATGGCTCGGGGCTCCGTGGAGCGGGCATATGACCGGCCTTCCGGCAGTGGACACGCGCTCGCTGGGTGCGGGCGGCGGATCGATCGCGCGCATTGACGCCGGCGGATTGATCCGCGTCGGCCCACAGAGCGCCGGGGCAGAACCCGGGCCGGCCTCATATGGACGCGGGGGTGAGCTGCCCACTGTTACCGATGCGGCGGTCGTGCTGGGCTACATCGATCCGGGCAACTTTCTCGGCGGCCGAATGACGCTCGACGCTGCGGCGGCACGCACTGCGTACCAGGTTCATCTCGCCGACCCGCTCGGTCTGACGGTCGAAGAAGCTGCAGAAGCCGTGCTGCGAATCACCTCAGAAGACATGCGCGGCTTCACAACGGATATGACGATCTCGCATGGATTGGATCCGCGCCGCTGTGTGCTGGTCGCGGGCGGGGGAGCGGCCGGAATGAACATCGTCCGGATCGCGCGTGATCTCGGCGTCGAGCACGTGATCGTGCCCCGCTTGGCCTCCGGTTTGAGCGCCGTCGGCGGACAATGCACTGACATCAGTTTCACGGTGTCGGCGGGGCACTATCTGTCGACGATCTCCTTCGACGTGCAGAAGGCAAACGCAACCCTCCAGAAGCTCGAGGCCGAGCTGGAGAGCTTCTTTGCTTCTGTTGAGCATCCGGGGGAGCGCTCCACCCGGATTGTCGCGGAAGCACGGTATGACCAGCAAATCTGGGAGATCGACGTCGATCTCGGGGACATCCGCGACTTTGCAGATCCCGCGGCGCTTCCGACTTTGCATGCGGCATTCGACGCGGCGCACCTCGAGCACTTCTCGGTCAATCAACCCGGCGCACCCCTCGAGATTGTGAGCTGGAGGGCCGAGGGTCGAGTGAAGCGGAGCAAGCCTTCGCTGGCCATCGATCTCGCCAGCGGTGAGACCACACCAGAGGTGGCGACCCGCACGATGCACTTCGGAGGGGCAGCCGTGCAGGGCTCGGTGTACCGCGTCGAGAACCTGCCGAGCGGACTCCTCATCGAGGGGCCCGCGGTCATCGAGGAGCCGACGACCACGATCGTCCTCGACCCCGGAGCCACCGCTCAGACGCACTCCACTCACTACCTCATAACTGTCCACAAGGAGCAGAGCTGATGACCACGACCGACCCTGTGACGCTCGCGATCATGGCCAACCGTCTTGACAGCATCACTCGCGAGATGACAAACACCATGATCCGCACGGCGCGGTCGACAACGATGGCAGCTCGAGACTTCTCGTGTTCAATTACGAGCGCCGATCACGACCTTCTCTCGGCGCCAGGGGGCATTCCGGTCCATGTGTACGGCTCGTCGCTGATTGCTCAGTCGATGGGACGCAACCATCCTGACTTCGCCGAGGGGGATGCGTTCCTGCACAACAACCCCTACGACGGGAACACCCATGCTGCCGATCACACCCTGCTCGTCCCGGTCTTCGTCGGCGGCGAGCATATGTTCACGGCGATCGCGAAAGCGCACCAGGTGGATATCGGCAACTCTCAGCCGACCACCTATATGCCGCAAGCCCGAGATGTGTATGAAGAGGGTGCACTGATCTTTCCGTGCGTACGCGTGCAGACGGATTACCAGGATGTTGAAGATGTCATCGGCATGGCTCGGGTGCGGATCCGGGCATTCGACACCTGGTATGGCGATTACCTTGCGTCGCTAGGCGCCGTTCGCCTCGCCGAGCGTCGCCTCCACGCGTTCTGCGAGACCTTCGACGATCTCGACCAGGTGCGCCAATTTATGCGTGACTGGCTCGATTACGGTGAACGGATGGCGGCCGCCGCAATCTCGGAGCTTCCTGCAGGAACCATCCGTGTCGACACCACGATGGATGCGTTCCCCGGCCTCCCCGACGGTCTTGACTTGAACGCGATCATCGATATCGACCCGGTCGAAGGACGTGTGCGGGTTGACCTTCGAGAGAACCCCGATTGCACACCGACAGGACTCAACCTG